>JAGOJY010000049.1 GCA_017994815.1 Acidobacteriota bacterium
ACCTGGCGGAACTGCTGGCCGAGCCGACGCTGATGGGCGCCTACGAGGGCGCCGGCATCACGGTGGTCGGCAAGGGCGTGCGCTACCCGGAGGGCGTGGACCCGTTCGGGACCGCTGCCGAGGCGGCGTTCCCCGACGGCACGACGTTCCTCACCAACAGCCAGCAGGACTGCGACGACTACCCCGGCAACTTCCTCTGCAACCCGTCGCGCATCGACGGGCTGACGGTCACGAACAGCTCGCAGGGCGGCGGCGGGATCTTCGTCCACGGCTGGAACCACTACCTCGAGATCTCGAACAACAAGGTCTTCGCCAACGCCGGTACCGGCTCGGGCGGGATCAGCGTCGGCCAGGGCGAGTTCGGCGACGCGAACATCGCCCCGCAGGCGGGCGGCGCGGTTCCGCCGCTGACGAACTTCCAGTTCCCCGGGCTCAACAGCGTGCCGGACGGGACCCAGCTGCCGTACTGGCTGCAGACGCACGTCAACGTGCACCACAACTCGATCACGCAGAACGCCTCGTACGGTGACGCGCTGTACTCCAGCACGCCGGCCGGCGCGGGCGGCGTGACCTTCAACACCGGCTCCGACTACTACAACTTCGCCTACAACTGGGTCTGCGGGAACCTCAGCTCGGGTGACGGCGGTGGCGTGGCCCACCTCGGCTTCAGCTACAACGACGAGAACGGCGGGATCCACCACAACGCGATCCTGTTCAACGAGAGCACCAACCCGACGCTGCCGACCAGCGGCGGGGGCCTGTTGATCTCGGGCGCCGGTCCCGACGGCCAGACGTACCAGTGCGCCGACGCGACCGGGACCGGAGGGTCGGGACAGGTCTGCCAGGGCCCCAACGACGGCAGCTGCCCGTCCGGCGAGTCGTGCCAGCTGCTCGAGTGCGGGACGATCAGCGACGCCGACTGCGCGCCGGGGCTGAGCGACGGGATCGGGCCCGACCTGCTCGTCGACTCCAACCTGATCCAGGGCAACAGCGCGTCGAGCGGCAGCGGCGGCGGCATCCGGATCCAGCTCGTGAACGGCACCGAGGTCAGCGCCTTCCCGCGCCGGCCGAACCGCTGGTACGAGGTGGACATCCGCAACAACATCATCGTGGACAACGTCGCCGGCTGGGACGGCGCGGGCGTGTCGATGCAAGACGCGCTGCGGGTGACCTTCGTCAACAACTCGGTCATCAACAACGACTCGACCTCGTCGGCCGGCGTCCTGATGAGCGCCTTCAGCGCCGACCAGGGCAGCACCCCGCCGACCAACCCGCCCGACTGCGACGGCTGCACGGCCTCGCCGTACCTCGCCGCGGGGCTGGTCACGATGCGCAACACGCCGAATCTCCTGGCCTCGCTGCCCCCGGACGTGGACGTGACCTGCCCGACGGTCGGCGAGAGCGATCCGGCGAACCCCTACACCGGCGATGACTGCCGGCAGGTCTCCCTGCCGGTCCTCGCCAACAATGTCTTCTGGAACAACCGCGCGTTCCACATCGAGGTGACCGCGCCGACCGGCGACCCGGACCAGCCCACCGGGCAACAGGCCAGCGTCAACCTCGTCCCGAGCCTCAACCAGTCGGTGACCGGCTCCTGCGAGTCGGGCGCCAAGTACTGGGACATCGGCGTGCGGGGCGACAACGACGTGAACAGCCACGACTCCGGGTACACGCTGAACCCGCAGCGCTCGCTGTTGACCGACATCACCAGCTACCCCTCGGGCAACAACCTGCAGGCCGACCCCGACGTGCTGCAGGAGTACTGCAACGGCTCGCGCGTCCCGCCGGAGAACGGCGGCCACGGGTACCTCGTCCCGCCGGGCGTGGCCCAGGAGAACATCCCGAACCCGGTGTTCAGCCTGACCCCCGCGGCGACCGTCGACGAGGCCAACAACTGGATCAACCTCAGCTACGGGCCGCTGTCGCTCGTCGACCTGACCGGGCAGCTGCTCGGCAAGTACGTGCCGGAGACGGCGGGCTCCCCGACGGTCAACGCGATCGCGGAGAATTCGGCCACGTACGGGCTCGCGCCGCGGCTCGACTACTTCGGGACGCGCCGCAAGGCGGGATCCGCCCGCCCGCCGGACATCGGCGCGGTCGAGTACCCGGCTCCCGTGCGCTCGTTCGCCCTCGTCTCCTCGACGGCGCTCGGCTTCGGCTACGTGGAGCTGGACGGGACGAGCGCGCCGCAGGGGCTGGCGATCACGAACCCGACCAACGCGGACGTCACGGTCAAGAGCCCGAACTTCGCCAGCGCGCCGGGCTTCCTGCGCGTGCCAGCCGGCTCCGGGACCAACTGCGGCAGCGGTCCGACGTTCACGCTGGCCTCCGGCGCGAGCTGCACGATCGGGGTCCAGTTCGCGCCCAAGGCGTCCACCGGAGGCGCGATCGACTACCGGGCGACGCTGATGATCAGCACCACCGGGCCGGACGACGTCCCGCAGTACGTGGACCTGTCCGGGACCAGCGCGCCGCGGGCCGCCACCTGTTCCGCCGGGGCGGCGGACGGCACGCCGTGCGACGACGGCAACGCCTGCACCCAGTCCGACACCTGCCAGGCCGGGGCGTGCGTCGGGGCCGACCCGGTCACGTGCACGGCGCTCGATCAGTGCCACGCCGCGGGAACGTGCAACCCGGAGACAGGCGCCTGCTCCGACCCGCTCGAGGCGGACGGCACGCTGTGCCGGGACCCGAACGCCGATCCCAGCCACTCCAACGTCGCAACGTGCCAGGCCGGCGTCTGCACGCCGGTGGTCTGCGCGGCGCTCGACCAGTGCCACACCGCCGGCGTGCCCGACCCCGCGACGGGCGCCTGCTCCAACCCGGCGAAGCCCGACGGGACGTCGTGCGACGACGCGAGCCTGTGCACGAGCGGCGACGCCTGCCGGGCCGGGACCTGCACCGGCACCAACACCGTGGTGTGCGTCGCGCTGGACCAGTGCCACGGCGCCGGCACCTGCAACCCGGAGACCGGCGCCTGCGACGATCCGGCGCTGGAAACGGCGCTGGCGTGCGACGACGGCGATCCGGCGACCTGCGGCGACACGTGCAGCGCCGGCGTGTGCCAGGGGACGCCGGCACCGCAGGTACTCCCGGTCGGAGACAGCGTCCGGATCGCCAAGGACGGGACCGCGGCTACGATCTCGTGGACCGAGTCCTCCGGTTCGTTCAACGTGTACCGCGGCACCATCGACCCCGAGCAGTCGTTCGACTACAACCAGGGCTGCCTCAACGCCGCGGGCCCGACCGCGACGGCGAATGTCGGCGACTCGCTGACGCCCGCGCCGGGGAGCGCGCTGTTCTACGTCGTCACCCGCGTTGAAGGATGCGGCGAGTCGGCCGCAGGGCAGGACTCCGCGGGCAGCGAGATCCCCAACCCGCACCTCTGCCCCGACCAGGGCGGCTCGGTCAGCATGATCGCGCCGGCCCCCTCGCTGGAAACCGGCGCCACGACCGCGCACGGCGGGACGATGACGGTCCTCAACACCGGCAGCGGCACGTTCACGCTGTCGGCGGCGCCGACGGTGACCCGGCTGGCCGGGAGCGGCTCGTTCGCGGTCACGGGCGGCACCTGCGTGCCGGGGCTGTCCGTCGGGCCGGGCTCGACGTGCACGATCGAAGTCGAGTACACGCCGGCGGGCGACAACAGCAAGTCGACCGCGACCGTCTCGATCACCACGACCGGCATGGGCGCGGCGGTGCAGACCAGCGGGGTGTTCGATGCGGACTGACGCGATCGGGCGCCTGTTGCTGGCGGTCGTGCTTCTCGGCGGGGGTGTCGCGCTTGCGGCGGGCCGCGCGGAGGTCACGGACCCCTCCAAGGTCCCCGCGCCGGCCCGGGCGCGGCGCCCCGCCGAACTCACACCGTCGGCGCAGCGGTACTACCGCACGCAGTACGGCGTCGAGATCGTCGGCGCGAAGCTGGCGTCCTCCGGGGCGCTGGTGCGGTTCAGCTACAAGGTCACGGACGAGGGCAAGGCCCGGATCGTCAACGACCGGCGCAGCACCGCGATCCTGGTGGACGAGCGGACCGGGGCGCACCTCGCCGTCCCGGTGATGGAGAAGGTCGGACCCTTGCGCCAGACCTTCTCGCCCGAGAACGGGAAGGAGTACTGGATCCTGTTCTCGAACAAGGGCGGGCTGGTCAAGCCCGGCAGCCGCGTGGACGTGTTGATCGGGAACTTCCGGGCCATCGGCCTCGCCGTGGCCGGGGACTGAAATGCCCAACCCGCGCAGGAGAGACGCTTCGATGCGCAACACCGCACTCGTGGTCGGACTCGGCTTCTCGTTGCTGGTCCCGACGGTTTTCGCCGCGCCCGCGCCGGCGCCGGCCAAGCTCACCGCGGCGCAGATCGTGGAGAAGAACGTCGCGGCGCGCGGCGGGCTGTCGGCGTGGCGCGCCGTCCGGTCGATCTCGTTCACCGGCAAGATGGAGGCCGGCGGCAAGGAGAACCCGCAGCTCCCGTTCACGATGGAGCTGAAGCGCCCGCACATGTCGCGCGTCGAGATCGAGTTCGCCAACGACCGCGCGGTCCAGGTCTACGACGGCGCGAACGGCTGGAAGGTGCGGCCGTTCCTCGGCCGGCGCGAGGTCGAGCCGTTCACGGCCGACGAGCTGAAGGCGGCGGCGATGGACTCGGAGCTGGACGGGCCGCTCGTCGACTGCGCCGCGAAGGGAACGACGGTCACGCTCGCCGGGACGGAAAAGGTGGACGGGCGCGACACCTACAAGCTCGAGCTGGCGCTGAAGGGCGGCCAGGTCCGCCATGTCTGGATCGACGCCGGGACGTTCCTCGAGGCCAAGATCGAGGGCGTTCCGCGGCGCATGGACGGCAAGCCGCGACCGGTGGAGATCGCCTACCACGACTTCCGCCCGGTCGACGGCGTCGTCGTCCCGCACGTTCTCGAGACGACGGTCAAGGGCATCAAGGACGCCAAGCCGCACAAGACCGTGATCGAGACCGTCGTCGTGAACCCGGCCCTCGACGACGCCCGCTTCACCCGGCAGTCCCTGTCGCCGGAGGACGCCCCGGCGCCGGTGCAGAAGGCGGCGAACGAGCCCGGCAGGCCCTGACCCGCGCGCGCTCCACGAAAGGCCTCGATGAACAAGCTGGCTGCGATCGGGTGCGTTCTCGCCGTGGCCGCCGTCGCCTTCGTCGCGGGCCGGCAGCTCGGCGGCCGGTCCGCGGGCGACCACGGCGGCGGCGAGCGCAAACCGCTGTACTACGTCGACCCGATGCATCCCTCGTATCGCTCGGAAAAGCCCGGGACCGCCCCCGATTGCGGCATGGACCTCGTCCCGGTCTTCGAGGATGCCGGTGGCGGGTCGCAGGCAAGGCCGCCCGCCGCCGGTTCTTTTTCGGTGGACCCGCAGACGCTCCAGCTCATCGGCGTGCAGGTCGACAGCGTGCGCCGCGGAGCAGACTCGCGCGTGGCGCGGACGACCGGGCGGATCGAGGTCGACGGCGACCGGCTGTACCGGCTGATGGCCGGGGCCGACGGCTGGGTCGAGTCGGTCCAGAACAACCCGGTCGGCACGCTGGTCAAGAAGGACGAGCTGCTCGCGACGCTGTACAGCCGCGAGTTCCGCAACGCGCAGCAGGCGTTCCTCGGCTCGCTGGCGAGCCTGGACCGGCTGAAGGCGGTGCACGACCAGGGCGACGCCAGCGCCGGCAGCGACGCCGCGCTGAAGGTCAACGAGGAGCAGCTGCGCGCGCTCGGGATGGGCGATTACCAGCTGCGCGAGCTGCGCCGGGACCGGCGCATCACCAGCGACATCAGCGTCAACTCGCCGATCGACGGGATCGTGCTCAACCGGGCGATCGCACCTGGCCAGCGGTTCGAGGTCGGCACGGAGCTGTACCAGATCGCGGACCTCGGCACGGTCTGGATCACGGCCGACATCCTCGGCCTCGACCCGGCGATCTTCCGGCCCGGCGGCAGGGTGCGGGTGGTGGTCCGCGACCGCCCGGCGACGGTCACCGCCACCGTCGGCAACGCGCCGCCGTTCTTCGATCCCGAGGCGCGCACGCTCAAGGTGCGGCTGTCGGCCGCCAACCCCGGGCTGGTGCTGCGGCCGGGGATGTTCGTGACGCTGGAGGTCCCGGTGCCGGGCCGCCCGGCGCTGACCGTTCCGGCCGACGCGCTGCTCGACTCCGGCCTCAGCGAGCGGGTCTACGTCGAGCGCGCGGCGGGGCAGTTCGAGCCGCGCGAGGTGACCACCGGCTGGCGCGACGGCGACCGCGTCGAGATCCTCGACGGGCTGCGCGAGGGCGAGCGCATCGCGGTCGCGGGGACGTTCCTCCTCGACTCGGAGAGCCGCCTCCGGATGGCGCGGGCGGGCGGGGGAAAGGCGGCCGTGGCGCAGGCCGGGGCCACCGACCCGCGCTGCGGGATGTCGGTCGACGTCGCCGCGGCCGCGGCCGCCGGCCTGGACGCGTCGTACGGCGGCCGGACCTATTACTTCTGCTCGGGCGGCTGCAAGGAGGAGTTCGAGCGCGACCCGGCGAAGTACGCGCTGGCGGGCGGCCAGCTGGCCGCCTCGCGACCGGTCGGCACGCATGATTGACCGCATCATCGACTTCTCGGTCCGCAACAAGGCGATCGTCTTCGGTGCCGTGGCCCTGGGCTGCCTGCTCGGCTACTGGGCGATGGTCACCGTGCCGCTCGACGCGCTGCCGGACCTCGGCGACACGCAGGTCATCATCTGCTCGCGCTGGGACCGCAGCCCGGACGTCGTCGAGGACCAGGTCACCTACCCGATCGTCAACGCGATGCTCGGCGCGCCGGGCGTCAAGACGGTGCGCGGCTTCTCCGACTTCGGCTACTCGTACGTCTACGTCATCTTCGAGGACGGGACCGACCTGTACTGGGCCCGCTCGCGCACGCTGGAGTACCTGTCGAGCGTCCTGCCGCACCTCCCGGAGGGCGTCAAGGCCGAACTCGGGCCGGACGCGACCGGGCTGGGTTGGGTCTACCAGTACGCGCTCGTGGACAGCACGGGGAAGCTGAGCCTGGCCGACCTGCGCGCGTGCCAGGACTGGTACCTGCGCTACCACCTCAAGGCGGTGCGCGGGGTGGCCGAGGTGGCGCCGGTCGGCGGGTTCACGCGGCAGTACCAGGTCAACGTCGACCCGCAGCGGCTGCAGGAGTTCGGGATCCCGATCGAGCGCGTGGTCGAGGCCGTGCGCGCCGGCAACGACGAGACCGGCGGGCGGCTGTTGGAGTTCGGCGGCACCGAGTACATGGTCCGCGGTCGCGGCTACGCGCGCTCGTTGGAGGACTTCGGCGAGATCGTGCTGGAGGCCGACCGCGACGGCCGGCCGATCCGGGTGCGGGACGTCGGGCAGGTCGCGCTGGGGCCCGACCTGCGGCGCGGGCTGGCCGACCTCGACGGCAGCGGCGAGGTCGTCTCGGGGATCGTCGTGATGCGCAGCGGTGAGAACGCGCTGGACGTCATCCGGCGGGTGAAGACCAAGCTCGCGGAGGTCGAGCCGGGGCTGCCGCCGGGGGTCAAGGTGGTCCCGGTGTACGACCGCTCCGAGCTGATCGCGCGCTCGATCGCCAACGTCGAGCGGACCGGGCTGGAGGTGATCGTCACCGTCGTGCTGGTGATCGTGCTGTTCCTGTGGCACTTCCCGAGCGCGATCATCCCGATCCTGACCATCCCGGCGGCCGTGCTGCTGGCGTTCATCCCGTTCCGGCTGCTCGGCATCAGCGCCAACATCATGTCGCTCACCGGCGTGGTGATCGCTTTCAGCGAGCTGATCGACGCGTCGATCGTCGTCGTCGAGCAGACGCACAAGAAGCTGGAGCTGTGGGAGCGGGAGGGCCGGCGCCGCGACTACCGCGAGGTCGTGCTGGGGGCGGTCAAGGAGGTGGCCGGGCCGACGTTCTTCGCCCTGCTCGTGATCGCGATCTCGTTCCTGCCGGTCCTGGCGCTCGAGGCCCAGGAAGGCCGGATGTTCAAACCGCTGGCCTACACCAAGACGTTCGCCATGCTGATCGCGGCGCTCCTCGCGATCACGCTCGACCCGGCGCTGCGGCTGCTGCTCACGCGCGCCGCGCGTTACGAGTTCCGTCCGCGCTGGTTGGCCGGTGTCGCGAACGCGGTCGTGGTCGGCCGGATCCGCTCGGAGGAGCGCCACCCGCTCAGCCGCGTGCTGATGCGCGTGTACGAGCCGGCGGTGCGCTTCACGCTGCGTTTCAAGTGGGCCGTCGTGGCCGGCGCCGTGGCGCTGGTGGCGCTGACCGTCCCCGTGTACTTCCGGCTCGGGGCCGAGTTCATGCCACCGCTCGACGAGGGCGTGATCCTGTACATGCCGACGACCATGCCGGGGATCTCGGTCACCGAGGCGCAGTCGCTCCTGCAGGCGACCGACCGCGTGATCAAGGGCTTCCCCGAGGTCGAGCGCGTGCTGGGCAAGGCCGGGCGGGCGGACACCGCGACCGACCCCGCGCCGCTGTCGATGCTGGAAACGGTCGTCGTGCTCAAGCCGCGCTCCGAGTGGCGCCACGTGGACCGCTGGTACTCGCGCTGGGCGCCCGGCTGGCTGGCCGGCGTGCTGCGGCACTTCGCCGACGACCGGATGTCCGCCGACGAGCTGGTCGCGGAACTCGACGCGGCGCTGAAGATCCCCGGAGTGAGCAACGCCTGGACGATGCCGATCCGCGGGCGGATCGACATGCTGACGACCGGCATGCGCACGCCGGTCGGGCTGAAGATCTACGGCGACGACGCGGCCAAGATCGAGGAGATCGGCACGCGGATCGAGGCGCTGCTGCCGGCGGTGCCCGGAACCCGCGGCGTCTTCGCCGAACGGACCGGCGGCGGCTACTTCCTCGACATCGACTGGAAGCGCGAGGAACTCGCCCGCTACGGGCTGAGCATCGAGGACGGGCAGCGCCTCGTGCAGCACGCGATCGGCGGGGAGAACGTCTCGACCGTGGTGGACGGCCGCGCGCGCTACCCGGTCAACGTGCGCTACATGCGCGATTTCCGCAGCGACCTCGCCGCGCTCCGGCACCTGCTCGTCCCGGCGGGCGCGGGCCGGATGGTGCCGCTGGGCCAGCTCGCCGACGTGCGTGCGCGCAGCGGGCCGTCGATGATCCGCGACGAGGACGGTCTGTTGACCGGGTACGTGTACGTCGACGTCGCCGGCCGCGACCCCGAGGCCTACGTCGCCGAGGCCCGGGCCGCGCTGCGCGGCCGGCTCGAGCTCCCGCCGGGGTACGCGCTGGGCTGGAGCGGCCAGTACGAGGCGATCCAGCGCGTCCGCGAGCGGCTCGGGTACGTGATCCCGGTGACGCTGGCGCTGGTCCTGCTGCTCTTGTACCTGAACACGCGCTCGCTGACGAAGACGGCGATCGTCCTGCTAGCGGTGCCGTTCTCCGCCGTCGGCGCGATCTGGTTCCTGTACCTGGCCGGGTACCACGTCAGCGTCGCGGTCTGGGTCGGGCTGATCGCGCTGCTCGGCGTCGACGCCGAGACCGGCGTGTTCATGCTGCTCTACCTGGACCTGGCGTACGAGGAAGCCCGCGGGCAGGGCCGGCTGCGCAACATCGCCGAGCTGCGCGAGGCGATCGTGCACGGCGCCGCGCGGCGGCTGCGGCCGAAGTTCATGACGTTCGGCACGACCTGCCTCGGCCTGGCCCCGATCCTGTGGGCCAGCGGCACCGGCGCCGACGTCATGAAGCGCATCGCGGCGCCGATGGTCGGCGGGATTTTCACGTCATTCGTGCTCGAGCTCCTGGTCTACCCCGCGGTGTACGAGATCTGGCGCTCGCACGGGCTGGCCCGCGAACCGGAAACCCCGGCCGCGGCGGCCGAGTCGCTGGCCTGGTCGCGCTGACGCTGCCGGCGCGGGGAGCGCCGGCACGGTAGAGTGTGCCCCGGGAAGGCGTGACGGGGAGCGAGCGCATGACCGGGTCCCGGCACCGTTGGTCTCCTCGCGCGGCCTGCGCCGCGCTCGCGATCGCGATCTGCGCGGCGCCCGCGGCGCGGGCGTCGTGCGGTTCGGCGTCGTGTTTCCTGGTCACCACCTCCGAGCAGGGGATCCAGGCCCCCGGCTCGTTCCAGGTCGACCTGTCGTTCCGCTACGTCGACCAGACCCGGAAACTGGAAGGAAGCGACGAAACCTCGGAAGTGCTCGTGCCCGCGGTCGACTTCGAGGAGCGGGCGATCGAGCCGGACCACCACCGCGAGGTCGGCACGCGCAGCAGCGCGGTGAACCTCGCGCTGGGATACGGGCTCACGCCGCGGTTGAGCCTCTTCGGGATCCTGCCGCTTTCCGTGGACAAGCGCCACGAGCACTTCGACGACGCCGGAACGCCGGACGAGACGTTCAGCAACGACGACGGCGGGCGCGGGTTCGGCGACGTCGCCGTCGGGGCGCGGCTCGGCCTTCTCGTCCGCAAGAACGACCTGCTGCTCGCGTCCGCGTCGCTGAAGCTGCCGACCGGCGACTACCGGCTGCGCGACAGCGAGGGCGCCATCGGCGAGCCGACGCTCCAGCCCGGGAGCGGTTCCTACGACGGGACGATCGCGGTGCAGTACGTGTACCACCCGTTCCCGTCGGCCTGGGAGTGGTTCGTCTCCGGCTCGTACCGCCGCGACGGCCGGAACCCGCTCGAGTACCGCATCGGCGACGAGTCCATCGTGAGCGGTGGTTTCAGCCGCGCCACCTCCGGCAACTGGACGTGGTCGCTGCAGGTCAACGCGCGCCACGCCGCCCGCGACGACTACCGCGGGATGTCGGTCCCGTCCACCGGCTCGGACGCCGTCGTGATCACGCCCGGGGCGCGCCTGCGCGCCGGGGACGCGCTCGAACTGTACGGCCACGTGCAGGTCCCGCTCGTCCAGCGCGTCAACGACGCGCAGCTCGCGCCGCGCGCCGGCCTCGTGCTCGGCCTCACCAGGACGTTCTGAGCATGTCGTAGGATCTTCAAAGGCCACTTCTATCAGGAAGCGTGCATCTTGCGGGCGGACGGCTCGATGTGGTGACTGAAGAGGGGGGTAGGTGGCCAGCCGGAAGAGTGATCATCGCTCGCGGCTGCGGCTGGCCGCCGTACGCAGCCGGCCCGGCACACTACATCATTCGGGGTACGGACGATCCGCGGTGACCGGCAGCAGAAACGGGGACAGTCAACTATGACCCCAAACTGCGGGGTCAGAGATGACTGTCCCGTACGACGCCACTCACGGGTGCGGGGGGCCGTCGAGGCGCCACGCGCCGGCCACGGGGACCCAGCCGCTCGCGCCCGAGGAGTCGCGCACGCGCAGGTGGGCGCCGCTCTCGGCGAGGACGAGCACGACCTCGCCCTCGCGCAGCGTGCCGAGGGAGTTCGCGGTTGGCGACGCGGCGTCGAGCAGCGGCTCGCCGCGGCGCACGACGACCGCGGTCGGCGCGGCGAACGAGGCCGCGACCGGGACGAGGGCCAGCGCGAGGCCCAGCGCGAGCGAGGTCCACGCGGCGGCGACGGGCCAGCGCGCGACCGAGCGCAGGCGCGCGATGCCGTGGAACACGACCGAGGCCGCGAGCAGCAGCAGCGCGAGCTGCCCGACGTGGAACCGGCGCTCGAAGCGGGCGAGGCCGGCCAGCGGCTCGGGCGCGATCTCGGCCGGGTCGAGGTTGGCGTCCTGCCGCAGGCGATCCGCCTCGCGCGCGATCGCCCCGTCGCCCGGGTCCAGCTCGCGCGCGCGCAGCACCGCCCACAGCGCCTCGCCCAGCGAGCCGCGCGCGGACGCCGCCTGGGCCCAGTTCCAGTACAGGGCCGCGCTCTCGGCGCCCGAGGCGGCCAGCTCGCGGTAGATCGCGATCCCGGCCGGCAGGTCGCCCTTGTTGATCGCGGCGGTCCCCTCGCGGAAGCGGTCCTCCGCGACCCGGGGCGCCGCGAGCGCCGCGGCGACCACCCCGGCGCAGGCCAGCGCCAGCGCGAAACCGGCTCCCTTCACGAGCGCCTCCGGATCACCGCCGCGGCGCGCTCGGCGACCTCGCGGATCTTCTCCGAGTACTCGCCGAGCTGCGGCGCGTAGCGGATGAAGCGCACGTCGCGCAGCACGTCGCGGACCTCGCCCTCGAGCGGGTCGCCGTTCCCGGTGGCCCGCTCGTCCACCTCGCCGAAGACGCTGGTCAGCGCCTGCTCGATCAGCGCCGCGGCGGCCTCCTTCGTCATCCCGCCGCGCACCGCGCGCCGCAGGTCGGCCAGCGCCGTGCGCGCGCTGGCGCGGCCGCGCGCCGCCGGCGCGCGCGGGCTGCCGGCGCGCTTGAGCAGCGGCAGCCCCAACAGCGCGCCGTGCGCCCCGAGGACGAGCACGAGCACCAGCGCGATCCCGCGCCCGCCGGGCGAGGGCAGGCCGCGCGCGCCGCGGTCGAGTTCGGCGCGCAGGCGCAGCCCGCCGCGCTGTTGCGCGGCCGGCGCGGCGGTGGCCGGCGCGGTGGCCTGCGCGGGCCCGGCACCGGCCTCGACCCGGAACGGCAGCTCCGCCGTTTCGAGCCGCGCCATCTTGCCGGTGGCCGAATCGAAGTACTCCATCGTGAACGGCGGGACGCGGAACGTCCCGGCCGTTTCCGGAACGACGACGAACTCCCACGTCTTGGACCCCGTCACGCCCTCCGGCGACGGCTTCAGTTCGCTCTTGACCTGCGGCGGGTAGACCTTGGCGCCCGGGATCGAGGGCTCCGGCGCGCGGTCGACCCACTCCAGGTTGCCGGTGCCCTCGATGCGGAAGCGCACGGTCGCCGCGTCGCCGATCGCCAGGTCGTCGCGGTCGATCGTCGCGTTCGCGCGGAAGCGGCCCACCGCACCGGAGAAACCCGCCGTCGCCGGGACCGGCTCGGCCGTGATCTCGATCGGCTTCGTCGAGCGCGTCAGCTCGGCATCGCCGAAGAACCCGCGGCGCAGCGCGATCTTGAACTCCGAGGCCGGGATCGTCAGCGTGCCGGCCCTGGTCGGGAACAAGAGCTTCTTCAGCACCGGGAAGCGGTGGTAGCGCTGCCCGTCGCGCGTGACGATCGTCCCCTCGGACGTGTCCGGCCGCTCGAGGTCCTTCGACCAGAACCCGGCGAAGGTGGGCGCCTGCGCGATGTCCAGCCCCGACACGGCGTTCTGCGTGAACAGCGCGTAGGTCAGCACGAGCGGCTCACCGACGTGGAGCCGCGTCCGGCTCGGCTCGGCCTCGACGAACAGCCGGACCGTCTCGTCCGACGGCTGCGGCCGGCGCCGCCGGTCGAAGAACGAGTCGAACGGGTCTTCGAACAGCCCGGCCAGCGGGTCGCGCGGGCGCTGCCGGCGCTCGAGGACGCTGCCCGCCACGACCTCCAGCGTGATCGGCTCCGTCACCCGCACGCCGTCGGCGAACGCCGCGCGCACCGGCCCGATCTCGGCGGTCCCCGGCTCCTGCGCCTGCAAGACGTAGGTCGTCGTGCGCGCCTGCGACATCGCGCCGTTGACGAACGACATCTGCGTCGAGACCGACGGCCCGCCGACGACCCGCAGGTTCTTCAGCTCGGGGACGCGGATCTCCCCCTGCAGTTCGAACGAGCGGCCCTCGACCGTGATCGTGAGCTGGAACGTGTCGTCCACGCCGACCTTGCGCGCCTCGACGTCGGCGCGGAACGAGACGT
Source organism: Acidobacteriota bacterium (assembly GCA_017994815.1). Classification (GTDB taxonomy): domain Bacteria; phylum Acidobacteriota; class Polarisedimenticolia; order J045; family J045; genus JAGOJY01. Next base: position 13,626 of record JAGOJY010000049.1, read on the forward strand.
CGTCCGCGGCACGGGCGAGCGGGACCGCCGCGAGCGCCGTGGCGGCGCAGAAAAGCGCGATGGCCGTCCGGATCCTCACCATCACCAATCCTTGCGCTTCTTCTGCCCGGCCCGCCGGGCTTCCAGGAGCTTGCGCTGGTCTTCCTTCTCGGCCTGCTGCAGCGCGTCGAGCAGCGCCATCGCGCGCTCCTTCGGCATGCCGGTTTCCTCGCGGAACTTCTGGTCCTCGCGCTGCTCGCGGGATTGCTGCTGCTGCTGTTGCTGGGACTGGTCCTGCGGCTGCTGCCGCTGGTCCCGCTCTTGGTCCGGCTGCTGGCCCTGCTGTTGCTGGTCCTGTTGTTGTTTCTGCTGGTCGCGATCCTGCTGTTGTTGCTGCTGTTGTTGTTGCTGCTGCTGCTGGAGGGCGCGCAGCGCCAGCTCCAGGTTGCGGCGCGAATCGAGGTCCTCGGGCCGGAGCGTCAGCGCGTCGCGGTAGGCCCGGATCGCGCCGGGGTAGTCCTTCTTCTGGTACAGCGCGTTGCCCAGGTTGAACCGCGAGGGCTCCGCCAGCGCCGACCCGGCGTCGGCCGCCAGCTCGCGGAACAGGGTCGCGGCCTCGTCGTACTTCCCGGCCTTGTACAGCGCGTCGGCCAGGTTGAAGCGCGTGCGCGGGTCGCCCGGGCGATGGGCGTGGGCCGCGCCGAAGGAGGCCACGGCGTTCGGGAAGTCGCCGTCGCCGTACTGCGCGCGGCCGCGCGCCGTCTCGCGCGGCGCGCGCAGCAGCAGCTCGTCCACGATGCCGCCGCCCCGGGCCTGCGGCGCCTCGCCGGCCGCGAGGGCCGCGTGCGGCGCCGCGACCAGCGCCAGCAGCGCGGCCTGCCGCCGCAGGCGGAACGGCGGGACGAGCAGCCCGAGGGTCAGCGCGACCAGCGCCACGGCGAGCGGGACCTGGTAGCGCTCCTTCTTGCGGTACGAGAACTCGCGGGCCAGCGTCTTCTGCTCCATGCCCTCGATCGCCGCGGCGAGCTGCCACAGGTTCGTGTTGGCCGGCGTCAGCCGCACCACCTGCCCGCCGGTGGCGCGCGTGATCTCCTCCAGCGTCGCGGCGTTGAAGCGCGACACGACCACCGAGCCGGACTCGTCCTGCTTGAACCCGGCGCGCGCGCCGTTGCGGTCGAACTCCGGCACCGGCGCGCCGCGCTCGGTCCCCACGCCCGCCGCGTGCACCACCACGCCCTGCTGCCTGGCCTTGGCGATCGCGGCGTCCAGTCCGCCCTCGAGGTCCTCGCCGTCGGAGACCAGCACCACGACGCGGTTGTTGCGCGCCTGGTCCACGAACAGGTCGAGCGCCTTCTCCAGCCCGGCGCCCAGCGAAGTGCCCGGCGTCGGCACGATCCCCGGCTCCAGCGTGTCGAGGAACAACCCGACCGCGTCGGCGTCGAGCGTCAGCGGCACCAGCGGGTAGGCCTCGCCCTCCAGCGCGACCAGCGCGAAGCGGTCGCCCTGCAGCCGGTCGATCAGCGACATCAGCGCCGCCCGCGCGAGGAAGAACCGGTTCGGCTGCACGTCGTCGGTCGCCATGGAAGCCGAGCAGTCGAGCACCAGCACGACATCCACGCCCTCGCGCTCGATCTTCTCGCGGATGATCCCCCAGCGCGGCTGCGCCAGCGCCAGGACCAGCCCCGCGGCGCCGACCAGCAGCAGCGCGAGGCGGATCCAGCGCCACGCGGCGGCCGGCCGCCGCAGGACCCGCGGCCAGAGCGGGCGCGCGACCAGCCGCGCCGTGCGCTCGCGGTCGCGGCGCGCGATCACGGCCTCGAGCCCCGCGATCAGCGGCAGCGCGAGCAACAGCCAGAGCCAGCGGGCGGCGGCGAATTCCATAGGCGTCAGGCGGGCGCGACGCGCAGGCCGGCCGCCCACAGCAGGCCCGCGGCGGCGAGAAGCGCGGCCGCCGCCGCCAGCACCGGGGCGAACAACTCGCGGTAGCGCCGGTAGACGGTGAGCTTGATCTCGGACTTCTCCAGCTGGTCGATGCGGGCGAAGATCTGCCGCAGCGAGCCCGAGTCGGTGGCGCGGAAGTACTCGCCGCCCGTGCGCAGGGCGATGTTCTTCAGCAGCGTCTCGTCGATCTCGACCTCCATGTCGACCGTGCGCCGGACCACGCGCCCGCTGAGCGGGTCGCGCACCTGCACCGGGATCGGCACCACGCCGCCGCGGCCCACGCCGATCGTGTAGACCCGCACCCCCATCGCCCGCGCCATGTCGGAGGCCGTCGCCGGGTCGATCTCGCCGGTGTTGCTGACCCCGTCGGTGACCAGCACGACCACCTTGCTCTTGGCCTCCGAGCGCCGCAGCCGTGCCAGCGCCGTGGCCAGGCCGGAGCCGATCGCCGTGCCGTCGGGCAGCATGTCGAGGTGCACGTCCTCGAGCTGGCGCAGGAACAGGCCGGTGTCGGTCGTCGCCGGCGATTTCGTCAGCGGCTTGGCCGCGAACACCACCAGCCCCACGCGGTCGCTCGTGCGGTGGCGCGCGAACTCCGCCACGACCTCCTTGGCCACGGCCAGCCGGTTCTTCGGCTGGAAGTCCTCGGCCGCCATCGAGCCCGAGACGTCCAGGGCCACGACGATGTCCACGCCCTCGGTCGTCACGTTCTGGCGCACCGAGCCGCGCTGCGGGCGTGCCAGCGCCGCGGAGCCGGCGACCAGCCCCAGCGCGGCGAGGCCCAGCGGCAGCCAGCGCAGGCGCGCGCGCCACGTGGTACCGGCGCGGGCGAGGCGCGACACGCCGGGGAACAGCACCGCCCGCCCGCGCCGCTCGCGCAGCACTCCCGCCGCCAGCGCCAGCGGCGCGGCCAGGGCCAGCAGCAGCCACAGCGGCTCCTGGAACCGCAGTCCCGCGAGGTCGATCACCGGATCGCCTCCGCGACGGGGGGGGCCTCGGCGGCCCGCGCCCGCTGTTCGAGATCGCGCACCAGCCCGCGCACGGTCCCGAGGTGGGCTCGCGCGATCTGCACCTCGGACTCGCCGCGGGCGAACTTGATCACGTCGGCCGCGGCGGTCAGCTCGCGCACGACCGGCAGGAAGTCCCCGGCCAGCGCGTGGTCGCGCAGGAAGGCCGAAAGCTCGAGCGAGGTCATCTCCAGGACCGGCGCGTCGAGCCGCCGCTCGAGGTAGCGCTTCGCGACCTGCGCCAGCTCGATGTAGTACGCGCGGAACTCGCGGCGCTCCGGCAGGTCCGAGGCCTCCAGGCGATCCAGCGCCGCGAGCGCTTCCTGGTCCGGTGGCACCGCGGGCGCGGGCGCGGCTTCCGGCGCGCCGCGCCGCCGCCGCCGCCGCCAGCGCCAGAGCGCGACCACGATCGCCGCCAGCGCCGCGAGCGCGGCCGCGAGCCCGGCCCAGAACGCCGCGCCGGCCGGGACGCGCACCGGCGGCCGGACATCGGCCAGCGCCTGCGCGGCCGGGTCCTTCGGCAAGAGCGTGACCACGCGCAGCGGGATCGGCGCCGAGCGCGCCTCGCCGCGCGTCCCGTCGGCGAGCCGGTACTCGGCGGCGAGCGGCGGCACCTCGACCTCGCCCAGCGCGAACACCGCCGCCTCGTAGCGCGCCGTGCCCGGCCGCGGCGGGGCCGCCGGGTCGGCCGGCGCGAGGCGCAGCTCGACCTTGTCGTCTCCCGCCTGCGGCGGGAAGGTCCACGTCGCGCCCGCCGGCCCGCGGGCCTCGACCTCGACCGTGAAGCGCTCGCCGACGGTGATCTCGCCGCGCGAGGCGCGCGTGGCCAGCGCGGGCCCGTCCGCCGTCTGCGCCGCGCACGGCAGCGCGACCGCGAGCACGACCGCCAGCAGCGCCGCCGCCCGCATCAGCGCCTCCTCTCGCGCGCCTTGAAGAACGCGGCGAGCGGCTTCTCGTACGACTCGGCCGTGGACAGCGGCAGCACGTCCACCCCGGCGCGGCGCAGCGTCTCGCTCGCGGCCTCCAGGTTGGCCGTCGCCAGGCGCCGGCGGACCTCGGCGCTCGAGGTGTCCACGACGCGCACTTCGCCGGTCTCGGGGTCGGCCAGCGCGACCAGCCCGGCCGGCGGCACCTCGACCTCGCGCGGGTCCCACAGGTGCAGCGCGATCACGTCGTGGCGCCGCCGCAGGACACCCAGCGGGCGCTCGAACCCGGCGTCCTGGAAATCGGAGATGATCGCCACGATCCCGCGCCGCTTCATCACGCGGTGCGCGAAGCGCAGCGCGTCGCCGAGGTCGGTGCGCCGGCCGGCGGGCTCCAGCGCGAGCAGGTCGCGCACGATGCGCAGCGCGTGGTCCCGGCCGCGGGCCGGCGCGACGTACCCCTCGACGCGGTCGGTGAACAGGATCGCGCCGACGCGATCGTGGTTGGCCACCGCGGAGAACGCCAGCACCGCCGCCAACTCGGCCGCCAGGTCGCGCTTGAGCAGGAACCGCGAGCCGAAGCGTTGCGAGCCCGAGACGTCGATGATCAGGAGCAGCGTCAGGTCGCGCTCCTCGACGAACTTCTTCACGTGCAGGCTGTTCATCCGCGCGGTGACGTTCCAGTCGATCGTGCGCACGTCGTCGCCCGGCGCGTACTCGCGGACCTCGGCGAACTCCATCCCGCGGCCCTTGAACACCGCGTGGTACGAGCCGACGATCCCCGTGTCGAGGATCGTGCGCGTCCGGATCTGGATCCGGCGGATCTTCTCCAGCGTTTCGCGGTCGAGCATCGCCGTCCCCGGGGCTCAGGGAACTTCCACGCGCTCCAGGATCCGCTCGACGATCGTCTCGGAGGTGACGTTCTCGGCCTCCGCCTCGTACGTCAGCAGGATCCGGTGGCGCAAGACGTCCTTCGCGATCGCCTTGACGTCTTCCGGGATCACGAACCCGCGCCCCTCGAGGAACGCCACGGCCCGCGCCGCGTGCGAGAAGGCGATCGTCGCGCGGGGCGAGGCCCCGAAGGCGATCCAGTGCCCGGCCTCGGTCAGCCCGACCTCGCGCGGGCTGCGCGTGGCGCGGACCAGCGCGACGATGTAGTCGCGGATCCGGTCGTCGATGTAGATCTCGAGCACGCGCCGCGACAGGCGCTCGATCGCTTCGCGCTGCAGGACCGGCGCCAGCGGCGGCGGGTCGCCGGCCGCCATGCGGTCGAGGATCTGCCGCTCCTCGTCGGCCTTGGGGTACTCGATCCGCGCCTTGAGCAGGAAGCGGTCGACCTGCGCCTCGGGCAGCGGGTACGTGCCCTCGTGCTCGATCGGGTTCTGCGTGGCGAAGACCATGAACGGCTCGGGCAGCCGGTGCGTCTCGTCGCCCAGCGTCACCTGCCGCTCCTGCATCGCCTCGAGCAGCGCCGATTGCACCTTGGCCGGCGCGCGGTTGATCTCGTCCGCCAGGAGCAGGTTGGTGAACACCGGGCCGCGGCGGGCGACGAACTCGCCCGTCTTCTGCTGGTAGATCAACGTGCCGGTCAGGTCGGCCGGCAAAAGGTCCGGCGTGAACTGAATCCGCGAGAAGTGCAGGTCCAGCACCTGCCCGAGCGTCTTGACCGCCAGCGTCTTGGCCAGCCCGGGAACGCCTTCCACCAGCAGGTGCCCGCGGCACAGCAGCGTGACCATCATCCGGTCGAGGATCGCCGCCTGGCCGACGATCACCTTGTTCATCTCGCGGAGCGCCGTCCGGATTTCGAGGGAATCGGCGCGCACCGCCTCGTTCAGCGCCTTGAGGTCCGCTTCCGCCTGGGCCATGGCCTCTCCCGCGGGCCGCCCGAGGGGGCGCCCCGCCGCTGTTCACCCGGTTCCGAACCCAGCCAAACTCCTGACAAATGGTGGAGTATGCCGCCCGGTCCGCTGGCGCGCGAGGGCGCGCGCCGCTCCTCTCAACGCCCGGCGCCGGCCGCGGGTTCCCGCGCCTTGGGCGAGCGATGTGGGCGTTGTCCCGGGCGTTAAAACGCCGTATATGGTCCGCGGGAGCGTCCGGTCCCGACCGATTTCTTCCGCATGGGGAGCCGAAAAATGAACCGACACCGCGTCCGCCTGCTGCTGTCCGCGTGCGCCGGCATGTTGCTCGCCGTCGTGCCCACGCTCGCGTTCCAGCCGCCGCAACCGTCGGCGCGCTTCGACGCGTTCGTCATCGCCGATCCGGGGGCGCCTTTGGCAACGACCGCGCAGGGGCTGGAGGCGCTCGCGCCGGCCGACACGCTGCGCCAGGAGTGGGAGCGCTTCTCGGGCGCGAACGGCGGTTGGCAGGTCTGGCTCGATCGGCGCAGCGGGCTGCCGCTCCTCGCCCGCGGGCGCGGGATCGACTGGGCGGTGCGGGCCGGCGGACTGTCGTCCTCCGACCCGCTCAGCATGGACAAGCTCGAGCAGCTCGCGCGCGAGTTCTTCGACGGGCACCGCGTCCTGCTCGGCGCGTGGGGCGGGCAGCTGCAGCTCGACCGCGAGGCCTCGGGCCCGGTGGACGACGGCCGCATCTGGCAGGTCGTGTTCCGGCAGGTCGTGGACGGCGTCGCGGTTGAAGGCGCCCGCTTCGATTTCCAGCTCAACTCGGGGAACCTCGTCGCCTTCGGCGCCACGCGCTGGGGCGCCGTGCGCCGCGGCGCCACCCCGCAGCTCGACGCGGCGGCCGCGCGCGCCGCGCTCGACGCCTACCTCGGCGCCGACAATGCCGGCGTCCTGGTGCAACTCGCGGAGCCGCAGCTGCGCTTTTTGGCCGTCGATCCGCGGGTCGGCCCGCGCGAGGCGTGGAACGGCGCGCGCGGCGAGGGGCTGGCGCACCGGCTGGTCTGGCGCTTCACGTTCCGGGAGCAGGGCGCGCCGGCGACCTGGATCGCGGAGGTCGACGCCGACACCGGGCAGGTGATCGGCTTCTTCGACGACACGCGCTACGAGCGCGTGATGGGCGGCGTCTACCCGGTGTCGAACGACGGCGACTGCCCGACCGGCTGCGAGCAGCCGGCGTACCCGATGCCGTTCGCGAACATCACCCAGGACGGCGGGGCAGCGCCGCCCGCGAACGACGCCGGGATGTACCAGTGCACCACGCTGGGGGCGACGATCCGCACGACCCTGGCCGGGCCGTACATCCGGGTGCAGGACAACTGCGGCCCGGTCTCCGAGACGACGACCTGCGACGAACCGCTCGACTTGCGGCAGGGCGGCGGGACCGACTGCACCGTCCCGCCCGGCTCCTCGCCGGGCAACACGCACTCCGCGCGCTCGTCGTTCTACCACCTGAACCGCGTGATGCAGAAAGGACGGGCGTGGCTGCCGGACAACACCTGGCTGCGCTCGCAGGTCCCCGACAACCTCAACATCAACTCCACCTGCAACGCGTTCTGGGACGGCAACTCGGTCAACTTCTACAAGTCGGGCGGCGGCTGCCGCAACACCGGTGAAATCGCCGGGGTCTTCGTTCATGAATGGGGCCACGGCCTCGACAACTACGACGGCGGCGGCTACGACAATCCGTCCGAGGCATACTCCGACGTCGTCGCGTACTTCGAAACCCGCGAATCGTGCATCGGCCGCGGCTTCTGGGCCGACGACCACAACTGCTCGGGGTACGGCGACGCCTGCCTCGACTGCTCGGGGATCCGCGACCAGGACTGGAACAAGCACGCGAGCCACGCCCCGGTCACGCCCGCCGGCTTCATCGCCCACAACTGCGGCGGCGGCGACGCGCCCTGCGGCAAGGAAACGCACTGCGAGGGGTACCTCGCCGGGCAGGTGCTGTGGGACCTCGCCGTCCGCGACCTGCCGGCCAACGGGATCGACCAGGCCTCGGCCTGGCAGATGGCCGAGAAGCTGTTCTACCTCTCGCGCAAGGGCTCCGGCGGGCCGGCGTACAACTGCGCGCTGCCGAACGGCGACGGCTGCGGGACCAGCGCCTGGTTCCACAAGCTGCTCCTGGTCGACGACGACGACGGCAACCTGAACAACGGCACGCCGCACGCCGCGGCGATCTACGCCGCATTCGCGCGCCACGGGATCGCCTGCGGCGCCCCCTCGGACCCGGCCAACCAGAACAGCAGCTCGTGCCCGCAGCTCGCCACGCCCATCGCCGGCGCGACGCCGGGTACGAACTCGGTGATGGTGAGCTGGACCCCCGTCCCCGGCGCCACGTCCTACCGCATCCTGCGCAACGACATCGGCTGCGAAAGGGCGCAGATCATGATCGACCGGCCGCTGGCGCCGGCGACGAGCTACGTCGACGACGACCTGCCGAACAACTTGACGTTCTACTACCGCGTGCAGGCCGTGGCGTCGAACGCGGCCTGCGAGAGCCCTGTCTCCGACTGTGTCTCGACCGCCGGGCAGCCGTTCGCCGGGCGCGTGCGCTTCGACGGCACGGCGTACGGGTGCAGCAGCGCGGTCACGATCAGCGTCAAGGACGGCAACGTCGCAACGCCGACGATCGCGGTGACGGTCGCGTCGGACAGCGAGACGCAGCCGGAGACGCTGGTGCTGCAGCCGGGCCCGCCGGGATCGCAGATGTTCCTCGGCACGATCCAGACCACGCCGGGGCCGGCGGTGCCGGGTGACGGTGTCATCAGCGTGGCCAACCTGGATGTCCTGACGGCCACGTACCTCGACGACGACAACGGCCAGGGTCAGCCCGGGCTGTCGTGGGCCAGTGTCGCGATCGACTGCGGCTCGCCGGTGCTCTCGGCGGTCCACGCCGACGTCACCGACGGCAGCGCGCTGATCAGCTGGACCACGGCCGAGCCTGCCAGCGGGCGGGTGGAGTGGGGACCGACGCCCGCGCTCGGGGCGAGCGTCTCGCACGCGCAGCTGACCACCTCGCACGCGCTCTCGATCCAGCCGTTCGCCGAGTGCGGCGTGATCTACTTCCGCGTCTCGTCGACCGACGGCTACGGCAACGCGTCCACGCTGGACGCCGGCGGCGTGCCGTACCGCTTCGACGTGCCGCGCGTGGGTGGTGCAATCTTCCGCGACGCTTTCGAGACGTCCACCGGCTGGACGCTGGAGGGGGAGTGGGAGATCGGCGCGCCGCAGGGGAAGGGGAACCCCGGCGACCCGACCTCCGGCTTCTCCGACGCGCGCGTGCTCGGCCACGACCTCAGCGGGCTGGGCGAGCACCCGGGCGATTACGAGAACCGGGTCAACGAGCGGGCGATCAGCCCGGTGATCAACGCCAGCTCGCTGGTGCACGGCCAGCTCCAGTTCCGGCGCTGGTTGAACGTCGCTGGCGGTGTGTCGTACGTGGACCTCAAGCGCGGCTCGGGCTGGGAGCAGGTGTGGAGCAGCGATCCCATGACCGGCGTCGCGGACGCGGCGTGGGCGCTGCAGACGATCGACATCTCGCAGTACGCCGACCACAACGGCAGCCTGCAGATCGCGTTCCGGCAGTACGGCGGCCCGAACACGCTGCACGTGCGGTCGGGCTGGAACCTCGACCGGGTGACGGTCCGGACCGCCGACGCCCCGGCCTACGAGGGGTGCACCGCCTGCGGCGGCGCGCCCACGTTCTCGGGGGTGCGGTCGGTGTTTGATGTCGATCCCTGCGCCAACACGGGCGTCAGGCTCACCTGGGACGCCGCGCCGGCGTGGGGCACCGGTTCGTCCGGTACGTACGCGGTGTACCGCGACACCACGCCGAACTTCACGCCGTCCGCGGCGAACCGCGTTGCGGCCGGGATCGGCGGGACGAGCTTCACCGACCCCGGCGCGCCGAACGACGTGACCGTGTACTACCTGGTGCGCGCCGAGAACAACGAGACCTGCAGCAGCGGCCCGGCGAACGGCGGCGTCACCGACGCGAACGCGATCTACCGCTCGGTGGTGCCGACCACCTCGCGCCCGAACGCTTCCGCGGTGCAGGACCTGCGCGCCGCGCTGCTGAACCAAGCCAGCGTGCAGCTCACGTGGGGCACGCCCGCCGCGGCATCGTCCTACAACGTGTACCGCTCGCCGTCGGCGGCCTCGGGGTTCCTCCAGGTCGGCGACGCCGCGGAGCCGCTGTACGACGACCTCGGGGCGGCGACCACGGCCGACAATTACTTCTACTCGGTGCGCCCGGTGGACGCCTGCGGACGCGAGACGCCGTAACCGGGAGCCGCGCAGGCACCGGCGCAGCCGGCCGGTCTCGTCACGCTGGTGCGTGTCGTCCGGGGATGCGTTTGGACGGCGCCCCGGGACGCGAACGCCCGCCGCGTCTCGGGCCGCCTGCGGCCGCTCCCACGGCGGCCAGCCGCAGCCGCAAGCGATGATCGCCCTTCCGGCGCACGATCGGATGGAAGACGTTTGGACGGCGCGTCGTGACGCCGCCCCCACAAAGACAGTTTCGTAGGAGCCGGCGCAGCCGGACCGGCGTGACGGCGCCAAAACGCGCCGACCGCGACACGGCGTCGCGTCTCGGCGGCTCGCGGCGGCTCCCACGTGCCATTCAGTTGTCAAAGAGCACGACAACCAACAGCGTGTTCAGGTGAACAACGTCGGCTCGGGGTCGGGGATGCGCAGCTCGTTGCGGTACCACTGCTGCCACGCCCCGACACCCAGCCGCCAAACCGTGTTCAGCGGCGCCTTGCCCATCCGGCGGGCCAGGCTGCCGTGGATTCCCTGCCGGTGGTGGAACGGGCAGTCGGCGTCGCGGTTGTCCAGCTCGTCCGAACCGCCGCGCCCCCTGGCCTCGGTGTGGCTGTCCTCCACCACCCGCGCCGTGCACGTCGGCGCCGAGCAGCGACACCCGCGCCGCTCGTAGATCTCGTTCGACGACGTCTTGCTCCCCTGCCGCGGCTTGTCCCAGCTCGTCGCGAACTCCCACAGCAGCGCCAGCAACCCAAAGCCCCGGATCGAACCGGGGTGGGACCGGGAAAACCTCTGGACCGCCAGCAGCGGGAGGTCGGCCGCCGTCGGCGACGGCACGTCCCGACCGCCCAGCTCCTTCAGTTGTTCGCGCAGCTTCTCTTCGCGGGCGAAGCACGCGCCGTAGAACCGCCGGGCCAGGTCCTCCGGCAACGTCAGCCGCAGCGTCTCGTACTCCAACGGCCCGCGGCACGCCTGCAGCACGAGGTGCGCGAGGCGGATGACGCACGTTCCGGGTTCGCGGCGGATCCCCGCGAACCACGTCTCGTCGTCCAAGGGCTCCGGGACCAGCTCGCGGTCCGCCACCCGCGCCCGGCGGATCTGCGCCGCCTCGTCCCGCAGCCGCTTGAAGCTCGCGCACGACAGCCGCTCGGCCCACGCCTCGTCCAACTCCTCCCGGTCGGTGTGCTTGGCCAGCACCCCCAGCGCCAGCGCCACCTTGTGCAGCGGGATCACGCCCGCCTCGTACCCGGCCTGGATCAACGGGTAGCCCCGCACCTCGCGCGCCACGCGCGCCAACTGGTAGGCCAGAGAGCGCGAGATCCCGAGCCGCGCCGCGGCGTAGTGCCCGAGATCGAGGTACGGCAGGTAGCGGCCTTCCCGGCTGAACGGCCGGCGCGATGCCAGCGCGTCGAGCACCTCGCCCAGCACCCGCAAGACATCGTGCTCGGCCGCGACGAGCTGGATCAGCAGGGCCCGCGCCTTCTCGTCCGGCAGCGGGCCACGCACCTCGCCCAACGACTCCACCCGGGCCAACAGCTCGCGCGCCGGCTCCAGCGCCGCCGGGCATTCCTCCCGCTGGTCCAGCCGGCGCCAGCGCCCGGTCTGGTCCAGCCGGTCCTCCGCCTCCGTGTCGCTCTCCGGGTGCACCTGCAGCGGCGAGGGCGACGCGTACTCGTAGCGCTCCGGGCCGGCCTCGCCCTCGGCCACCAGCGCCTCGACGAACGCGGACACCTCCGACTCGCGACCGTCCACCGCGTGGAACAGCTCGCGGCACTCGTCGAACGCGACCCGCACCGCGGCCGGGACTTCCTGCCGCACGACCCACTGCGCGTCGTCGTCGTCGTCCTCGAGGACCGGTTTGCTCTCGACCTCGACGTGCTCCGGCACCGGGGACGCCGAACGGGCCTGCCGCGCCCGCCGCACCTGCTGCTTGAACTCGCGGACGTTGAGGTGAGCCGCGAGTTCCAGCCACGCCTCGAGCGATTCCGGCGTCGCCACGCGCGCGATACCGACCGCGGCGCTGCGGGAAAGTCGGCCCGCGGACAATGCCCGTTCCAGCTCCGGCAGCTCGTCGAGCTTGCCGCCGAGGAAGCCCAGGTCGGCGATCCAGCGCGGGCCGAGGCCGTACTCGCGGGCGAAGTCCGGCCGGCGCATCCCGGACTGGCGCCACTGCTCGTGCGCGACGATCTCGTGGCAGACCCGCGCCAGCGGGACCGACAGCCGGTCGCCGACGCGGACCAGCGCCGCCGCGGCCTGGTCCAGCTCCAGCGCGTTGCGGCGCCAGAGTTCCAGGTCCCGGGCAGGTGCCCGCGGTCCGCTTCCGATGTCCCGGGTGCAGCTCAACGACACGCCCCCGCGTGATGATCGGATGGTAGCAGATCTGGGGAACATGTCAACAAGAAATTAAAAAAAGTTTCTCGCGATGACAAATCGACGATGCGGCGAGGTAACTGCTAACAGTTGCGCGGGGTGACAAGAATTGTCACCCCGTTCGCCTGCATCGCGACGGCGTCATGGCCGGGCTGCCTGTCGGCCATTCTACGAAATGATGCGGGGGAACTTGTGTCCGCGGGTGAGGCGGGGCGCGGCGCGGACGATCTCGAGGGTCCGCGCCTGGTCCCACATGCGCGAGGTCAGGGCGCCCGACGGCTTGTCGCCGGCGAGGCGCTCGAGCAGGCGGGCGCGCACGTCGGCTGGCTCCAGTCCGGGAACATCGGGATCGATCGCCACGACGAGGCCGCGCGTGCCGTCCGCCCGGGCCGTCTCCCAGAACTGGTAACTGTCGGGGCTGCCGCCGGCTTCGGCGACGAGCTGGCCGACGATTCGGTCGAGGTCGGAGCCGAGGACGTTCATCCCCTCGGCCGTGAACTTCGCCGGGCTGCGCACGTTGCTGACGTGCGCGGTCATCCCGATCCGGCCGAAGCTGCACGCGCAGGCGCGATGCTCGAGCGTGCCGCAATCGCCCAGGTCGGCGTTCAGCAGGACCTTGCCCGTGTGCGGCGAAAGCGACGTGAACAGGAGCCGCGTTTCGTGCTGCACGACGGCAACCCGGTCGAGGTAGACGTGCATGTCGTCGGCGGAGGTGCGCCTGTCGCAGGCGGCGCCGATCAGGCCGGCCTCGGTAGCCGAGTAGCGCGGGAAGATGCGGGCGCCCGTGGACTCGACGAACTCCCGGCGCTCCTCCGTCAGCGGCTCGCCGCCGCACAGGATGGTGCAACCCGCGAGGTCGAGGCCGGCGGTGCGCGCGGCCTGCGCCAGCCGGACGGCCGAGCTGACGTACGTGCGCAGCAGGCAGGGCCGGTGGCTGGAGATCCACCCCGCGACCTCGGCCGCGCGTGCGAACTCGGCCCAACGTGGGCGCGGCAGCCGGTAGCCGAGCAGCCCGCATACCCGGCGGATGTACGCGTTGGCCAGGCGGTGCCGCGCCGCCGCCGCGCGCGTATCGACGGGCGAGAACCACGCGGCCGGGACGCGGCGCCAGGTCAGGTTCATCAGCACGCACTGCATCCCGGCGATCGAGGGCAGCGGCGGCAGCCACAGCGCGAGCGGGACGCACGCCGCGCCGTGCAGGTCGTTCAGCACCAGCTCGGTCGCGGCGTGCTCGCGGATCAGCGCCCAGTCGTAGCCGACGCGCGTGCCGCGCGAGCGGCTGGCGCTGCTCGACCCCTCCAGGCTCCCGCGGTCGAAGAACGGGTTGTCGAAGTCGCTCTCGCGGACCTCGCGCGAGCGCGTGCCGCGCACGATCGGTGCCGTCGCCTTCAGCTCCGCGAGCGTGACGTGGACGCCGCCGTCTCGCAGCGCCGCGAGCGTGGTCTCCAGACCGCGCGAGCGAACGCTCGACTCGAGATCGCCGTGCTCGCAGCCGGCCCAGCGCAGCAGCTCGCGGTAGGGGCTGGCGGGGTTGTCGTAAACCAAGGCCCGCACGCAGTCGAGGAAACGGCGCTCGCGCGCCTCGAAGCGGTGCCGGACTTCGTCGAACGCCTGCTCCGGGCTCAGCGGATGGCGCAGGAAGCGCGGCAGCGCCGAGGCCATCCGCGCCAACTGCACGAGCTGGGGACCGATCAAACCCGGAGCCGGAGGCGGTAGATCGCCTGCGTGCGCGTGTAGAACTCGCGGTCGCTCGCGCCGTGCTCGGGCGGCCCAATGCCCGAGGCTTTCCACCCGCCGAACGGCGCCTCGGCGTCGGCGTCGGCCGTGCCGGCGTTGATCTTCAGAATCCCGGCCTGTGCCTCGTCGAGGAAGCGTTCGATCTTCGCCGGCGCGGAGGTGAAGATCGCCGCCACGAGGCCCTGCGGGACGGCGTTGTTCAGCGCCAGCGCCTCGTCGAGGTCGTCCGCCTGCTGAACGACCAGGAGCGGCCCGAACGTCTCATGCCGCACGATGTCGTCCTGCGGGTCGTCGCCGCGCACGGCCACGGGCGGGTGGTACGCCGGCAAGTCGGCGTCGCGGCCGCGGAAGAGGATCCCGGCGCGCGTCGCCGCCGCGGCGATCTCATCGCGCTTGTCGGCCGAGACCAGCGGGCCGACGATCGTTTGCGGGTCGAGCGGGTCGCCGCCTGGCAGTTCGGCTGTCGCCTGCCTCAGTTCGTCGACGAACCGGTCCGCGCCCGCGCGCTCGACGATCACGCGGCGGTTCGCGGTGCAGCGCTGGCCGGCGAAGCCGAAGGCGGCCTCGGCGACCCTCGCGGCGGCATCGCGCAGGTCGGCGTCGGTGCAGACGATCGCGGCGTTGTTGCCGCCGAGCTCCGCCTGCAGCGGCAGGAAGCGCCGCGCGCACAGCTCCTGGACGGCGCGCCCCGCGCCGGGCGAGCCGGTGAAGGCGACGGCGTTGATGTCCCCCCCTAAGAGCAGCGCCGTGGCCGAGGCGTCGGAAGCATCCAGGAGTTCGACGACCCCGTCCGGGCAGCCGGCGGCGCGCAGCAGTTCGTGCACGGCCGCCGCGGTCGCGCGGGCGCGCGGCGACGGCTTCCAGGTCACGGTGTTCCCGAACAGCAGGGCCGGAGCGATCTTGCCCACGGGAATCGCGACCGGGTTGTTCCAGGGTGTGATCGCCGCGACCACGCCGAGCGGCTGGTGGCGGAACTCCGATTCCGGCCCGCAGCTGCCCTCGCGGGCGCCGCGGGCGTGCCGGATCGCGGCCTCGACCAACGCGCCGGTGCGCGCGAGCTCGACTGCCGCGTAGCGCAGGGGTTTGGCGACCTCGACCGCGATGCCGCGCGCCAACCCGGCGCTGTCGCGCTCGACGAGCGCGGCGAAGCGCCGCAGCATCTCGGCCCGGGCATCGAGCGGCGTCGCGCGCCAGCGGCGAAACGCCTCCCTCGCGCGGGCGCAGGCCGCGGCGAGGGTCGCGCGAGCGGCCGTCGCGGGCTCCTCGCCGCGCAAGAGCTGTTCCACGCTCGCGAACGCGATGCCGCGCTCGGCGAGGTAGCGGCGCGTCGCCGCGGCGTGGACCGGGTCGTCGCTCGCGACCGCGTCGCCCGCAACGCGGACCGCGAACCCCCGCTGGTAGGCGTCGAGTGCGGTCGCCCGCACACAGCCGTGCAGGTGGACGCCAGCCACCCACAGCGCGTCGATGCCGAGCGAGGTCAGCAGGCGGTCCATCTCCGGCGCGGCGAACGCGCTGAAGGAGGTCTTGTGGACGACCGGCTCCGTCGCGAGCGGGGCGAGCGACGCCGGCGGCTCGTGCCCGGGCGTGCCCGCGACGCACAGCCATGTCCCGTCGCGCTTCCAGTGCGGCATCCGCCGGTCGTCGTCGGTGCGGATCGTGATGCAGACGTGGATGACCGGGATCCCGCGGGACCGGCAGCCCCGCAGCAGTGCCGCGGCGCGGCCGATCACGGCGCTCGCCGGCGGCTCGAGGGCGGGGGAGCGCAGGAAGTCGTGCTGCAGGTCGACCAGCACGAGCGCCGGCTTCATGCCACCTCGATTTCGTGCGCCAGCTCGCCCACGGCAGCGGCCGTCAACTCGCCGGCGAGCCGCGTGTCGGCCGCGCGCGTGCCCGGCTCGGCGATGTCCTCCGTGCGCCAGCCGTCGCGCCACACCGCGCGGACGGCGCACTCGACCAGCGCGGCCGCCCGCACCAGGCCGAAGCTCTCGCGCAAGAGCATCGCCAGCGAGAAGACCTGCCCGAACGGGTTTGCGCGACCGGTGCCCGCGAGGTCGTGCGCCGAGCCGTGGTTCGTCTGGTAGACGGCCGGGACGCCGTGGGCGAAGTTCCCCGAGCAGGCCAGCGCGCGCGAGCCGAGCAGCACGCCCGCGAGGTCGATCAGCATGTCGCCGAGCAGGTTCGACGTGACGAGGACATCGAACTCCTGCGCGTTCTGCACGAGCCGGTAGGCGGCGTAGTCGGCGTTGACGACCTCCAGATCGATCCCGTGGCTGTTCACCGCCTCGCGCGCCACGTCGCGCCACAGCGCGCTGACCGTCGGGATACCGTGGTCCTTGAGCACGACCGCGAGCCGCCCGCGGCGGCGCGCCGCGAGCCGCGCTGCGGTCTCCACGATCCGCCGCACCTGGGGTTCCGAGTACGAGAACTCGTGGTGCGCGACGCGCCCGGTCCCGAACAGTGTCTCCTCGCGCCAGGCTCCCTGGTAGATGCCGGCCGCGTTCTCGCGTACCAAGAGGCAGTCCACCCCGCGCACGTGCTCCGGCTTCAGCCGGCCCGCGCCGGCCAGCTCGGGGAACGTCGACACCGGGCTGATCTTGCAGAACAGGTCGAAACGCCGCCGCAGGTCGTAGACGAAGCGGCCGCCGCCCGGCCCGGCCAGGATCGCGCCGCCGCGGGCGAAGATCTCCTCGCAGAACGCCACCACGCCGGGCGTCAGCGGCACGCCGTCGCATCGTTGCGCGGCGATGCCGATCGGCCCGCCGAATCGCAGTTCGAAGCGCAGGGAACTCACCGACTCGACCGCCGAGAGGACGCGCAGCGCCGCCCGGACGACCTCGGGGCCCACGCCCTCGCCCTCCAGCACGCCGACGAGGTATCGTCCGTCGCGCGGCGCCGGCACGACCCGCCCCTCGATGCACTCGCTCCAGCTTTCGGTTGGCTGCATGTCCCACGTTCCCGCGATCGGCGGCGATTATCGCGGCCGATCGCCCGGCGCGTCCAGTATCCTTTGCGGATGCCGTCGCATGGCAGGAAGACGCTCGAGGGCACGGTGTTGGTGCTGCTCGGCGAGGCGCTGGTCCTGCCGACCGGCCTGGTCACGCTCGCCTTCCTGACGCGCTGGCTCGGCACCACGGGCTACGGACTGTTCACGCTGGCCTCGACGTTGGTCGTGTGGATCGAGTGGACGATCTGCTCGATCTTCGGCCGCGCGACGAACCGCTGCGTGGCCGAGGTCGAGGACTGGCGACCGGCGGCGGCGACGTCGCTGCGGCTGTTCGTGCTGGCCGGCGCGCTGGCGGCGGCGGCGCTGGTGCTGTTGGCGCGGCCGGTGGCGGGACTGCTCGGCGAGCCGGCGCTGGCCGGGCACCTGCGCGTGTTCGCGCTCGACATCCCGCTGTTCTGCGCGGCGCAGGCGCACCGCGACATCCTGGTCGGCCTCGGCGGGTACCGGCAGCGCGCGCTGTTGAGCGCGGTGCGCTGGCTGGTGCGCCTCGCGCTGCTCCTGGTCCTCGTCGGGCTGGGCCTGTCGGTGCGCGGGGCGATCTGGGCCTGCATCGGGACTTCGGCGGTCGAGCTCCTCGTCGCGCGCGGGCTGGTGGCGCCCCCGCTGTTCGCCCGCTCGGCGTACCGCGCACGGCGCGTCCTGTCGTACGCCGCACCGCTGCTCGTCTACGCCGTCTGCCTGCGGCTGTTCAACCGGCTCGACCTCGTGGTGCTGAAGGCGCTCGGCGCGAGCGCAGCCGAGGCCGGCGAGTACGGCATGGCGCAGAACCTCTCGCTCGTGCCGGGGATCTTTACCATGACGTTCGCGCCGCTGCTGCAGTCCACGCTGGTCCGCATGCTGCGCGAGGGCCAGGTCGACGGCGCGCGGGTGATGACGCGCGATGCGCTGCGGGCCGGGCTGCTCCTGGTCCCGTTCGCGGCGATCGTCGCCGGGGGCGCGGCCGGGATCGTGCGCTTCGTCTCGGGGGCGGAGTTCGCCGGCGCTGCCGCGCCGCTGCGCCTGTTGATCCTCGGCGCGCCGGGGCTGGTGCTCGTCGGCATCGCGGCGGCGATCCTCGTGGCGTGGGACCGGACGCGCTGGACGGTCGCCATCGCGGCGCCGCTCTCGCCGCTGGCGCTGGCCGGGCTGTGGGCCGCGGTCCCGCGCTGGGGCGGTGCGGGCGCGGCGCTCGTCACGGCCGCGTGCTCGTGGGTCGGCGCGGCGGGCGGCATGGCGGCGGCGCTGTCCGCCGCGCGCGCGACGCTGCCGGTGGCGACGATCGCGCGCGTGGCGCTGGTCAGCGTCGCGGCCTGCGCCGCCGCCGCGCTGTCGCCGGACGGCCCGTGGCTCCTGCCGTCTCTCGCGGCCGTCGCGGGCGGCGCGGTGCTGGCGCTGCTCGCGCTGGGCGAGTTCGACGCCCGCGAGCGCGCGGCCGCGTGGTCGGTGCTGACCTTCAGGATGCGTTCGACGTAATCGTCCGCACCAGGCGCGCCTGCGCTAATGTGTCCGCATGCGCCGGGGTGCACCGTTCACGCTGCTGGTCCCGCTCGCGCTGGTTTCGATCGCCGCGCGCGCGGCCGGTCCCGTCCCCGAGGGCGGCTTCTGGTACGTCCACGCGGGCGCGCCGGTGCGCCTCGCCCCGAGCCCGCGCTACGCGGCCGCGCTGGTCAGCGATGAGCTGGCCCGCCAGCTGCCGTTGCGGCCGCCCGCGGGCTGGGTGGTCGATCCGCGCGGCCAGCGGCAGGATCTCGCGGCCCGCGGCCTGAACCTGTTCCGGTTGCCGCTCGCCGCCCCGGTCAAGGGGCTGGAGCCGAACACGACGCGCGGGAGCTGGACCGACGGCCTCGCCGCGGGGCTCGAGGCGGAGCCGGTGTTCGAGTGCGGCAACACGCTGGCCGTACCGCTGGACGAGGTGCTGGTGGCGTTTGCACCCGGCACGACGCCGCTGCAGGCGCGCCGCGCCATCCGCGGCCAAAGGGGCCGGCTCGGGATCCGCCAGGTGCGGCGGCTGCGGGGCGCCACGTTCCTCGTCACGATCGAGCGCGCCGCCGCCGGACGGGCACTGGAATCCAGCCGCACGCTGGCCGCCCTTCCGCGCGTGCTCTGGGCCGAGCCGAACTTCGCGCGGATCGTGCTGGAAACGCCGGCCGAGGTGCCGCCTTTGGC
>JAGOJY010000010.1 GCA_017994815.1 Acidobacteriota bacterium
AGGTAACACGCTGTTGGCTTCACGCGTTCTTTGATAACTGAACAGGACGTAGGGGCCGTCGAAGACGGACCGGAACGCGACCGGTGTCGCGACCCGCGTGTCGCGCAACGCCGTCCCGGCCGGGCCGGCTGCGCCGGCCCCTACGAAAATTCCAGACGTTTTCCATCATGGGCCGCCGGCGCAGCCGGCCCGCATGACGGCGACATCCGACGGCAAGCGCGCGGCGTTCGTCGCGGAGCGGATCAGGGGGACAGCTGGACCATCTGCCCCCGGTACTCGACATCCGCTGTCGCGCGGTCCTTCCGGCGCCGGGTTTCGATCGCGGCGCGGGCCGCGTCCATGCTGCGCCAGCGGACGGCGCGGAAGCCGCGCACCTGCGCGCCGGCCTCGAGGATCGCGACCAGCGTCTCATAGTCGGGCCCGGCCGGTCGGCCGAGTTCTTCGTCCACGACCGACGTGAACCAGGCCAGGAACTCGCGGTCCTCGCGGTTCCAGCCCGGCAGCCGCGTGCGCAGGAACGAGCCGGCCGCGACGAGCTTCAGCATCCACGGCTTCGCGCGCACCCCGGTCTCGAACGTGCGGCCGAACAGCCGCAGCCGCGGGCGCAGCAGGAACGCGTACGACAGCGAGTCGCCGCGCCCCGGGTCGATGCCGTAGCGACGGTGGTCGCGTTCGCGCTTGTCCGGCGACGTCAGCAGGCGCGCCACCCAGAACTCGTCCTTGGGCGTCATGAGCTGGAAGAACGTCCGCAGCGCCGCGGCGGTCGCGCGCAGGCCGCGTTCGGCGTCGTCGGCGGAGCGCACGCGGTGCACGGCCTCGAGGAAGCGCGCCGCCAGCGCCAGCCCGCCGTAGCGCACGAGGTCCGACAGCGCGTGGGCCAGGTACTCGCGGTCGGCCGGCGCGAGACGCAGCTGCGCGTCCGCGGCCGAGGCGAGCGAGCGGTAGGCCGCGGCGCGGCGCGCCCCGCCGCGGGCCTCGCGCGCGATGAGCGCCGCGCGCTCCTCGATCACGGCCGCCAGGTCGCGCGTCGCCGGCGCGCCCGCCGGCCGCGCGTCGGCCAGCGCCATCGCGCGGCCGAGCTGCAGCGCGCGCAGGTTCGCCGCGCGGTCCGAGGCGCGGACGTTGTCGGCGATCGCGCGCACCAGCGACTGCTCGGTGAACGGCGTCCAGCCCTTCTGGAACGCCAGCCCGAGCAACATCACGTTGGCGTAGACGCGCGATCCCAGCTCGGCTTCGGCCACGCGCGAGAAGTCTTCGAAGACGCCTTCCTCGCCGCGGGTGCGGGACCGCACGAACTCCGCCAGCGCGTCGACGTCGAGCTGGTCCTGCCCGCTCTGCGAGAGGACCGTCTGGTGCCGCGCGATGTCGACGACCGCCCGCGTGCGCGAGGGGTGCGCCACGCGCAGGTTCCCCGCGGGGTGAACGCCGCGGCAGGCCTCGAGCAGGTCGACGCCCAACAGCAGGTCGGCGTCGCCGTAGAAGCCGAACGGCGCGTCGGGCGGACCGACCTTCGACAGCACGACGTGGCCGTAAACGCCGCCGTTGCGGATCGCGAGCCCGTTGCGGTTGACGAAGTGCGCGTGGTAGCCGTCGAACTCGCCGGCGCGGGCGATGATCCCGGTGAGGACGCCGATCCCCATGCCGCCCACGCCGCCGAGGTACGCCGACCAGATCTCGGGGGCGTGGCGCGGCGGGGCCGGCAGCGCCGGCTCCGCGACAGACGCGGGGCTCGTCGCGGGCGCGCGCTTGCGGCGGATCGTCACCCGCGCGAACGACGGGCAGGCGCGGGTGCGGAAGCACGCCCCGTCGTCCACGCAGAGCGAGAGATCGGTCGCCACCTTCGGCCCGAGCGGCGTGTCGCTGATCGCGAGGCCCGGGCAGGCGGTCTGGCGCACGCACTCGAGGCAGAAATCGCACACCTCGCGGTCGACGTGGATCCGCTCGACCCGCTCGAGGAAACCCTGCTGCGCGAGACGGCGCTTCTTCTCCTCGTTCAAGCGCCGCTGGTGCGTGATCGCGCATTCCTTGTCGGCGATGATCACCTTCACGCCGGGCGAGCGCAGCGTCCGTTCCAGCAGGTGCTCGTACTCACCGCGCCGCGACGGGTCCAGCCGCACGACGGTCAGGTCCTTGGGCGCCATGCCGCGCAGGATCCGCTCGATGTCCTGCGGCTCGGCCGCGTGCCCCATCAGGTCCGCGGTGTTCTCCGCGGTCGGCTGGTGTCCCGTCATCGCCGTCGTCTTGTTGTCCAGCACGACGTACGTGATGTCCTGCCCGTGCTTGATCGAGTCCGAGATGGCGACGATGCCGGAGTGGAAGAAGGTCGAGTCGCCGAGGAACACCACGTGCCGGTTGTCGACGAACGGCGCCATCCCCGCGCCGGCCCCGCCGCCGAGCCCCATGCCGACGTAGTTCTGCATCAGCTCGCCGAACGGCGGGAAGCCCAGCATCGTGTGGCAGCCCGACTCGCCGTGCACGACCACGTCCAGCGGGGCGTTGCCCGGGGCGGCGGGCAGCGCCTTGAGCCGCCTTTTGACCGACAGCGCGGCCACGGCGGAGTCGCGGTGCGGACAGCCGGGGCAGAACGTCGGCGTGCGGCGCGGGATCGGCGCGGCAGCGGCGCCGGTCTGGTGCCCGATCTCGAGCTGCCGCAGGATCCGCGCGCCATCCAGCGCGGGCAGCCAGCTCGCCCACTCCAGGAGCTCCGGCCCGAGCACCTCGAGCACGACCGAGGGGTTCATCCCGCCGACCGACGGGAAGCCGGGCCGCCCGCCGAAGCGCTTGCCCCAGATCTCGGGCGCGGCCGAGAGCCGGCCGTCGCCCACCGCGTCGGCGAGGACCTGGCGCACCTGCGCCTCGACGAAGCCGCGCTTTTCCTCGACGACGATCAGCCGCTGCACGTTGGCGGCGAGGCGCACCACCGGCTCCGGGTCCACCGGGTGCGTCAAGCCGAGCTTCAGCACCGGGACGCGGCCGGCGATCCCCGCGATGTCCAGCACGCGACCGAGGTAGGTCGAGGACAGCCCGCAGGTGATGAAGCCGACCGGCGCCGGACCGTCGGGTCCGCTGGCGCGGTCCAGCCGCAACCCGCGCGCGCGCTCGTGCAACCGGCGCTGGCGTGCCACGAGGCTGGCCTCGCGCATGGTGATGAACGGCGGGACCATGATCACGTCGCCCGTGGCCACCGCCTCGCTCGCGAAATGGCCGCGGCGGTTCGCGCCGAGCGGCGGGCGCACGTTCGGCCGCACCAGGACCGTGCCGCCGCCGTCGGCCTGGTTCATCGTCACGATGACCGTGATCAGGAGGTCGGCGGCGCCGGAGAGGTCGAGCGCGGCGCCGACCCAGTCCTTCTGCTCCTGCAGCGTGGCGGGCTCGACGACGGCCATGTTCAGGTGCATCGACAGGTAGCGCGAGTCGGAGTTGATCTGCGTCGACTCGTTCCACGGGTCGTCGCCGACGATGACCACGCCGCCGCCCTCGGGGCGCCGGAACTCGACGAGGTTCCCGGTCGCGAGCGCATCGGCGGCCACGTGCATCCCGACCGACTTCATGACCGCGACGGCGCGCAGCCCGGCCTGGCACGCGCCCGACAGTCGCGCCGCGGCGAGCGCCTCGTTGTTGGCGATCTGCGCCACGACGCCCAGTTCGTCGAGGTACGGCGCGATCGCCTGGAGCGTGTCGAAGACGCCGGAGATCGGCGAGCCCGGATAACCGGTCAGTAACGCGACGCCGCCCTCCAGCGCGCCCTTGACGAGGAGTTCGGTGCCCGTGAGCCCGATCACACCGCTCGCCGCGTGAAAGCGGGGGTCCACACGTCTGCGGGGTACCGCGTGCGAAGGCGCGGAAGTCATCCCGGGAAGGTGCCGCAGCCGGCCCGACACGACAACGAAAAATTTTCGCGCGGGGAACTAACGCGGAGTTTTGTCAGTCAAAATCGCGCGCGCCGGGCGCGGAGAATTTACGCGCTGGCGTGCCCCGCGCCGGCTCGCGACAATCGGATCACAACCAGTCGCGCGAGACGTCCCGCGCTCGCGCCGCGCCGCCGAAGTCCGGATGTCGATGTTCGTCAAACGGCCGGGCTATCAACGGGAGTCTCCAGCATGTCGAGGCGTGCGCTTTCTTTCGTGCTCGTCGTTTGCGCCGTGGGCGTTTTTGCCCCGCGCCCGTGTTCGGCCCAGGGCCGCCGTCCCGACTGGTGGCCCGAAGGCCGCCGGCCCCCCTACCTGAAGCTCAGCCCTCCCGAGTCGGAGGACCGCCGCGCGATCCTGCTCGGCTCGGCGTCGTTCCTCGGCGCCGGGACGAGTTTCAACCAGCCCGATCCAGCGTCCGGCTCGATCCCGGTCGCGCTGCGCGGCGCACCGGCCTCGGCCGGCGGGTGGATCATCGTGCGCTTTTCCCCGCGGACGAGCGCAAGCTCCCGCCGCGCGATCCTCGCACGCCACGCGACGCTGTGGGCGGACGAGTTGCCGCACGACGCCCGCCTCGCGTACGTGCCGGCGGCCGCGGTCCCCGCGCTCGCCGCCGAGCGCGGCGTCGAGTGGGTCGGCCGCTACCACCCGGCCTACAAGCTGCCGCCCCTGCTCGGCGCGGGCGGGGGCTTGCGCGAGCCCGGCAGCCCGTGGCGCCTCGACCTGCGCCTCGCACCGGAGCTGGGCGGGATGGCGGAGGTCGCCTCGCTGGTGACGTTCCGCAAGGGGCGCGTCCTGCAGGCCACCGCCGACCGGCTGACGGTCGAGATTCCCGACGCGGCGACGCTGGTCCTGCTCGCGCGCCACGACGCCGTGCTGCGGATCTGGGAAACGCCGGAGTACGTGCTGTAGCTCAGCCCGAGGCGCGCGCCGCGGCCGGCGCCGCGGACAGCACGCGTCGCAGGTAGCGCCCGGTCCAGGACGACTCGATCTTGGCCACGTCCTCCGGCGCGCCCTCGGCGATCACCTGGCCCCCGGCGGCGCCGCCCTCCGGGCCGAGGTCCACGATCCAGTCCGCGGTCTTGATCACGTCGAGGTTGTGCTCGATGACGATGATCGTGTTCCCGTCGTCGCGCAGCCGCAGCAGCACCTGCAGCAGCTTGCGCACGTCGTCGAAGTGCAGCCCGGTCGTCGGCTCGTCGAGCAGGTAGAGGGTGCGCCCGGTGCTGCGCCGGCTCAGCTCCTTGGCCAGCTTCACGCGCTGCGCCTCGCCACCCGACAGCGTGGTCGCGGCCTGGCCGAGCCGGATGTAGCCCAGCCCGACCTCGTACAGCGTGCGCAGCTTGGACTCGATCGCCGGCACGTGCGTGAAGAACTCCAGCGCCTGGTGCACGGTCATGTCCAGGACCTCGGCGATGTTCTTGCCCTTCCAGAGGATCTCCAGCGTCTCGCGGTTGTAGCGGCTGCCGCGGCACTCCTCGCAGGTGACGAACACGTCCGGCAGGAAGTGCATCTCGATGCGGATGACCCCGCAGCCCTCGCAGGCTTCACAGCGGCCGCGCTTGACGTTGAACGAGAAGCGCCCGGGCGTGTAGCCGCGGGCCCGCGCCTCCGGCACGGTGGCGAACAGTTCGCGGATCGGCGCGAACAGCCCGACGTACGTCGCCGGGTTGCTGCGCGGGGTCCGGCCGATCGGCGACTGGTCGATGTCGATCACCTTGTCGAAGTGCTGGAGCCCCTCGAGCACGTCGTGCGCGCCCGGCCGGTCCGCGGCGAAGCCGAAGTGGCGCAGCATCGCCGGGAACAGCGTGTGGTTGACGAGCGTCGACTTGCCCGAGCCGGAGACGCCGGTGACGCAGGTGAACAGCCCGACCGGGAAGCGCGCATCGACCGAGCGCAGGTTGTGCTGGCGCGCGCCGCGCACCGTGACCCAGCGCCCGTCCGGCTCGTGGCGCCGCTCCGGGATCTCGATCCGCCGCCGTCCCGACAGGTACAGCCCGGTCAGAGAGCGCTCGCTGTGCGCGACCTCCTCGGGCGTGCCGGCGACGACGACCTCGCCGCCCAGCTCGCCCGCGCCCGGCCCGAGGTCGATCACGTGGTCGCTGGAGCGGATCGTCTCCTCGTCGTGTTCGACGACGATGACGGTATTGCCCAAATCGCGCATGGCGCGCAGCGTGTCGAGCAGGCGCCGGTTGTCGCGCTGATGCAGGCCGATCGAGGGCTCGTCGAGCACGTACAGCACCCCGGTCAGCCGCGAGCCGATCTGTGTCGCGAGGCGGATGCGCTGACCCTCGCCGCCGGAGAGGGTCGCGGCCGAGCGCTCCAGCGTCAGGTAGCCCAGCCCGACGTTGGCCAGGAAACCCAGCCGCTCGCGGACCTCCTTCAGCACCAGCCGCGCGATCTCCTGCTCGCGCGGGACGAGGGCGATCGTCTCGAAGAACTCGCGCGCGGAGTCGACCGTCATCGCGCTGACCTCGGCGATGTTCCGACCGGCCACCCGCACCGCGAGCGATTCGCGCTTGAGCCGCGTCCCCTGGCAGTCCGGGCAGGGCGAGGACGACATGAAGTGCTCGAGTTCCTCGTGCACCTGGTCCGACGCGGTTTCCTTCAGCTTGCGCTCGAGGCGCGGGATGATCCCCTCGAAGTTGCGGCGTACGCGGTAGCGCGAGCGGTCGCCCTCGAAGACGAAGTCGTACTCGTCGCGGCCCGAGCCGTACATGATCACGCGCCGCACCTTGAGCGGGATGCGCTTCCAGGCGGTGTTGACCGGCACGCGGTGCGCGCGCAGCACGGAGGCGATCATCTCCTTCATGTACGAGGACTCGATGCCGTTCCAGGCCTGGATCGCACCCGCGGCGATCGGGGCGTCGGGGTCGGCGACGATCTTCTCGGGGTCGAACTCGCGGTGCACGCCGAGCCCGCTGCAGGTCGGGCACGCGCCGAACGGCGAGTTGAACGAGAACGCGCGCGGCGCCATGTCGGGCAGCGAGATCCCGCACTCGGTGCAGGCGTACAGCTCGGAGTAGAGCCGCTCCTGGCCGTCCTCGAACAGCACCCGCACCAGTCCCTCGGCCAGCTTCAGCGCGGTCTCGACCGAGTCGGACAGACGCTGGCGGACCTCCTCGCGCACCGCGATGCGGTCGACGACGACCTCGATCGTGTGCGCCCGCTTCTTGTCCAGCTCCGGGGGCTGGTCGAGGTCCACCATCTCCCCGTCCACGCGCGCCCGGACGAAGCCCTGGGCGGCGAACTTCTCCAGGTCCTTGCGGTAGTGCCCCTTGCGGTGACGCACGACGGGGGCGAGCACCTGGACCCGCGTGCCCGCGGGCAGCGCCAGCACCGCGTCCACGATCTGCTGCACGGTCTGGCGCTCGATCGCCCGCCCGCACTGCGGGCAGTGCGGCCGGCCGACCCGCGAGAACAAAAGCCGCAGGTAGTCGTGGATCTCGGTCACGGTGCCGACCGTCGAGCGCGGGTTGCGCGAGGTGGTCTTCTGCTCGATCGAGATCGCCGGCGACAGGCCGTCGATCGACTCGACTTCCGGCTTCTGCATCAGCTCGAGGAACTGCCGCGCGTACGCCGACAGCGACTCGACGTAGCGCCGCTGCCCCTCGGCGTAGATCGTGTCGAAGGCCAGCGACGACTTGCCCGAGCCCGACACGCCGGTGATCACGACCAGCCGGTTGCGCGGGACGACGACGTCGATTTTCTTGAGGTTGTGCTCGGCCGCACCGCGCACCACGATGGCGTCGCTCGACACCGGTCCTCCGCGAATGAAACGCCCATCTTAATCGCGGGGCCGGGACGGGGCACATCCTGGGCCGATCCGCGGACAAGGTATCCTGTCGCCCCGGGAGGCGAGCGTGGCGGCGAAGATCCTGGACGGCGTGGCGCTGGCGCGGCGGATCCGCGAAGGGGTGGCCGGGCGTGCGCGCGCCTTCGCCGGGCGCACCGGGCGCGCCCCGGGGCTGGCCGTGGTGCTCGTCGGCGACGACCCGGCGAGCGCGGTCTACGTCGGGAACAAGGAGAAGGCGGCGCGCGAGGCCGGCCTGCACTCGGTGGTCGAGCGCCTGCCGGCCGCGTGCAGCCAGCGCGACGTGCTGGCGGCGGTCGGCCGGCTGGCGGCCGACGAGCGGATCGACGGGATGCTCGTGCAGCTACCCCTGCCGGGGCAGGTCGACCCGCTGGCCGTGCAGCGCGCGGTCCCGCCGGCGAAAGACGTGGACGGCTTCCACCCGGAAAACGCGGGCCGCTTGCTCCTGGGGCTGCCCGGCGGGCTCGTGCCGTGCACGCCGCGCGGGATCCTGGCGCTGTTGGACGAGGCCGGGGTCGAACTGCGCGGCGCCGAGGCCGTGGTCGTCGGCCGCTCGAGCATCGTCGGCAAGCCGGTCGCGCTGCTGCTGCTCGCGCGGCACGCCACGGTGACGATCTGCCATTCGCGCACGCGCGGGCTGGCCGAGGTCTGCCGCCGCGCCGACGTGCTGGTGGCCGCGGTCGGCTCGCCGGGATTGGTCCGCGGCGGCCACGTGCGTCCCGGCGCGGTCGTGATCGACGTCGGGACGAACCGCGTCACCGACCCGGCGCAGGCCGCGGACCTGCTGCGCGGCCAGCCGGAGCGGCTCGCGCGCTTCGAGCGGACGCGCCAGGCGCTGGTCGGCGACGTCCACTTCGGCGAGGCCGCCGAGCTCGCGTCGTGGATCACGCCGGTGCCGGGGGGCGTCGGCCCGCTCACGGTCGCGATGCTGCTGGAGAACACGCTCACCGCGGCCGAGGCGCGGCACGGGACCGGCGCATGAGCTTTCTCGAGCTGTTGCCGGGCGCGCGCCCGGTCCTGCTCGTGGGGCTGACCGGCGGGATCGCCACCGGCAAGAGCACCGTCTCGGGAATGCTGCGCGAGTTCGGCGTCGCGGTCATCGACGCCGACGCGATCGTGCAGCGCCTGCTCGACGTGGACGGCGCGGCCGTCGAACCGATCGTGGACGAGTTCGGCCTCGGCGTGCGCGAGCCGCGCGGCGGCATCGACCACCGCGCGCTGGCCGAGATCGTCTTCGGTGACGAGACGGCGCGCAAGCGGCTGGAATCGATCGTGCACCCGCTGGTGGTGGCGGAGTCCCGCGCCCGGATGCGCGAGGCGGCGGCGCAAGAGGGCGTGGACGTCGTCGCCTACGACGCCGCGCTCCTCGTCGAGACCGGGCGTCACACGCAGTTCCACCGCCTCGTCGTCGTCGTCGCGGAACCCGAGGTCCAGCTCCGGCGACTGATGGAGCGGGACGGGATGCAGCCGGACAACGCCGGGGCGCGGATCCGGGCCCAGATGCCGCTCGCGCGCAAGATCGAGGTCGCCGACTACGTGATCGACAACTCCGGCCCGTGGCACGATACGAGGCGCCAGGTGGCCGAGGTGCACGGTTTGCTCGTGCAGGACGCGCAGCTGTTGCGGTCGAAGCGGCCGCTGCCGATCCGCAGGGTCTCTTGATCGAGGGGAAACGTCCGATGAGACACGCCATTCGCGGCCCGTTGCCGCTGCTGCTCGCCGCGGCGGTGCTTGGAGCGGGATGCCAGGGGGGCCAGCCGGGGGGCGAGAACCCCGTCCGGCCGCTGCCGCCGGTCATCGAGCCAGTGCCGGACCAGCCGCAGCCCGCCGACGAGGGACAGCCCGGGCGCTGGGAGAAGCTGGACGGCGTGCAGCCCGCCGCCCGCGCGTTCGTCGTCGCGCCGGAAGGCCGGAGCGGCCCGTTGCCGGGCGTCGTCCTGGTCCCGTCACAGTGGGGCGTCAACCCGGACGTTCGCGAGCTGGCACGGCGTCTCGCCGGCGACGGGCTGGTCGTCGTCGTGCCGGACATGTACGACGGCGTCATCGCGACCTCGCGCCTCAGCGCGCGCGAGCTGACGGCCGGTGTCGCCGCGGCACGCGCGGGCGAGTTGCTCGCCGGGGCGGTCGCGCACCTGCGCCGGCACCCGTTGGTCGGCGAGCGGCCGGTCGGCGCCGTCGGCCTCGGTCCCGGCGGCCGCTGGCTGGCGTCCTGGGCCGCGCCGGACGCCCGCCTCGGCGCCATCGCTTTCGACAGCACCGCGCTGGACGGGGATCAGTGGGCGCGCGTCGCCGCGCTGCGCGCCCCGGCCCTGCTCCTGGTCGGGAAGGAAAACTCGGCGCTCGACGCCGCGCGCCGCGAGGAGTACCGCCGCGCGGCCGGCGGTGCGCTGGAAGTCTCCGAGATCGAGGGTGCCGGCAACGACCTGCTCGACCCGCGCGTCCAGGGGTTCCAGGAAGCCGCGCGCGACCGGGCGGTGCTGGTGCTGCGGGACTTCCTGCTGCGGAACCTCGCCGAGTAGGCGGGTCAGCCGCCGAGGCACTCCCGCTCGAGCTGCTCGATCTCGGGGATCCGGCGCCGGATCGCCGTGGCCAGCGGCGCGCCGCAGCGTTCGCCGACGAGGCGCACGAACTCGGCGGCGAAGCGCGCGGTCAATTCGCCGGGAACGCCGGCGTCGGCGAGGCGCGTCTTGAACTCGTCGGCCCCGCGTGCCCCGCGCGCGCTGCCCTCGACGAGGGCGGTCCAGCCTTCCGGGATCCACGACGCGAGCGACGCCTGGTTGGCCGGGGTCAGGCGCGGCAGCATCGCGCCGACGAGGTGCGCCAGCGCCGCGCTGACGTCGGTCTCCGGCATGTCGAACAGGTGCGCGAGCGTGCCGCGCACCTCCCGGGATCTCTTGGAACCGGTCACTTCCCCTCCCCCCGAAGAGCCTCAGTACGGAGGCAGCGTGGTCTCGCCCGCCCCGGCTCGGCCCACCGAACCCGGCACGCCGCGCGTGTGCGCCGCGAGCTGCGGCAGCCACTCGGCGCTGCGTTGCCAGGCATCGGAACCGCAGCGGCGCCGCACGTGGTCGTCGATCACGGCGAGGGCGGTGAAGACCTCTTCGGTGGTCAGCCCGGCCGAGGCCGCCGCGACCCAAGCGCGGCGCACGACCGGGACCGACGGCGCGAGCGCCTGCCAAGCCGTCATCGGGTACGGCCCGAGCGCTCGGCCCGTTTCGGCGTCGAGGTCCACGAGCAGGACCTGGAGCAGGTTGTCGAGGGCTTCGCCCACCACCGACCCCGGCCGGCCGACGAGCCGGGCCAGTTCATCGAGGAGGTTTTCCTGGGACGGCTGGCGGACCATGCGGCCCTCCTTTCGTCCCCGGAGAGTGCAAGGCGCGTGCACCGGCAGGAAGTGCCCGGTGCAGCGAGGACTTGCGCCGATCGAGGCCCGCGGGGCGGCGGCGGACTGTCCGGCCACCGGACAGTCCGTCCGGACATCTCCGGCCTCCGTCGTCAGCCCAGCAGCTCGCGCGCGGTGAACAGGGCCTCGACCTGGATCCCGCGGGACTCCAGCTCCGCCCGGCCGCCCTCCTCGCGGTCGACGAGCGCCACGAGCCCGGCGACCTCCAGGCCGGCTTCCCGGCAGGCGTCGTACGCGATCAGGGAACTGCCCCCGGTCGTGATCACGTCCTCGACCAGCGCGACCCGCGTCCCGGCGGCCGGGGCGCGCTCGATCCTCTGGCCGGTCCCGTGGGCCTTGGTCTCCTTGCGGACCAGGAACGCGTGGACCGGCCGCCCCGCGTGGTGCGAGGCGATCGCGGCGGCTGTGGCCATCGGGTCGGCCCCGAGGGTCAGCCCCCCGACGGCCGC
Source organism: Acidobacteriota bacterium (assembly GCA_017994815.1). Lineage (GTDB taxonomy): Bacteria > Acidobacteriota > Polarisedimenticolia > J045 > J045 > JAGOJY01. The sequence continues at coordinate 11,575 of JAGOJY010000010.1, forward strand.
CACGTTCCAGCCGCGCCGGTCCAGGGCCGCGAGGACGAGTTCGCCGACCAGGCACGCTCCCTCCGCGTGCAGCGTCGTCCGGCGGCAGTCCAGGTAATAGTCGGAAGTCCGGCCGCTGGCCAGGACGAAATGTCCCCTCTTGATCGACTCGGTCCTGAGGATCTCCATCAGCCGCGGTCGCTTGCCGGTGCCGTTCACGATTGTTTCCCCCTGGCCATTGCCATGATGACCCATTTGGGTGTAATCCTGTGCCCTCCGCTTCAGGGCTGGGATCGCCGTGCGGCCGTATGTTGACGCGAAAGTGCAGCGCGCGGCGACGGGCGGAGGGACAACTTTCTCTCGTGCGTGGACGCGTGGCCCCGCTCGCGCGAGTCCAACTGACGGAGGAACACCCGCGATGAGGATCGGCTTCAAGCGTGGAACGGCCCTGCTCCTGACGGCAGCGATCGTGTGCGGCAGCTTGCCGGCCCTTGCGGCCACCGCTCCGACGGCTGCGGTCCGTGGCCGAGTGTTCAGCGCCGACCTGAAGACCCCTGCCCCGGGTCTGATGGTGCAGGCCATTCCCGACCAGGGCGGCGATCCCCTGGCGCAAGCAACGACCGACGCGAAGGGCAGGTTCGCGCTGGCCGGCCTCCCCGACGGGACCTATGTCCTGCTGTTGAGCGACGGCAAGGGCGCGCCGATGGCGGCGGCCAGGGTGACGGCGAACGCCGGCAAGACCGAGACCGTGGCGCTGGCGCTGCCCGAGAAGACCGGGACCACGACCCTCGCGCCGTCGGCCCGGCGCCTGGGGGCCTGGATCTCGACGCCGCTCGGCGCGACGGTGACGCTCGTCGCGGCGGCGGTGGTCATCGGCCTCGCGGCGGACGACCTGACGGACGACGACGAGAGCCGCGAGAACCTCCCGCCCGTCAGCCCGAGCACGCGCTGATCCACCGATATTGCCCGGCCGAAAACCGGTGAAGGCCCGGCCTTCGCCGGTTTTCGGAGGGTTCGTCACGCGCGGATCGGGAGTAGACTTCCCGCAACATCCGGAGCCCGACCATGCCATGGCAGCCCCGGCGCGTGCTGCTGGCGGGTGTTTTTGTGCTCGCCGCCCTCGCGCCCGCCGCCGCGCAGACCCCCACGCGCGACCGGCCGTTCCCCGTCATCCGCGAGGCCCGGCGCTGGGGGCCGTTCCTCGTCGACCCGTCGTTCGTCATCGACAACATCGGGTACGACGACAACGTGTACTTCGCGCCGACCAACGTCGACGACGCCGACCGGCCCCGCGAGAGCGACTTCGTGGTGCGGATGGGGCCCGACATCCGGGCCCAGCTCCAGTTCGGCCCGCGCGTCGCGCTGACTTTTCGGGATCGGGCGAGCGGCGAGGTGTTCCTCTCTCATTCGAACCTCAACCACCTCGACAACACGCTCGAGGGGCAGTTCGACGTCCTGCTCGGCCCGCTGCTCTTGACCGCCAAGGGACGGCTCCTGACGGCCGAGGACCGGCCCTACTCCGAGCTCGTGGACCGCACCAAGCGCGAGGAGCAGGGTGCCTCGATCGGCGCGCGCCTGTTCCTGACCCCGCGCGTGGACCTCGGCGGCTCTGTCGGAACCGTGGACACGACGTACCACGACCCCAACCGCTTCTACACGATCTTCGCCCCGGACCCCGACGGCGACGGGACCGTCGCGGTCACGACGACCATCGACCAGGCGCTCGACCGCAGCCGGACCGAGACGCAGGCCGACATCGGCTGGCGCCCGCGCGGTCGCGTGCGGCTGTTCCTCGCGTACAAGGAGCGCGAGGTCGACTTCGAGACCAACGTCGAGGGCGTGTCGCGCGACTCGCGCGAGGAACAGCAGATGGCCGGGTTGGAGTTCGCCACCGACGCGTACCTGTCGGGGCGCCTGATCTACGGGCGCTCGGAGCTCAACGCGGTGGACTCGGCAGGCCTGTACCGCCCGTTCGACGGCCCGGTGAGCGACACCGAGCTGACGTACCGCCCGACCGGCGCGACGCGCATCCGCGCCCGCTACCTGCGCGACATCGGCTTCTCGACCTACCTCGGCAACCTCTACTTCGAGGACACGCAACGGCGCCTCGAGATGGACGTCTACACCGCCGGCCGCTGGGGTTTCCAGGTCGGCGCGAGCCGCCAGAACACCGACTACCCGGAGCCGGGCTCCTACGTCGAGGGTCCCGGGAACACCGCCGTCATCGATCCCGACGCGTTCCGGGAAGACGAGATCACGGACTACTACGGCGGCCTGATCTTCAGCCTGCGCGGCGGGCTGCAGCTCGGGCTGCGCTACGGGGTGCGGGACCGCGACTCCACGGACCCGTTCGCCGTCGAGCGGCAGCACTACATCACGACCACCGGCAGCTACAGCTTCTGACCCCCTGGAGCTTCGACCGATGAAACGAATCCTGTTCGCGACCGCCCTCCTGGTTCTCCCCTGCGCCTTGGCCGACCCCGCGCAAACGCCCGCGCCGCCTCCGCCGGCGGGCGAGACGAAAGGCCCGCTGCCGGCCGTGACGCGGCCTGCCCCGGTGTACGACGACGAGTACGTCATCGGCAGCCACGACGTGATCGCGATCACGGTCTTCGACCTCAAGGACCTGGACTCGAAACGGCGCGTGTCGGGCGACGGCAAGATCAGCCTGCCGCTGCTCGGCGAGGTCGAGGTCGGCGGGCTCACGCCGCAGCAGACCGAGGAAGCGATCGCCGAGCTGTTGCGCGACCGCAACCTGGTCAAGAACCCGCAGGTCAGCGTTTCGATCGAGGAGTACCGCAGCCGGATGGTGAACGTCCAGGGCGCGGTCGAGAAGCCCGGGACGTACCCGATGCTGGGCCAGATGTCGCTCTTGGACGCGATCGGCGAGGCCGGCGGCCTCAACGACCGTGCCGGGCGCACGATCTTCATCCTGCGCCCGATGGCGAGCGGGACGGAAGACCGGATCGAGATCGACACCGAGAAGCTGGTGTTCGACGGGAACATCCTGCTGAACGTCGCGCTCCTGCCAGGGGACATCGTGATGGTCCCGTACCGGCAGGAGTGCCGCGTCTACGTCAACGGCGCGGTGCGCACACCCTCCTTGATCAAGTTCCCGTGCGAGGACGGCATGTCCGTCCTGCAGGCGATCACCTCCGCCGGCGGGGCGACCGAGCGCGCCAACGAGCGGCGGGTCAACGTGATCCGCCGGCTGCCGAATGGCGCGAAGCAGGTGATGAAGGTAAATCTCAAGCGGGTCCAGAGCGGCAAGGCCGAGGACCTGATGCTCCAGGAGAACGACATCGTTCAAGTTCACGAGTCGTTCTTCTAGTTCGTAACCGTTCGACGCGTGCCGCGGGAGCGGCACGGAGGTCCCGATGGCATCGGCGTCCCGGCAACAGGAATTCAACCTCCGCGACTATTGGCAGATCCTCGTCCGCCGCCGGTGGCTGATCTTCACCTGCGTCCTGGTCACGACCATCGCCGCCGCCGTGTCGAGCTTCCTGGCGACGCCGGTCTACCGCTCGACCGCCACGATCGCGATCGAGCGCACGGGCGTGCGGATCCTGCGCCAGGACCTGTCGTCGTCCGAACCGAGCTGGCTCGACTACCAGAATTTCTACAACACGCAGTACCGGATCATCGGTGCGGACGCCGTGCTGCGGCTGGCGATCAAGTCGCTCGACTTGCACAACCGCAACCTTCTGAAGGACAGCAATACGCTCTCGCTCGCCGAGATCAAGGCGCGGCTGTTCAAGTCGATCTCGCGCTCGCAGGTCCCCGCGCACGAGGAGGACGCCGATTACCCCTACCTGCAGCTCCTGCGCGGCGGGCTGTCGGTGGACCCGGTGCGCGACAGCCACCTCGTCGAGATCTCGTACGTGTCCGACGACCGCCGCTTCGCGGCCGAGGTCGCCAACGCGATCGCCGAGGCGTACCAGACGTTCATGTTCCAGTCCAAGCTCGACCTGGCCCGGACTTCCCAGGAGTGGTTCATCGGCCAGCTCAAGGACTTGCAGGAAGACATCTCGAAGAAGGAAAACGGGCTGCAGGAGTACGCGCGCTCCAAGGGGATCGTGACGGGAGAGGCCGGGACCGAGGCCTCGATGCAGAACTACGCCGACTTGCGCAACCGCTACACGGCGGCCCAGGGTGACGCGGCCGAGGCGCGGGCCAAGTGGAACACGTATCGCAACTCCAGCCCCGAATCGCTGGACGAGGTCCGCAACAACCAGGTCGTGCAGACGCTGGCGCAGGAAGCGGCGCGCTTCGACACCGAGTACCAGCAGCTCCTGGCCAAGTACCGCGCCGAGTACCCCAGCGTTCTGCAGAAGAAGTCCCAGCTCGACGCCGCCCGCGAGAAGCTCCGGGAGCAGACGGAGGCGATCGCCAAGCGCGTGATCGACGCGGCCGAGGTGGACTACCAGAACAAGCGCCGGCGGGAGCAGGAGTTCGCGACGCTGTACCAGCAAGCCGAGCAGCGGCTCGAGCAGTTCAAGTCGGCGAACGTCGAGTACGTCTCGCGGCGGGACGAGCTGGACCAGCTGCGCAAGAGCTACAACGAGCTGATCGACAAGCGCAACTCGATGGGGCTCGCGGCGAACCTGACGGAGTCCGGCCAGAACGTCCGGACGATCGACAAGGCGCAGCCGGCGCACAACATCTTCAAGCCGAAGAAGAAGCTCAACATCATGCTGGGTTTCCTGTTCGGCCTGTTCGTCGGCATCGGCGCCGCGGTGCTGGTCGAGTACATCGACAACACGATCAAGACCCCCGACGACGTGCGCAACACGGTCGCCCTGCCGGTGTTGGCGATGATCCCGGCCCACGGCAGCGACACGCGCAAGGTGCGCGACAAGCGCCGCGCGGCGGAAGCGGCGGACAAGCCGCCGCAGGAAGTCGACCCGGCGCTGATCACGCAGCAGCTCCCGCTCTCGCCGACCGCCGAGGCGTACCGCGAGCTGCGGACCGCGGTGCTTCTGGCGACGGCCGGGCACCCGCCGCGCGATCTCGCCGTCACCTCGTGCCAGCCCGGCGAGGGCAAGACGACGACCGCCTTCAACCTGGCGACCGCGCTGGCGCAGCTCGGCCGTCGCGTGCTGCTGGTCGACACCGACCTGCGGCGGCCGCGCTGCCACCAGGTCGCGCGGATGTCCGGCTCGCGCGGCGTGAGCACCTACCTGACGGGGCTCAGCGATCTCGAGGGGCTGGTCCAGCCCAGCCCGATCGAGCGCGTGTCGCTGATCGTCGCCGGCCCGATCCCGCCGAACCCGGCCGAGCTGCTGGACTCGCAGCGCTTCGCCGAGATGGTCCGGGAGCTGCGGGCCCACACCGAGTTCGACCACGTGATCTTCGACTCGCCGCCGGTGCTGTCGGTCGTGGACCCGCTCCTGATCGGCCGTCATGTCGAGGGCACCGTGCTCGTCATCAAGTCGGCCTTCACCTCGCGCGACGCGGGCCGGCTGGCGCACGAGAAACTGTCCGGCGGCCGCGTGAACCTCCTGGGCGTGGTCCTCAACGCCGTCCACACCGAGCACGTGCCGTACCAGTATCGGTACTACCGCGACGGCTACATCTACGGCGAGGGCGGCAAGGGCGAGGACGGCAAGCGCGGCAGGTCGGTCGCCGCGGCCAAGAGCTGACCCACGGCCGGCGGTCCCGGATGACCGTGATCCCGATCGCGTCCGCCCGCGCGCGCGGCGACGCGGAACGGCCGGCGCTGCGCTGGCTCGCCTGGGGCCTCGTCGCGGCCGTGCTCCTGGGCCTGTTCCTGTTCGGCGGCATCCAGCCCCACGTCCGCCCCGTGCTGGCCGGCGTCGTCGGGCTTCTCGCCGGGCTCGTGCTGATCCTCGCGCCGCCGTCCGAGCGCCCGGGCTGGGCGTGGTGCGCCGCCGCGGCCGGGCTGCCGCTCTGGCTCGCGCTGCAGCTCGTGCCGCTGCCGCTCTCGCTGCAGCCCGCGGCACGCGCCGACCTCGTGACGCGGCTGTGGCCCGGCCCCGCTGCCGGCTGCGCCGGCGCGGCGGTCCTGCCGGCGGCGCCGGGATGGGTCGCCTCGACGATCGACGCGGTCGCCACCCGCGAGTTCCTGTTCGTGGTGCTGGCCGCGCTGCTGGTGCTTCTCGCCGCGCGCACCTACTTCGCGACGCGCCCCGCCGCGCGCGAGGCGCTGATCGGCGCGGTCGCGCTGTTCACGGCGTGCGAGGCGATCTACGCCATCGCCCAGTGGACTTCCGGCACGCCGAAGGTGCTCTGGTTCACCAAGATCAACTACCTCGACGCCGCGACGGGGACGTTGATCAACCGCAACCACTTCGCGATGCTGCTCTACATCGGCATCGGCTGCGCCTTGACGCTGCTCCTCGCGCGGCGCCGCGCGGGGTCCGCGGACCACGGCCGCTCGGCCGCGATCGACACCAGCCTGGCCGTGATCGTCGGCCTGCAGCTCGCAGGGGTGGCCGCCAGCAAGTCCCGCGCCGGCGCCGCGGCGACGCTCCTGGTGCTGCTGTCGGTCCTCCCGGCCCTGCTGCGCCCGCGCCGCGGCCGGCCCGCGCTCGCGATCGCGGCGGTCGTCGGGCTGCTGGCCGTGCCGACGCTCGTCGTCGTCGCGCCCGCGATGCGCGAGCGGCTGGAGAACCTCCCCAAGGAATGGGAGAGCCCCGCCGGCCGCCGCGCCGTGGTTGCCCACAGCCTGGGGATCGTCGCCGACTTCCCGCTGCTCGGCACTGGCGGCAAGACGTTCGAGTACGCGTTCCAGCTCTACCGCCCCCCCGAGATCCAGGCCCGCTACGACTACGCCCACAACGATTACGTGCAGCTCCTGACCGAGGCCGGCCCGGTCGGCCTCGCGCTGGCCCTCCTCCCGGTCGGGCTGTTCGCCTGGGAGCTGCGGCGCCGGCGGTCGGCCCCGGCCGAGGCCGATCGCGGGACCGCGTTGCCGCTTTTCGTGGCCTTCGCGGCGGTGGCCCTGCACGAGTTCGTCGACTTCGGGCTGCAGATGCCGGCGAACGCCTTCCTGCTCGCGCTGCTCGCGGGAGCGGCGCTTGCGCGCGAGCCGGAGCCGTCGCGCCGCGGGCGCGGGGCGGTGGTGCTGGGCGCGGTGGGTATCGCGCTCGCGCTGCCCGCAGCGCTGCACGGGGCGGCGCGCTGGGGGTTCCTGTCGGGCGTGGTGACCCGGCCCGACCTTCCCGACGTGCGCCACGGCAACGCGAGCGAGTTGTGGCGGCAGTGGCGCGCCGACCAGTCGAAAAGCGCTGTGTTGTGCCGCGCGATCGCCGAGGAGGCGCGGGCGCAGGAACTGCGGCCGTTCGCGGCGATCTACGCCGAGAGGTTCGCACTGCAGCTCGCCGCCGCCGCGGAGCTGGGCCGGGTGGAGCCGGGTCGCGCCGAGGCCTTCCGCGAGCAGGCCGCGCGCGCGGCGGATCGCGCGCGGGGATTGGACCCTTGGCAGGGCGACACGCGCTCGCGCCTGATCAATGTCTCGCTCGCGCTGGGCGATCTCGACCAGGCGGTCGAGGACGCGCTGGTGATCGCCCGGACCTCGCCCACGAACGTGCGCGGCGCCGTGCGCACGCTGCTCGGAGCGGGGGTGCCCGCGCTGCTGCTCGGCGAGGCGCTGGAGCGCGAGCCGCGCGCGCTGCAGGAGCTGATCGCCGCGCTCTTGCAGGAGAACGATCTCGAGACGGCCCGCGCGATCCTGCCCGCGGATTCCGTCCCGACCCCGGAGCTGTGCCGCATCGCCCCCTCGATCGCGTCCGTCCTCACGCGGGCGCACAAGCTGCCGGCCGAGCCGTTCCTCGCGGCCTGCCTCGACGTGCCGGAGATCCGCTCCGAGCCCGCGCTGCTCGACAACGTGCGCTCGACGCTGGCGCGCGAGCTGATGAACACCGGCCACCCCGAGCGCGCCGACGGGCTCGTGCGCGAGATCGGTCAGCAAGCGATGCGGGCGTGGATCGAAATCGACCTCGCGCTGAAGCTGGGCGATTTCGACCGCGCGGCGCGCGCGGGCTGGCTGTTGATCGACGGCGAGCCGCCGCTCGACGACCTGCGCGAGGCGCGGGTGCGGATGAAGCTGGGCGAGGCGTACGCCCGGCAGGGCAAGCTGCCGATGTCCGCCGAGCAATACGAGCTGGCGCTGCGGCTCGACCCGAGCCAGTCCGCGGCGTGCGAGCGGGCGCTGAACGCGCTCCGGCGCGGCAAAAGCCCGTTCTGACCGTTCGGGATATGATGACCCTGTCCGCCCGCGTTGCCCGGAGGCCTCGACCCCGGAGGGTGCCGATCCCGTGGAGACTTCCAGCCGTACCCGTCGTTGGGCCGTCCTGGCGTTGAGCGTGCTCCTGGCGCTGCCGCAGGCCGGCCTCGTCCTCGCGCAGGGCGAGACCGCCAAGAGCGAACCGAAGGCCGAGATCCGGGGGACGGTGCGCGACCAGAACGGCGCGACGGTCACCGGGGCCAGGCTGGTCCTGTCACCGCTGGAGACGCCGGAGCGGAGCCTCAGCGCCACCACGGACGAGAAGGGGCAGTACACGTTGCGCGCTGTGCAGCGCGGCTACTACTCGGTCGCGGTCGATTTCGCGGGCAAGGCGTACGTCGGCAACCGCACGGTCCTCGTCCAACCGGCGCGCGACCTGCGCGCGGACTTTCAACTCGGTCCCTTCCTGCCGGAAGACGCGTTCCTGGGTCTGAAAGAAGGCGAGCCGGTCGCGAGTCTCGGCCAGCCCGCGGCGGGGGTCGCGAGGCTGCACGAGCGCTCGGCGAACGCGGGGCTCGCGTGGCTGCGAACCGGCAAGGGAGTCGCGGTGCTGATCGGCGGAGGCGTGCTCGCGGTGGGAGCGCTGATCGCGCTCGCCGGCGACGACGACGAGCCGAGCCGCCCCGCAAGCCCCTCGAACCCCTGATTTTGTTCCGCGCCCGGCGGAGCCCCGCCGGGCGTCCCCGCGGCGTGCTCGATCCCGGGGAACTGGTACCGCCATTGCCATTAGGGACGATCGCAACTTTGTTTGTGGCCGCGGTGCGTCGGCGACCCGGTCCGATGTCGTTCGTTTTTCCCCCCTTGATCATCCGGCTGGGTTGCACTACGTTCTCACTTCGATACCGGACGAGAGGTCGGCGGAGGGGTGGTCCGCGCACTCTTTGGCCGGGCAATCTGCGACGCGCCGACCGCAAAGGGGACTGGGGAATGCGACGACATCGGGGTTGGGTGCGCCGTGCAACGGCGCTCCTCGTGGTGCTGGTTCTGGGATTCGGCCCGCAGTCCATGTCGCTCGCCGTCGGCCCGACGGGCAACGTCGTGCTTCGCGGTGCCGTCGTTCTGGCCGAGAACGGCAACGCGGTGGCGGGTGCCACGGTCTATGCCGTGCACCTCGACACCAAGCAGGTCTTCAAGTCCACGGCGTCCGGGGCGAACGGCGAGTACCAGATCACCGGCCTGCCGTTCGGCTACTACGACCTCGCGGTCGAAACCACCGACGGGCTGTACCTGGCCAATCGCGTGGTGAACGCTCCCGCGGGCGAGAAGGTGGAGATCTCGCTGCTGCTCGGCCCGCCGCAGCCGGAGGACACGGAGTGGTGGTCCGCGGAGCCGGATCGCCGCATCCCGGGTCTCGACCGCGTGCCGGACGGGGTTGCGCGCATCGTCGAGGGCAAGCCGCGCCGCGCTGCCATCGCCGCCGCCGCGCCGGGTGCGACGACCACCGCCGCGGCCGCGACCGCCGGCGGGTCGAACTGGCTGATCCCGGCGCTCGTCGCGGCCGGAGTGATCGCGCTCGCCGTGATCGCCGACGACGACGACAAGGAAACGGACGAGAGCGCCACCCCGTTCTGACCTGAACTGACTGCAGCCAACGGGGACAGGCGGGGCGATTCGGCCGGGCCGAATTGCCGCGCCTGTCCCCTTTTGCGTATGCTTGTGCCGTTGGAGGTGCCCGTTGCTCGGACAGCAGGATACGTACAAGGCCGGGGAACGCTCGGTGGCCGCCACGCGGTACTTCTGCGCGACGTGCGACCGGCGGCAGGTCGAGTCGATCGTCGAACTCGACGAGGGCGACGTGTTCCCGACCTGCTCCGCCTGCACGGCGGCCGGGCGCACCGAGTTGGACCAGTACTGGGTCCGCCTCGCCGAGCGCGACGCGTGGCGTCGCCGCGCGGCGACGCGCTGGCGCGACGTCCAGAAGCCCTGATCAGTCCTCGGGCGTCACGGACTCCACGACCTCGACGCGTCCCGCCACATCGATTGCGCGTTCGGGCTGCAGCACCGCCGGCGCGGGGTCCGGGACGACGATCTCGCCCAGGCTCTCGCGGATCACATCGTCGAGTTCGTCGACGAACACGAACTCGAGGTTCTGCCGCAGTTCCGGCTGCACGTCCTCCAGGTCCTTCTCGTTGTGCCTGGGCAGCAGCACCCGGCTGACGCCGGCGCGCCGGGCGGCGAGCACCTTTTCCTTGATCCCGCCGACCGGCAGCACCTTGCCGCGCAGCGTCAGCTCGCCGGTCATCGCCAGCTGCGGCCGCACCGGCCGGCCGATCAGGAGCGACAGCAGGCTCACGGCGAGGGTGACGCCGGCCGAGGGGCCGTCCTTCGGGATCGCGCCCGCCGGGACGTGCACGTGCAGGTCGTTCTTCTCGAACACCTCCGGGCCGACGCCGAAGCGGCCGGCGTTGGCGCGGATCCACGACAGCGCGGCCTGCGCCGACTCCTTCATCACCTCGCCGAGCCGGCCGGTGATCGTCAGCTTGCCGCGCCCCGGCATGCGGGTCGACTCGATGAACAGGATGTCGCCGCCGGCCTGCGTCCACGCCAGGCCGATCGCGACTCCCGGACGATCCGCACGCTCGGCCAGCTCGCGGTAGAAGTGCGCCGGGCCGAGGTACCCCGGGATGTCGTCCGCGGTGACTTTGACCGAGGGTAGCGTGTCCTGGCCCTCGCCCTGCTCGACGATCCGGCGCGCGATCTTGCGGCACAGGCTCGCGATCTCGCGCTCGAGGTTGCGCAGCCCGGCCTCGCGGGTGTACTCGCCGATCACGCGCTGGACGGCGTCCTGCGTGATCTCGACGTGGGCGTCGGCCAGTCCGTTGAACTCGATCTGGCGCGGGATCAGGTGCCGCCGCGCGATCTCGACCTTCTCCTCCTCGGTGTACCCGGGTAGCGAGAGGACTTCCATCCGGTCGCGCAGGGCGGGCGGGATCGTGTCGAGGACGTTGGCCGTGCAGATGAAGAACACCTGCGAGAGGTCGAACGGCACCTCGAGGTAATGGTCGGAGAAGGTGTGGTTCTGCTCCGGGTCGAGCACTTCCAGAAGCGCGCTGGACGGGTCGCCGCGGAAGTCGGCCCCGAGCTTGTCGATCTCGTCCAGGACGAAGACGGGGTTCTTGGAGCCGGCGCGCTTCAGGCCCTGGATGATCCGGCCGGGCAGCGCCGCCACGTACGTGCGCCGGTGTCCGCGTATCTCGGCCTCGTCGCGCACGCCGCCGAGCGACACGCGGACGAACTTGCGCTCCATGGCGCGGGCGACCGAACGGCCGAGCGAGGTCTTGCCGGTTCCGGGGGGACCGACCAGGCACAGGATCGGGCCCTTGAGGTCCGGCTTGCGCTTGCGCACCGCGAGGTACTCCAGGATCCGGTCCTTCACCTTCTCCAGGTCGTAGTGGTCCTCGTCGAGGATCGTGCGCGTCTTCTTCAGGTCGATCTTGTCCTCGGTCGTGACCGACCACGGCAGGTTGACCAGCCAGTCGAGGTAGGTGCGCGCGACGGTGTACTCCGCCGAGGCGGGCGACATGCCGGACAGGCGGTCCAGTTCGCGCTCGGCGATCTCGCGGGCCTCGTCCGGGAGCTTGGCCTGTTCCAGCTTGGCCTTCAGCTCGTCCATCTCCTTGGTCCGCTCGTCGCCCTCGCCCAGCTCGCGCTGGATCGCCTTCATCTGCTCGCGCAGGTAGAACTGGCGCTGGGTCTTGCCGACCTCGTCCATCACGCGGCTCTGGATCTGCGACCCCAGCTCGGTGACCTGGATCTCGCGCACCACGCGGTGCGTGATCTTGTCCAGCCGCTCCTCGAGCGAGGTGATCGGCAGGAGTTCCATCTTGTCCGCGACCGGGATCGGCAGGACCGAGGCCACGAGGTCCGCCAGCCGGTCCGGCTCGTTCTCCGGCAGCGACAACTCGGCGATGTCGCCGGACAGGTTCGGGTGGATCTCGACCAGCTTGCGGAACTGCATCGCCAGGTTGCGCGCGGAGGCTTCGATCGACAGCCCGGCGGTCTCCTGCTCCGGCAGGCGCGCGATCTCGCCGGCGAGGAACGGCTCGTGCTGCGTGTAGCGCTCCACGCGCACGCGATCGAGCCCCTGGATGATCAGGTTGATGTTCCCGCCACCGACACGGATCGCCTTCAGGATGCGGGCCGTCGTGCCGTAGGTGTACAGGTCGTCCGTGCTGGGGTCGTCGACCGAGGCGTCCTTCTGGCTCACGACCGCGATGTGCAGGTCCTTGTCCAGCGCGTTCTCGATCAGCGCCAGCGTCTTGCGCCGGCCGACCGAGATCGGCATCACCGCGTGCGGGAACAGCACGCTGTTGCGCAGCGGCAGGATGCCCATGGCGTCGGGCGCGTCGCCGTGCGCGCGCTCATCGCCCGGCACGAGGCTGTGCTCGGAAGGGCCCAACTCGCGCTCGTTGCCCCCGAAATCGGATTTCCTGGCCATCCATCTTCTCCGTAACACGGCCGCCGTCACCGGCGGTTCGCAAAGCCAGATTAGCCTGTCCGCGCGCTCCCGGCACCCGCGGGCCCCCGGGTGCGTCAACTCGAAGAAATCGAAAGGGCGGAACGCTTGTCCCGCCCTTCGATCCGCGCGAACTCGTCGCGCCGTCTTCAGCTGCCGCGGACTTCGATGCGGCGTGGCCGCGCCTGCTCCGCCTTGGGCAAGCAGACGCGCAGCACGCCTTCCCGGTAGTCCGCCGTGATCTGGTTCACGTCCACGGTCGTCGGCAGCACGAAGCTCCGGCTGAACTTCCCGAACATGCGCTCGGTGTGGTACACCGTGTGCGTCTCGAACTCCTTCGGCACGGCGCGCTCGCCGGTGATCGTCAGGCTGCGGTTTTCCACCGACAGGTCGATCTTGTCGCGGTCCACGCCCGGCATGTCGGCCAGGAGCAGCACCGCATCCTCCGTCTCGACGATGTCCACGGGCAGCCCGAACGAGCCCGTCCGATCGCTCTCCAGCGCACCACGCATGAACCGCGCCATCTCGTCCTGGATCCGCGCCAGGTTACGCAGGGGTTCCCAAGTCACAACCGCGCTCATCGTTCCCTCCTGTGCCATCAAGCCCGGCCGCCGGCCGGTGCGTCGTCTTCGTTGGCGAGCGGCCTTTAAAACCGCCCTTCCGCGATGTCAAGCTGCGCATGCGGGAGCCGCCTGCGGCGACAAAAGGCCTTTACGATACGGGCTGGTAATCGAAGGGCTCGAGGGAGAAGCTGCCGCGGCCCTGCGTCAGCGAGCGCAGGTCGGTCGAGTAGCCGAACATCTGGGACAACGGCGCGAAGCCGCGGACGACCGCCGCGGCGCCGGTGACGGCCGTTTCGCGGATCTCGGCGCGCCGGGCCCCGAGGTCCTTGACGACGACCCCGAGGAAATCCTCGGGGACCCGCACCTCGAGCCGCATGACCGGTTCGAGGACGGTGGTCCCGGCCTTCGCGACGGCATCCCGGAACGCGAGCGAGACGGAGGCGCCGAGCGGCACCATCGGGTCTTGCGCATCACCGATCTCGATCGCGTCGAGCTGGACCCGCACGTCCACCAGCGAGTAGCCCGACGGACCGCCGCCATCGCAGTTCGCCGTCAAAAGCTCGAGCGCCTCGCGCTGGAGCTGCGCGCTGAGCGGCGCCGCAGCCGCGGGCGCGAGGTGCGGCTCGACCGGGTCGACGGTCAGGTCCCCCGGCCGGCGCGCGCGCGGCGCGATGGTGACCCGCGCCGTGGCCTGGACCAGGACGTCGCCGATCCGCTTCTCGAACTGCCCCTCGCCGTGACCGGTTCCGAGCACCGTCTCGCGGTACGAGACGCGCGGCTTGCCGAAGCGCGCTGCGACGTTGAACTCGCGCTGCATGCGGTTGCGCAGGACCTCGAGGTGCAGTTCACCCATGCCGGACAGCAGCAGCTGGCCGGTGTCGGGGTCGGTGTGGAACCGGAACGTCGGATCCTCGCGCGCGAGCCGGTCCACGACCTCCAGCATGCGGTCGCGGTCCGACGAGGTCCGCGCCTCGACCGCGACGGAAACGACGGTCGCCGGGAAGTGGATCGTTTCGTAGGCGATCGGGTGGTCCGCGTCGCACAGCGTGTCACCGGTCACCACGTCCTTCAGGCCGGGGACCGCCACGATGTCGCCGCACTCGGCGCGCTCGACCGGTTCGGAGCGGTCGGCGAGCAGCCGCAGCATGCGCCGCAGCCGCAGCCGGACGCCGGTGCGCGGGTTGAAGCAGCGCTGCTCGGTGGCAAGCGTGCCCGAGTACACGCGCAGCCACACGAAATCGGTGCTCGGGGCGGCGACGACCTTGAACACGAGCGCGGAGAATGGCGCCGCCGGATCGGGTTCGCGCGCCGCCTGCTCGTCGCTGCCCGGGTTCGTCCCGCGCGCCGCGGGCCGGTCGTTCGGGGCCGGCAGGTAATCGCAGACCGCGTCGAGAATCGGCCGGATGCCGAGGTCGCGCAGCGCGGCCCCGCACAGGACCGGCACCAACCGCGCGCGCAGCGTGGCCTCGCGCACCGCGCGCCGCAGGTCGGCGGTCGCGATCGGCCCCTCGGCGAGGTACAGGTCGCCGAACCACTCCACGGTGTCGGCAGCGGCCTCGATCAGGCGCTCGCGCCAGGCTGCCGCGGCCTCGCGCGCGTCCTCCGGGATGTCGAGCGCCTTCAGCTCGCGCCCGCGCGTCGCCGGGTCGAAGACCAACCACTTCATGTCCACAAGGTCGATCACGCCGTCGAGCTTGTCCTCGAGGCCGTGCGGGATGTTGACGAACACCGCGTTCGACTTCAAAACGCCGCGGATCTCGCCCAGGACCCGTTCGTGGTCGGCCCCGACTCGGTCGAGCTTGTTGATGAACGCGATCCGCGGCACCTCGTAGCGGTCGGCCTGGTGCCAGACGGTCTCGCTCTGCGGTTCGACGCCTTCCACGCCCGAGAAGATCACGACCGCGCCGTCGAGGACCCGCACGCTGCGCTCGACCTCGGCCGTGAAGTCGACATGCCCCGGCGTGTCGATCAGGTTGACCTGGTGATCCCGGGTGCCGCCCTCGTCCGTCCAGAGGAACGTGGTGGCCGCGGCGGAGATGGTGATGCCGCGCTCGCGCTCGTCGGGGCGGAAGTCCATCACCGCCTCGCCGTCGTGAACCTCGCCGATCTTGTGCGTCAGGCCCGCGTAGTAAAGGAAGCGCTCGCTGGTCGTGGTCTTGCCCGCGTCGATGTGCGCGATGATCCCGATGTTGCGAACGCGTTCGAGCGGCTTGAGCAGCATGACCGACGACCTCTTCCGCACCCGGCGGACGCACGAAGCCCGCAAGGTAGCACGGATGGCGCACCGCTACCGGACCGGGGACGCCGGGATGCGGGCGGGGCCGCCGCGGGCCGCGGAAAGGCAGGCGCCGCGCGGATTTCCACAGGCTGTGGACGGGATCGTGGAAAAGGCCCGGGCGGATGCCGGTGTCGGGTTTTACCACGCAGGTCATGGGGCATTTGACCCACCCGCTTGTCCGTAAACGTTCGGGTCAGTTCGGATCTGGGCCTTGCGCGGTGGCAGACGTCTTGCTTATTATTTAGGCGCAGTCGGCCTAGCCGATCTGCCGAGGGCAAGGTAGGAGCGCCGGGTCCGGGAAACCGGAAACGGGTCTAAACACAACGGGTGGGGAACGACCCGCCGGACCGAACCCGGGAACAGCCTCGCCCTCCTCAAGCAAGATGATCCCCCGCGGCGCCCGCCGCGGGGGATCTTGCTTTTCAGGCCCTCGAGGGCTCGACCTCGACCAGGCAGCACCCCGGCGTCTCGCCCTCGCCCGACCCGGAGGTCGTCACGGCCAAGAGCCGGTCGAGGTGATCCGGTCCCGGCCCCGCGTCCCATGGCAGGTCCACGATCCCGGGGCGCCTGCCGGCAACCACGCGCGCCACCGCCGCGATGCTGCCGCGCGTGTTGTGGACCACGACGGCGTCACCGTCGCCGATCGAGCGCGCGGCGGCGTCCTCCGGCGAGAGCGCGAGAGCCGGTGCCCGACCACGGCGGGTTCGCCCGGCGCGCGGGACCAGGAGCAGCCGGTGCGCCCGGAACAGCTCCGGCGCGAGCACCGGTCCCTCGCCGCTCTCGGCGTGATCGAGCGGGCCCGGCGCCGGCGTGCCGGGTGCCCGGCGCGCGGCGGCCGCCGCGAAGCCGAGAAGGTCCGCGGCGTCGGACGGGAACCACGTCTCCGGCCAGCCCAGCCGTCGCGCGAGCCCGCGCCACAACTCGGCCGCGGGCAGAGCCTCTCGCGGCGCGGCGCGGCAGGCCCGCGAGGCGCGCACCTCGGCCGGCTGGCGCAGGCCGACGGCGTCGGCCTGTTCCCACGCGCCGGCGAGGGGCAGCGCGAGGCCGGCGCGGCCGCCGCCCGGAGCCCGCGCCGACAGGCGCACGACCAGCGCCGCGCGCGCGGCGAACTCCTCCAGCGCCGCGCTGCCGTGCAGATCCGGCGGGCCCGCGGCGTCGATCAGCAGGATCGTCCGCGACGCGTCCAGCGAGTCGAGCGCCCCGGCGAGCCGCCCGGAGGGCAGCACCGCGGGCGCGTGCGGCCCGACCGGGAGCGGGACCGCCGCCGCCGGGTCGGGCGCCGGGCGCGGTCCGCCGACCGGGGCCCCGAGCCACCGGGCGAACAGCGCGACGCCGCGCACGGCGTCCGCGCCCGTGGCGTGGCGGCACGGCCCTCCCCCCGGGGTGACCACCGGCCGGCGCGCGCCGGCGAGCAACTGGCCGGCCTCGTGCAGCGCGGCCGCGCTCACCCCGGTCACCTCCGCGACGCGAGCGGGTGTCCAGTGCCCGGCCCGCGCCTCCAGCTCGGGCGGGCAGTCGCGCCGCCCGGACTCGAGCGCCAGCCGCGCGAGCCCGAGCACGAGCGCGACGTCGGTCGCCGGCCGCAGTTGCAGGACCAGGTCGCCGGCAAGCGCGCTCCCCGTCGGCGGTGCGGGATCGACCCACACCACGCGAGCCCCGCGCGTTCGCGCGTCGAGCAGCGCGTGGCGCTGCGCCGCCGGACCCGCGTCGACGTCGCAGCCCCAGAAGACGAGCACGTCCGCCGCGGCCAGTTCGCCCGGCGAGGCGGGGGCGCGGTCGCCATCCACCGCGGCCAGCTCGCGCGCCGCGGTCTCGCCGGGCGGCTGTCGCCGGACGATCGTCCAGCGCGGGGCGAGGTGGCCCGCCCGCAGCACGAGCGCGTCGAGGACCCGCGGCCGCGGTGCTGTCCCGACCCACAGCACCTGCCCTGTCCCCGAGGCCGCGTCGCGGATCGCGAACGCGAGGCTGTCGAGCGCCTCGGGCCAGCCGCAGGTCACCAGCTCGCCGCGGCTCCCCTCGGCCCGCCGCGGCGCCTTGGGCCGGCCGGGATCGCCGGCGTCGCCGAACTCCTGCAGGCAGTCGGCGCACGGCGGGCAGCCGTCTTCGCCCGCGATCGCCGTCAAGGCACCGTCCACGAGGTAGCCGAGCAGCCGGCAGTCCGCGGCGCAGGTCGGGGGCGGGGCGAGCGGAATCTCGACGGCGCGCACGTCAATCGCCCCCGCGCTCTTCGACCGGGAACAGCACGCGGAACGTCGTGCCGCGGCCCGGGGTCGAGTCGACGCGGATTCGCCCGCCGTGCTCGCGCACGAGCCCGTAGGTGAGGAACAGCCCGAGGCCGGTGCCGGCGTGGGGGCTGCCGGTCAGGAACGGGTCGAAGATGTGCGGCAGCAGCTTGTCGGGAATCCCGGGACCGGTGTCGCCGACGTCGATCTCGACCTCGCCGGCTCCCGGAGGGTAGCGGGTGCGCACGGTCAGCGTGCCCCCGTGCGGCATCGCTTCCATCGCGTTCAGCACCAGGTTCAGCACGACCTGGTAGACGTGGCGGCCGACCGAGCGGATCGACGGCACGTCGGCCGCGAGGTCGCGCACCACGCGAATCCCGTGGTGGCGCAGCGGCGTCTGCGCGAGCCCGAGCGCCTCCTCGGTCACGCGGTTGACGTCCACCCAACCCGACTGCTCGGTCCCGCCGCGGTGCAGGTCGAGCAGGTCGCTGACGATCTGGCGGATGCGGCGCACCCCCTCGCGGATCCGTTCCCACGCGGCGCGCTCGGCGAAGTCGGCGGGCAGGCTGGCCTCGACCAGCGACAGGTACACCACCACCGATTGCAGCGGGTTGTTGATCTCGTGGGCCACGCCGGCGGCCAGTCTTCCGGTCGCGGCGAGCCGGTCGGCCTGCAGCAACTGGCGCTGGAGCATGTTGCGGCGCGTCATGTCGTGCAGGACGACGCGCGCGCCGGCGGGCCGGCCATCCTCTCCCGGGACCGCGACCGCGTTGATGATCAGGTCCAGCGCCACGCCGTCGGGGCGCGGGACGCGCAGCTCGAGGTCCTCGATCTCGCCGCTCTCGAGGAACGCCGGCAGCGCCGCGCGCACCGCCTGGCGCGTCTCCGGCGGCAGCAGCGCGAGCACGCGGCGTCCCTTCAAGCGCTCCCGCGGCAGGCCGAGCACGCGCGCCGCCGTGCGGTTGATGTCCTCGATCCGCCCGGTCGGGCCGATGCCGACGAACAGGTCCGGGCTGGTGTCGAACAGCCAGCGGTAGCGCTCGACCGAGCGCGCCAGCTCGCGCGCGCGGCGTTGCACCTGCTCCAGTTCGTCCTGCACCTCGCCGACATCGGCCAGCGCCAGCGCGGTTCCGGCGCTGCCCAGCGGCAGGACCGTCGCCGCCAGCTTGCGACCGCCGCGGCCGCGCAGCGCGGGCAGGCTTTCGCGCGCGCCGCGGCGGGCGGCGGCCAGCGCGCGCACGAGCCGGACACGGCTCGGGCGGTCCGGCACGAGGCGCGACAGCAGCGGGTGCAGGCGAGGTGGCGCTGCCACGAGGTCGGCCCAGGCGAGCACCAGCGGGTCCACGTGGCGTGGCCGCCCGCCCGCTTCGAGCCAGACGATCGCCGGTCCCGCGGTCCTCGTTCCAGCAGCCGCACCGGCCCGGTCCGCCCCGCTGAACACCAACGGCCAGGCGGACTCGCGGTCCGGCATCAGGTCAGTCGCCGAGAAGGTCGTCGATGTGCATGACGAGCGCGTCGACGTCCTGCGGCTTGGTCAGGAACAGGTCCGCCCCCGACAGCAGCGAGCGTTCGCTGTGGCCGAGCCCCGGAAAGCCGGTCAGCACGATCACCTTCGGCCGGTCCCCGCCCGCGATGCGGCGCATCCGCTCGCAGACTTCGAACCCGCCCATGCCCGGCATGACGATGTCGAGGATCACCAGGTCCGGCCTGAGGCTGCCGAACTGGAACCCGGCCTCGAACGCGTCGGCCGCGGTCCGGACCTCGTACCCGGGCCGCTGCGCGAGCGCGCGGGCGAGGCCGTTACGAACGTCGTCGTCGTCGTCAACGAGGAGGATTCTGCGCGTCTGTGCGCCCACGCCGCCCCCGTCCCGCGGAGCCCTCGTGGCCCGCGTTCGTCCGGCGAAAATCTACGATGGCCCCTTGCGCCGGGCCAGCGCGGCTCCGGCCGTCACTCGGACGAGCCCGCCGTCAGCCCGCCGTCCACCGGGATCACCGCGCCGGTCACGAACGACGCCTCGGCCGACAGGAGGTGCGCGATCACCGCCGCGATCTCGGCGGGCCGCGCGACGCGCCCGAGCGGGTGCAGCGCGCCGAGGCGGGCCACGCGATCCGCGCGGTCCCGACCGTCGCCGCGGTCGGCATCGACCATCGGCGTGTCCACGACACCCGGGCAGACCGCGTTGACGCGGATCCCCTCCGCGGCGTGGTCGAGCGCCATGGCGCGGGTCAGGTTGACCAGCCCGCCCTTGGCCGCGCAGTACGCCGCCGCGTTCTTCAGCCCGACGTAGCCGAGCGTGCTCGCGACGTTGACGACCGCCGGGTGCTCGCCGCGCCGCAGCCACGGCAACGCGGCGCGCGTGACGAGGTACGCGCCCGTCAGGTTCACCGCCAGAACGCGCGACCACTCCTCCGGCATCGTCGTTTCAATCGTGCCGAAGTGCGGGAGGCCCGCGTTGTTCACGAGGCCGTCGAGCGCGCCCCAGCGCGCCCCGGCGCCGTCCACGGCCAGCGTGATCGTGCCGGCGTCGGCGACGTCGGCCACCAGCGCCAACGTCTCCGCACCGCTCGCGGCGCACTCGGCGGCGGTCTCCTCGAGCGGCTGCTCCGCGCGCCCGACCAGCGCCAGCCGGCAGCGCTCGCCCGCGAGACGCAGCGCCAGCGCGCGGCCGATGCCGGAGCCGGCGCCGGTGATCAGCACGCGCCGGCCGGCGAAGGGCGAGCCCCCCGGGCGCGGGTCGGCCAGCGCGGGCGACGGTGCAAGCGGGCGCTCGCCCGACGCGGGAGGCGAGCCCGGAACCGGGCCCGGACCCGCGACCGCGAGCTTGTCCCGACGAACGCCGCCCACCAGTTGGCCTCTTTGGGGTTGCGGAACCGGTTGAGAATGACATCGGTCGGTGCGACCCGTCCACCGCGGCCCACCTTCCGGCCCGCCCGTCGCGTGACGCTCTCGTGTTCGTGACGGGATTGCGATGACTTGGAATGGAGCGGGAAACGGGACTCGAACCCGCGACCCCGACCTTGGCAAGGTCGTGCTCTACCAGCTGAGCTATTCCCGCCCTTCGTGCAGCGCAGGCCATCCCCCGCCCGCGGCGAAGGCGCATTCTAGCCCGGCCCGGGCAAAGGTCAACCGCGCCGGCTACACCGGCGCGGACGGGAACTCCGGCTCGGCCAGCACGTCCCGCGCCTGGCGCCACAGGGCGAGGAGCACTGCCAGGAACACCGGCCCGAGGACCAGGCCGAGCAGGCCGTAGGCGACGAGCCCGCCGATGATCCCGAAGAAGACGAGGATGAACGGGACCTTCATGCCTTCGGCGATCAGGATCGGGCGCAGCAGGTTGTCGATCAGCGACACCACCAGCAGCGACCAGAGCGTGATGAACAGCGCCTTGCCCCAGGCGCCCGAGGCAAACAGGGCGACGATGATCGGCACCCAGACCAGCCCCACGCCGAACGGCAGGATCGCCATCAGACCGGTGGCGACGCCGAGCAAGACCGGCGCCCGCAGGCCCGCGACCCAGTAGCCGAACATCGCGGCCAGCCCCTGCGCGCCGGCGGTCAAGAGCCAGCCGTAGAACACGGCCGAGACCGTCTGCCGGACCTCCCCGATCAGGAGCAGCCCCTTGCCGCCGGCGATCCGGTCGAGCAGCGCGCGGGCCTCCGCGGCCAGCGCCTCCCCGTCGCGGTAGACGAAGAACAGCGTGAACACCGTGAGCAGCACGTGGAACGCCGCGCGCAGGACGTTGCGGCCGTACTGCAACGCCTTCTGCGCGGGCTTGAGCGCCTTCACCAGCCACCCCTTGCGCGCCTCCGAATCGTGGGATTGCCGGGCCAGGTCCTGCAGCTGCTCCTCGAGCCCGGGCACCTGCCGCACCCAGTCCGGCAGCACCAGTTCGTCGGCGCCGGCCCACTCGCGGAAGCGGTCCAGCTCCGGGCCAAGTTCGTTGATCATCGAGAAGCCGAGCCACAGCGTCGGCACGACGACGCCGACCAGGAGCGCGAGCGTCATCACGAACGCGGAGAGGTCCGTCCGCCCGCGCAGGAACCAGCGCAGCCGGCGGTAGGCCGGCCAGGTCGCGGAGCCGAGGATCAGCGCCCACAGGATCGGGACGATGAACGGGCTGACGACCTTGAAGGTGCCGTACAGCAGGAGGGCCAAGGCCGCGAGGCCGAGGCCGAGCCGCAGGATCTCCGCGCGCATCGGCAGATGCTAACCCGGGCCGACCGGGACGAGGCAGCGGATCGCGCCGGCGGGGCGGCCGAGCAACGTGGCGACCTCGGGGACGTGGTCGGCCCACAGCCGCTGCCGCTGGGCCGGTTCCAGCGCCAACAGGCGCGAGGCGAGCGCGATCCCGAGGGCCGGCCGCGCCCGCGCGTCGTCGCCGTCGCCGACCTTGACCAGGACGCCGAGCGGCCCGTCGTCGGTGCGCAGCGCGAGGGCGTACACGCCCTCGGCGCCGCTCTTGGCGAACGCCCGGCCGGGCGCGGACTCCATGATGTCGGTCTCGAGCCGGCCGCGGCCCGCGATCATCAGCGGCTGCGAGGTGGATGCGCGCCAGACGCGGGCGAGCGGCCCGTCCCCGGCGGCGAGGCGCGCGAGCGCCCGTGCCGCCGCGGCGGCGGGCACGACGAACGAGGGTGCGGAGCAGCCGTCGGTGACGGTCGCCAGCTCGGCCGGCAACACGCCCGCGGCGTCGGCCAGGAGTCGCGCGATGCCCTGCTGCCACGGGTGCGCCGGGTCGAGGTAGGTGTCGAGCGGCAGGCCGAGGTGGATCGAACCGGCGAGCATCGCCGCGTGCTTCCCCGAGCAGTTGTTCTGCAGGACCGTGGGCCCGGTGCGGCGCGCGAGCAGTTTCGCGGCGCGGTCGAACGGCGGGTGCACGCCGCAGCGGAGCATCCGCTCCTCGACGCCGCCCTTGCGCATCAGCGAGGCGACCTGTGCCACGTGCTCCGGCGTCCCGCCGTGCGAACCGACCGCGACGGCCAGCTCGGCGTCGGTGACGCCGAGCGCCTCGGCCGCGCCGGACGCGACGAAGTGTGCCGCCTGGAACGGCTTGCCCGCGGAGCGCAGCACGACGCGGTGGGCCGGATCACCGCGGCTCTCGACGACGCGGCCGTCCGGGTCCGCGACCACCAGCAGCCCGTGGTGGATCGACTCCACGACGTCGCCGCGGAGCACCTCGACCAGCGGGACGAACGGCGAACTCATGCGCCGACGCGCGCGGCGTCGCGCGGGAAGTGTCGCTCGAGCAGGTCGAGGAACTCGCCCGGGTCGCGGAGCTGCCCGATCGCCTCGCGCAGGCGGCGCGCCCCCGCCAACCCGTGCGTGTAGCGTCCGGTGAACGTGCGCAGCTTGTGCAGCGCCGCGCGCGGCTCCTCGTCGCGCAGGATCCAGCGGAAGTGGGTCTCGATGATCTGCCGGCGCTCGGCCAGCGTGGCCGGCCGGTCCTCGTCCCCGTCCGCCAGCGCCGCGGTGCGGCGGAAGATCCACGGGTCGGTCAGCGCCCCGCGGCCGATCATCACCGCGTCGCAGCCGGTCTCGCGGAACATCGCCAGCGCCTGCGCCGGCTCGGTCACGTCGCCGTTGCCGATCACCGGGATCGACAGCGCGGCCTTCAGCTCGGCGATGCGCGACCAGTCGGCGCGGCCGGTGTACATCTGGCGCGCGGTGCGCGCGTGCAGCGTCACGGCGTCCACGCCGAGGTCCTCACAGATCCGCCCGAGTTCGACGAAGTTGACCGGCGTCTCGCCGCCGCCGGTGCCGAGGCGGAACTTGACGGTCAGCGGGATCGACAGCCGCTTGCGGCAGGCGGCGATGATCGCCGCCGCCTGGCGCAGGTCGCGCATCAGCGCGGCGCCGGCGCAGCCGTTGAGGACCTTGTTGGCCGGGCAGCCCATGTTGATGTCGCAGATGTCCGGCCCGAGCTCCTCGACGATCGCCGCGCAGTCCGCCATCCGCCCCGGCTCGCGGCCGTAGATCTGGATCGCCAGCGGCCGCTCCTCCTCGGCGAACGCCAGCTTCTCGATCATCGGCCGGCTCCCGCGGGTCACCGCCTCGGACGAGATGAACTCCATCGAGACGAGGCCCACGCCTCCCGTGCGCCGGATCAGCAGCCGAAAGTGGCGGTCGCAAATGCCCGCCATCGGCGCGAGCACGAGCGGCGGGTCGAGCGCGACCCGTCCGATGTGCAGCGGCGTCACGTCCCGCCCTCGCCGGCCAGCGCCAGCCAGTGGAACGCCGCGACGACCAGCGCGTGGCGGATCTGGCCCGTCCGTATCAGCCCCGGGACGGCGTCGAGCGGCTTCAGCAGCACCTCGATCCGCTCGTTCGGATCGGGCTGCGGGTCGCCGACGCGGCGCGCGCCGCGCGCCACGTACGAGAAGCAGGTGTTGGTCTGCACGGCGGGGTTGGGCCACACGCTGCCGAGCAGTTCGACGCGCGCGGCGGCGTAGCCGGTCTCCTCGCGCAACTCGCGGGCCGCGGCGGCCTCGGGCGTCTCGCCCGGGTCGACGAGCCCGCCGGGGATCTCCAGTGTCACGGCGCGCACGCCGTGGCGGAACTGTCGGATCAGGACCACCTGCCCGTCGTCGGTGATTGGGATCACGTTGATCCAGTCGGACGACATCAGCACGACGAAGTCGCGCTCCACCCCTTCAGGGTCGAGACGATAGCGGTCCTCGAACAGGTCGAAGATCCGGTGCCGGGACACCGCCCGGCTCTGCAGGAATTTCCAGCTCTGGTCCGGCATGGGCGCGCACAGGCTACCCTGTCCCCCGCGACATGCCCAACGCCTGTCGGCCCGACCCCGTCCAGTACTCGGACCGGCTCCTAGAGTTGGCCGGTGGCCGAGAGGAACTCGTCCTCGTCCCACGGCGTGCGACACGCGGCCGGATCGCGCCGGCAGAGGTAGATCTCGTGCCCCGGGCGCGCCGTGACGCGCAGGCCGGCCGCGCGCAGCAGCGCCTCGACCGCGGCGTGGTTGGCGATCCACCAGTTCGTCGGGTCGCCGGCCATGCTGCGCTCGATGAACGCCATCTTCGGCCAGCCCCGCTGAAGGAGCGTCTGGCGCTCGTCGATCGGGAAATCCTCCGGCGGCTCGAGCGCCTTGCGGCCGGGCATCGTCAGCGTCTGGAACACGAGCCAGTTCTCCGCCAGCCGCGCCGCGATGTCGAGCCCGAGGGTCGGGTAACGCAGGTGGTAGAACACGCCCATGAACAGGACCAGGTCGAAGCGCTCGCGGCCGCGCGCCAGCTCGTAGACCTGCTGCCGCCGGTAGTCGATCGCGTTCGCGAGGCCGAACACCGACGCGGCCCACTTGGCCTGCTCGAGGTAGTGCGGGTCGTGGTCGATCGCGACCACACGCGCTCCGCGCCGCGCGAGTTCCAAGGAGTAGTACCCGGCGTTGCAGCCGATGTCGAGCACGCGCCAGCCGTCGATCCGCTGCGGCAGGTGCGCCGCGACCTGGCGCCACTTGAACGACGGGAAGTCGCCGAGTGGGTGGTCCGGCGCGGTCTGGATCCCGCCCGGCAGGTGCAGGTTGTGGAACCAGGGGCCGAGCTCGGCGACGCGCTGCCGCATCCGCTCCCGCTCGCCGATCATCTCCGGCGCGCTCACGGTCGCACCTCGGCCGGCGCGCTCCGCGCCGCGGGCACCGACGTCGCCTCGGCCGCGTAGGCCAGGAACTCCGCCGCCCGCTGCCGCGCGGTGTGCGCGGACAGCACCTTGTCGCGCGCGCGGCGCGCCAGCGCCTGGCGCTCGCGTTCCGGCGTGGCGCGCAGCCATTCGAGCACCTGCCCGGCATTCCCGGCGACCGCGATCTCGCGGCCGGGGACGAAGAACTCCTCCAGTCCCGGCCACGCGTCGCTGATCACCGGCACGCCGCACGCGGCCGCCTCGAACAGGCGCACGCTCGGGGAGTGGCCCGCCGCGACCATGTCGGCGCGCGTGATGTTCAGCGCGAAGCGGTGCCGGCCGTAGAAGGCCGGGTGGTCCGGCGGGGCGACGTGCTCGATCCGTGCCACGTTGGCCGGCCAGCTCACGGCTTCGGGGTACTGCGGGCCGGCAACCGTGAACCGTCCCACGGGCCAGCGCCGCGCGGGCTCGATCAGCAGCCGCTCGAGCGCCGGCTGGCGGTCGGCGCTGTACGTGCCGAGATAGCCCAGCTCGGCGTCCGGCTCGTCCCCGGTGGGGGCGTAGGCCCGCGGATCGACCGAGCAGTACAGCGCGCGCGCCCGCCGCGCGCCCCACTGCCGCTCCAGCCGGCGCAGCATCGGCCCGCCCGTGAACGACAGGTACAGGTCGAAGCGCGGGACCAGCGCGGGTTCCAGGTACTCGCAGGCGCCGCGCGCGAGCGCCGCGACGGTCACCGGCGTGTCGATGTCGTAGAACGCCGTGACCCCGCGCGCGGTGGCCAGCATCCACGCCGCCGCCGCGGTTCCTTGCGGCACGTACGATCCGATGACGGCGATGTCGGCCTGCCGCACGTCGGACTCGAAGCGGCGCAGCTCCTCCAGCGAGCCGTACAGCTCCGTCCGGCAGTACGGCGGCGACGGCAGGTCGCGGTGGCTCGCGTACCACGGCACGTCGCGTTCGAGGAACAGCACCTCGTGGCCGTCGCGCGCCAACTCGCGGACGAGCGCGCGGTACGTGGTCGCGTGGCCGTTGCCCCACGACGAGGTGATCGACAGTCCGAGGATCACGATTTGCATCGCGTCAGCCCGCGTGCTGGGCGGCGCCCCGCCCTTCCAGCAGTGCCTCGAGATGCCGCGCCCGGTGCGCGTAGGTGTGCTCGCCGAGCACCCGCCGGCGCGCGGCGCGGCCGATCTCCGCCGCCCGCCGTGCGCCGAGTCGCTCGAGCTGCGCCGCGACCTCGGCGCCGCTCCCCGCGACCAGCACTTCCCGCTCCGGCTCGAGGAACAGCGCCAGGCCGCTCCAGCGGTCGGTGATGATGCAGGCCCCGGCGCCCGCGGCCTCGAACACGCGCGTGGCGGGGGAGAAGCCGTAACGCGCCATGCTCTCGCGGCTGATGTTCAGCACCGCGCGCGGCGTGCAGTTCAGCGCATTGTGGTCCGCGGTGAAGACGTGGCCCAGCTTGCGGACGTTCGGCGTCGCGGGCTTGTCGTCCCAGCCGGCCCCGCCGAGCAGGAACGCGCGGTCCGGCAGGAGCGCCGCGGCGCGCAGGAAGAACTCCTCGACGCGCTCCTCGCGGTCCGGCAGGCGGTTGCCGAGGAACGCGAGGTCGCCGGCGAAGCGCGGCTCGGGCGGGACCGGGTGGTGCGTGACGGGGTCGAGCGCGTTGTAGATCGGCACGCAGGCGCGCGCGCCGAGCCGGGTGTAGGCCTCGACCACCGGCGGTCCGCCGCCGTAGGTCAGCACGAGGTCGTAGCGCGGGATCAGCGCGGCGAACGGGTCCGCGGGATCGGCCGCGACGCGGTCGAGCGTCGCCGGCGCGTCCACGTCGAGGAAGGCGACGATGCGCGCGGACGACTGGAGCTCCAGCACGCCGCACTCGAGTTCGCGGTCGAAAACGCCGACCCCGCTGGCCTTGACCACCACGTCCGCCGAGCGTCCGGAGTCCAGCACGCGCGCGAGCGCCGTCTCGTCCGCCGGGTACACGACGACCTCGGCCCACGGCGGGTCGTCGATGTCGCGGTGCTGCTGGCGCCCGTAGGCGTCCGGCTCGTAGAACGTGACGCGGTGGCCGCGCTGGGCGAGGGCCCGGATCAGCCCGCGGTAGTAGGTCGCGGCCCCGTTCCAGTACGCGGAAACGAGGCTCGAGCCGTAGAACGCGATGTGCAACCCCGATTTCAAGAGCACGCCTCCTGCGGCCGCGCGGCCGGCGCCCGCGCGCCATCCGCCGGTTCGATCTGGTCCAGGATCGCCAGCAGTTCGTCCACCCGGTGCGCGCAGGTGTGGCGCGCGAGGATCGTCTCCAGCCCGCTCGCGGCGAGCCGCGCCGCGACCAGCGCGTCGTGCAGCAGGAACCGCAGGTGCTCGCGCATCTCGGCGCCGTCGCGCGCGACGAGGTAGTCGCGGCCCGGCCGGAACAGCCCCTCGGCGTCGTCCCACGGTGCGCAGACGAGCGGGATGCCACAGGCGAGGGCCTCGAAGACGCGGATCGTCGGGATCCCGGGGAGCGCCTCGGCGTAGGGCCGGCGCGGGACGTGCACCGTGGCGCGAAACGCGGAGAACACGCGCGGGACATCGAAGTTGGGCAGCCAGCCGGCGTACTCCACGCCGGCCCGCCGCAGCGCCTCCAGCGCCGGCGGCGGGTAGCGCACGCCGTGCACCCTCGCCTCGAGGCCGAGCGAGCGCACCGGGCCGAGGAAGAACTCCTGCAGCTCGCGCGCGCGCTCCTCGTCGCCCCAGTTTCCGACCCAGACCAAATCGCCCACGGGCTTGGCACAGGGCAGCGGGCGGAACACGCGGGTGTCGGCGGCCTCGTGCCAGGTCCAGCAGGCGGCGGCCCAGCCGCGCGACAGGTACAGCTCGCGCAGCGACTCGCCGAACGCCAGGACGCCGTCGTAGTGCTCGAGGTCGAACGCGGCGATCGCGCCGCTGTCGCTCGCGGCGCGGTGGTGCGTGTCGTGGAACAGCAGCCGGTAGCCCGGCGATGCCGCGCGGTGGCGCCCGAGGCGGGCGACCAGTTCGGGGTCGTTCCACTCGTGGACCAGGACCAGGTCCGCGCCGTCGGTCGCCTCGTCCAGGTCGAGCCGGTCGAGGGCGTAGGTGCGGCTCGCCAGCCCGGGGTAGGCCCGGCGAAAGCGCTCGAACGGCTCCGTGCCCTGTTCCGCGCGCAGGTTGGCGGCGCTCCAGCCGTCCGCCGGCTCGTACACCGCGACCTCGTGCCCGCGGGCGAGCAATTCGCTGGCCACGCCGCGCAGGAAGTGCGCGTTGCCGTGGTTCCAGTCCGACACCAGCGAGTGGTAGAACAGCACCACGCGCCGCCGCCGCGGCGCGTGGTGCTGCGTCACGACGCCTCCCGCACCGCCACGCCGTCGCGGTGTGCCGCGATCGCGTCGCGGTAGAGCGCGAGGTAGCTCAGCGCCATGCGCTCGGGCGTGAAGCGGTCGGCGCGGCGCCGGGCCCGCGTCGCCAGCTCGGCCCGCCGCTGCCCGTCCTGGATCAGCCCGTTGAGCGTCGCGGCGAGACCGCGCATGTCCTGCGGGCCGACGTAGACCGCGGCGTCGCCCCACACCTCGCGCAGGCTGGGGATGTCGCCGAGCACCAGGACGCAGCCGGCCTGCGCCGCCTCCAGCACCGACAGGCCGAACGGCTCGTAGCGCGCCGGTAGCGCGTAGATCGCGGCCCGCGCGTACCAGCGGAAGACCTCCTCCGCGCCCAGCAGCCCGAGCGAGTGCGCGCGCTTGAGTTCGACCGTCGCCCCCGAGGGGTGGCGCGGGTCACCGGCGATGTTCACGGCCCACGGGATCTCGCCGGCGACGCGGTCGAGCGTGACGAGGTTCTTGGCCTCGTCCCACACCCGGCCGGCGGCGAAGACGATCGGCTCCTTGACCGCGATCGCGCCGGGGCGGCTCGCGCGCCCGTTCGGGATCACGCGCGAGTGGGGCAGCGGGCCGTAATGGCGCTCCAACTCGCCCAGCATCGCCGCGGTCGGCGCCGCGACGGCCAGCGTGCCGCGCAGCCCGCGCGCGACGACCTCGCGGTAGCGGTCCCACGCGCGCGGCGCCGGCTCGCGGTGCACCGCCTCCCACCACGAGAGCACGCAGGAGTGGCCGACCACGATCGACGGCACGCCCCACGCGAGGTGCCCGTGGGCGTAGTGGTTGAGGTGCACCAGCTCGGGCTGGACCTCGTCCGCGAGGTCGAGGAGCCACTCCCCCGCCCGCTCGAGGTCCCGCCACGGGTCGTCCATCCACTCCAGGCGGAAGCGGCTCTCGTGCAGCTTGACGCCGCGCAGCGCCCGCACCTGGCGGCGCTGCGAATCGCTCGGCAGCCCGCCCATCGCCGCGAGGTGCACCTCGATCCCGTGGCGCGACAGCGCGCGGGCGAGGTCGATCGCGTACGTCCAGACACCGCCGACGGTGTCGCAGCTCATCAGCACCCGGCGCGGGGCCGGGGCCCCCGCCAGATCAAGATATCTCCGCATGTCCGGCCTCGAGGATCGGCAGCGGCAGCGGCCGTTCCTCCTGGATGTCGCTGAACTGCTCGTGCAGCTCGAGGTAGCGCGCGTGGGCGCGCTCCCAAGCTTGGTCATCGGGCAATCCCCACAGCTTCACGTAGTCCGGCGAACCGGGGTACGGGAACAGCGGCACCGGTTCGTTGGCCCACACGCCGTGTCGGGCGAGGTGCTCGCGCCAGGCGCGGACCTGTTCCGCGTCGTCCACCTTGGCGTCCATCAGGCTGGCCTGGACGAACGGAACGTGGCGCCGGGCGTGCACGAGGAGCTCGCCCAGCTCCTCGGTGCTCTTGCGGCACTTCTTGTCGACGATCTGCCGGCCCAGCTCGCTGATGCTCTCGACGCCGGCCTCGATCGAACGGCACCCGGCGCGACCGAGCAGCTCCAGGAGTTGCGGCGTCCACAGGTCGATCCGGAGCTGGACTCCGAACGAGACCGGCCGCTCGACCAGCGCCTCCAGCAGCGCCACGTTGGGCTGGAAGATCTCGTCGATGAAGTAGACGTACGTCACGCCCTGGGCGATCAGCCCGTCCAGTTCCTCGAGGATCGTGGCCAGCGGGCGGCGCCGGTACTTGTCGCGGAAGTTGTCCTTGGCGCAGAAGGTGCAGTGGTACGGGCAACCGCGGGAAGCCTCCAGCTCCGCGCCGGGACCATCCGGGACGGCGTCGAAGCGGTGGTGGTGGTGGGCGTGGCGGGCGACGAACCCTCTCGGCCAGTGCAGCGCCGGCAGCGCGCTCATGTCGGCGGAAGCCTGCGGCCCGCGGACGCGAATTTCGCGGCCTTCGCGGAAGGCGATCGAGTCGGTCGTGCCGGGCTGCCCGCCGTCGTCGGCCAGCTTGAGCAGCACCTCCTCGCACTCGCCGAGGACCGCGATGTCGGCCTCGAGCTTGGCCAGCGCCGCGCGCGGAGTGGTCGACCCGTGCGGGCCGACCGCGACCAGCACCCCGGCCACGTCGCGCAGCGCCACCGCCGTCGCCAACGGGACGCGCAGTTCCGGCTGCGGGCAACGCCAGAAAAGGTAGCTCGGCGCGGTCGCCAGCGCGGTCATGCCCGGCTCGAACGCCGCCACGCGCGCGCGGATCTCGGCGTCCGACAATTCCCCGATGTGACCGTCGACGAGCAGCACCTCGTGACCCGCCCGCTCCAACAGGGTCTTGCTGTAGCCGAACTCCAGCGGCAGGTGCGGCTCGCGGCAGCCGAAGTAGATGCTGCCGCCGAACGACCAGCGCGGGTTGACCAGCGCGACGCGCATCACGCGCCCCCGTGGGCTGCCGCCGGGCGGCCCGGCGCCCGCGCGGCGACGAGCCACGAGCGCAGGTGCCGCAGGCCGTCGTGCACCGGGGTGTGCGGCCGCCAGCCCGTCGCGGCGCCGAGGCGCGATGTGTCGGAGACGTAGTAGCGCTGGTCGCCGGGCCGCCACGGCTCGAACGCCAGCCGCGGCGCCGCGCCTTCCAGGCCGGCGATCTCCTCGAGCACCTCGAGCAGGCTGACCGCGTTGGCCGGCCCGCCGCCGACGTTGAACGCGCGGCCGGCGTGCGCCCCGATGTCGCGCTCGACCGCGAGGAACGCGTCGACGAGATCCTCGACGTAGAGCAGGTCGCGGACCTGCAGCCCGTCGCCGTAGATCGTGATCTCGTGGCCTTCCAGCGCGCGGATCAGGAAGTGCGCGACCCAGCCCTGGTCCTCGGTCCCGAACTGGTGCGGACCGTAGATGCAGCTCATCCGGAATACGGCGGCCGGGATGCCGAACGTGCGCGCGTAGTCGAGGACGTACTGGTCCGCCGCGCCCTTGGAGCAGCCGTACGGGCTGTGGAAATCGAGCGGACGGTCCTCGGCGATGCCGCGTTCGGCCACGCGGGCCTCGACCGGGCGGTAGCGCCGGTCCTCGCGCACCAGCTCGAGGTCCGGCAGCGCGCCGTAGACCTTGTTCGTCGAGGTGTAGATCAGGCCCGCCGGTTGCCGCTGGCGCCGGATCTGCTCCAGGACGGTCAGCGTGCCGCGCGCGTTGACCTCGAAGTCGGCCAGCGGGTCGTGCAGGCTCGTCGTCACCGCGACCTGCGCCGCGAAGTGGAACACCTGCCCGGCGCCGTCGAGCGCGTCGCGGACCAGCGCGGCGTCGCGGACGTCGCCGCGCACCACGCGCAGCCGATCGCCGTGGTGCTCGCGCAGCCACGCCAGGTTCGTCTCGACACCAGGCCGGGAAAGGTCGTCGAGGACCGTGACCGGCCGCCCCGCCGAGAGCAAGCGGTCGGCGAGGTTGCAGCCGACGAAGCCGGCCCCCCCGGTGATCAGCGTCGGTCGTTGCCAGCCCGTGCGCATCGCGGTCACGCCTCCGAGCCCGCGGTGCGCTCGCGCGCGTCGAGCGCGAGCCCGCGCCTTTCCAGCTCGTCGCGGGCCTCGGCCACGCGGTCGACCGCCGTCCGCCCGGCGAGCCAGCCGGCCAGCTCGGTCAACCCGCTCTCGAGATCGACGCGCGGCTCGAAGCCGAGCAGGCGCCGCGCGCGGCCGATGTCGGCGAAGCAGTGCCGGATGTCACCCACGCGGTAGGTCCCGGTGATTTCCGGGACGATCTCCGGCCGGCCGACGGCCCGCGCGCAGCGGTCCGCGATCTCGGCCACCGTCGAGGCCCGGCCGCTGCCGACGTTGATCGCCAGCCCGACGGCGTCCTCGCGCTCGAGCGCGAGCCGGCAGGCCCGGGCCACGTCGCTGACGTGGACGAAGTCGCGCTGCTGCCGACCGTCCTCGAAAATCAGCGGCGCGCGACCGTTGAGCAGCCGCGCGGCGAAGATCGCCAGCACGCCCGTGTAGGGGTTCGAGAGCGCCTGGCGCGGGCCGTAGACGTTGAAGAAGCGCAGCGCCAGCGTCGGGATGGCGTAGGCCCGTCCGACCATCAGGCACAGCCGCTCCTGGTCGTACTTGCCGAGCGCGTACACCGACGAGAGCGTCGGCGCCTTATCCTCGCTCGTGGGCACCGGGTCGAGCGGCTCCCCGGCCGGGCCCCGCGGCTCCCACTCGCCGGCCTCGAGCTGCGCCAGCGTGCGTTCGGCGCTGACCACGCGCCGGCCGTCCGCCACGCGGTACAGCCCTTCGCCGTAGATGCTCATGCTCGAGGCGACGAGGAGCTTGGCCACCGGCCGGCGCGCGAGCGCCTCCAGGAGCACCGCCGTGCCGAGCGAGTTCACCCCGGTGTAGGACGCGATCTCGTACATGCTCTGGCCGACGCCGACGCGCGCGGCGAAGTGGAACACCGCGTCGACACCGTCCAGCGCCCGCTCGACCGCCGCCGGGTCGCGCACGTCGCCGACCAGCAGTTCGACCTCCGTCGACAGGTACTCCGGGCGACGCGCGCCGGGACCGTGCACCTGCGCGTCGAGCGTGTCGAGCGCGCGCACCGCGTGGCCGTGGGCGAGCAGCTCGTCCGCGAGGTGCGAGCCGATGAAGCCGGCCCCGCCCGTGATCAGGATCCGGTGACTCATCCGGGTTCTCCCGTACGTTTTCGTCAGGTCAACCGCGGGACCGCCGCGGCGATGTGGGCCCGCGCCGCGCGCGCCGGGGTGGCGACGGCGGGCCGGCGGCCGAGCGCCAGCCGCTCGCGGAAGTACTCCGCCGTGCGGCGGAGCCCTTCCTCGATCGGGACTCTCGGCGCCCAGCCGAGCAGCCGGGTCGCCAGCGAAATGTCGGGTCGCCGCTGCCGCGGATCGTCCACGGGCAGATCGCAGAACACGAGCGGCGACTCGCGCCGCAGCACGCGTTGCACGATCCGCGCCAACTCGAGCACCGTGTGCTCTTCGGGATTGCCGATGTTCACCGGCTCGAAGTGGCGCGCGCGCATCAGCCCGAGGATCCCGTCGACGAGGTCGTCGATGTACTGGAAGCTGCGGGTCTGCGAACCGCGGCCGTAGATCGTGATCGGCTCGCCGCGCAGGACCTGCGTGATGAAGTTCACGACGACGCGCCCGTCATCCGGCTGCATCCGCGGCCCGTACGTGTTGAAGATCCGCACGATCCGCACCGGCACGCCGTGCTTGCGGTTGTACGCCGCCGTGATCGCCTCGCCGTAGCGCTTGGCCTCGTCGTAGACGCTGCGCGGCCCGTTGGGGTTGACGTGGCCCCAGTAGTCCTCGTGCTGTGGGTGCACGTCGGGGTCGCCGTAGACCTCGCTGGTGCTGGTGAAGAAGAACTGCGCCCCCTTGCGCCTTGCCACTTCGAGGAGCTGGTACGTGCCCTCGGAGTTGGCCCGGAGCGTTTCGATCGGTTGCGCGAGGTACTTCGGCGGCGAGGCCGGGCTGGCCAGGTGCATCACCCAGTCCAGCTGCACGTTCATGTGCAAAGGCTCGACGATGTCGTGCTCGATCAGGGCGAAACGTGGGTTGTTCTCGAGATGGACGAGATTCTGCCGGTCGCCGGTGATCAGGTTGTCGACACCGAAGACCCGGTGACCATTCGCCAGCAGCCGCTCGCAGAGGTGACTGCCGATGAACCCGGCAGCCCCGGCGACGAGGATGCGTCGAGGACGATCGGTACGGCGCGGTTGCGACGACATTCACTGCCTCCGTGGAGGTGCTGCGCTCCCCGGGTAGGCACGGGGAGTCGTCAGCCTTCAGGGCGCGGCGACGTGGCAGCGTTCATGTCACGCGGTCGGGATCGCTATGTTCGGACTTCCGTTTCCGGACCAGGACCTTCTCTCGGGCTCGGAAACACCTGCGAGGCGGGGCATGCCGCAGGGCATTAAATGATAAGTTGCGTCTTGCACTGCCAAAAACGTTTAAATCCGTTCGTCCAGGGATTCTATGGTGCAAAGAAGGAACCATCAAGTCGGGGGCAAAAAACCGCGCTGCCGGCGCGGGGCCCGCGAGCTATAAAACTGGCCATGCACGCCGACCACGATGCGCAGGCTGCCGTCTACGACCGCTACTGCGTCCAACCGCTTCGACGGGCCCGCGCTCGCGGCGCTGGAGCGGCTGCTGTTCGCGGAACTGCCCCCGCCAGCGGACGTCTTGGACCTGTGCTGCGGCGCGGGACACCTCACGCGCCGGCGGGAACTCCTCGTCCGCGCTCGAGGAGAACGGGGGCTTCTCCGTGCGCGGCAGCTACGACGCGGCCCGGCGGCCCGGTCGGACCGAGATCACGCTGCTGCGACGCGCCGGCGCGGGCTGGACTCGGCAAGAGGTCGTGCTGTCGCAGCGCGCGCACCCGCCCGACCGCGTGCGGGCGCTCCTCGCGGAAGCGGCGTTCGCCGTGGTGGAAATCGTCCGGCCACAGCCGGGATGTCGGGCGAGCTGGCGCACGGCCGCGTGTTCGTCCGCGCGACGGCGGCCGGTTAACCGATCCTCAGGCGCGGAGAACCGCCAGCAGTTCGTCCGTCTTGGCCGCGAGCAGCTCGCGGTCGCCGCGGGTTTCCAGGTTCACCCGGACCAGCGGTTCGGTGTTCGACGGCCGGACGTTGAAGCGCCACTCGGCGAATTCCGCGCTCACCCCGTCGAGGCGATCGATCGCCAGCGCCGCCGGCGCGTAGCGCTCCAGGACCAGCTCCAGCGCCCGCGCCGGGTCCGCCAGCTCGAGGTTGATCTCGCCGCTCGCCGGGTGACGCTCGGCGATCGCGGCCACGAGCTGCCCCAGCGGGACGTCCCGGCCACACACGTGCTCCAGCAGCACCAGCCAGGGGATCATCCCCGAATCGCAGTAGCCGAACTCCCGGAAGAAGTGGTGGCCGGGGTTTTCGCCGCCGTACGCCGCGTCCACGCGGCGCATCGTCTCTTTCATGAACGCGTGCCCACCCTTGCTGGGGACCGGCTCGCCCCCCGCCCGCCGCACCGTCTCGATGGTGGCCCAGACCACGCGCGGGTCGTGCACGATGCGCGCCCCGGGATGCCGCGACAGGGCCCGTTCCGCGAGCATCGGCACGACGTACGAGCCGTCCACGAACTGCCCCCGCTCGTCGAAGAAGAAGCAACGGTCGAAATCGCCGTCCCACGCCACGCCGGCGTCGGCGTGCTGCTCGAGCACGGCCCGGGAGGTCGCGCTGCGGTTTCCCGGCAACAGCGGGTTCGGCACGCCGTTGGGGAAGCTCCCGTCGGGCTCGTGGTGCACCTTCAGCAGCCGGAACGGCAGGTGCGGCTCGAGGCGGTCGACGACCGCCCCCGCCCCGCCGTTGCCGGCGTTCGTCACCACCCGCAGCGGGCGCAAGCGCGCGGGGTCCACGTAGCCGAGCAGGTGCGCGACGTACTCCGCGGAGAGATCGATCCGTTCGGCCCGTCCACGCCGGGGCGGCGCGGGGAACGACTCGCCGCGCGCGAGGCGCTCGATCTCGGGCAGCCCGGTGTCGGCGCTGATCGGCCGCCCGCGCTCGCGCACGAGCTTCAATCCGTTGTACTCCACCGGGTTGTGGCTGGCGGTGACCATGATCCCGCCGTCGAGCCCAAGGTGGATCGTCGCGAAGTAGACCTGCTCGGTGCCGCAGGTGCCGACCTCCAGCACCTCGACCCCCGCATCGACCAGCGCCTCGCGCACGGCGCCGGCGATTTCGGGGCTCGAATGCCGCACGTCGTGACCGAGCGCCACGCGCCGCGCGCCAAGAAACGCGGCGAAAGCGCGGCCGATGCGGTAGGCGAGCGCGGCGTCGAGTTCGTCGGGAACGCGACCGCGGATGTCGTAAGCCTTGAAGCAGGAGGAGGAAGCGGGGGTGGGGGACGCCGAGGCAGGCATGCCGGGACCTCGATCTGTTCGACCGACACGGTCGGGCCATCGAGCGTCGAGAGAATACCAGATTGTTGAAGATTCGCCCCGCGTGTAAACTCGGCTTTGCCCGAGGCACGAAGTTTCGACGGGCCTCTCGAGCGAACGATCTCCTTCCCTTCCATGTCTGCCGCCGGCGGGAATACCCTTCGCGCGGTCGCGCTCGGTCCGGCGCTGTCGCCGGCCTTCGCCGCGCTGCGCCACGAGTTCCCGGGACTGCGGGTCGACTCGCTGCGGCACCACGACTGCCCGCCGCACCTCGCCGCGTACGAACTGCCTGTCGAAGAATGGTGCGCCGGGGAATTCGACACGCCCGCGGCGGACGAGCCGTTGCTCGGCGCGCTCGCGCGCGGGCCGGTGTGCTTGCACATCGACGGCGACGGTCCGCCGCGCGCCGCGCTGGAGATCCTCACCCGCCAGCAGCGCTTCGTCTTCGGGCGCAACGCGCACTCGGCGGGTCCCGCGTTCTCCGAGTTGCTGGCGCTGCACGCGGCGCTGCACGACCTGGCCCAGCCGCTCGTCGCCGCGGACTACGCGCACGCACTCGACACCTGGCGCTGGCTGCTGCGCCTCGCGCCAGAAGCCGGGTTCGCGCTGCAGGCCGCCGCGCTGCTGCACGACGTCGAGCGCATCGTCTCGGAAGCGGAGCGCCGCATCGAGCAGCACGCGGGTGACTACGCGCGGTTCAAGGACGCGCACGCGGAGCGCAGCGCGCGGCTCGCCGCGCAACTCCTCGCGCGGGCCGGCGCAAGGCCGGCACAGGCGCGCCGCACCACCGAACTCGTCGCGCAGCACGAGCGCACCGGCGACGACCCGGAACTGGCCGCGCTCAACGACGCCGACGCGCTCTCCTTCTTTTCGCTCAACTCGTGTGGGTTCATCGCGTACTACGGACCGGCACACACCCGCACCAAGGTCGCGCACACGCTCGAGCGGATGAGCGCGGCGGCCCTGGCGCGGCTCACCGGCGTGCGCCTCCGCGAGGACGTACGCGCCATCCTGCTCGCCGAGATCGCCCGCACCGGCCGCCAACTCCCGGATCTTCCAGCATGAAGCTCGTCATCTTCGGCCTGTCGGTCAGCTCCTCGTGGGGCAACGGTCACGCCACGCTCTGGCGCGGGATCCTCCGCGCGCTTGCCGGGCTCGGGCACCAGGTCGTGTTCTTCGAGCGCGACGTCCCGTACTACGCGAACCACCGCGACCTGTGGGAACTGCCGGGCGGCGAACTGCTGTTGTACGGCGGCTGGGACGAGGTCCTGCCGGCTGCGCGGCGCCACCTGGCCCAGGCGGACGCCGCGATGGTCACGTCGTTCTGCCCCGACGGCCTCGTCGCGGCCGAGTTGGTGCTCGGCTCGCGCGTGCCCTGCCGCTGCTTCTACGACCTCGACACCCCGGTGACGTTGCAGAACCTCGCGGCGGGAGCGCCGGTGCCGTACCTGCCGCCGCAGGGGCTCGGTGGGTTCGACCTCGTCCTGAGCTACACCGGCGGCGCGGCGCTGGACGAACTGCGCCGGCGCCTCGGCGCGCGACGCGTCGCGCCGCTCTACGGCTCGGTGGACCCGCGCGCGCACCGGCCGGCGCCGCCGCGCCCGGAGTTCACGGGCGACCTGTCGCACCTCGGCACGTACTCCGCCGACCGCTTCGAGCCGTTGCGCGAGCTGCTGCTCGCGCCGGCCGCGCGGCTGCCGGGCCGCACCTTCGTCATCGGCGGCTCGATGTACCCGGCCGCGTTCCCCTGGACCGCCAACATCCGCTACATCCCACACGTGCCGCCGCAGGACCACCCGGCGTTCTACTGCTCGTCGCCGCTGACGCTCAACGTGACGCGCGAGCCGATGGCGGCGATGGGCTACTGCCCGTCGGGGCGGCTGTTCGAGTCGGCCGCCTGCGGCGTGCCGGTCCTGAGCGACGCCTGGGACGGGCTGGACGCGTTCTTCGCGCCGGGAAGCGAGATCCTCGTCGCGCGGACCGCGGACGAGGCGATCGCGGCCTTGACGCTGCCGCCGGAGCGACTGGCCGAGATCGGCCGCGCCGCCCGCGCCCGCGCGCTGGCGGAGCACACGGCGGAGCACCGCGCGCGCGAACTCCTGGACCTCCTCGGGGCCGATGCCGCGGCACGCGGCGGGCAGCGGGGTGCCGCGTGAGCGCGACCTGGGGCATCGTGCCGGCCGCGGGGATCGGTAGCCGGATCCAGCCGCTGGCGTTCTCCAAGGAGCTGCTGCCGGTCGGCAGCCGCATGGACGGCGAGGTCGAGCGGCCCCGCGCCGTGAGCGAGTACCTCCTCGAGCGTTTCGCCGCCGGCGGCGTGGACCGCATCTGCTGCGTCATCGGGCCCGGCAAGTCCGACATCCTCGAGTACTACGGCGACTCGTTCCGCTCGATCCCGATCTGCTACGTCGTGCAGTCGCAGCCGGGCGGGCTGTGCGACGCGCTGTTCCGCGCGCTGCCGCTCGTCCAGCCGACCGACCAGGTCGTGGTCGGGCTGCCGGACACGATCTGGTTCCCGGAGGACGGGCTGCGCTACCTGCCCGAGGGCGCGCTGGCGTTCCTGCTGTTCCCGGTCGAGCAACCGCAGCTGTTCGACGCGGTGGTGACGGACGGCAGCGCCCGCGTGCTCGAGATCCAGGTCAAGCGGCCCGACGCCGCGTCGAGCTGGATCTGGGGCGCGTTCAAGATGCCCGGCAGCACGTTCGCCGAGCTGCACGCGCTGTGGCGCGAACCCGAGCGCCGCGACGAGTACGTCGGCACGCTGGTCAACGCCTACATCGCCCGCGGCGGGTTCGCGGTGGCGGTGCGCGCCGGCAACGCCTACGTCGACGTCGGCACGTTCAACGGCTACCGCCGCGCGCTGCAGGTGCTCAACGACCGCCGGCCGTCCGCCG
Source organism: Acidobacteriota bacterium (assembly GCA_017994815.1). Taxonomy (GTDB): domain Bacteria; phylum Acidobacteriota; class Polarisedimenticolia; order J045; family J045; genus JAGOJY01. The sequence goes on from JAGOJY010000010.1 coordinate 51,075, forward strand.
AAGGAGAGCTCCGAGGGTGATCGAAGCAGCGATGATCTGGAACGAGCCGAACAACATGTCCCACTGGGACTTCGAGCTCGATCGCGACTGGTCGATGTTCGCGCGGATGGCCCTTTCGGCGGCCGACGCGATCGCGGCCGAGGCCCCGCGCCTGACGCGCGTGCTCGGCGGGATCTCGCCGATCGACCCGAACTTCCTCGAGAACATGAAACGCCAGGGCGTGCTCGACCGCGTGGACGCCGTGGCGATCCACGGCTTCCCGCTCGACTGGAACCACTGGACGATCCACGAGTGGCCGGACAAGTTGCGCGAGGTGCGCGAGGTCACCGCGCGGCCGCTGTGGATCAGCGAGGTCGGCGTCTCGACCTTCGGAGCGGAGGAGGTGCAGGAGTTCGGGCTGCGGCGGACCGCCGAGCTGCTCGCCGGCCGGGCGGAGCGGATCCACTGGTACAGCCTGTTCGACCTGCCGCGCGCCTGGCCGGCCACCACGCGCCACCGCGAGGCCGAAGGCTCGTCGTACTACAGGCATTTCTACATGGGGCTGATCCGCGAGGACGGCAGCCCCAAGCTCGCGCTGCGACACTTCCCCGAGTACACGCCGGGTCTCGGCATCTGCCAGTGGTTCCACTTCGAGGACCACCGGCTGGACGACGCCGTGAAGTGGCTGACCAAGCTCGGCGTGCGGCACCTGCGCACCGGCCTGAGCTGGGCCGATTCCTACCGCCCGGGCTGGGAGTCGTGGTTCGATCGCCAGATGCGCGCGCTGGAGCCGTTCGACGTGACGCTGACGTTCTGCTTCACGCCGGAGCACCGCGGGATTCGGCCGCACCACACCAGCCCACCGCAGGATCCGTACGAGTTTGCCGACTTCTGCGCGCGCATGTGCCGGCGCTACGCCGGCTGAGACGATGCCCCCGGGGATGTTGGAGCGCCTGTGCGGCGCGGGCCCGGGCCTGCCCGGGCCGCGCACGCTGCTCGTCGTGGCGCACCCGGACGACGAAATCCTCGGCGCCGGCTCGCGCCTCGCGCACCTGCCGGGACTCGGTGTCGTCTTCCTCACCGACGGCGCGCCGCGCGACCTCGCCGATGCGCGCGCGGCCGGATTCGAGCGCCGCGAGAGGTACGCCGTCGCGCGGCGGCGCGAGGCCGCGGCGGCGCTGCGCGCGGCCGGCGCCGCGCACGCGCGGCAGATGCACCTCGGCGCCGTGGACCAGGAGGCCGTGTTCGCGCTGTCCCGGCTGGCCGGCGAACTGGCGCGGATCGTCGAGCGCGAGCGGCCCGAGCTGCTCCTGACGCACGCGTACGAGGGCGGGCACCCGGATCACGACGCCGCCGCCTTCGTCGCGCGCGCGGCGGTGCGCGCGGCGGAGGCCGGCGGCGCGCGAGCCGCGCTGGCCGAGTTCCCGCTGTACAACCAGCCCGGCGAGGGCCCGGTGCGCCACGACTTCCTGCCGGGTGGCGATCCCGGCCGAACGTTGCGGCTCGACGCGGCGCAGCGCGCGACCAAGCTGCAGGCGCTGGCCTGCCACGCCACGCAGGAACGGGTCTGGCGCGGAATGCCGGTCGACGAGGAGCGCTTCCGCCTCGCCCCGGCCCACGACTTCACGCGCGCGCCGCACGCCGGACGGCTGCACTACGAGCGCTTCGCGTGGGGCGTCAGCGCCGCGCTCTGGTGCGAACTGGCGCGCAAGGCGCTCGCGGAGCTCGAGCCATGCTGCTGACCGTCCTGAGCGTGGCGTTCCCGTTCGCAGGCGTCGGTCCGGACGCGGTCGGCGGCGCGGAACAGGTGCTGGCCCAGGTCGACGCGGGTCTCGTCGCTGCCGGCCACCGTTCGATCGTGCTGGCGGCCGAGGGCTCGCACACCGCCGGCGAGCTGATCGCCGTGCCGCGGCTGCCGGGCACGCTGACCGCCGAGCGGTGCCGGCTCGGCCAGGTCCGCCAGCGCGAGGCGCTGCAGGCCGCGCTGGCGCGCACGCGGGTGGACGTCGTGCACATGCACGGCATCGACTTCGCCGAGTACCTTCCGGACCCGGGCGTACCGGTGGTGGCGACGCTGCACCTGCCGCCGGGGTGGTACCCGGAGGATGCGCTGCGTCCGTCGCGTCCCGCGACGTGGCTGGTGTGCGTGTCGGAGGCCCAGCGCGACGCGTGCCCGCCCTCGAGCGCGGTGATCGAGACGATCGAGAACGGCGTGGACGCGCGACGATTCGCGCCGCGGGTCAGCAAGCGCTCCTTCGCCCTCGCGCTGGGCCGGATCTGCCCCGAGAAGGGGTTCGAGTTCGCGCTCGAGGCCGCGCGGCTGGCGGGTGTACCGTGCCTGCTCGGCGGCGCGGTCTTCCCGTTCGAGGAGCACCAGCGTTACTTCGAGCGCGAGATCGCGCCCCGCCTCGACCGCTCGCGCCGTTTCCTCGGCCCGCTCGGGTGGGCGCGCAAGCTCCGGCTGCTCGCCGCGGCGCGCTGCCTTTTGGTGCCGAGCCTCGCCCCCGAGACGAGTTCGCTGGTCGCGATGGAGGCGCTGGCCGCGGGAACCCCCGTGATCGCCTACCGCAGGGCCGGGGCGCTGGCCGAGATCGTCGAGCACGGCCGGACCGGCTTTCTCGTGGACAGCTACCAGGAGATGGCCGCGGCGATCGCGGCGGCGCCGTCGATCGCCGCCGACGAGTGCCGCCGCAGCGCCGAGGAGCGCTTCCCCGCCGCGCGCACCGTCGCGCGCTACATCGAGCTGTACCACGCGCTCGCCGGCGGCGCCGATGCAAGCGCTTGAGATCGCCAGCCTCGACGAGTTCGCCGCGCTCCGCGCCGAGTGGAGCGCCCTGCTCGATCGTTCGCCCACCACCCCGCCGTTCCTCGCGCCGGAGTGGCTGCTCCCGTGGTGGACACACTTCGGGCGCGCGCGGTTGCGGGCGATCGCCCTGCGGGCCGGCGGCGCGCTCGCGGCGCTCGCGCCGCTGTTCGAGTACGAGCAGGCCGGCCGGCGCCGGCTGGCGTTCGTCGGCGCCGGGATCACCGATTACCACGGCCTGCTCGCGGGACCGGGCGGGCGGCTCGAGCTCGCGGGCGAGTTCCTGCGCCAGCTGTCGCTCCTGGACGACTGGGATGAATGCTCGCTGGACCAGCTCGCGCGCGGCGAGGCGCTGCTCGAGGTGCCACCGCCGCCCGGGCTCGTCGCCGAAACACGCGAGCAGGACGTCTGCCCGGTGCTCGCGCTGCCGCCGACGTTCGCCGAGCTGGAACCCGGCATGCAGGCCCAGCTGCGCTCGCGCCTGCACGCCCGCTACCCCCGCCGGCTCGCGACGCTCGGCCGAGTGACGTACGACATCGCTCGTGCGGACACGCTGGCGGAGTTCCTCGAGGCCCTGTTCGAGCTGCAGCGCGCCCGCTGGCAGGCCGGCGGCGGTGTCGGTGTGCTCTCCGCGGAAGGGCTCGAGGCGTTCCACGCCGAGGTCGCGCGCGGCATGCTCGCGCGCGGCTGGCTGCGGCTGCACGGGCTGCGGATCGACGGCCGGCTGGTCGCCGTGCTGTACGTCCTCGCGCGCGGCCCGCGGGCCTATGCCTACCTGTCGGGCTTCGCGCCCGGACTGGCGAACTACAGCCCGGGCGTCCTGCTCACCGCCCGCGCGATCGAGACCGCGATCGACGAGGGCGCACGCGAGTTCGACTTCCTGCGCGGCGCCGAGCCCCACAAGTACCGCTGGGGCGCGCGCGACCGCATCAACCAGCAGCTAGCGCTGACCCGCATTGCGTCGAGTGCCGCGCCGGCTGCGCCGGTCCCTACGGGAATTCACGGGCGGCGTCAGAGGCGATCGTCCCCATCGTAGTAGTCGTAGTAATCGAGGCCGAGGTGTGTGATCTGCTCCTCGTTGCCGAGGTAGCGCAGGGTGTTCTTGAGCTTGGTGAGCTGGATGAACAGGTCGTGTTCCGGGTACAGCTCGGGGAGCGTCATCGGGCTCTTGAAGTAGAACGAGAGCCACTCCTGGATCCCGTACATCCCCGCCCGCTGCGCGAGGTCGAGGAACAGCGCGACGTCGAGCACCAGCGGGGCCGCGAGGATGCTGTCGCGGCAGAGGAAGTTGATCTTCACCTGCATCGGGTAGCCGAGCCAGCCGAAGATGTCGAGGTTGTCCCAGCCTTCCTTGTTGTCGCCGCGCGGCGGGTAGTAGTTGATGCGCACCTTGTGGCTGAGATTGCCGTACAGCTCCGGGTACAGTTGCGGCTGCAGCATCTGCTCGAGGACCGAGAGCTTGCTTTCCTCCTTGGTCCGGAACGACCCGGGGTCGTCGAGCACCTCGCCGTCGCGATTGCCGAGCAGGTTGGTCGAGAACCAGCCCGAGAGGCCAAGCATGCGGGCCTTGAGGCCCGGCGCGACGATCGTCTTCAAGAGCGTCTGCCCGGTCTTCAGGTCCTTGCCGGCGACCGGCACACGCTGCTCGCGCGCCAGCTCCAACAGCGCCGGGACGTCCGCCGCCAGGTTCGGCGTGGCGTTGGCGAACGGGATCCCGGAGGCGAGCGCGGCGTAGGCGTAGATCATGCTCGGCGGGATGGCCGGATCGTTGCGCTTCAGCCCCTGCTCGAGCGCCGCGAGCGAAAGGTGCGCCGGCTGCGGGCGCAGGAACGACTCGGTGCTGCCGCACCAGAGCACCACCGCGCGTTCCGTGCCCTCGCGCTGCTGGAACTCCCGAATGTCGGCGATCAGTTGCTGCGCGAGGTCCCAGCGCGACTCGCCCGTCTTGATGTGCGTGCCGGAGAGTTTCTTCACATACTTGGCATCGAACACGCCGGGCATCGGCCGCAGCGCCTCGAGCGGCTCGCGCAGCTGATCGAGCAGCGCACGCTCGAGGACTCCGGCGGTCAGCGCCGCCTGGTACGCGTCGGCCTCGAAGATGTCCCACGCGCCGAAGACCAAGTGCTCCGGCTGCGCGAGCGGCAGGAACTCGGAGATGCGCGGCGAGCGCGCGTCGGTGCGCTTGCCGAGCCGGATCGTGCCCATCTGCGTCAGCGAGCCGATCGGCAGGCCGAGCCCGCGCTTGATCGCCTCGACGCCGGCCACGAACGTGGTGCTGACGGCGCCGAGCCCCGCCAGGAGGACACCGAGCTTGCCGCCGGGTTCCCGGATCGCGACCCCTGTTCTCATCATGGATGTGTGACTCGCGAGAGAAGCGAGCGCAGCGGGCAGCTCGCCTTTTGACTTCCCATGGTAGGGGATGTTCCCGCCCTGTCAACGCGCGGTCAGCGCTGGCGCTCCAGCCGGCCCGCGGCGAGTTGCCGGCGCTCGCCGCTGCCGAACTCCACGACCGCCGCATCGCCGAGCACCTCGACGACGGTGCCCTCGCCGAAGCGCCCGTGCCGCACGGCTTCCCCCGGCTGCAGCGGGATCGCATCGGCTGCGGCGCGCGGAGCGGCGGAGCGGCGGCGGGCGCGACGCGCGCGGCCGCGGTCCGGCCGGTCGCGGCAGTTGTCGCAGTGACCGCAGCGTTCCTCCGCCTCGACTTCGAAGTACTCCTTGATGTAACGGACGCGGCAGCGGGCGGTCTGGGCATACGCCATCACCGCGGCCACGCGCTCGCGGTCGGCCTGCCGCCGGCGCTCGTGCTCCGTGAGCAGCCCGGACAGCGCCTCGGCGTGGGCGAACTCCTTGACGTGCCGCAGCCCGCGCCGTCCGCGCCGCACGACGCCGGCGTCGCGCAGTTGGGCCGCGATGACCTGCACCTTCTTCAGCGGGATCCCGGTCGCCTCGGCCAGCTCGGCCGTGGTGATCGCCCCGTCGCGCCGGCCGTCGCGCAGGATCTCGTACACGCGCAGCGAATCCCCGCGCCGCGGGTACTTCCCGCGCAGGAACCAGCCCTGGATCCGGCGGTCCTCGAGCCGGAACAGGAGCGTCGCGCGCGCCGCCTGGCCGTCGCGCCCCGCGCGCCCCGACTCCTGGTAGTAGCTCTCCACGGAGTCCGGAAACGCGTAGTGCGCGACGAAGCGCACGTCCGGCTTGTCGATGCCGAGCCCGAACGCCTTGGTCGCGAACATCACGGGAATCTCGCCGGCCATGAACCGCGACTGCGTGTCCTCACGCTCGGCCTGCGGCAGCCGGGCGTGGTAGAGCGCGGCGCCGATCCCCTGCCCCGCCGCCCACTCGTGCAGCCGCTCGGCCTGCCGGATCGTCGCGGTGTAGACGATCCCTGGACCGGGAGCGCCGGCGAACAACTCCGCCAGTCGCGCCAGCTTGGCGGCCGTGTTCACCGTGCGCAGGACCTCGTAGAACAGGTTCGGCCGATCGACACCCAGGTTGACCTGCAGCGGCTCGCGCAGCCCGAGCTGCCGCGCGATGTCGTGCTCGACTTCGGGCGTCGCGGTCGCCGTCAGCGCCAGGATCGGCGGGCGCGCGAGAGCCTCGGCCGCCGCGCGAACGCCGAGGTACGCCGGCCGGAAGTCGTGGCCCCACTGGGAGACGCAGTGCGCCTCATCCACGACGAGCAGGGCGACCCGGCTCTGCCGCAGCAGTTGGAGCGTTTCCGGCTTCTCGAGCCGCTCCGGCGTGATGAACACGATCGCGTACTCGCGCCCGGCCAACCCGCGCGTCGTTTCGCGCAGCTCGCCGCTGTTGAGCGTCGAGTCGAGCCGCGCCGCGTCCACGCCGGCCTCGGCCAGCCTGCCTTGCTGGTCTTCCATCAGCGCGATCAGGGGCGAGACGACGACGGTCGTCCCGTCGAGCAGCAGCGCCGGGAGCTGGAAGCAGAGCGACTTTCCACCGCCGGTCGGCAGGATGCCGAGCGCGTCGCGCCCGGAGAGGACGGCCTCGATCAGTTCGCGCTGGCCGGGCCAGAAACGCCGCACGCCGAAGCGATCGCGCGCGAGCCGTAGCAGATCGTCCACGGGGCGTCCCCGGTCGAGCCCTCACACGCGCAAGGCCGGGTCGCGCCTTTCAAGGTTCTTTTATCACGCCGTCGCCGCGGGCGCCCGCACGGCGCAGGCGGGCGAGGGTGCGGCGGATCCAGCGCAGCGGCTCGTCGGGGCGGTCGCGAAGGTCGTCGAAGCGCGGCACCGCGTAGACCAGCCGGCCCCAGCGCAGCCCGAAGTGCCACGCCAGCGCCGGCAGCAGCTGCGCCGCGCTCGCCGCGAGGAACCAGCACCAGGCGCCGGCGGTGCCGGCAGGCGGGCTGCCGCGCCAGGCGACGACGATCGCGACCGGCACGGCCGTGCTCGCCACCGCCAGCGCGAGGAACATCCCGGCCGTCGCGATCGGCCGCCGCGCGAGCACGCGCAGGGCCAGCAGCATCGCGCGACGGGTGCGCCGGCGCGCGTCGGCGATCGCGATCACCCGGGCCCAGAAACCGCAAGCCGCGGCGAGCGCGGCCCAGGCGCCGACCGACAGCAGCGTCAACAGCGGGAGCGTCAGCGTGAGCGTCGCGGCGGTCCAGCCCGCGCGCTCGCCAGCGCGGCCGGCGCGCTCGACGAGCCAGCGCAGGACCGCGCCGCCGGTGCCGGCGAGGAGCAGGGTCCAGCCGGCGATCCGCACCATCGTCCAGAAGTGCGCGAGCCCGGCACGCGCGACGACGCGCGGCGGGACGGGCCGTGGGCGCGCGGGATCCAACAGCGCGAGCCCGCCGGCGGTCAACACCTGGTCGGCCACGAACGCGAGCGCCGCGGCGAGCGCGAGGCCGAACGCCGCGGCCGGCGCCAACTCGCGCGCGAGCAGGGCGGCCTGGACGAACGAAAGCGGTTCCGCCCCGGTGAAGTACGGCGCGCGGGCCGCCTCGTCCGCGGCGGGGCGCACGGCGACCAGGGCCGGCAACGACGCCGCGATCGCGACCAGCCAGCGCGCGGCGACGAGCCCGGGCGAGCCCGGCGCGAAGCGCACCGCTTCGCGGATCAGAGCCACGACGCGATCCCGGCCGCGACGGCCTGGGCCAGCGCCGCGATCCACAGCGACCAGTCGGCGGCCGGTGCGGCAGCGGGCTCGCGGGCGAGCGCGTTGTTGCGCTCGTCGGGATCGAGCGCGATCGCGTCCCGCGCATCGACCCGCGCCAGCGCCAGCCGGCTCGCGCGCCAGAAGCGGTACTCGCGCCAGGGCGCGCGCCCGTCCCAACGCTCGGTCACCACAGAGCCGTCGTCGAAGCGGAACTCCAGCTGCACCGGCAGCGTGTCCCACGCCGGGCCTTCGAAGCGCACGGTCGATTCGTAGATCGGGGCTGGCCCGGCCGGTGCGGGTGCAGCGGCGCCGGCGAGTTGGGCGCTCACCTCGAACAAGCGGCGCTCGACGTGTCCCGGCTGCACGTGGTCGCCGCGGGTCCAGCCCGGGTCGCGCACTTCGCCCAGCACGGGACCCGAGCGGGCCGAGGCCGCCGGCTCGAGCAGCGCCCGGCCGGCCTGCTCGTCGCCCTCGCCGGCGCTGGTCACCGTTCCCGCGTCGTCCACGATCCGCCCGGTCGGGTTCTCCCAGCGCGACGACTCGAGCCGGACGACGCGGTAGTCGGGCACCGACTCGCTGGCGAACGCCTCGGCCAGGAACGCGGCGAGGTCGGCGCCACCCGCGGTGCGCGCCACGGCGAGGAAATCGTCCCAGCCGGGGTGGTCGAAGGCGAAGCGGCGCACGTACTCGCGGAACACGCGATCGAGGGCGCCGCTGCCGAACAGGCGCGCCGCGGTGTGCAGCGCCAGGCCGGGCCGCGTGTAGAGCTGCTCTTCCCAGGTCCCTTGCGCGTACAGCCACGACGGTTCGCGGCGAATCGGTTCGCGCAGCCCCGCACCGCGCAGCGACACCCGGCCGCCTTCCGTCGGATCCACGCGCCGCCCGAACATCGATCCCAGCGAGGCCCCCGGCGAAAGAACGTTCATCGCCCGCGCTTCCCAGTAGGTCGCGAATCCCTCGTCGAGGAACGCCTCGTCCTGCTCGTTCGTGCCGACCAGTGCGTAGAAGTACTGGTGCGCGAATTCGTGCGCGAGGGTGTGCTCGGGCCAGAGAGAGTGCCGGAACGGCCAGCGGTCCCACAGCGGATCACCGCGCTCGCCCGTGACGAACGTCGGGTACTCCATCCCGCGCGTGGCCAGCGCGGCGTGCGGCACGAGGACGACCGTCAGCACGTCGTACGGGTACGGGCCGACGCGTTGCCCGAGGACGTCGAACGCGGTCGCGATCGCCTTCTGCCAGCGCGGGAACTGGTGCTCGGTTCCGCGCGGCGTGACGTAGCGCACGTCCACGGCCGGCCCGCCGCCCGCGGGCTGCACGCGCTGCCAGGCGTCGACGAGCGAGGCACCGGCGACGAGCGCGAAGTCGTTCACGGCGCGCTGCACGTAACGATGGGCGAGGTTGCCGCGGCCGTCCGCGCTGGGCTCCGCGGCCCGCCGACCCGTGGCGGCGACGAGCCAGCCGGCCGGCGCCACCAACGTCACGTCGTAATCGGCGTAGTCGGCGTAGAACTCGGTCGCCCCGTGGAACTGCCGGGCGGCGCTGCGGGCCCGCGGCGCGCCGCGCGTGCCGGGCGGCTCGATGACGCCGAGCTTGGGGTACCACTGGCCGAACAGCGCGAAGTCCCCGACCTGGCCCGTGCGCGCGAACGGCAGCGGCAGCCGCGCGTCGAATTCGATCTCGAGCACGACTTCCTCGCCGGGCGCCGCCGCGGCGGCCAGCTCGATCTCCACCAGCGTGCGGTCGAGCGGGTTGCCGTCGTCCGGGCGCACCGGCCGCCACTGCAGCTCGCGCAGCGCGCCCGCGATGGACTGGCGGACCCGGCGCGGTTCGTCGTAGCCCCACGGGTCGTCCGAGATGCGGAGCACCGCGGCCACGTCGTCGCGGAAATCGGCCTCGCGCATCCAGGTCGTCCCGGTATGGGCGAAGGCGTTCAGGTACAGGTGCAGGGGGAGCGCCGCGATCGCCTCGCCGGAGGTGTTGCGCCAGCGGATCGTCTCGCGGCCGTCGATTCCGCGCGTCGTCGGATCGAAGCGCGCGGTGATCGTGTACGCGACGGCGACCGGCGGCAGCACCGGGGCGGCGCCCGCCGCCAAGGCGACGGCCGTCGCGAGCGTCAGCGCGGCTGCGGGCAGGACCGGGGGGCGCATCGCGCGATAGAGTAATCTAGTCGCCCAAGGAGAAGCGACGATGGGCATCCTCCAGGCGATCGGGAACACCTCGCTGGTCCGCTTGCGGCGCGTCGTCCCGGCCGGCTCGGCGGAGGTGTTCGTCAAGCTGGAGTGGGAGAACCCCACCGGCAGCGTGAAGGACCGCATGGCCGAGGCCGTGGTCTCGCGCGCCGAGGCCGACGGCCGCCTCCGGCCGGGCGACACCGTGGTCGAGTACACCGGCGGGAGCACCGGGGCCTCCCTGGCGCTGGTCTGCGCGGCCCGCGGCTACCGCCTGCGGATCGTCACCTCGGACGCGTTCAGCCGGGAAAAGCGCGACCAGATGGCGGCTTTGGGCGCGGAACTCACGCTCGTGCCGAGCGAGGGCGGGCTGACGACGAAGAAGCTGATCCTCGACATGATCGAGACCGCCCGCGAGATCAGCCGCGAGCCGCACGTCTACTGGACCGACCAGCTCAACAACCAGGACAGCATCGCCGGCTACCACGCGCTGGGCGAGGAGATCTGGCTCCAGGCCGGCGGGCAGCTCGCGGCGGTCGTCCACTCGGTCGGCACGGCCGCGTCGCTGCGCGGCGTGGCCACGGTGCTCAAGCGTCACAAACCCGCCGTGCGCGTCGTGGCGGTCGAGCCGGCGGAATCGCCGGTGCTCTCGGGCGGCCAACCCGGCCCGCACAAAATCGAGGGTGTCGGCATCGGCTACGTCCCGCCGCTGTGGGAGCCTTCGCTGGTGGACGGGATCGAGCCCGTCGCGACCGACGAGGCCAAGGAGATGGCGCGGCGCATCGCGCGCGAGGAAGGGCTGTTCGCCGGGACGTCATCGGGGGCCAACGTCGTCGCGGCGCTGCGCGTGGCGGCGCGGCTCGGCCCCGGCGCCAAGGTCGTCACGCTGATGGTCGACTCGGGCCTGAAGTACCTCAACACCGACGTCTACCGCCGGCCCACCTGACCCGAACCGCGCCGCCGCTCAGCGCAGCGCCCGCTCGAGCCACGCCTCCTCCGGAGTCGGCCGACCGCGCTTCACGTACTCTTCGAGTCGCCGCGCGAACTCGCGCAGCGTGCGCGGCGTGTCGTCGGGGTCGAACACGCTGTCCAGCACGTGTGCGCCGAGAGCGCGGTAGCACTCGAACTGCGCCTCGTCGAACCACTGGTCGGCCGTGCTCTCGTGGGGGTAGGCCGGGTGCGTGCCGGCGTAGTGCAGGATGTCGCGCGGCTCGCGGTCGCAGAGGGTCGGCTTGACGTACAGCAGCACCCCGTCGCGGACGTGCGGCCCGTCCACGCGGCTGTAGCGGATGCGGCCGATCGCCCAGTAACGCCGGGAGCGCGGCGCGGGCCGCTCGTCCTCCCGGCGGTAGATCGGCAGGCGGCCGAACTCGATCGAAATCCCGAGGTCGACGCGGATCTTCTGGATCGTGTCGCCGAGATCCTGGAAGACGAACTTCGGGTCGGCGCTGGCGTCGCAGGCGACGATCAGCCGGCAGCGCCGCAGGACCATCTCGTACACGCCGAGGTTGTCGAAGTGCCCGCCGTCCGAGAGGTGCACGAAGCGGCGCGTGTCGTCGGTCAGCCCGAACGCCTCCTGCAGAAGCGGCCCGACCGAGACCGAGGCGTGGGGCTGCCGCCAGCTGCGCGAGCCGTACAGGCCCGTGTTCGGCATCCAGGCGCCGAGCCGCACGTTGAGCAGCGTCATCAGGAAGCTGACGAACGGCGACGAGTGGTACCCCATGCTCGGGTTGGCCGCGGCGCCGGAAATCGTCATCGCCGTCCCGAGCGTCACGCCGTTGCCGCGGTAGCGCTCCAGCGGCCGGTATCCCAGGCTGGCGTTGCCGGCGTGCAGCGGCGTGATCGTGAACGAACTGGCCTTGCGGCGCTGCCAGGCGAGCTCGCGTCCGCGGACGAGGTTCAGCGCGACGTTGACGACCGGCAGCAGCCGCGCGCGGCCCGCCGGGCGGCTCGCGCCGCCGTCGCTCGCGGCCACCCTCAGCTCGGCCATCTGGATGTTGTCGCGCGGGTCGAAGCCGGTGAACGGGTTGGCCCGCCGCTCGGTGTTGGACGCCCCGAGGTAGCACCGCAAGAGACGGTCGCGGTACAACGCGTGCATCGAGAACTCGCGCAGCCGGATCAGCCGCGAGGCGACGAGGGACATCGCCAGCGCTCCGGCCGCCAGCGCGGCCGTGACGATGAAGCGCGCGGCACCGAGTCCCGGCGCAAACCGCGCAGCGTGCGGCTCGAGCCAGCCGATCGCCGCGCGAGCCGCGAGCGACAGCGCGATGGTCAGCGCGAGCACGAACAGGACCGCCGCGGCCATCACGCCGAACTGCCGCGCCTTCTGCGCAAAGCCGACGAGCGCCTGCGCGCCGTGCCCGGTCTTGCTGCCGGCGCTGAGCAGCGCCGTGGCCAAGCCGGAGATCCCGCCGATCGCGGCGAGCGCCTTGGTCGCGAACCCGCCGGAGGCCAGCACGAGGTTCGGTCCGAGCAGGCTCACCCCCGCCAGCCCGATCCAGGCGCAGGCCGCGATCATCGCCCACGCCGAACTCCGCGCCCACCACTCACGGTCGGCGTCGGACGTCAGGCGGCTGGTGAGCGCGATGAAGATCGTGGTCACGGCGAGGAAGCCGGCGATGAACGCCGGCACCGCCAGCGTGACGTAGAATTCGGGCGCCCAAGCGCGGCCTCCCTGCGGGTCCGGGAGGATGTGCCGCGCGAACCACAAACCGAGCGGGCCGGCGATCGCACCGCTGCCGATCACGGCCAGCGCCTCGCGCAGCACCGCGGCGCTGCGAGCCTGCCAGCGGCCGCGGTCCGCGCGCCACAAGCGCACGTTGTAGACCACGAATGCGGTCGTGTGGACGGCGGTGCCGAGCGCGACCGCCGGCAGGTACCAGTCCCCCGACAGGTCGGTCCAGGCACGGAAGGTGCAGAGCGCGACCGCCGAGGTCAAGAGCGGCAGGAGCACGAGCCACAGGAACGCCCGCCCGCCCTTCAGCCGGCCGAAGAGGTCGGAGACGAAGTCCCACGTCGTGTCGCTCGCGCTCGGGCGCACGAGGCCGGCGTAGACGAGCGCGATCGCGGCGGTCAGCGCCGCGACCGCCAGCGCCATCCGTTGCGGCCAGCCGACGGCGCCTTCCGGCGGGACCATCGCCAGCGCGTGGAGCCACAGCCGCGGCAGCATCACGACGACAAAGAGCAGCGGCAGCAGAACGGTCCAGTTGACGAACAGGTTGCGGATGTATGTGGCGAGCAGCGTCCACGTGTCGGCGCTCATCAGGCCGCGGCGCGGCGTCAGGTAGTTGCTGAACCGGCGCAGGTGCCGGATCGGCAGCGCCTCGTGGCTGAGCGGCCGGGCGCGGCGGGCCGAGGCCGTACCGGGGGCGACCGGCGCACCGAGCGCACGTTGCACCTGCGCCAGGCCGGCGCGGTGGATCCAGCCCGAGAGCCACGAGCCGATGTACCCGCCGCCCGAGACGGTCGAGAGGTAGTGGAAGTCGCCCAATAGGCCGAACGTGCGCCGCGCGCCGTCGCTGCCGTCGGCGCCCGTCGGGTAACGCGCGAGCGCCTGCAGCAGGCCCAGCGAGAACGTCGCGCTGCGCACTCCCCCGCCGGACAGGCACAGGGCCGCGTGGCGCGCCTGGTGCAGCGCGCCGATCACGCGCTGCAGCCGCTGCGCGTCAACCGTGCGCACCAGCCCGGAGAAAGCGTGCTCGATGACCAGTCGGCGGCGGCGGAGTTCGTCCTCCGGCGCGACGCGCATCCGCGCCAGGCGGCTGGCGTGGACGTCGGTCGTCACGAGCGAGCAGCGCACGAACTCGTCGTAGTGGACCTGCAGCAGCGCCAGCATCAGGCGCGCGAACCCCTCCGCCTCGTCGGGGCCGGCGAACGCGCCCTCGACCCGTTCGAGGCACTCCCGCGGCACCGTGTCCAGCGCACGGCGCACGCCAGCCGGGTCGGGGATGTCCTCGCGCGTGAAGCGGTCGAACGGGATGTCCGCGCCGCAGTCCGGCGCGATCCCGTGGAACGCCTCGTACTCCTGCGCGAGCATCTGCCACAGCGGGATCGGAAGTTCATCGTAGGGCCCCGCGCCCCGTTCCTGCGTCGTCGACATTTCGCTTTCCCCGGAACACGCTCGGGCGAACGGGATCATAACGGACCGGCACACGACGGCGTGCTGCCGAATTTATAAGTCAGGCGCCGCCGGCCGGGCGGCGTGTGGGCCGGTGCACTACGATCGCCGGGTGCTTCGACCGGCGCGCGTGGTGATCCTCGGGCTCGTCGCCCTCGCGGCCGCCCCGGCGCGGGCGGACCGGGTCCGGGTCGACATCGAGGGCCTCGGCGGGCCGGAGCGGAACAACGCCTCGCTCGTGCTGTCGATCGCCGCGGCGGCGCGGGACAAGGCGGACCTGCCGGAAAGCCGCGTGCGCCAGCTCCACGAACAGGCGGCGGGCGAGATCGCCCGCGCGCTGGAGCCGTTCGGCTACTACCGGCCGGTCGTCGACGGCACGCTGGAGAAGGACGGCGACACCTGGCGCGCGACCTACCGCGTCGATGCCGGCCCGCCGCTGGAACTCGAGGCGGTGGAGGTGCGGGTGGACGGCCCGGGGGCCGACGAGTTCGCCGACCTGCGCTCGGCGTTCCCGCTGCACACCGGCGATACCCTCGACCACACGGCGTACGAGTCGGGCAAGCAGGCCTTCAGCGACCGCGCCGCGGCCAGCGGCTACCTCGACGCCGAATTCGACGCGGCACGGATCGAGATCGACCTCGAGCGCTACGTGTCGCGGATCGTGCTGCACTTCGAGACCGGCCCGCGTTACCGCTTCGGCAAGGTCTCGTTCAACCAGGACGTGCTCGAGCCCGGCCTGTTGCAGGAGTTCGTCCCGTTCGAGCCGGGCGATCCGTTCGACACGGGCAAACTGCTCGAGTTCCAGGGAGCGCTGGCCGAGAGCCCCTACTTCCGCCGCGTCGAGGTGCTCGCGCAGGAGGACCGGGCGACGAACCGCCGCGTCCCGATCGACGTCAACCTGGTGCCGAGCGCGCGGCAGCGCTGGGCCGTTGGCGCGGGGTACGGCACCGACACCGGGCCGCGGGGCACGGTGGACCTCGAGTTGCGCCGCATCAACCGGCGCGGCCACCGCGGCGAGGCGAACCTCGTGCTGTCCGGGATCGAGCGCAGCATCGCGACCAAGTACCTCGTGCCGACCGGCAATCCGCGGACCGACCAGATCGTTTACACCGCGGCCTTCGCCGTCCTGCGCCCGGAGACCAGCAAGAGTGACACGGCGCTGGTCGGGGCGACGCTGGCCCGCGCCCGCGGCAAGTGGCGCGAGAGCTTCGGCCTCACGTTCCAGCGCGAGCAGTTCGAGGTCGGCGTGGACTCCGGCACCTCGGTGCTGCTGATGCCGGAGGCGGGGTGGTCGCGCGTGGTGGCCGACGACCGCATCTTCCCGCTCCGCGGGCGGATGCTGGAGCTGCGCCTGCGCGGCGCGGCCGACTCGATCCTGTCCGAGACGTCGTTCGCCCAGGCCCGCGTCGAGGCGCGCTGGTTCCGCGGGCTGGGCGGGAACGTGCGCGCCCACGCGCGCGTGGCGGTCGGCTACATGAACGCCTCGGACTTCCGGCGGCTCCCGGCCTCGCTGCGCTTTTTCGCCGGGGGCGATCGCAGCGTGCGCGGGTTCGGCTACCAGGAGCTGGGCCCGCGCGACGAGGAGGGCCACGTCATCGGCGGCGAGGCGCTGCTCACGGCCTCGCTGGAGATGGACTACCTGTTCCTGGAGAAGTTCGGCCGCTGGGGGGTGGCGGCGTTCTACGACGCGGGCAACGCGATGACCTCGCTCTCGGGGCACCTCGAGCGCGGCGCGGGCGCCGGCATCCGCTGGCTGTCGCCGATCGGCCTCGTGCGCGCCGACGTCGCCTGGCCGGTGAGCCAGCACGGCGGCTCGCCGCGCCTGCACCTGACGGTGGGGCCGGACCTGTGAGACGCGGGGCGCGGCGGCTGCTGCTCGGCGCCGGCGCGGCCGTGCTGGCCCTCGGCGTGCTCGCCGCCGCGGCCGGCTGGTTCCTGCTCGGGACCGAGGCCGGGACGCGCTTCGCCTTCCGCCGGCTCGGCGCGTTCATCCCCGGCTCGCTCGACATCGAGGAGCTGCACGGCCCGATCCGCGGCCCGTTGTCGGCCCGCGGCATCGTCTACGAGAACGAGACGCTCTCGATCCGCGTCGCCCGCGCGGCGTTCGACTGGCGCTTGCGCGAGCTTCTGCGCCGCCGGATCGACGTCCTCCAGCTGACGGCCGAGGGCGTCGAGGTGCGGCTCAAGGACACGCGCGAAAAGCAGCAGGAGTCCACGGAGTTCAAGCTCCCGGACGTCAAGCTCGGCGTGAACATCGCGCTGCACGACGCCTCGGTGCGCGACGTGAGGATCTACGCCGCCGGCGCGAGCGAGCCGTTCGTGATCGACAGCGCGGCGTTGGAGTCGACGGCCGAGGGCGACGTCGTCCACGTGCAGCGGCTGGCGGTGCGGGGGCCGCGCTTCGCGCTCGACGCGAGCGGCGAGGTACGCCCGCAGGGCGCGTACCCGGTCGACCTGCAGCTGCGCTGGAGCGCCGAGCCGGAGTCCCTGCCGCGGCTGGCGGGGCGCGCGACGCTCGGCGGCACGCTGGAAGAGCTGCGCGTCGAGCACGCGACCGACGCGCCGTTCGCCAGCCGCGTCGCGGCCGTGGTCCGGCGCCCGTTCGGCGAAGCGTCGTTCGCGGGCCGGGTCGAGTTCGACCGACTCGACCTGCGCGATTTCGGGCAGGACTACCCCGCGGCGACGCTGTCCGCCGATGCGCGGCTGGCGGGCACGCTGGCCGAATTTTCCGGCCAGGGAACGCTGGCGGCGGCGACCGAACTGCTCGGCGACGTGCGCGCCGAGGGAGGGTTCGGGCGGCAGGCCGAGCGCTGGACGTTCGACGAGTTGGCCGTCAGCTTTCCCGGCGGCCCGACGCGGATCGTGGCCAGCGGCGACGTCGTCCTCGAACAGGCGGGGCCGCGCTTCGACGTGGCCGCGCGCTGGTCGAACCTGGCCTGGCCGCTGCGCGGGGAACCGCTGTTCGTCGTCGCGGAGGGGAACGGCCGCGCGCGCGGCACGCCCGGGGACTACGAGTTCGATGCCGCGGGACGGCTCGCGGACCAGCAACTGGCCGGGGTGCGCGTTCCGCTCGGCCGCGTCGCGGCGCGCGGGCGCGGCGACACGGCCGGGGTGAAGCTGGCCAGCTTCGAGGGCGCCGTGCTCGCGGGATCGGTCGCGGGCGCGGGCTCGGTCGCGTGGAGTCCCGAGGTGCGCTGGAACATCCGCGTCGAAGGGCGCGGCATCGACCCCGGCCAGGCCTGGCCCGGCTGGAGCGGCCGACTCGACGGCCGCGCGGCGAGCGAGGGCCGGCTCGCCCCGGACGGCCCGCGCGCGCGGGTCGCGCCGCTCGACCTCGAGGGAACTCTGCGCGGCCAGCCGCTGCGCGCCGCCGGCGGGCTCGCGCTCGCGGCCGGCGCGTACACGCTGGACGGGGTGGCCCTGACGTGGGGCGGGCTGTCGGCACGTGCCGACGGCACCGCGGGCGAGCGCTGGGATCTCGACTGGTCCTTGGACGCGCCGAACCTCGCCGCGCTGCTCCCGGACACCGCCGGCGCGATCGCGGCGCGCGGGCACCTCGCGGGTCGCGGGCTCGCGACGCCGCGCGTGCAGGCCGACCTCACCGCGCGCGGGCTCGCCGCGTTCGGGCAGGAGGCCGGGGAGGTCCGCGCGCGCGCCGATCTCGACCTCGCGCGGGGCGGTCGGCTGGACCTCGACCTCGCGGCGAAGCGGCTGGTGCTCGGGCCGCGCGGCTTCGACCGGCTGGAGCTGCAGCTGGCCGGCACGCGCGAGCGCCACCGGCTCACGGCCGCGCTCGACGGCGAGGCGTTGTCGCTGCAGGCGGCGCTGGCCGGCGGGCTCGACCCGGCGTGGAGCTGGAGCGGCGCCCTGGAGCAGCTCGCCTTGCGCACCGAGCGCGCCGGAACGTGGCGGCTCGCGCGCCCGGCCGCGCTCAGCGCCGGCGCCGAGCGCGTCGAGTTGCGCGATTTCTGCTGGGTCTCGGGCGATTCGCGCCTGTGCGCCGCGGGCCACTGGAGCGCGGCGGCGGGGTCGGCGCTGGAGGCGAGCATCGCGGACCTGCCGCTGGCCCTCGCCGAGCCGTTCTTTCCCGCGGGGCTGCAAGTCGAGGGCGCGCTCGACGGCTCGATCGAGGCCGATGTGTCGCCCGGCGGCGACCTGCGCGCCGACGCCCGCCTGGAGACAAGCCCCGGCATGATCTCGTACCTGGCGCGCGAGGGGGAACGCGCACGGGTGCGGTTCCAGCCCGCGAGCGCGACGCTGCGCGCGGGACCGCCGGGCGTCGCGGCGCGGGTCGCGGCGACGCTCGACATCGGAACGCTGGAAGGCGAGCTGCGGCTGCCGGACTACAACCGCGTCGGCCTGCCGCCGGCGGCGCAGCGGCTGGAGGGGCGCCTCGTCGCGCACATCTCGGACATTTCGCTCGCGCAGGCGTTCACCACCGATCTCGACGAGACGAGCGGCCGGATCGACGCCGACCTCGCGTTCTCCGGCAGCGTGGAGCGTCCGGCGATCCGCGGCAGCGCCGAGCTGAAGGACGCGAGCGCCAACCTGCCGCGCTTCGGACTCGAACTGCGCGGAGTGCGCGCGCGGTTGACCGGCGACGAGAGCGGCCTGTTCCAGGTCGAAGCGCGGGCCCGCTCCGGCGACGGCGAGGCGCGCGTCGACGGGCAGGCCGGGCTCGTGCCGAGCCAGCGGCAGCCGGTGCGCCTGCAGGTGACGGGGCACCGCTTCCTCGTCGCCAACTCGCCGACACTGCGCATCGTCGCCAGCCCGGACCTGCAGCTGACGTACGACGGCCGGCTGTTCCTCGCGCGCGGCGAGGTCCGCATCCCCGAGGCCGACCTCGTCTTCGCCGGCCTGCCGGAGGAAGCGATCCAGCCCTCGTCGGACGTCGTCTTCGTCGGCCCGCTGCGCCCGCAGCGCGAACAGCAGGCCGCGCTGGCGATCGACGCCCGCGTCCGGGTGATCCTCGGCGACGACGTCGAGCTGCAGGCGCAGGGGCTCAAGACCGAACTGACCGGCAGCCTGCTCCTGATCGAATCGCCCGGCGCGGCGCCGACCGCCGTCGGCGAGCTGTCGCTGGAGAAGGGCACGTTCAAGGCGTACGGGCAGGACCTGACGATCGAGCGCGGGCGGCTGATCTTCGCCGGCGGCCCGGTGGCCAATCCCGGCCTCGACGTCCGCGCGTACCGCAAGGCGAGCGACGGCGTGACCGCCGGGATCGAGGCCCGCGGCACCGTCGAGGAGCCGATCGTCAGCCTGTGGTCCGATCCCGCGATGTCGGAGACCGACCAGCTCTCGTACCTCGTGCTCGGGCGCCCGCTGGAACGTGCCGGCCCGGCCGAGGGCAGCGCGCTGACCAACGCCGCCAAGAGCCTCGGCCTGAAGGGCGGCAACCTCGTGGCGAAGAAGATCGGCGCGCAGCTCGGGCTGGAGGAGGCGCGGATCGAGACCAAGGGCTCGATCGAGGACGCTTCGCTCGTGCTCGGCAAGTACCTCTCGCCGCGGCTCTACATCGCCTACGGCGTCGGCATCTTCCAGCCCGTGAACACGTTCCGCGTCCGGTTCCTGCTCAGCGACAAGTGGGCGCTGCAGGCGGAAACCGGCGTCGGCACCAGCGCGGACGTCACGTACACGGTCGAGCGCGGCGGCGCCAGGACGAAGCTCCCGCCGCTGACGCTGGAGGAGGCGACAACTCCCCGCAGCGTGCCTGCCGGGGAGGCGGAGCGCACCGGCGGCGGTACCAAGTAGCGCGTATCCTCGGCGACATGTGCCGGAACATCCGCATCTTGCACAACTTCGCACCGCCGGCGACGGCGGAGGAGATCCGCGCGGCCGCGCTGCAGTACGTGCGCAAGGTCAGCGGGATGAACAAGCCGTCCCGGGAGAACGCGGCCGCGTTCACCGCGGCGGTCGACGAGGTCGCGGGCGCGACGGAGCGGCTCCTGGGCGAGCTGACCGCGCGCGGCGCGACGCGCACCCGCGAGCTGGAGCGCGAACGCGCGCGCCAGCGGTTCGAGCGGCGCGCGCGCGATTTCAGTACAGGCCGGGGTGAATGAGGGCCAGAACACCGCCGAACAGCGCCGGCGCGATCAGCCCGAACACCTGCCACGCGATGATCAGGCCGATCAACCCGGCCATCGGCAGCGAGCGCAGTGCGCCCATCGCTGTCGCGGCGACGCGCCCGCCGAGCCCCTCCGCGATCGCCGCGCCGTCGAGCGGCGGAAGCGGCAACAAGTTGAAGGTCCCGAGCAGCGCGTTGAGCATCACGAGGATGCTGAGCAAATCGCCGAGCGGCGCGAGCGCGGCGCCGGCGCGGGGCTCGACCAGGTGCTCGAACGTGGCCCGCGCCGGCGGGTCGCCCCACCCCGCGCCGACCAGCACCTTGATCGCGACGATCGCCAGCGCCGCCAGGAGCAGGTTCGCCAACGGCCCGGCCGCGGCCATCAATCCGGCGCGGCGCGGGTGGCGCGAGGCCCACGCCGGATCGTAGGGGGCCGAGGCCCAGCCGATCATGAAGCCCTGCGTCAGGTAGGACAGCAGCGGCACGATCAGCATCCCGAACGGCTCGCGCCGCATGTGCGGCAGCGGGTTCAGCGTGACTTGGTCTTCCGCGGTGCGATCGCCGCCCCAGCGCGCGGCGAGCGCGTGCGCCGCCTCGTGGCTGGTCACCGACAGCAGGAACGCGGCGAACCACAGCGCCAGCTTCGCCGGATCGAAGTTCAGCCCGTCGCCCATCGCGGGGATTATGCCCGATCTCCGGGTTGCGGATTTCTGCGTCCACGCCGTATTGCATCTGCATGCGCCGACGCTGGACATCGACGACGCGCTTCTCGAGGCGGCCAAGATCCACCGGGCGAAATGGACGCCGGTTCGCGGGCAGGGCGCCCGCGTCGACATCGACGATCGCGACGCGCTGTACGACGTGATGCACCGGGGGTGACCGCGGTCGACACGACGAGGTCAGCCGCCGACGACCTGGTCCTCACGGCCGCTCGATCGCCAAAGCGACGGCGTTGCCCCCGCCCAGGCACAGCGAGACGATCGCGCGCCGGCCGCCCCGCCGTTCGAGCGCGTGCAGCGCGGTCGCGAGGCAGCGCGCGCCGGAAGCGCCGATCGGGTGCCCGAGCGCGACCGCGCCGCCGTGCACGTTGTGCCGGTCCGCGGGGAGCCCCAGCACCTTGGCCAGCGCGATCTGCTGCACCGCGAAGGCCTCGTTGATCTCGTAGAGGTCCACGTCCTGCGGCTTCCAGCCAGTCTTCTCCCAGGTGCGGCGGATCGCCGGCTCGGGCGCCATCAGCACCCACTCCGGGGCCAGCCCCGCCACCGCCCCGGCGGCGATCCGGGCCCGCACCGGCAGCCCCTCGCGGCGGGCGAACGACTCGGAGGCGAGCACGATCGCCGCCCCTCCGTCGTTCACGCCCGGCGCGTTGCCGGCGGTGACGCGGCCGTCCTTGCGGAACGCCGGCTTCAGCGCCGCCAGCTTCTCCAGCGTGGTGTCGGCCCGCGGCGACTCGTCCTCCGAGACGGTGGTTGCGCCCGACTTCCCCTTGACCTCGACCGGCACGATCTCGTCGCGGAACCAGCCGGCGCGCGCGGCCTCGACGGCGCGCCGGTGCGACAGCACGGCCCATTCGTCCATCTGCTCGCGGCTGACGCCGTACTTGTCGGCGACCAGCTCGGCGGTCTCGCCCATGTGCACGTCGCGGTACACGTCCCACAGGCCGTCGTGGATCATCGAGTCCACGACCTTCTGGTGGCCCATCCGGTAACCCTGCCGCGCGCCGACCAGGAGGTACGGGCAGTTCGACATCGACTCCATCCCTCCGGCCACGACCAGCTGCGCATCGCCGGCCCGGATCGCCTGGTCCGCGAGCATGACCGCCTTGAGCGACGAGCCGCAGACCTTGTTGATCGTGACCGCGCCGACCTCCGGCGGCAGCCCGCCGAACAGCGCCGCCTGCCGCGCCGGGTTCTGCCCCACGCCGGCCTGGACGACGTTGCCCATGAGGACTTCCTCCACGGCGGCGGGGTCCACGCCCGCGCGGCGCACGGCCTCGCCCACGGCGAGCGCGCCGAGGCGCGGGGCGGGAACGGGCGCGAGCGCGCCCAGGAAGCGGCCGACGGGCGTGCGGCAGGCGCTGACGATGACCGTGGATTCCATCGGGAGACCTCGCGGGAAAACGGGGGACGTGTCGGAAGGCGCGGGCTTTTGGCAGTATACCGGCTGTCCGGGAGGACTTCCGATGGCCGCGCTCGCGTCGGGCAGGATCGTCGTTCAACTCAACGCTTACTCGGCGTACCGGATGTGGAGCATCTCCGAGAGCGCGCCGGACCGCATCGCGCGTTCCTTTCCCGAGGTGCGGGTCGTGCAGTCGCGCGACCGCGAGACGTTCGTGCGCCTTCTGGCCGAGACCAGCGTGCTGTTCACGTGGTCCTTGCCGCGGCCGCACTTCGCGCGCGCTTCGGCGCTGAAGTGGGTGCACACGCCCGAGGGCGGGGTGGACCGCTTCCTCTACCCGGAGCTGGCCAAGTCGGAAGTGCTGCTGACGAACAGCCGGGGGCTGACGTCGGAGGCGGTGGCGGATCACGCGCTGGCGTTGCTGTTGTCGCTCTCGCGGCGGCTGGCCGAGTGCCGCGACGCGCAGCGCGCCCGGACCTGGGCCCGCGACCTGATGTGGAGCGGCGACCGCGTGCCCCACGCGCTGACGGGCCGGGTCATGGTCGTGCTCGGCGCCGGGTCGATCGGAAGCGCCGTCGCGCGCCGGGCCAAGGCCTGCGGCATGACGGTCCTGGCCCTGCGCCGCCGCACGGACGAGCCGCCGCCGCCCGGCGCCGACGAGGTCCACCGGCTGGCCGAGATCGACGCGCTGTTGGAGCGGGCGGACGTGCTGGTGCTGGCGCTGCCGCTGACGCGGGACACGCGCCGGATCCTCGGGGCCGAACGCCTGGCGCGGGTCAAGCCGGGAGCGCTCCTGGTCAACATCGGGCGCGGCGAACTGCTGGACGAGGCCGGACTGCTGCAGTCGCTGGCAGCCGGGCGGCTCGGCGGGGCCGGGCTGGACGTCTTCGACGACGAGCCCTTGCCCCGCGACAACCCGCTCTGGAACCATCCGCGGGTGGTGGTCACGCCGCACGTCGCCGGGACCGACCCGGGCCACATGGAACGCGCCACCGAGCTGTTCGAGAGCAACCTCGGCCGGTTCCTGCGCGGCGAACCGCTGGTCAACCTCGTCGACAAGTCCGCGGGGTACTGATCCCGCCGGTAGAATGGCGCCATGCGAATCTACCTCTCGCGCTGGACCTGTCTCGACGTCGAATCCAACCTGCGCCGCGTGGCCCTCGAATCGGAGCGCGCCGCGAAGGCGGGGGCCGAGCTGGTGGTCTTCCCGGAGAGCTTCCTGCACGGCTACAAGCGGCAGCTGGACCCGGCCCGGGCCCGCGAGACTTTCGCGCGCGTCTCCGCCGCGCACCCCGCGAGCGTGTTCTGCTTCGGTTCGTTCAGCGAGGACCGCCGCAACCGGATGACGCTCTGGCGCGCCGGCACCGAGATCGCGCGCTACGACAAGGTCCACCTGTTCGCGCCGAACGGCGAGTTCGAGATCTGGGAGCCCGGGGAGCGCTACGTCGCGGTGCGGCTGCCGAGGTGGACCGTCGGGCTGATCAACTGCAACGACCTGCGCTTCCCGGAGCAGGCGCGCGCGCTGCGGCTGTCGGCCCGCGCCGACCTGCTGCTCGCGGTGGCGTGGTGGCCGTGGCGGCGCGACCACGTCTGGTCGACCCTGCTCCGCGCGCGCGCGATCGAGAACTGCGCCTGGACCGTCGGCTGCTGCGTGAGCGGCTCCGAGCACCCCGACGAGTCGTTCGCCGGCGCCGGCAACCACGTGTTCGATCCGCTCGGTGAGCCGCTGCGCACGGCCGACGACCACGTCTACGAGCTGGACCGTTCGCGCGCCGGCCCGCCGGTCGTGGACCCGCTCGAAACGTACGTCAGCATCGATCGCGTCGACATCCTGTAACGGCCGGCGCGGCCGGGGCCGATCCTCGAGACGCGCCCGTCGCGGGCCGCCTACGGCGGCACCTACGGTTTCTCGACGGGGCGGCTGGTGACGAAGGCAAGGTGGTCGCCTTCGACGTCCACGGTGACGATGTCGCCCTCGTGGACCTCGCCCCCCATCAGCCGGCGCGAGAGCGGCGTCTCCAGCTCGCGCTGGATCGTCCGCTTCAGCGGCCGTGCTCCCCACTGCGGGTCGTACCCCGCCGACGCGAGGTGCGCCTCGGCCTCCGGCGTGATCTCCAGGCCGATGCGCTGCGCCGTCAGCCGGTCGCGCAGGCGCTCGACCTGCAGCCGGACGATCGCGCGCAGGTCGTCGGGGCCGAGCGGCCGGAACACGACGGTCTCGTCGATCCGGTTCAGGAACTCGGGGCGGAACGCCTGCCGCAGCATGCCCAGCACGCGCCGGCGCACGTCCGGGTACGCCGACTCCCCCTCGCGACCGTCCGACAGCTCCTGCAGGATCTCCTGGCTGCCGATGTTGGACGTCATCACGAGGATCGTGTTGCGGAAGTTGACCGTGCGCCCGTGGCCGTCGGTCAGCCGTCCCTCGTCGAGCACCTGCAACAGGGCGTTGAACACCTCGGGGTGGGCCTTCTCGACCTCGTCGAACAGCACGACCGAGTACGGGCGCCGGCGCACCGCCTCCGTGAGCTGGCCGCCCTCCTCGAAGCCGACGTAGCCCGGGGGCGCCCCGATCAGCCGGCTGACGGTGTGGCGCTCCTGGTACTCCGACATGTCGATGCGGATCATGTTCCGCTCGTCGTCGAACAGGGCCTCGGCCAGCGCGCGCGCCAGCTCCGTCTTCCCCACCCCGGTCGGGCCGAGGAACAGGAACGAGCCGACCGGCCGGTTCGGGTCGGACAGCCCGGCGCGGGCCCGCAGCACGGCATCCGACACCGCCTGCACCGCCTCCTCCTGCCCCACCACGCGGCGGTGCAGGAGCGCCGGCAGCTCCAGCATGCGAGCGCGCTCGCTGGCGAGCAGCTTGGAGACGGGGATCCGCGTCCAGCGCGAGACGACCTGCGCGATGTCCTCCGGCGTGACCTCCTCCCGCACGAGGTGCGGGCGCCCGTCACCGTCCACCGCGGCGCTGGCCGCGGCCAACTCCCGGTCCAGCCCCGGCAAAAGGCCGTACTTCAGCTCGGCCGCCCGCGCGAGATCGCCGGCGCGCTCGGCGTTCTCGAGGTCCAGCCGCGCGCGCTCGATCTTCTGCTTGACCTCGGCGATCGAGCGGTGCGCGCGCTGCTCCTCTTCCCACTGCGCCTGCAGCGCCCGCTGCTCGGCCTGGACGTCGGCCAGCTCCTTCTCCAGCTTCTCCAGCCGCTCGCGCGACGCCTCGTCCCGTTCGCGCCGCAGCGCCTCGCGCTCGATCTCGAGCTGCGTCGCGCGCCGGTTCAGCTCGTCGAGCGCGGCCGGCATCGACTCGATCTCGGTCTTCAGCCGGGCTGCCGCCTCGTCCACCAGGTCGATCGCCTTGTCCGGCAGGAAGCGGTCGCTGACGTAGCGGTCGGAGAGCGTCGCGGCCGCGACCAGCGCCGCGTCCTGGATTCGCACGCGGTGGTGCAGCTCGTAGCGCTCCTTCAGCCCGCGCAGGATCGAGATCGTGTCCTCGACCGAGGGCGGCTGCACGACGACCGGCTGGAACCGCCGCTCCAGCGCCGCGTCCTTCTCGATGTGCTTGCGGTACTCGTCCAGCGTGGTCGCGCCGATGCAGTGCAGCTCGCCGCGCGCGAGCATCGGCTTGAGCAGGTTCGCCGCGTCCATCGAGCCCTCGGCGGCGCCCGCGCCCACCACGGTGTGGATCTCGTCGATGAAAAGGATGACCCGGCCTTCCGCGGCCGCGACTTCCTTCAGCACCGCCTTGAGGCGCTCCTCGAACTCGCCGCGGTACTTCGCCCCGGCGACGAGCGCGCCCATGTCGAGCTGCACCACGCGCCGCTCGCGCAGGCTCTGCGGCACGTCGCCGGCGAACACCCGGCGCGCGAGCCCCTCGACGATCGCGGTCTTGCCCACGCCCGGCTCGCCGATCAGCACCGGGTTGTTCTTGGTACGGCGGCTGAGAACCTCGATCACGCGGCGGATCTCCTCGTCGCGGCCGATGACCGGGTCGAGCTTGCCCTGCCGCGCCAGCTCCGTCAGGTCGCGCCCATAGCGCTCGAGCGCCTCGTAGGTGCTCTCCGGGTCGCGCGTCGTGACGCGCTGGTTGCCGCGCACCTCCCGCAGCGCCGCCATCAGCGCGTCGCGCGTCAGCCCGCCCTCCACCATCAGGGACCAGGCCTCGGCCTGCGTCCGTTCCATCGCCAACAGCAGGTGCTCGACGCTGACGAACTCGTCCTTCAGTCCGCGCGCCTCGTCCTCGGCCGCGATCAGCACCCGCTGCAGCCGCGGCCCGAGCCCCAGGCCGACCGACCCCGCGCCCGAGCCGGTGACGGCCGGGATGCGCGCGAGCGCCTGGTCGAGCCGCGCTGCGAGCGCCCGCGGGTCGAGCCCGGCGCGGCGCAGGAGCGGCGCGGTCAGCCCGCCTTCCTGCTGCAACAGCGCCGCCAACAGGTGCAGGTCCTCGAGCTGCTGGTGGTTGCGGCGCAGCGCTTCGCGCTCGGCCGCGCCGAGCGCGTCCTGCGCCTTTTCGGTGAACTTCTCGAAGTTGATCGGCATCGTCGTCTATCCCGCAGGGCCGCGCGTGGCCCTCACGCTTTCTCCAGGTCGGCAAGTTTCCGGTACAGCTCGCGCTGCGCCGGTGTCGGGTCGTTCGGAACCGTGATTCGCACGCGGGCGCGCAGGTCGCCGCGGCGGTCGGCGCGCAGCGGCAACCCCTTCCCGCGCGCGCGCAACACCGTGCCCGCCTGCGTGCCGGGCGAGATGCGCAGCGTCAGCGGTCCATCGGGCGTCGGGATCTCGACCGTCCCGCCCGTCACCGCGGTCGGCGCCGGAACGTCGATGTCGGTCACGAGGTCGTCGCCCTCGATCCGCAGCGCGGCGTCGGGACGCAGGCGGACCACGAGGTAGATGTCCCCCGGCCCGGAAGAGCCGGGCGAGCCCTGGCCCGGCAGCCGCAGGCGCTGGCCCGGCCGGACACCCGCGGGGATGTTGACCGTCACCGTCTTGCGCTCGACGCCGCCGGTGGTGGCCGGCACGCCGAGGGTGATCCGCCGCTGGCCCGGGTGCAGCAGGTCGGCAAGGCCGAGTTCGATCTCGGCCTCCACGTCCTGCCCGCGGCCGCCGCGCGCCCGGCCCCGGCCGCGGCCCCGACCCGGCTCGGCCGCCCCGGCCGCCTCGCGCCCGAACGCCCCGCCGCTGAAGCCGAGGTTGCCGAACAGGGTCTCGAAGAAGTCCGAGAAGCCGCTCGCTGGCCGCCCGCCGCGGGCCCCGAACAGCTCGCCCAGGTCCTCGAAGCGGACCTCGTAACCCTGGAACCCCGGCGGCGGCTCGAACGGCGCACCTTCCTGCCAGTTGGCGCCGAGCTGGTCGTAGCGGCGGCGCTTCTCGGGGTCCCCGAGGACCTCGTACGCCTCGTTGATCTCGCGGAACTTGTCCTCCGCGCCGGCGCTCTTGTTCACGTCGGGGTGGTTCTCGCGGGCCAGCTTGCGGTAGGCCTTCTTGATCGCGTCCGCGCCCGCGCCGCGCTCGACACCGAGAATGGCGTAGTAGTCCTTGTAGCGGATGCTCACCTGTTCAGCCTCGCGCGAGTCCGTTCATGGGATCGCCCCGGGCCGAGGTCAAGTTGCCCGGATTCAAGAATTTCGGTCGTCCGTCCGATACGGGGAGCGGGACCGGACTGCCCCACGTTGGGCCCGCGCGCCCGCCGGGGCAAGCGGCCCTGGAACCCGCGAGAGAGGCGCCATGCAATTCAGCACCGCGGACAGGGCGCTCTACATCAAGCTCGTGTACTACGGGCCGGGTCTGTCCGGGAAGACGACCAACCTGGAGACGATTCACCGGCTGACCGACCCCGCGCGCCGCCAGCCGATGGTCTCGCTGAAGACGTCGGGCGACCGGACGCTGTTCTTCGACCTGCTGCCGTTCGACCTCGGGCAGCTCAACGGGCTGGACCTGCGGTTGAAGCTGTACACCGTCCCGGGCCAGATCCAGTACGACGTGACGCGGCGGCAGGTGCTGGCCGGCGCCGACGGCGTGGTGTTCGTCGCCGATTCGCAGAAGCGCCAGCGCGAAGCCAACGCCTGGATGGTGCGCCACCTGCGGAACAACCTGCAGGACAACAACATCGATCCGGAGACCGTCCCGCTGGTGTTCCAGTGGAACAAGCGCGACCTGCCGGACCCGCTCGACGTGGGCGAGATGCAGCGCGACCTCAACTGGCGCCGCGTGCCCGCGCTCGAGGCGGTCGCGCCGGCGGGGCGCGGCGTGGTCGAGACGTTCCGCGAGATCACGGTGCAGACGGTCGAGGCGCTGGCCGCACGCGCGCCGGCGCTGCGCGACCACGCCAAGTCCGCGGAGCTGCGCGGCAAGATCGAGCAACTCTTCGCGGCGCTGAAAGCCGCGGCGGCCGCCGCGGGCGCCGCACCGGCGGTCGAGACCGAGCACAGCCTCCCGCTCGGCCTGGCCAACGCCACCGACGACGGGGAGCGCCGCGACGTCCTCAGCCTCGATCACCTGCTGTCGGAGGCCGTGCAGGCGAACCTCGCCTTTTCCGAGCGGCTGGTCGCCGCCGCGCCGGTGGACGCGCTGGCCCGCGCCCGGCGCGAGCGCCACGCCCTGACGCGGCTGGTCCGCATCGCGGCGACCGGCCCGGAACCGGCGCTCTTGTCCCGCATGTTGCTCGCGGCGACGCTCTCGGCGCTCGGCCTCGCGGCCGGCGCGGTGCTCGCGCCGAACGGCGCGGCGGCGCCGATGCGCCCGTTGGCGCTGGCCGGGCGCGACGAGGACCCGCTCAACGGCGTCGTGGTCCACGGCGTCGGTTCGCTCGCCGCCGCGCTGGCGCTGCGGCCCGACCCGGCGCTGCACCGCGACATCCCGGGTGAGCTGCTGTTCGGCCGCCAACACCCGGCGCTGGACGCGGTGCGCGCGTTGCTCGCGGTGCCGTTCGAGGGCGGGGTGCTCGGGCGCTGCCTGCTCGTCGCGTACGACGATCGCCCGACGGGCGCGCTGGGGCCCGAGGATCTCGAGTTCGCGGTGCTCGCGGCCTCGATCGCCTCGCTCGCGATGCAGCCGTCCGGCGCGCTGGCGCGCCGCTGATCAGGAAGTCGCGGCGGCCGCAGGGGGCGCGGCGATCTGCGGCTTCGGCACGACGTTGCGCACCGGCGGGATCGTCCTCAGGTAGGCCAGGATCGCCGCGAGATCCTCGTCGGTGGCCTGGCCGAGCGCGTGCCACGGCATCGGCGGCAGGATCGGGCGCCCCGCACCCATGGAACGGCCGGTCCGCATCGCCTTGATGAACATCTCGTCGGTCCAGACGCCGAGGCCGCTCTCCTCGTCGGGCGTCAGGTTCGCGGCGTAAGAGACGCCCCACGGCCCCGCGAACGCCGTGTTGGTCACCGCGCCGGCCCAGCCCCACGGCGCTTGGAGCGGCGGCGCGGGCGGCATCGCGAGATCCTGCGGGTGCCCGGACAGCATGTGCGCCATGTCCAGCTCAGGACCGCTCTGGCCGAGCTTCATCGGCGTGTGGCAGTCGTGGCAGCCGCCGAGGGTCACGAGGTACTTGCCGCGTTCGATCCTGCTCGCGCCGGCGGGGGCGCTCGCGCCGGCGCGCTGGCAGGCCACGCACAGCGTTGTGAGAAGGAGAACGGCGCAACACGCGTAAACGGCGCGGAAGTGGCGGGTCATTTTCGTACTCGGTTCTAACTGTCTCGTTTCTCGGGCGGGCACACTCTACACGGCGTCCAAGACTTGCGCGACGCGACGCGCGAATTGACGGCATAATCACGCCCGTGACCGCGAGACGACGTCATCTTTTGTTCGTGTTGGTGGTCGCGCTGGCGTTCGCGACCTGCGCGGGGGCGGCAGGTGTGCCCTGCGACTGGCGCTGGTCGGGTGTCGAGCGCGTGGTCGCGATCGGCGACGTGCACGGGGCGTACGAGCAGCTCGTCGCCCTGCTGCAGCGGGCCGACCTGGTCGACGGCGAGCTGCGCTGGAACGCCGGGAAAACGCACCTCGTCTTCACCGGCGACCTGCTCGACCGCGGTCCCGGCGAGCGCAAGGTCCTCGATCTCGTGATGCGCCTCGAAGACGAAGCCGCGGCGGCCGGCGGGCAGGTTCACGTCCTGCTCGGCAACCACGAGGTGCTCAATCTGATCGGCGACCTGCGCTACGTCCCCGCCGTGGGATTCGCCAGCTTCGCCGACCTCGAGCCCCCCGGGACCCGCGAGGCCGCCCTGTCGCGCTTCACCCGCGAGGGCGCGGGCGCGGAGGCCTCGCCCGCCGAGACCGGCAAGATGTTCGAGGAGCTGTACCCGCCGG
Organism: Acidobacteriota bacterium; assembly: GCA_017994815.1. GTDB lineage: Bacteria > Acidobacteriota > Polarisedimenticolia > J045 > J045 > JAGOJY01. The sequence continues at coordinate 81,731 of JAGOJY010000010.1, forward strand.
GATACTTCGGCCGGCGCGCCGCGTTCGCGCCGACCGGGAAGTACGGCGCGTGGCTGCTCACGAAACCGGCGCTGATCGTGATCAACGACGTCGCGTTCGTGCACGGCGGGCTGCCGCCGGTCGTCGCCGAACTCGGCGGGGCCGAGCTGAATGCGCGCGTCAACGACGAGTTGCGGCAGCTGCTCGCGGCCCGGGAGAACCTCGCGCGGTGCGGCCTGCTCGACCCGGAGGCGCGCTTCCTCGAGAGCTTCGAGCAGGTCGCCGGGCGCACGGCGCGGTTGGAGGACTCGGCCGCCGCGCCGGGGTGCGCCGGGACGGCCGGCCGGGACGGGCCGGCGTACATGCGCGCGGCCACGGCGCTGGCGATCCGCAGCGACGGCCCGCTCTGGTACCGCGGCACCTCGCTGAACGACGAGGAGGCCGAGATCGGGTTGTTCCAGGCCGCGCTGGCCCGCCTCGAGGTGACGCGCGCGGTCGTCGGCCACACCGTCACCGCCGGGAACCGCGTCAGCTCACGCTTCGGCGGGCGGCTCTTGCGGATCGACACCGGGATGCTGGACGCGGTGTACCAGGGTCGGCCGGCGGCGCTTTTGCTGAGCGCCGGGCAGGCCGAGGTGCTGTACGTCGACACCGAAACGGCGCAGGCCCCGGTCATCGAGCCGACCAGCCTGCCGGAGGCGGTGGCGACGGCGGTCGTTTCCGACCAGGAACTCGAGGATTTCCTGCGAACCGCGGAGATCGTCAAGGACGAGGAAATCGGCCAGGGGATCACGCGCCCGCGGCGCGTCACGCTCAAGAAGAACGGCCAGACGCGGCGCGCCGCCTTCAAGACGGTCAACGAATCGAAGAGCGGCAAGGTCCAGCTCGGCAAACGGGTGGAGATGGTCTTCACCGACCGCTACGCGTATGAAGTGGCGGCGTACAAGCTCGATCGGCTCATCGGCCTGCGGATGGTCCCGGTCACCGTGCTGCGCACGATCAACGGGCAGCAAGGCTCGCTGCAGTCGTGGGTCGAGTCGGCCGTCGACGAGCGGCGCCGGTTGCAGCAGAAGCTCGATCCGTACGAACCGTCGAAAGTGGACGAGGCCAAGAACCTGATGCACCTGTTCGACGCATTGATCTACAACGTGGACCGGAACCAGACCAACGTCCTGTTCACGCCGGGCGACTGGCACCTGCACCTGATCGACCACTCGCGGGCATTCCGGCTGAACACGGACCGCCCGCCGGGCATCGTCGGGCACCCGATCCACGTCCCGCCGGAGATCCGCAAGCCGCTGGCGGCGCTCGACCTGCCGACGCTCCAGCGGACGCTCGGCGATCTGCTCAGCCGCGCGCAGATGAAGGCGATCCTGGAGCGCCGCGACGCCCTCCTCGACAGCGTCGAAGCCGGCGCCGCCGCGACGACCTCCCGCCGCTGAGGGGACAGGTGGCGTGCCACCTGTCCCCGTGAGAGCAACGGTCCGCGCGACCGCAACCGCATCAGGTTGATGCCGGGCCGCCTGCGGCGGCCCTACTCTTCTTCTTCTTCGTCGCCGATCGCCTCGCGGTTGATGCCCTCGAGCGCGAGCTCGGTCAGGCGCCGGTCGGTTTCCTCTTCCTCGTCGAGCGTCTCCTGCAGCAACTGCGCCGCCTCGTCCTCGCCGAGCAGTTCGGCGTACGTGCGCGCCGTGCCGTAGGCCGAGATCTCGTAGTGCTCCACCTTCTGCGCGGACGCGAGCAGCCCGGCGTCCAGCGCGTCGGGATCCTCGACCTTCTTGAGCATCTCGCGGCCTTCCTCGATCAGGCCCTTCATCCCGACGCAGGTCGTCCTCTTGCTGCCCTCGTTCATGCTGCGGAAGATCTGGTCCAGGCGCTCGATCTGGTTCCGCGTCACCTCGAGATGCTCCTCGAAGGCGCTGCGCACGTCCTCGTGCGACGCGTTCTTGGCCATCTCGGGAAGCGCTTTGGTGAGCTGGGTCTCGGCGTCGTAGATGTCGCGCAGTTGGTGCAGGTACAGCTCTTTCAGATTGTTGACCTTCATGAGCCCGTTCCTCGCGGTCGTACGGCTCGGCAGCCGCCCTGGGCCGGGGCCTGCCATCGGAAGCCAGCGGATCGCCGACCGGTGCATTGTAGCGTCCCGCGACCGGCGCACATCCATTGCGCGTTGCCGCGGCTCGTGCCTCGCGCCATATCCGATCATTCAACTTGTTGCCGCGCGGTAACGCGACCTCAAGTCGTGGCCTCGGGCCGCCGCTCGCGGCGCCGTCGCGCGCGCCGTCGCAGCGCCGGTGGCGCCGTGGAATCGGCGATGTCGCGCAATCCGAGGCGGCTGACGACGTGCACCGTGCTCGCCTGCGGCCCCTCGTCGCCCATCGCCTGCACGTACCGCACCTCCGTCCCCACGTCGAGATCGTCCCAGCCGCCGTTCAGGACCGCGTTCTTGTGGAAGAAGATCTCGCGCCCGTTCGGCGTGACGATGAACCCGTATCCTCCGTCGCGGACGACCTGCGCCACGACGGCGCGCGGCTCCTCGTGCGTCTTGATCTCGCCGCGGCGCTGCTCGACGGCCTTCTTGAGCTGGCGTTCGAGCGCCTTGAAGGCGTTCTGGATCACCAGGTGCAGGCTGTCGTGCAGCTCGTGATCGCCGGGGCGCTTCTTGACCACCAGGTCCTTGCCCGGGGGCAGCTTCAGCTCGATGCGGACGCGGAACGGGTTCCCGCTCTCCTGGTGCTGGTGGCGCTTTTCGACCGCGATGCGGCAGGAGATGATGTCGCCCGCGAAGCGGTGCAGTCGCTGCACCTGCTCGCCGATGAAGGCTTCGAGTTCGGGGCTGTGCTGGACGCCGCGAAAGGAGATCTCGAGCGGTACCTGCATGGGACGACCGATGCGCTCGCGCTGCGGGTCGGACGCTGCAGGGCCTGAAAACGAGGCGGGCGCGGAGCGCGACGCCGCCCGCTGGGGCGACCTTAGCCGACCGCTCGCCGACGCGTCAATGCAAGCTCATTCACCGCGCGGAAACAGGCGATCTTCCATGTACGGGCGCAGCACGGCCGGGACCTCGAAGGAACCGTCGGCGCGCTGGTAGTTCTCCAGAACCGCGACCAACGTCCGCCCGACCGCCAGACCCGACCCGTTCAACGTGTGCACGAACCGCGGCTTGCCCCCCTCGGCGGGCCGGTAGCGGATCTGCGCCCGCCGCGCCTGGAAATCCTCGAAGTTCGAGCAGGACGAGATCTCGCGGTACGTGTTCTGCGACGGCAACCAGACCTCGAGGTCGTAGGTCTTGGCGGACGAGAACCCGAGGTCGCCGGTCGCCAGGCTGACCACGCGGTAGGCCAGGCCGAGCTGCCGCAGGACCTCCTCGGCGTGGCCGGTCAGCGCCTCCAGCACGGCGTACGACTCCTCCGGCCGGGCGAAGGCCACCAGCTCGACCTTCTCGAACTGGTGCACGCGGATCAGCCCGCGCACGTCCTTGCCGTGCGAGCCGGCCTCGGAGCGGAAGCACGGCGTGTACGCGCAGTAGCGCAGCGGCAGGTCCTTCTCGGCCAGGATCTCCTCGGCGTGCAGGTTGGTCACCGGCACCTCGGCCGTCGGCGCGAGGTACCAGTCGTCCGGCTCGCGCAGCCGGAACAGGTCGGCCTCGAACTTCGGCAACTGCCCGGTGCCGAACAGGCTGCGGGCGTTGACGATGAACGGCGGCAGGACCTCGCGGTAGCCGTGCCGCACGGTGTGCAGATCGAGCATGAACTGGATCAGCGCGCGCGAGAGCCGCGCGCCCTCGCCGGTGAGCACCGCGAAGCGCGCCCCGGTGACCTTGGCCGCCCGCGGAAAGTCGATCGTCCCGCTGATCTCGCCGATCTCGACGTGATCGCGCGGGGTGAACGCGAAGCGCGGCGGCTCGCCCCACGTGCGCTCGACGCGGTTGGCGCTGTCGTCCGGCCCCTCCGGGCAGGTCGGGTGCGGGATGTTGGGGATCGCCGCCATCAGCTCGGCGATCCGCCGGTCGATCTCGCCGACGCGCTCGTCGAGCGACTTGATCCGCTCGCCGATCGCCCGCACGTGCTCGCGCGCCTCGTCCGCCGCGCCGCCGGCCTTCATCAGCTCGCCGATGCGCCGCGACTCGGCGTTGCGCTCGGCCTTGAGCTGTTCGACCTCGACGATCGCCTTGCGGCGCTCGGCGTCGGACGCGACCAGTTCGTCGAGCGCGGGAACGCCGCCGCGGCGGCCGAGCGCCCGGCGCACCTCGTCGAGATGGGCCAGCACGTATTTCGAGTCCAGCATCGAGTCTCCCCGGAAAGGTGGCCCGGCGCGGGGCGCGCCGCGGCGCTGGCCGCGGCGGGTTTTCACCTCGCGAAGCGCCGTAGTCTAGCGCCTTTGGCGGCGGTGCTATGATCCGGCGCCCGGAGATGCCGTGGAGCCAGCCATGAGGGTGCGCAAGGGGGTCTTCCCCGCAGCAGGTCTCGGCACGCGCTTCCTGCCGGCCAGCAAGGCGCTGCCGAAGGAAATGCTGCCGATCGTGGACAAGCCGGTGATCCAGTACGCGGTCGAGGAGGCGATCGCCTCGGGCCTCGAGGACATGGTGATCGTCACCGGCCGCGGCAAGGCCGCGATCGAGGACCACTTCGACCACTCGTTCGAGCTGGAGGCGATCCTGCAGGAGCGCGGGCAGGAGCGGCAGCTCGAGCTGGTGCGGCAGATCGCCGGGCTGTGCCGGTTCTCCTACACCCGGCAGAAGAAGGCGCTCGGCCTCGGTCACGCGGTGCTGTGCGCGCGAACGCTCGTCGGCGACGAACCGTTCGCGGTGTTCCTCGCCGACGACCTGATCATCTCGCGCACGCCGGCGATCCGGCAGCTGATCGACCTGCACCGGCAGACCGGGGCCTCGGTCATCGCGGTCCAGCGCGTCCCGGTGGAGCAGACCGCGAGCTACGGCGTGATCCGCCCCTCCCGCAGCGACGGCCGCGTGCACGACGTCGCCGAGCTGGTCGAGAAGCCGCGGCCGGAGAAGGCGCCGTCGAACCTGGCCGTCATCGGCCGCTACGTGCTGACCCCGCGGGTGTTCCCGCTGTTGGAGGAGACCGCGCCGGGCGCGAAGGGCGAGATCCAGCTGACCGACGCGCTGCGGGCGCTCGCGGCCGAGGAACGCGTGCTGGCGCTGGAGTTCGAGGGCACGCGCTACGACACGGGGAACAAGCTCGGCTTCCTGCAGGCCACCGTCGAACTCGCGCTCGCGCGCGAGGACCTCGGGGCCGAACTCGCGGCGTGGCTCCGAAAGGTGGTCGGGGCCGGGGGCCAGGCCTGATGGACCGGCTGCGCGTCCAGGGCGGCTGCTCGCTCTCGGGGACCACGCGGGTCGGCGGGGCGAAGAACGCCGCGTTGCCGGCGCTGGCCGCCTGCCTTTTGACGGGCGACGAGGTGCGGCTGGACAACGTGCCCGACGTGCGCGACGTCCAGACGTTGGTGCGCCTGCTGAACGACCTCGGCGTGCGCTGCGAGAGGCTCGGACGCCGGCGTTGGGCGCTGGCCACGCCGGAGATCGCCAACGCCGAGGCGCCGTACGAGCTGGTCCGGACGATGCGGGCCTCGGTCCTGGTGCTCGGGCCGCTGGTCGCGCGCCACGGGCGCGCGCGCGTGTCGCTGCCGGGCGGCTGCGCGATCGGGGCCCGGCCGATCAACCGCCACCTCGACGGGCTGCAGAAGCTCGGGGCGGAGATCCGCCTCGAGCACGGCTACATCGAGGCGCGCGCCGACCGGTTGAGCGGCGCCGAGATCACGTTCGAGGACGTCACCGTCACCGGCACCGAGAACCTGATGATGGCGGCGGTGCTCGCGCGCGGCACGACCGTGCTGCGCAACGCGGCGCGCGAGCCGGAGGTCGTCGACCTGGCCCAGCTTTTGGTCGCGATGGGCGCGCGCATCGACGGGGCGGGCACGCGCACGCTCACGATCGAAGGGGTCGAGGCGCTCGGCGGCGCGGACCACGAGGTCATCCCGGACCGGATCGTCGCCGGCACCTTCCTGATCGCGGCCGCGATCACCGGCGGCAAGGTGACGCTGGAGGGCGTGCGTCCCGACCACCTCGCCGCCGTTTTGGAGCAGCTCGAGCGCGTCGGCCTGCGGCTCGAGACCGGCCCGACGTGGATCCGGATCGGCAACGGCCGCCCGCTGCACGCCCACGACATGCTCACCGAGCCGTTCCCCGGCTTCCCGACCGACCTGCAGGCGCAGTACATGGTGCTGATGACGCAGGCCGGGGGCGTGTCGCACGTGACCGAGACGATCTTCGAACGCCGCTTCATGCACGTGCCGGAGCTGCGGCGGATGGGCGCCGCGATCGACCTGTCCTCGAACATCGCGACGATCGAGGGCCCGACCCCGCTGACCGGGGCCGAGGTCACCGCTTCCGACCTGCGCGCCTCCGCCTGCCTCGTGCTGGCCGCACTCGCGGCGCGCGGCGAGTCGATCGTCCACCGCGTGTACCACCTCGACCGCGGCTACGAGGCGATCGACCAGCAGCTCGCCGCGCTCGGGGCGCGGGTCGAGCGGCTCAAGGAATGAGCCCCGCCGAGACCTGCCCGTTCTGCCGCATCGCCCGGCGCGAGGCGCCGGCGCGGATCGTGCACGAAGACCCGTTGTGCGTCGCGTTCGAGGACCTCCGCCCGCAGGCGCCGGTGCACGTCCTCGTCATCCCGCGCAAGCACGTCGAGACGACGAACGACCTGCTCCCCGAGGACGAGCCGCTGGTCGGGCACCTGGTCGCCGTCGCGACCGCGATCGCCCGCGAGCGCGGCGTGGCGGAGTCGGGCTACCGGACGGTCCTCAACTGCAACCGCGCTGCCGGCCAGGCCGTGTGGCACCTGCACCTGCACCTTCTCGCCGGGCGGAGCTTCGGCTGGCCGCCGGGCTGACATTGATGTAAATGCTGGTCCAGCTTCGGTAAACGTCGTAAAACAGCAGACCGTTGGCGCGCCCGGGGCGACCTCCGGGGCAGGACGCGCACCGTTGGCGCCGCCAGTGGAGCAGACTGGCGTCCGCGGCGAAGGGTGTCGCACCGAAGGAGCCGCATGACCGTGGTGGGGGATCGGCGAACCGGTGTCCGCGCGCTCGTCGTGCGCCTTTTCGGCCGCCCGGACGAGATCGCGCGGACCGCGGCGCTCGCCGGCAGCCTGTTCCTCGTGATCGGCTCCTACGTCGCGCTCAAGGCGGTGCGCGACGCCCTGTACATCGACGCCTTCGGCGCGATGCGGCTCCCGTTCGTGATCGTCGGCATCGCGCTCGTCGTCGCCGTCTTCGCCGAGCTGTACATCCGGCTCGCGCGGCGCATCGCCGTCGCGCCGCTCGCGATCGGCATGATGCTGGCGCACGCGCTGACGCTGGTGGCGCTGTGGGCCTGCGCCCGCTCGGGCGCGCGCTGGCTCTACCCGGTGCTGTACCTGTGGGTCGGCGCGTTCGGCGTGATGGCCCCGGTGCAGGTCTGGATGCTCGCGCAGGAGGTCTTCTCCGCCCGCGAGGCGCGGCGGCTGTTCGGGCCGCTCGGCGCCGGCGGCGTGGCCGGCGCGATCGCCGGGGGCGCGGTCACGGGCGTCCTCGCACAGCACCTCGGGACGCTGTCGCTGCTGCTGGTCTCGGCGCTGGCGGTCACGGTCTGCGCCGGGCTGATCTGGCTCGTCGCGCGCGGCGCCGGCGCCGGCTGGCGCCCGCAGCCGTCGAGCACGCGGCCGTGCAGCCTCACCGACAGCTTCCGCACGATCTCGCGCTCGCCGCACCTGAAGAACCTCGCGGCGCTGATCTACTTCTCGGCGATCGTGACCACCATCGTCGATTTCCAGTTCAAGGCGATCGCCGGCGGGGCGGGGCTGGACCGCGACCAGCTGGCTTCGTTCTTCGGCGTCGCCTACAGCGCGATGGCGTTCGCCAGCCTCGCGGTGCAGCTGTTCGTCGTGCGCGCGGTCTTGCGGCGGTTCGGCATCGGCGCGGCGGTGCTCGCGCTGCCGCTGGCCCTCGCCGGCGGGACCGTGCTGCTGATCGGCTCCGCGGCGCTGTGGGCCGCGGTGGCGCTGAAGTCCGGGGACGGCGCGCTCAAGCACTCGCTCGACCGCTCCGCGAAGGAACTGGCCTACCTGCCGGTGCCGCAGGCGATCAAGGCCCCGGTCAAGTCCGCGATCGACATGGTGGCCGACCGCGCCGGCGACGGCAGCGGCGGCCTCGTGCTGCTCGTGCTCGCGACCGGGCTCGGCCTGACCCCCTCGACGCTGGCGTGGCTCAACCTCGCGCTGATCGCCGGCTGGGTCGTGCTGGCGATCCGCGTGCGGCGCAGCTACGTCGACGAGCTGGCCTCCTCGCGCGTCGATGCCGAGGACTGGTCGGTGGCGCCGCCGGCGTTCCTGCGCGAGTCGCAGGCCCGGCTCGCGCTGCGCCGCGCGCTGGGCGGGCTGAGCGAGGGTGAGACGATCGCCGGCCTGGAGCTGGCCGCGCTGTCGCCGGGCGCCGACCTCGTCCCCGACCTGCAGCGCCTCGTCGCCCAGGGCCCGGCCGACGTCCGCGCGCGCGCGCTGCGCGTGCTGCTCGACCCGACGCTCCCGGGGGCGCGGACCGAACTCGGCGGACCCCTCGAAATCTCCGACCAGGAGACCTTGACGCTGGCGCTGGACGTGGTGATCGCGGAACCGGGCGAGGTGGCGGATCGCGCCCGGAGCCTCGTCGGCGCGGACCCGCCCGCCGCGGCCGCGATGCGCCTCGGGCGGCTGTACCAGCGGCTCGGGCCGGACTTCGAGCCGGTCGCGCTCGGCCTGGCCGAGGCGTTGACCAGCGTCTCGGTGCCGCTGTCGGCCCGCGTCGCGGGGGCGAGCGCGCTGGGGCTCGCGCCGTGGACGGGGTCGGCCGCGAAGCTGGTCGAGAGGCTCCTCGACGATCCCGAGCCGGAGGTGCGCGCCGCGGCGGCGGACAGCGCCGCGCGCCTGCGCCAACCGGACGCGATCGCCGGCGTGGTGCCGCTGCTCGGCGAGCGCCGCACGCGCGCCGCCGCGCAGCGGGCGCTGGTCCTCGGCGGACCGCAGGCCGTGCCGCCGTTGACCGTCGCGCTCGCCTCGAGCGCCATCGCGCCGGCGATCCGCGTGCACGCGGCCGCGATGCTCGGCGTGCTCGGCACGCCGGCGGCGATCGCGGCGCTCACCGCGGCGCTCGACGATCCGGACCCCGAGGTGCGCGAGGCGTGCCTGTCGGCGCTCATCACCGTGCGCCGGCAGCGGCCGGACGACATGCAACTCGACGAGCGGACGTGGATCCGGCTCGTGCGCGAGCAGGCGCGGCGCTGCCGCTGGCTCGCGCGCTCGCTCGGGCAGGCCGAGACGCTGCGGCCGGCAGACGTGGGCGACGAGTTCCTGGCGCAGGTCGTGCGCGAGAACCTCGACCGCTCCGTGCAGCGGGTGCTGCGGCTGCTCGAGCTGCGGCTGCCGCCGGAGCACGCCCCGGCCATCCGCCGTGGGTTGTCCGAGAACGGCGCCGCGCGCCGCGACCACGCGCTGGAGCTCCTCGACGAACTGCTGCCGGGCGAGCTGCGTGCCGCGATCGTGCCGGTGCTCGAGCAGGTCCTGCGCCACGCGCCCGGTGCGGCGCCGGGCGCGGCGCCGGCACCGCCCGCGGCCGGGCCGGACGCCGACGGGCTCCACGTGGTCGACCGCGTGATCGCGCTGAAGTCCGTCGCGACGCTGCGCGAGGTGCCGGCCGACGAGCTGGCGCGGCTGGCGTGGCTCGCGCGCGAAGTCCGCTGCGAGACCGGGCAAACGCTGCCGGCCGCGGCCGAGCGCGACACGCTGCTGATCGTGCTGGCGGGGCGGGTCGGGTTCCCGGGGGCCGACGGCGTCACGCTGCAACTCGCACCGGAGGACGGCTCCTGGGTCATGTCGCTGCCCGGCGGCGCCGCCGAGCCGGTCGCCCTCGCGCCGACGCACGCGCTGATCCTGCGCCACGACGAGTTCCTCGAGGTGCTCAGCGAGCGCGGCGAGATCGCCTCGCGGATCGTGGACGGGCTGATCCGCCGCGGTCCGGTCGCTGCCGCCGCCACGGACCTTGCAACGCAAAGTGCTTGACGCTGGCAGGTCCGGGCAGTAGCTTTCCCCCATGGTCGCCCCGCGCCCGGCCGCCGGAGATCCGCCGCAGCCCACGGCGTTGCACGAGCACGCCATGGACAACCTGCGCTTCATCCGCCAGACGATGGAGCGCGCGACCGCCTACACCGCGGTGCCGGGGTGGGGCGCGGTCATCATCGGCGCCACCGCCGTCGGCGCGTCGTTCGTCGCCGGTCGCGGCTCGCCTTTGGCCTGGCTCGCCACGTGGCTCGGCGAGGCCGTGCTCGCGGCCGTGATCGCCGCGCTGGCGATCTGGCTCAAGTCGCGCGCCGCCGGGCTGCCGCTGCTCTCCGGGCCGGGGATCAAGTTCTGGTGCGGGTTCGCGCCGCCGATCGCGGCCGGCGCGCTGCTCACGCTTGCGCTCGCCCGCGCCGGGCGATTCGAACTGCTGCCCGGGGCGTGGCTCCTGCTGTACGGCGCGGGCGTGGTCACCGGCGGGGCGTACTCGGTCCGCGTCGTGCCGGTGATGGGGCTGGTGTTCATGCTGCTCGGCGCGGCCGCGCTCGTCGCGCCGGCCGCCTGGGGCGACGGACTGCTCGTGGCCGGGTTCGGCGGGGTCCACGCCGCGTTCGGCCTGGTGATCGCACGGAGGTACGGTGGCTAAGCCGCAGGGCGCACGCCGGCAGAAACCGCGCCCGGAGCCGGAGCCGCTCGCGGTGCCCGTCGCCGCGCCGGCCGGCCCGCGGGCCGACCTGGATCGCCTGATCCACGAACGGATCCGGCTCGGCATCGTCAGCGCGCTGGCGGTGAACCGCAGGCTGACGTTCAACGACCTGAAGGCGATGCTCGAGACAACCGACGGCAACCTCAGCGTGCACGCACGCAAGCTCGAGGAGGCCGGCTACATCGCCTGCAGCAAGAGCTTCGCCGGTCGGATGCCGCGCACGGAGTACAAGCTGACGGCCGCCGGCCGCCGCGCGCTCGAGCGCTACCTGGATCACATGGAGTCGGTGATCCAGGCCGTCCGCGAGGGCTGAGCCATGCAACGCGCCGCCGCTGCTCCCGCGCCGCTGCACGTCGCGATCATCATGGACGGGAACGGGCGCTGGGCGAACTCGCGCGGGCTCGCGCGCACCGCCGGGCACCGGGCCGGCGCCGACGCCGTGCGTCGCACCGTCGAAGCAGCGCCGGGACTCGGCGTCGGAACGCTGACGCTCTACGCCTTCTCCAGCGACAACTGGCAGCGTCCGGCGGAGGAGGTCGGGGCGCTGATGTCGCTCCTGCGCGCGTACCTGCGGGCCGAGACCGCGCGCTGCATCGCGGAGGGAGTGCGCGTCAGCGTGATCGGCCGCCGCGACCGGCTGCCGCGCGCGGTGCGCTCGGCGATCGCGCGCGCCGAGCGCGCGACCGCCGCCGGCGCGCGACTGCACCTGCGCGTCGCCGTCGACTACTCGGCGCGCCACGCGATCATGGAAGCGGCGCGCGAGCCCGGGCCGGCCGCGCTCACACGCGAGGAGTTCGCGGTGCGGCTCGGGCGCGCCATCCACGCTCGGGGGCCCGCTCCCGACGTGGACCTCCTGATCCGCACCGGCGGCGAGAAGCGGCTGTCCGACTTCCTGCTGTGGGAAGCCGCGTACGCCGAGCTGTGGTTCACCGACCGCATGTGGCCCGACTTCTCCGCCGACGACCTCGGACAGGCGCTCGCCGATTTCCGCTCGCGCGACCGCCGCTTCGGTGGCATCGAGGCGAAGCGGCTCGCCCACGTTTGATCGCGGGGGCCGCCGCAGGCGGCCCGCATCAACATCACGACCGATCCGGGCCAGAGCGCGGAGATCCGTTCCGCCCGGTGGTCCACACCTGTCGCCGCATTTACTCGGATGCGCGGCCCGCTTCGCCGGGCGTTTCGTCGGATCATTTCGGGCGGAGGAGGCCCGGCACTCCACCCCGCGCCGAGCCCGGGAGTCGGTCGTGCGCACGCATCGCCTTTTCACCGCGTTCAGTACCGTGCTCGTGTCCGTGTCGCTGTCGATGGCAGCCGGGCCCGGCTGGGTGACGCTGAACGACTCCCCTTCCCCGGCGCCGATCGGCGTCGTGCTGGAGCCGTCCACCGCCGCGGTCGTGACGGCGCGCGTCGAAGTGGCCGGCGTTTTGGCGACGAGCACGAACATCCTCGGGCGGGAGTTCCTGTCGCTCGATATCCCGGGCGCCGGGCTCACGTCGGATGTCGGACGACCCCGCCTGCCGGTCGCGCGGTGGTGGGTCCGCGTCCCGCGCGGGTCCGCGGTCGGCGTGCGCTTCGAGCCGACCGGCCAGGTCGACGAGCGCACGCTCGAGTCGCTCGGCGGCCGCGGCCCGCTGGCCCCGGTGCAGCCACCCGAGGTCAAGCTCCCCGACCAGGGCGCGCGCGAACTCGCGATGGACGAGGACTTCTATGCCGCGGACGGCACCTGGCCGGGCGAGCGCGCGGCGATCGTCGCCCGGGGCATCGAGCGCGGTCGCGACCTCGTGCTCGTCGAGTTCCGCCCGCTCCTGTACAACCCGGCGCGGGGGATCGTCGCGATCGCCGCGGCGGGGCGCCTGGTGGTCGAGGCCCGCGGCGGCGACGCCTGTGCGTCGCGCCCGCCCGACTCCGTGGCGCTCGAATCGACGTTCCACGGGGAGGCCCTGAACGACGGCATCGCCCCGCCCGCGCCGTGCGCGCCGCCCGCGCCGCGCGCCAGCTCCTCGGAGGGGGCCGAGGGGATGCTCGTCCTCGTCAACGATTCCTTTGCCGGCGCCATCGAGCCGTTCGCGGACTGGAAGCGCAAGACCGGCTGGAAGGTGCTGGTGAAGAAGCTGTCGGAGATCGGCCCCGCGCCGACCGACTCGCAAATCAAGGGCGTGATCCAGGACGCCTACAACAGCTGGGCCGACCCCACGCTCGGCTTCGTGCTGATGGTCGGCGACACCGATTTCACGCCGATCCACACCGGGCACGGCGGCGGCGGCAACCAGGTCGCCGACCTGTGGTACGCCTGCCTCGACGGCGGGGACTACCTGCCCGACGTGGCCATCGCCCGCATCTCGACCCGCAACGTCTCCGAGACGCAGGACGTCGTGGACAAGCTGCTGCTTTACGAGCGCGCCAGCTTCGCCACGACCGGCTGGATCAAGAAGGCCGGGTTCATCGGCACCGCCGACACCGGCCACATCGGCCAGATCGAGGGCACCCACGACTGGTGCATCGACAGCTTCTACACGCCCAACGCGTTCCAGCCCACCGCCTGGTCCCACGGCTATGCCTCGTCCGACCGCCACTACTACACGTACAACGCCGACACCTCCGAGATCGCGGCCTCGATCGACGAGGGCCGGATGATGGTCAACTACTCCGGCCACGGCAGCCAGACATCGTGGCAGGGGCCGACCAGCCACGGGGGCTACGACCAGTCCGACGTGCGCGGCAACACCAACGACCAGATGTACCCGTTCGTGATCTCGAACGCCTGCATCACCGGCACGCTCAACGCGACCGAGTGCTTCGCCGAGACCTGGCAGAAAGCGCCGCACAAGGGCTCGATCGGCTTCCTCGGCGCGAGCAACAACTCCTACTGGAACGAGGACGACTACTTCCAGCGCCGGCTGCACACGCGCATGTTCCCGATGGACCAGACGCCGGCGCTCGGGATCGTGGTCAACCGCGCCAAGCGCGACCTGTACGACCACTACGGCGCGACCGGCACGGTCGAGTACTACTTCGAGATGTACAACCTGCTCTCCGAGCCGTCGCTCTCGCTGTGGACGCGCGTGCCGCGCACCCTCGACGTCGGCTACGACGAACCGCTGCCGGCCGGCTCGACCGAGTTCGTCGTGACCGTCAAGCGCGGCGGCACCGCGGTCGCGGGAGACATGGTCGCGGTGCGCAAGACCGACGAGGGGGTGTTCGCGGCCGGCTACACCGACGCCACCGGGCGCGCGGTGCTGCACCTCGACCCGGCGCCGCTTTTGCCGGGGACGATGGACGTGACCGTCACCGGGCACGACGACCGTCCGTACGAGGACACGGTGGAGGTCGTCCCTGTCGAGGGGCCGTGGCTGCGCTCCCGCGCGCACCGCGTGGAGGACGCGCAGTCCGGCTGCGACGCGGACGGGCTGGCCGACATCGGCGAGACCGCGCTGTTCGCGGTCACGGTCGAGAACATCGGCGGCGACGCCGCGCTGGACGCGGTGGCGACGCTCGCGTCCACGGCCGACCTGGCCGTGCTCAACAACCCCGTCGCGCTCGGGACGGTCGCCGCCGGGAGCGCCGTCGAGGCCGTGTTCGAGGTCCGCATCGGCGCGGGGGTCAGCTGCATGCAGTCCGCAGCGTTCACGATCGCGCTGTCGTGCGCCGGCTGCACGGCCCGCCAGGACGGCTTCCACGAAGTGCTGGAAACCGACCATCGTTCCGACACGATCGACGAGACGATGGAACACGGCGGGGCCGAGCCGGCCGGCTGGACGCACCAGGCGCTCGGCGGCAAGGACGACTGGAAGATCGTCGCGGGCCAGAACCACACCCCCTCCGGCTCGTACGCCTACTTCGCGACCGACGCCGCCGGGGCCCAGAAGGACATCGTGCTCCTGACCCCGCCGCTCGGGCCCGAGGGACGCGCCAGCTGGAGCTTCTGGGAACGCCACGAGCTGACGTCCGGTCACAGTGCCGCGGTGCTCGAGTTCTCGACGGACGGCGGCGCCAACTGGCAGGACCTCGGTCCGTACGTGACGAAGAACCCGTACACCGACTGGATCGGCCAGGGCGAGAGCCGCCGGCCATGCTGGTCCGGCAGCAGCAGCGGGTGGCAGCACACCGAGGCCGACCTGACGGCGTTCGCCGGCCGGACCGTCAGGATCCGCTTCCGGCTCGCCGGGGCCATCGCCAGCGGCACGGGCTGGTGGATCGACGACACCCAGCTGCTCTCCGTGTTCGAAGGCTGCGACCTCTCCGCCTGCGGGATCCCGTGCGAACTCGCGATCGCGTCGATGTCGTGGGCGAACGGCGCGGTGCAACTGGCCTGGGGGGACGACCCCGTCGCCGCGAGCTACCGCGTCGAGCGGACCTACGATCCCTCGGCGACCTTCGAGGACGTCACGGCGCTGGACGACGACGCGACCGACACGAACTTCGCGGACCCGACGCCGGCGCCGTTCGCCTGCTGGCTGGTCCGCGGCGTCGGGCCGGACGGCGAGGGACCCTGACGGCTGTTCGCTAGCGTTTGCCTTTGTTCACTGATAATTTGGGCTGGTCATCCGGTGCGCCCGCCCGCCGGTTCGCGACTTCGGGAGCGCGCCCCATGAGCCAGACCGATCCGGTCTATCCCCCTGTCGTGCCGCCGGTGCCCCGTCCCGTCGCGGCGCCCCCGCCCGCCGGCGGGGCCGAGGCCGAGGAAGCACCGACGCTCCGCGACCTCGTGATGCGCATCGTCGGCAACCTGCAGGAGATCGTCCGCTCCGAGTTCCGCCTCGCGCGCGCCGAGATCGGCGAGAGCCTCGCCGGCCTCAAGCGCGGGATCGTGCTTGCCGCGGCCGGCGCCCTGCTCGCGTTGCTCGCCCTCGCGACGCTCGTCGCCACGGCCGTCCTCGGCCTGGCGACGGTGATGCCGGCCTGGGCCGCCGCGCTCCTGGTCGGCGTGGCGCTGGCGGTCGTCGCCGGCATCTTCACGGCGCTCGGAACGAGGTCGATGCGCCGCGCGGGTTCGCCGACGCCGGACAAGACGGTGGAGTCCGTCAAGGAGACAGTGACGTGGGCCAGACATCGGATGAAATCAAGCGGCACATAGACCACACCCGCGACGAACTCGACCTGAACCTCAGCGAGGCGAGTCAGCGCGTCCGCGACAACCTCGACCGGCTCAAGCCGGGCAACATCTACGCCCGGCACCGCGGCGCGGTGCTTGGGACCGCGATCGGCGGCGGCGCGCTGGCGGCGCTGTTCCTCGCGGCGCGCACGATCCGCCGCCGGCGGCGCGCCGCCGGGTAACACCGCGCGCCGCGTCGCGTCCTCCTGGCCGTCCCCCGGTTCGCAGCGCCCCCGGTCCCGCGCGGACCACGTCTCGAACCGGGGGGCGGCCACGAGGACCGGGGGACCGGCGCTCGGTCACTCCTCGTCGACGTCGACGCTGTCGCGGTTGACGAGCTTGTTGAAGTTGCTCGTCTCGCCCTCCGACGTTTCCTCCTGGACCAACAGCGCGAGGTCGCTCTCGTCGAACTTGTCGAACCACTGGTCCCACGAGATCTCCTCGAGCTTGCCGGCGCCGCTGTAGCCGGGGAAGTCGATGCGGATCATCCCGACATCGTCTTCGCGCCCGGTTCCCTTGACGCGGCTCGGCTTGCCGCCCCGCTCCTCGGCCCAACGGCGGATCTGCTCGTGATCGATAATGGGTTTGGCGCTCGGCATGGAAGTTCCCTGTCGGTGATGTTCGCGCGCGAAAGAGCGCGCCGGCCGGGCTCAGGAACTGGTTTAGCACGCGGCTTGCCGCCGTCAAGGAGGTGCCGGGATGAAGGCCGTCGTCTTCGATCGTCCGGGCGACGAGAGCGTGCTGCGGATCGGCGACGTCGCGCCGCCGGAGTTGCGAGCGGAGGACGTGCGGATCCGGGTCGCGGCGACGAGCGTCAACCGCGCGGACCTGCTCCAGCGCCGCGGTCTGTACCCGCCCCCGCCCGGCGCCTCGCCGGTTCTCGGCCTGGAGTGCGCGGGCGAGGTCGTCGGGGCCGGCGCGGGCGTGACCCGCTGGCGCGCGGGGGCACGCGTGATGGCACTGCTCGCGGGCGGGGGGTACGCCGAGACCGTCGTGGTCCACGCCGGTTCGGTGCTCCCGGTGCCCGACCGGCTGACGCTCGTCGAGGCGGCCGCGTTGCCCGAGGTCTTCCTGACCGCCTACCTCGGCCTGTTCGAGCTCGGCGGGCTGCGGGCCGGGCAGTGCGGCCTGGTGCACGGCGGAAGCGGCGGCGTGGGCACCGCCGCGATCCAGCTCATCCGGGCGGCCGGCGCGACCGCGATCGTGACGGCGGGCAGTGACGAGAGATGCCGGCGCTGCGTCGAGTTGGGCGCCGCGCGGGCCGTCAACTACCACGAGGGGGACTTCGTCGCCGCCACGCTGGAGGCGACCGGCGGCCGCGGCGCCCAGGTCGCGATGGACGCCGTCGGCGCGGATTACCTCGAGCGCAACCTCGCCGCGCTGGACACGGGCGGGCGACTCGTGGTGATCGGCGCGACCTCCGGCGCGCGCGCCGACCTCGACCTGGGGCTGCTGCTCAAAAAGCGGCTGTCGGTGATCGGCACCACGCTGCGGGCGCGGCCGGTCGAGGAGAAGGCCGCGCTGTGCGACCGGTTCTGGCGCCGCTTCGGCCCCGCGTTCGCGGACGGCACGCTGCGGCCGGTGATCGACCGCGTGCTCCCGCTGGAGCAGGCCGGCGAAGCGCACCGCGTCATGCGGTCCGGCGAACAGTTCGGCAAGATCGTGCTGACGCTGGCGGGAACAGACGCTTCGGGCCCAGTTGGCGGGCGGGGGTGACCGCCGCCACGGGCGATCGGCCCGGCGCTGCCGGACTCAGCGGCCGCGTGCGCCGGCGAGCAGCCGCTCGGCCAACCGGTGCAACTGCGTGCGGACCGTGTCCGCCGAGAGCCGCCGCGCGGCCGCGTGCGCGTTCCGCTTGAAGCGCGCCACGGCGTCCGGCGTCAGCGCGGCAAGGGTGCGGGCGAGCGCGGCGGGGGAGAAGTCGTCGGTGACGAGCCCAAGATCGTTCTCCCGCAAAAGGCGCACCATCTCGGGCGACGGGCCGATCACCTGCGCCAGCCGCGCCTGCACGTATTCGAAGAACTTGTTGGGGAGCGCGACCTCCCAGTTGTAATTGGCCGGTGCGAGCACGAACACGCCCGCGTCGTAGCCGTTCAGGCGCCGCGGCAGTTCCCGCATCGGCACCGCGGGGAGGAAGCGCACGCGCGGATCGCCGGCCGCGACCCGCTGGAGCCGCTCGATCGAGCCCGCGCTTGTCGACACGAGGTACAGGTCGAGCGTCACGTGCGGCCCGGCCGCGCGCGCGCCCTCGATCATCGTCTCGATCCGGCGACCCGGGTGCGCGGCGCCGTGGTGCACGAGCCGCAGCGCGCCGCCCGGCATCGCGTCGCCGGGAGCGAGGTCCTCGAAATCGGGTGCGTTCCACACGACCACGCAGCGCACCCCGGTCTCGGCTTCGTAGCGCCGCGCGATGCTCTCGCAGACGGTGGTGACCGCGGCGGCGCGCGGCATGAAGCGCCGGCAGAGCGCCTCGCGGTAGCGGCGCAACAGCAGGCGGAACACGGCGCTGTCCTCGAACTCGCGTGGCGCGTACTCGTGTGCGTCGAACAGCACCGGCGCGCCGGCCGCAACGTCGAGCACGACCGGCAGCGTCTCGAGATCGTTGGCGACGTAGAGGTCGCCGCCCGCGAGGCGCGCCGCGGCCGCGCGCGCGGCGGTCACGTCGGCGCGCGCGCTGTAGTACGCGTCATCCCGCCGAGTGGCGAGGCGCAGCGCGGCGACGAGGTGGCCCACTTGTCCCTTGGGCCGCCGTTCGAGCGGGACGTACGTGACACCGTCGAGGCCGGGATCGCCGTAGCCCGCGGCGACCACGTCGTAGCGCTCGGCGAGGAACCGCAACTGGCGGTTGACGCGCGGGTCGCGCGCGAGGTCGGAGAACGAGACGACCACGACCCGCGATGGCTTGGACATCCCTCACCTCGAAGGTCCGCAGTCTAGCCGAACATACGGTAAGCGGCGGCGAGGTGAGCACGGACCAGCGGGCCCGATCGGAGAACATGCCGCCCGCGACCTGGTGCTCCAGCTCGACAGGCGACCCGCGGCAAGCTCGGGAATTACCGCCGGCGAACGCGAACTGCCCGGGGACGGCTGGGCCAGCCGTCCCCGTCACAGGCTCGCCCCACGACGCAGCGCGTTCAGTGCTCCGTGTGGGTGATCGGAGGGCGGCCGGTCGGACTCTCCGGGTCGCGGCGCATTTGCCGGTTCACGCGCAGGTTGTTGTGGATGTCCCGGACACCCATGACGCTGTCGCAGACATCCTCGGCCATGTGCCGGACGCGGCGCGACTCGACCGTGCCCTCGAGCGTGACCTCGCCGTTCGCGACGTTCACCTCGATCTCGCTGGCGTCGATCAGCGGGTGCGCGGAAAGCCGTTCGCAGATGTCCTCGCGCAGCCGGTCGTCGGAGCGCGTGTAGCCGCGCGGCCCGCGGCCGGCGTACCCGCGGTCCTGCCGCTCGCGGCCGAACCCGGCGGCGTCGGTCATCCAGGGCTCGTGCGCCTCGTCACGGCGCGACATCTCGCGCTCTTCGCCGCCGCGACCGTAGTCGTGCGAGCGCTGCTCGGCGAAGCCGGCGCCGTAACGTTCGCGGCCCTCGTCGCGCGGGCGCGAAGCCCAGCGCCGGCCCTCGCCCCCGCGCCACTCGTCGCCCCCACCGCCGCGCCACTCGTCGCGGCCGCCGCCGCGCCAGCCCGGCTCGCCGGCGCCCGACCAGCGCCCCTGGTGCAGGTCGCGCGAGGACCATTCGCGGCCGTACCAGCTTTCGTCGGGATCGGGGCTGCGGCCCGGCTCGTGGCCGAACGACGGGCCGCCCTCGCGGAAGTAGTCGCGCTCGCCGAAGCGCGGCCCTTTTCCCTGCGAGTGGCCGTGACCATACTCGTCCTCGTCGAACCGCTCGCGCGAGCGCCAGCCTCCTTCCCGCGGCTCCTCGCCCCGGCCGCGGTACAGTTGGCGGCTCTCGGGAGAGCGCTCGCGGCGCTCCCAGTCGCGCTCGCGGTCATCGCGGTAACCGTAACGTTCAGGCGTGTTGGGCATGACGGTTGCTCCTGCCGATGAGGTCCCGACCCTCGTGCAGCGAAGGCACTCGGCAGCGGGCGTGCGGAGCCCGGGACGGCGGACGATCCTGTCCGCCGTCGCCTACTGTACCCGGCGGCCTGGGAGTTGGCCACGCGCGACGGGAGGTAGAGTGAATGGGCGCGGCGTGCGCACGAGCGCCGGCGTGGAGGCATCGTGCACGATTTCTTCGAGTTTCTCGGCCAGGCACTCCAGGGACAGGACGCCGGCCAGGCATCGGTCGCGCAACTCGCGGTCCGTTCGCTCGCGATCTACGTCGCCGGCCTGGTCATCATCCGCGCCAGCGAGAGCCGCATGCTCGGCCGCCAGACGGCTTTCGACGTGATCCTGGCGTTCCTGCTCGGGTCGATGCTGTCGCGTTCCGTCAACGGCAGCGCCCCGGTCACCGCGACCATCGTGTCCGGCGCGCTGTTGATCGTCCTGCACCGGCTGCTCGCCGCGGCGGCGTTCCGCTGGCACCACGTCGGCGTCCTGCTGAAGGGCCGGGAGCGCGAACTCGTCCGCGACGGCCGGGTCCGGCACGACGGCCTGCGGCGCAATCACATCACCGAGCTGGACTTGCACGAGGCGCTGCGGCTCAACGGCAACATCGACGACAGCGCCGACGTCGCGCGCGCGGTGCTCGAGCGCAACGGGTCGATCAGCGTGCTGGCGGCCCGGCGCGAGGCCAAGGTGCTGGAGGTGAAGGTCGAGCCGGGAGTCCAGACGGTGCGGATCGAGATCGCCTGATCAGTCGTTCCGGTTGCCGCGCAGGCGGCGCGCGAGCCAGGACTCGACCCGCGAGAACCCGGCGAGCACGACCACGACCAGCAATGTCGCCCCGATCGCCAGCGCGAACTGGGACAGCGCCACGCAGATCCCCACGCCGGCGGTGAACAGCAGCGAGGCGGCCGTCGTCAGCCCTTCCACGCCGGCGCGCGACTGGCGGATGATCATCCCGCCGCCGATGAACCCGATGGCCGCGACCACCGCCTCGATCATCCGCAGCGGATCCGACCGCAGTTGCCCGGTGTCACCGTTGGCGAAGGCGCTGGTCAACAGCGTGCCGAGCAGCACCAGGAAGCACGCCGCGCCGGCGATCAGCATGTGCGTGCGCATGCCCGCCGCCTTACCGCTGAGCGCGCGCTCGAAGCCGATCGCACCGCCGAGCAGCATCGCGAGCAGGACGTCCGCGAGAACGGCGAGCTGTCCTTGGGCCAGCGTGGGAACCACGTCTCTTGCCTGGTGGGCGTTGCCGCGGGCGACCCGAGCTTACCGCGCGTTCATTCGAGGTCGCCAACAACGCGGTTTGGCAGAGCGGGTTGCCGCGCGCCTTGCCGTCCCGTACATTCGCTCGCACCACGGGTTCGCCGACGCCGGCCGGCCGCGAGCGGGCGTCGTTCTCCCCTCCCCTGGCCCATGCCCACAATTCGACGGAACGCTAGCTCCTGCGGCACGCACGACCTGCCCAGCGCACCCGGCGCCGGGCGACGCCTTCCGATCGGCGCGGAAGTCACCGCCAACGGGGTGCACTTCCGCGTGTGGGCACCGCATCACCAGGAGGTCGAGGTCGTCATCGAGGGCCGCGCCGGGCAGGAACTCGCGGCCGAGGGAAACGGCTACCACTCCGCGCTGGTCGCCGGGGCCCAGGCCGGGACGCTGTACCGCTACCGGCTGGACGGGGTGCCGGAGACGTGTCCGGACCCGGCGTCGCGCTTCCAGCCGCAGGGACCGCGGGGTCCGTCCGCAGTCGTCGACCCGGGCCGGTTTTCCTGGACCGACGCTGAATGGCGCGGCGTGCCGCGCGAAGGCCAGGTGCTCTACGAGATGCACCTCGGGACGTTCACGCCGCAGGGGACGTGGGAAGCCGCGGCGCGCGAGCTGCCGGAACTCGCGCGGCTCGGCGTGACCGTGATCGAGCTGATGCCCGTGGCCGAGTTCGCCGGCGCGCACGGTTGGGGCTATGACGGTGTGTCGCTGTTCGCGCCGTACCACGTCTACGGCGCTCCGGACGACATGCGGCGGTTCGTCGACCGCGCGCACGCGGTGGGGCTGGGCGTGATCCTCGACGTCGTCTACAACCACCTCGGCCCCGAGGGCAACTGCCTGCCGCACTTCGACGAACACTACTTCACCGACCGCTACGCGACCGACTGGGGCGCCGCGATCAACTTCGACGGCGCGCATTCGGTCGCCGTGCGCGAGTTCTTCGTCTCCAACGCCGCCTACTGGATCGGCGAGTTCCACCTCGACGGGCTGCGGCTCGATGCCACGCAGAACATCTACGACAGCTCGGACGAGCACGTGCTCGTCGAGATCACGCGCGCGGTGCGCCGCGCCGCGCCGGGACGGCAGACGTTCGTCGTGGCGGAAAACGAGCCGCAGGACCGGCGGCTCGTGCTGGAACCCGAACAGGGCGGCTTCGGCTTGGACGCCCTGTGGAACGACGATTTCCACCACAGCGCGATGGTCGCGCTGACCGGACGGCGCGAGGCGTACTACAGCGACCACCTCGGCCGGCCGCAGGAGTTCGTCTCGGCCGCGAAGTGGGGCACGCTGTACCAGGGCCAGTTCTACACCTGGCAGTCGCAACGACGCGGAACGCCGTGCCTCGACCTGCGCCGCACGGCGTTCGTCAACTACCTGCAGAACCACGACCAGGTCGCGAACTCGGCGCGCGGGCTGCGCGTGCACGCGCTGACCTCGCCCGGGCGGTTCCGGGCGATGACCGCGGTCCTGTTGCTCGGCCCGGGGACCCCGCTCCTGTTCCAGGGCCAGGAATTCGCCGCATCGGCGCCGTTCCTGTACTTCAGCGACCAGCCGTCGGCGTTGGCCGGCGCGATCCGCTCCGGCCGCGCCGAGTTTCTGCGACAGTTCCCCGGAATTGCCGAGGAGGAGATGACGCGGCGCCTCGACGACCCGGTGGACCGCGCCACGTTCGAGCGCTGCCGGCTCGACCTCCGGGAGCGGGAACAGCACGCCCCGGCGTACGAAATGCACGGCGACCTGCTGCGGCTGCGGCGCGAGGACGCGACGATCCGGAGCGGTCGCGTGGACGGTGCGGTGCTCGGGCCGGAAGCGTTCGTGCTGCGGTTCTTCGGCGAGGACGGCGACGACCGGTTGCTCCTGGTCAACCTCGGCGCGGACCTGCACCTCGCGCCCGCCCCCGAACCGCTGCTCGCCCCGCCGCTCGCGCGGCGCTGGGGCATCTGTTGGAGCAGCGAGGACCCGCGGTACGGCGGGTGCGGCACCGCGCCGATCGGCAACCCGGAAGACTGGCGGCTGGCCGGCCACGCGGCCGTCCTGCTGCGCCCCGTCCCCGCCGAGCGTTCCGCGCCGTCGTCCACGGGCCCGTCGGGCCGCTAGGCGCCCAGCATGCGCGAAGGGCAGGTGCGCACGGACGACATGGCTCCCCCGCTGCGGCGCATGCCGTGGCCCGGGGCGAGCGCGGAAGAGTCGGAGCAGCTCCTCGCCAGCGAGTGGCTGGTCGCCAACGGTCTCGGCGGCTACGCCTCGGGCACGATCTCCGGGGTGATCACCCGCCGCTATCACGGCCTGCTCGTCGCCGCGCTGCCGGCCCCGGCGGGGCGCACGATGATGCTGAACGAGGTCTGGGAGCACCTCGTGCTCCCG
Organism: Acidobacteriota bacterium; assembly: GCA_017994815.1. Lineage (GTDB taxonomy): Bacteria > Acidobacteriota > Polarisedimenticolia > J045 > J045 > JAGOJY01. The sequence continues at coordinate 105,278 of JAGOJY010000010.1, forward strand.
GACGGGCGCACGGCGCAGCTCGGCGGCGAGGAACGCCGGCCGCACTCGCGGAATCTCGTCGGCGCGGGGTACCTGACCGAGTTCCGGCTCGAGTGGGGCCTGCCGGTCTGGACCTACACCGTGGACGGCGTCGTGATCGAGAAGCGCGTGATCATGCCGCACCGGCAGAACACGGTGCTGATCTCGTATCGCCTGCTCTCCGGCGCGCGCTCGCTGGAGCTGGAGCTGTATCCCGCGTTCCACTTCCGGTTCCACGAGGCGCCGGTGGACGCGCCGGTGCGGGAGAACTACGCGCTGACGATCATGGGCGGACGGTACGAGGTCTCGGCAGGCGAAGGGCTGCCTCCGGTGCGCATCCTGCTCTACGGCGAGCGTGGTTCGCTGACCGTGGACCGGCGGCGGATCGGCGAGATCCGCTACCACATGGAAGCCAGCCGCGGCTACCCGTCGACCGGCGAGATGTGGTCGCCCGGCTACTTCACGCTCGAGTTGCGCCCCGACCGCGAAGCGAGCCTGGTCGCCTCGGCCGAGCGCTGGGCCCGCGTGGCGGCGCTCTCGCCCTCCGAGGCGCTCGGTTTCGAGCTGCAGCGGCGCCGGCACCTGCTGGCGCGGGCCGCGCACCCCGCGCTGCGCGAGGGGACCGGGGCCGAGCTGGTGCTCGCGGCCGACCAGTTCCTGACCACGCCGGCGGGGCGGCTCGCGGACTCGGTCCGCGCGCGCGCCGCGGGGCACGAGATCAAGACGGTCATCGCCGGTTACCACTGGTTCACCGACTGGGGCCGCGACACGATGATCAGCCTCGAGGGGCTGACGCTGACCACGGGGCGGCGCGAGGACGCCGCGTCGATCCTGCGCTCCTTCGCGTATTACGTCCGCGACGGCCTGATCCCGAACATGTTCCCCGAGGGGCAGACCGAGGGGCTGTACCACACGGCCGACGCGAGCCTGTGGTTCTTCCACGCGCTGCAGCAGTTCGTCGAAGCGACGGACGATCGGCTGACGCTGCGCGCGCTGTTGCCGACGCTGCGCGACATCGTCGAGTGCCACGTGGCGGGGACCCGCTTCGGCATCCACGTCGACCACGCCGACGGGCTGCTCGCGCAGGGAGCGGAGGGGTACCAGCTCACGTGGATGGACGCCAAGGTCGACAACTGGGTCGTGACGCCGCGGCGCGGCAAGGCGATCGAGATCAACGCGCTGTGGTACAACGCGCTGCGCTTGATGCAGGGCTGGCTGGCCGAGGAGGGTGACGCCGACGGGGCGCGCGGGATGCAGGAGCTGGCCGACCTGTGCCGCGCCTCGTTCAACCGCAGGTTCTGGTTCGAGCGCGGCGGATACCTGTACGACGTGGTGGACGGCGAGTCCGGGGACGACAGCTCCTTGCGCCCGAACCAGCTGCTGGCGGTGTCGCTCGACCACCCCGTGCTCGACAGCGAGCGCTGGGAAGCCGTGCTCGAGATCGTGCGCGGGCACCTCTTGACGCCGGTCGGCCTGCGGTCGCTCGACCGCGGTCACCCGGACTACAAGCCGCGCTACGATGGCGACCTGCGCGCCCGCGATGCGGCGTACCACCAGGGCACCGTCTGGGCCTGGCTGATCGGGCCGTTCGTCGACGCGTGGCTCAAGGTGCATCCCGGTGACCGGGCCGGGGCGCGCGGGTTCCTCGACGGGCTCGTCCCGGAACTGGGCCGCGCCTGCATCGGGTCGATCAGCGAGATCTTCGACGCCGAGCCCCCGTTCACGCCCCGCGGCTGCATCGCGCAGGCCTGGAGCGTGGCGGAGATGGTCCGGTGCTGGGCGCTGACCGCCGACGCGCCGAACGACCGGCACGAACATGGAAAACACTTGGACGGCGCGTCGTGACCGATGTACACGCTCGCACGGATGGAAAACGTCTGGACCGCGCGTCGTCACCCGCCGCGATCGTTCCGGACGGGCAGCCTGCGGCCGCCCGCACAACGACAGTTTCGCAGGAGCCGGCGCGGCCGGACCGGCGTGACGGCGCCAACACGCGCCGACCGCGACACGGCGTCGCGTCTCGGCGGCTCGCGGCGGCCCCTACGTGCCATTCAGTTGTCAAAGAGCACGACAACCAACAGCGTGTTCAGGTGAACAACGTCGGCTCGGGGTCGGGGATGCGCAGCTCGTTGCGGTACCAGCGCTGCCACGCCCCGACACCCAGCCGCC
>JAGOJY010000011.1 GCA_017994815.1 Acidobacteriota bacterium
GACGTCTTGCTCCCCTGCCGCGGCTTGTCCCAGCTCGTCGCGAACTCCCACAGCAGCGCCAGCAACCCCCAGCCCCGGATCGAACCGGGGTGGGACCGGGAAAACCTCTGGACCGCCAGCAGCGGGAAGCCGGCCGCCGTCGGCGACGGCACGTCGCGACCGCCCAGCTCCTTCAGTTGTTCGCGCAGCTTCTCTTCGCGGGCGAAGCACGCGCCGTAGAACCGCCGGGCCAGGTCCTCCGGCAACGTCAGCCGCAGCGTCTCGTACTCCAACGGCCCGCGGCACGCCTGCAGCACGAGGTGCGCGAGGCGGATGACGCACGTTCCGGGCTCGCGGCGGATCCCCGCGAACCACGTCTCGTCGTCCACGGGCTCCGGCACCAGCTCGCGGTCCGCCACCCGCGCCCGGCGGATCTGCGCCGCCTCGTCCCGCAGCCGCTTGAAGCTCGCGCACGACAGCCGCTCGGCCCACGCCTCGTCCAACTCCTCCCGGTCGGTGTGCTTGGCCAGCACCCCCAGCGCCAGCGCCACCTTGTGCAGCGGGATCACGCCCGCCTCGTACCCGGCCTGGATCAACGGGTAGCCCCGCACCTCGCGCGCCACGCGCGCCAGCTGGTACGCCAGAGAGCGCGAGATCCCGAGCCGCGCCGCGGCGTAGTGCCCGAGATCGAGGTACGGCAGGTAGCGGCCTTCCCGGCTGAACGGCCGGCGCGATCCCAGCGCGTCGAGCACCTCGCCCAACACCCGCAAGACATCGTGCTCGGCCGCGACGAGCTGGATCAGCAGGACCCGCGCCTGCTCGTCCGGCAGCGGGCCGCGCACCTGGCCCAACGACTCCACCCGGGCCAACAGCTCGCGCGCCGGCTCCAGCGCCGCCGGGCATTCCTCCCGCTGGTCCAGCCGGCGCCAGCGCCCGGTCCGGTCCAGCCGGTCCTCCGCTTCCGTGTCGCTTTCCGGGTGCACCTGCAGCGGCGAGGGCGCCGCGTACTCGTAGCGCTCCGGGCCGGCCTCGCCCTCGGCCACCAGCGCCTCGACGAACGCGGACATCTCCGATTCGCGACCGTCCACCGCGTGGAACAGCTCGCGGCACTCGTCGAACGCGACCCGCACCGCGGCCGGGACTTCCTGCCGCACGACCCACTGTGCGTCGTCGTCGTCGTCCTCGAGGACCGGTTTGCTCTCGACCTCGACGTGCTCCGGCACCGGGTCCGCCGAACGGGCCTGCCGCGCCCGCCGCACCTGCTGCTTGAGCTGGCGGACGTTCAGGCGAGCCGCGAGTTCCAGCCACGCCCCGAGCGATTCCGGCGTCGCCACGCGCGCGATACTGACGGCGGCGCAGCGGGAAAGGCAGCCTAGGGACAATGCCCGTTCCAGCTCCGGCAGTACGTCGAGCTTGCCGCCGAGAAAGCCCAGGTCGGCCATCCAGCGCGGGCCGAGGCCGTACTCGCGGGCGAAGTCCGGCCGGCGCATCCCGGACTGGCGCCACTGCTCGTGCGCGACGATCGCGTGGCAGACCCGCGCCAGCGGGACCGACAGCCTGTCGCCGACGCGCACCAGCGCCGCGGCCGCCTGGTCCAGCTCCAGCGCGTTGCGGCGCCAGAGTTCCAGGTCCCGGGCAGGTGCCCGCGGCCCTTTTCCGATGTCCCGGGTGCAGCTCAACGACACGCCCCCCGCGTGATGAACGGATGGTAGCAGATCTGGAGAGCATGTCAACTGCGAATTAAAAAAACTTTCTCACGATGACAAATCGCCGCTGCGGCGCGGTAACTGCTAACAGGCGCGCGGGGTGACAAGAATTGTCACCCCGATCGCGTGCCGCGCGGCGCCGTCACGATGGGGCCGCCTATCGGCGGCCCCTCCAAAACGACGTCATGATCGGGACGGCTGAATCGCCATCGCAGCGCCGTCACGGTCGGGCCGCCTGTGCGGCGGCCCGTACGGGAGGATCGGGTGGCCCCCGACGCCGTCAGGGCGGGAGGCGTGCCGCGGCCTCGGGCGGAGGGCGGGTCCAAGGAAGGCCGATTCGCATCTAAGATCTGGGCATGGGACGCATTCTCGGGATCGACGTCGGCACGCGGACGCTGGGGTTGGCAATCAGCGATGAGGGCCAGCGCTTCGCGCTGCCGCTCACGACGCTGCGCCGTGCCGGGCTGGAGCGCGACCTGCGGCAGCTCGAGGAGTTGGTGCGCGAGCGCGAGGTCGTAGAGGCCGTGGTCGGGCTCCCGCTGAACCTCGACGGCTCGCCGGGCGCGATGGAGGGCGAGGCAGACCTCGTCGCGGGCGAGCTGGGCCGTCGCTGCGCGATACCGGTTCAGCGCTGGGACGAGCGGTTGACGACCGTCGCCGCCGAGCGGGCGCTGCTCGAGGCCGACATGTCGCGCCGCAAGCGCAAGCTCCTGGTGGACAAGGTCGCGGCGACGCTGATCCTGCAGGCGTTCCTCGACCGCCGGGCGCTGGGGGGCGGGGCGGGCCGGTGAACGGGTCCTCGCGCGCGCTCGCCGGCGTGACGGCGCTCGGAGTTGTTCTCGTCGCCGCGGCGGCGGGGTGGACCTGGTTCCTCTCCGCGCCGACGTCGTCCACGCGGGCCGCGGAGCCGTTGACGATCTCGATCCCGCAGGGTGCCACGGCGCGCCACGTCGCCCAGCTGCTCGAGCGCGAGGGCGTGATCCGCTCGGCGCGGCTGTTCTCGCTGCTGCTGCGTTTCACGGGGGCCGACCGGCGCATCCAGGCCGGCGACCACACGATCCGCGCCGGGCTCAACGCCGGCCAACTCGTGCGCGAACTGCAGCGTGCCGAACTGATCACGACCGCGTTCACGATCCCGGAGGGGCTGACCCTGGACGAGACGGCGGCGGTGATCGCGGCCGCCGGCATCGCCAACCGCGACGAACTGCGCACCGCCTTCCAGGACCCGGCACCGGTCCTCGCGCTCGACCCGCGCGCGCCGAACCTCGAGGGCTACCTGTTTCCCGACACCTACCGGGTGTTCCTCGCGGCCAAGCCGCGCGAGATCGCCGAGCTCCTCGTCGCCACGTTCCGCCGGCGCTTCGCCGACCCGCGCGCGGCCGAGATCGAGCGCAGCGGCCGGACCCTGCGCGACATCGTGACGCTGGCCTCGCTGGTCGAGGAGGAGACGGCGGTGCCGCTCGAGCGGCCGCGGGTCGCCGGGGTGTTCGCCGAGCGGCTCGCGCGCGGGATGCGCCTGCAGTGCGACCCGACGGTGATCTACGCGCTGCGGCTCGCCGGGGCCTGGAACGGCAACCTGCGGCGCGAGGACCTCGAGCGCGACCACCCCTACAACACGTACACGCGGGCCGGCCTACCGCCCGGGCCGATCGCCGCGCCCGGGCTCGCCTCGCTGGAGGCGGCGCTGGCCCCGCAGCGCGACGGGTCGCTTTACTTCGTGGCGCGCAGGGACGGCACGCACGTGTTCAGCACCAGCCTCGAGCAGCACTCCCGGGCGGTGCGCCAGTTCCAGCTCCGGCACTGAAGGGGGGTCACTCCCAGGCGTACAGCCGCTCGTCGCGCGTGATCCCGTGCAGGTTGATCACCCGCCGCCGGTTCTGGTCCGCCAGGTACTCGTTGATCTGGCCGTTGTGGAGCAGCTCACCGCGCAGATAGCATTCGTAGTGGAAGCGGCACAGCCCCTCTTCGTAGACGCGGTCCTGGCAGTGACGGACGCCGCCGAGGCTGGTTCGGAAACGACAATGCGAGACACCGGCCACCACGGATCACCTCCGGCCGGCGCGCCGCGCGCGCCCAAGGGGGACGATAGCACGCGGCCGCGACGGCCGGGGGCGCCGGGCCGCGGTGGACCGCTGCACGTGGCGTGGCTCGCGCCGCCGCCGGGCGCTCCCCCCGCGGTGCACCGCCGGGCCCGCCTCGCTCGCGTTCGGGAGGTGCTCGGCCCGTGGCTGGCCGCGCAACTCGTCGGCTTCAGCGAGCGGTCCGGGACCTGCGAACTCGTCTTTGCCGGCCCGGGCTGGGAGAAGGCGCTCGCCGGGCGCCTCGACGAGTTGCGTGCCCGCCTCGGCGTCGCCCTCGGTCACGAGGTGGGTGGGCTCGCGATCGTCTCGCGCGCCGACCTGCCGTCCCCGCCCGCCCCGGCGGCGCCGGGAGGCGAGCCCGGGTCGGCGGAGGAGGGGGATCCGCACGAGCGGATCGCGCGGGCAGCCCGGCGAATCCTCGAACGGCTGCGGAATTCGCGCGTTGACACGGGGGAGTCTGGGCGGTAGATAGAGCGGTCACGTCGGGCTGAGCCGGCCCGGGTTTTCCCGGGCCGAGAGCGGGGAAGCAGCGGATGGGCACCAGTATCGAGGCAAGGACCGGTCTGGACGCGCACCGCGGCGCCGCCGCGGGTCGGCCGGTGATGATCGAGATCGACCAGCTGCGCAAGCTCTACGGCGAGCACGAGGCCCTGCGCGGGATCAGCTTTCGCGTCCACCAGGGGGAGATCCTGGGCTTCCTCGGTCCGAACGGCGCGGGCAAGTCGACGACGATGAAGATCATGACCGGCCTGACGCCGCCGACCTCGGGCACGGCGCGCATCGCCGGCCACGACGTCCTCGAGGAGCCGCTCGAGGTGCGGCGGGCGATCGGCTTCCTGCCCGAGGTCCCGCCGCTCTACCCCGAGATGGTGGTCGAGGATTACCTGCGCTTTGCGGCCGAGATCCGCTCGGTGCCGCGCGCGCGGCGGGGGAAGGCGCTGCAGGCGGCGCTGGAGCGCTGCGGGTTGACCGAGGTCCGCAAGCGGCTGGTCGGGAATCTCTCCAAGGGCTACCGGCAGCGGGTCGGGCTGGCGCAGGCGGTGATCCACGAGCCGCGGATCCTGATCCTCGACGAGCCGACGGTCGGCCTCGACCCGACGCAGGTGATCGAGATCCGCTCGATCATCCGGCAGCTCGGGCAGGAGCGGACCGTGATCCTCTCCAGCCACATCCTCCCGGAGGTGCAGGCCACCTGCCAGCGCGTGGTGATCATCAACCGCGGGCGGATGGTGGCCGAGGGCGACATCGGCGAGTTGCTGCACAGCCGCGGGGCCGGGCGGCTCCTGGTGACCCTGCGCCGGCCCCCGGAAGACCCGCGGGCCCTCGCCGCGATCCCCGGCGTGCAGCGTGTCGAGCGCGTGGACGAGTCGCGGCTGCGAGTCGACCTCTCGCCGGAACCGGACACTCGCGAGCGTTTCGTGCGCGAACTCGCGACGGGGCCGTACGGGCTTTTGGAGGTCATCTCCGAGACGACCACGCTCGAGGAAGTGTTCCGCGACGTCGTCCTGCAGGAGGCAGCGCCGTGAACTTCGTCTGGGCGGTGTTCCGCCGCGAACTGCGCTCGTACTTCGTCTCGCCGCTCGCGTACACGGCGATCGCGACGTTCCTGATGCTGCAGGGGATCCTGTTCTTCTTCGCACTCAACCAGTACGAGCGCATGCGCATCAGCGCGGCGACGCGGCTGGTGAACGTACCGGGAGCCGAGCAGATCGTCCGCGACTTCCTCGGCAACGATGTCATGTGGTCGCTGGTGCTGATCGTGCCGCTGTTGACGATGCGCCTTTTGGCCGAGGAGCGGCGCCAGCACACGGCGGAGCTGTTGCTGACGGCGCCGATGACGACCCGGCAGCTGGTGCTCGGGAAGTTCCTCGGCGCCTGGCTGATCCTGGTGCTGATGCTCGGGCTGAGCGCCTGGATGCCGATCCTGGTCCGGGCCTGGGGCGAGGCCGATCCCGCGCCGGTCTACACCGGGCTCCTCGGCGCACTCCTCTACGGATCGTTCCTGCTGGGTCTCGGGATCCTCGCCTCCAGCCTGACCGAGAGCACGTTCCAGGCTGCGATTCTCGCCATGACGCTGCTCGCGGCCGTCAACATCGCCGGCGTCGCGGTGACCTCGCTGCCGTACATCGGCCAGAGCCTGGAGCAGTTTTCGCCGATGTCGAACCTCGTGTCGCTGGCCCGCGGCTCGATCGACTCGCAGGCGGTGGTTTACTTCGTCACGCTGACGTGGTTCTCGCTCGACCTGACGGCGCGGGTCGTCGACAGCCAGCGCTGGAGGTGAGGCGGATGAATCGCGCGCTCTACGTCGCTGCCCCGATCGGGCTGGCGCTCCTGGTCATCGGCGCCGGCTGGTCCGTCCTCGCTCCCCGCGAACTGGGCTTGATCGCCACCGCGCTGATGATCGCCGGCGGGGCACTGCTCGTCCTCGGGCTGTGGATGCGCCGCGGGACCCTGTTCGGCGGCAGCGGCAAGCGCCGCATGCGCTACGGCGCCGGCGCGATCGCGTCGGTCGGCGTGATCGTGGCGATCGTGCTGCTCCTCAACTTTTTCGCCGCCCGTCACAAGCAGCTGTGGGACCTGACCCGCGCCGGGACGTACTCGCTGCACCCGGCGAGCGTGCGCGTCCTGCACCAGGTCCAGAAGGACATCGAGGTCGTTGCGTTCCACCCGTCCTCGGAGGGCTCGCCGTTCCACGCGGTGCGGCAACTGTTCGAGCTGTTCTCCTACCACCAGCCGCGTGTGCACGTCACCGTCGTCGATCCGAACAAGTCGCCGGAGCTCTATACGCGGCTGGGGATGCCGGGGAACAAGGTCACGGTCGTTTCGGCCGGTGAGCGACGGATCGTCTTCCCCGGGCACGAGGAAGCGGATCTCGCGGCGGCGCTGGTCGAGGTGAACCGCGCCGCGCCGCGCAAGCTGTACTGGGTTTCGGGGCACGGCGAGCGGGCGATGGCCGCGCAGGGGGGCCTCGGCTACCAGCGGCTGGCCGGCGACCTGGCGAAAGAGTACTTCGAGCTGCAGCCGCTGAGCCTCGCCGCCGCCGAGCCGGTGCCGGACGACGCGGCCGTGGTCGTGCTGGCCGACCCGCGCCGCGCGCTGCCGCCGGCGGAGGTGGTGCACTACCTCGATTACCTCGAGCGCGGCGGGCGCATGCTCGTGCTGACCGACATCGACCCGGTGCAGGGATCGGGGCCGCATCCGCTCGAACCGCTGCTCTCGGAGTGGGGCCTGCGGCCGCAGCCGACGGTCGTGCTCGACCCGCGCGCGCGCACGGGCGACCTCGACCCGCGCAACGTCATCGGCGACCGCTTCCCGCACGCCTCGCTGTCGGCGCTCTCCGGGCAGCGCGTCATGCTGCGCGGCGTGCGCTCGCTGGAGCTGTTCGGCGTGATGCGCGACCAGCAGATCTTCCACAACGTGCTGGTAACGTCCGCGGCCGATCCCTCGGGGCGGGGCAAGCAGCCGTTCGCGGAGTCCGACCTCGCGGTCGCGACCGTCCCGGCCGAGTCGCTGGCCGGGCGGTTCGCCCCGCCGGAAACGCAGCCGCCGCACCTCGGCCTGATCGCGTTCCGCAAGTTCGACCCGGAGCCGGGCTCGGACTCGGGGAAGGAAGCGCGGCTGGCGCTGATGGGCGATGCCGACTTCCTGTCCAACGACGGCTACGACGTGGAGTCGAACCGCGAGCTGGCGCTGAACCTCTTCCGCTGGTTGAGCGGCGAGGAGCTCCTGATCCGGCGCGAGGGCGAAGCCCGCCCGGCGAAGGTGGCGATGTCGATCACGCCGAACCAGAAGAGCCTGGTCCTGGCGCTCGTGTCGGTGCTGCCGATCGGCGTGTTCCTCGCCGGGTCGATCGTCTGGTTCGTGCGGAGAAGCAAGTGAAGCGGAGCGGACTGGTCGTCGGGCTCGTGGTGCTCGCCGCGCTCGGGGTGTTCGCGTGGTTGGAATTGAAGCGCGACACGGAGCAGGGCCGGCTGCGCGAGGGCAACGTCGTCTTTCCGTACGGCAGCGCCAGCGTGCTCGAGTTCACGCTGGTCAACGGCGAGGACCGCGTGACGTTCCGCCGCGGAAGTTCGGGCTGGGAACGCGTGGCGGGAGCCGAGCACAGCGATGCGAGCTACGCCACGGACTTCATCGGAGCGTGGAGCCGCGTGCGCTTCCTCGAGGACGTCGAGGAGAACCCGAGCCCGGACCAGTTGAAGGAATTCGGCCTCGCGCCGCCGGGGCTCAGCGCGCGGGCCACGGTGCGGCAGGTGGGCGAGGCGAACGCGCCGGAGGTCACGCGTGCCCTCGAGCTGGGCCAGCCGGGCCCGCTGCTGCCGTCCTTCTACGCGCGCGTCGACGGCTTCGAACGCGTGGTGCTCGTCACGCCGGACGCGGTCGACCTGCGCGACGGGGTCGGGCGCCGCGTGCTGGGCCTCGAGCCGGTCGTCCCCGAGGAAGGGGAACATCACGGCGATCACGCGGCGCCGGGGGCACCGGAGGAGGGGACCTCAGCCCCCTGACGCGGCCCGCGCCGTCACGCTGAACCGCAGCTGCCGCTCGACCGCCGGCCCGTCTTGCACCGCCAGCCGGAACCGCGCCACGTACTCGCCGGGCGGGAGTTCGCCCGCCGCGATCTCGATCGGTGTGCCGGCCCGCGCGTCCTCGATCCGTCCTGACTTCAGCGCCACCGCCGTCGATGACGCCGCGGCGACGGACCACTCCGCGGCGACCGCGCTCGCGTGGCGTGCCCGCACGAACAGCCGCACCGGCTCGTCGATCCGCACCTCGTCCGGCGGCTGCGGGACCAGCAGCAGGCCGCCCGAGCGGAACGCCGCGGGCGGGCCGGGCCGCTCCGGCTCGCCGGAGGGCAGCACCGCCGTCACGAGCAGCGGGCCGTCGATCTCGAGGGAAGCCTCGGGTGCGGGAACGTCGAACTCGCGCAGCACCGAGGCCGAGTTGGCCGACTGGCGGTCGAACACGACGCCCGAGAGCTGCCAGTGTCCCGGCGGCACGGGGCAGAGCGCCTGGAAGCGGAGGTAGCGGTCGCCCGCGACCGGCGCCGGCTCGGGGATGAAGTCCTGCTCCGCGACCTCGATCGGCGGCCCGGCGCCCGGATCGCGCGGCCGCAACTGGGCCAGCGCCGCGAAACGGTGCACCAGGCCCGTCGCCGAGCCGTCCCACGCCGGGGTGAGCGCGACGCGCGGGACGGCGAGCGTGACCGCCAGCAGCTGCCGGCCCTGCGAGGTCACGGTGTGCGTCGCCGCGGCGCCGGGGATGGTGTCGAGGAACTGTTCCGAGCGCACCGCGGCCCGCAGCAGGTCGCGCTCGGTCGGGACCTCCTGCAGACGCGCGAGGTCCATCGCGATGCTGAGATTGCTCCCGGCCCAGGTGACGTTCTGCATCATGCGGTCCACCTGGCCGTAGGTGCCTTCGGAGAGCGGGCGGTTCATGTCGAACGTCGCGCGCGAGAAGCGGTAGTCGTCGGTCAGCCGCCAGTCGCCGTCACCCTGCTGCAGGAAGGCGACCACGGTGACGGCGCTGGTGCTGGCCTGCCGCAGCCCGTGGTAGATCCAGCGCAAAAGACCCCGCGCCGACGCCGTGCGGATCTCGGTGTCGTAGTTCTCGTCCTTCTCGACGTCGTCCGGCGGGCCGAGCAGGATGAAGATCTTGCCGCGGTCGGTCTTCCAGCCCGGCTTGGGGGTGTCGCCGAAGCGGCGGTTGGCCTCCGCGACGCGCGACCAGAAGGCAAGCCGCAGCTCGTTCTGCGGCGAGCGTGGATCGGGATCGCGCCGTTCCCAGAAATAGCGCACGAATTTCGTCTGTTCGGTGACGTTTTCAAGGGACCGGAAACGCCGCGCTTCCTCCCGGGTGATCAGGTAGCGGACGGGCCCTTCGGCCCACTCGTCGAGCGGCGTGCGCTCCGCCCGGCGGCCGGCCTGCCCGGGCAGCGCCAGACAGGCCGCGAGCGCCGCGACCAGCCAGCGGCCGCCGGCCCGGAGGCCTCCGCGATTTGACCCTCTCGCGCGCACGCGCCTAAGATACCTTTGATTTCGGCTGGGCCGGCCACGAACCGGAGGGGCGCAGTGCGGGGGTGCTGGCGCGGCGGAAGCAGGGGCGGCATCGTGTCCGCCCGGCGAGGTTGAGCGCGGGCCCGTCCCCGCGCAGCGTGCCGAGAGCAGGAGGAGCCGTCGCATGCGCGCGCCCTGGCGCCCGAAAAGGTACCCCGCGTCACTCGTCGTCGTGTTGCTGCTCGCGAGCATGCTCGCGGTTTCCTGCGGGCCCCGCATCAAGGGCAAGACGCCGGACGAGCGCGAGCTGTCGGCGTCCGAGCTTGGCGTCAACTACGCCAACGAGAACATCCCGGTGCTCGTCAAGGCCGTGGAAACGGAGCCCGAGAACGTGCAGATCGCGGCGATCGTCGCGCTCGGCACGATCGGCACGCCCGAGGCGGTCGCGGGGCTGGCCAAGTTCTCGCGGCACGAGAGCCGGTTGATCCGGCTGACGGTCGCGCAGGCGCTTGCGAGCGTCCTCCCCGAGTCCTACCCCGCCGCGGCCGAGATCCTGGTCCAGATGGGCAAGGAGCACATGCCGGTCGGCCCGGGCGACGACCCGGGGCGCAACATCCGCCGCGCGGTGACGACGTCCCTGGCGGTCGTCAAGCAGAAGGTCGGGCTGGAGTTCCTCGTCGACCGCGTGGTGCGCGACACCGACGACAACATCCGCAACGCGGCCACGATGACCCTCGGCCGGCTCAAGGACCCGCTCGCGGTCGACGCCTTGATCCACGTCTACGAGAACGACGACAACAAGAACCGGGCCTGGGCGATCGAGGCGCTGGGCACGATCGGGGATCCGCGCGCCCTGCCGACGGTCGTGGCCGGACTCGAGGACTACGACGCGATCACGCGCGGCAAGGCGGCCTGGGCGGTCATGCAGCTGCAGCGCGAGGCGGCGATCCCGGCCCTGCGCGGGATGCTGTCGCGCGAGGCGCAGGACATGCCGGCCGTGGTCGCGGCGCACGCGCTGGCGCTTTTGGGCGATCCCGAGGGGGTCGCCTTGCTCGAGGACCGGGTGCAGAACGCGTCGAGCATGTTCGCCCGGGCCGAGGCCGCCCGTTCGCTCGGCGACGTCGGGCGGCGCGAGACGATCCCGCTCCTGGTCCGGGTGTACAAGAACGACCGCGAGGGGCTGGTCAAGCACGAGGCCGGCGAGGCGGTCACGAAGCTCCAGGAGCGTTTCCCTTCGAAAGGCAATCCCGCCGACGCCGGATAGCGTCGGCCGCCACCGCAGCGGGAGGGCCAGGACGCCCGTCCCGCAAAGGAGTTCCCATGGCGTGGGGTCGCAAAGACCAGGACCAGAGCCGGCCACCGGTGCCGCCCGCGGCGCCGCCGCCACCGGCCCCCCCGGCCGCTTCGACGGCCACACCCCCGGCCGTTCCCGCGGCCACCGTCCCGCCCGTTTCGTCGGGCCCCCGAGGAGGCAGCATGGACACGCGCAGCGCGATCATCGGCCCATCGATCCACGTCAAGGGCGAGATCATCGGCAACGAGGACCTGGTGGTCGAGGGTAAGGTCGAGGGGACCATCCGGCTGAAGGACCACCACCTGACGATCGGCAAGTCGGCCAACATCCAAGCGACCGTCGAAGTGAAGTCGATCCGGGTGGAAGGGCACGTGCAGGGTGACGTCATGGCCGGCGAGCGCGTCGAGTTGGCGACCGGCAGCGTCCTGCAGGGCGACATCGCGGCCCCGCGGATCGTGATCGCCGAGGGCGCGCGGTTCAAGGGCAGCGTGGACATGGGTTCGGGCCAGCCCGAGCCGGCCCCGGCCCGTCCGGCGATGGCGACGGCGGGCGCGTCCGCGACCTCCGGCGCGAGCAGCGAGCGGAAGCCCGTCCCGACCACCTGATGGCGCTCTTCGGCCGGCGCGAGGGCGAGCCTTCCCGCGCGGGCGGCGACACGCAGCCGTCCGCCGCGCGGGTGCCCTCGAAGATCGTCGCGGCGATGCTGGCCACCTACCGGCGGCGGAGCACCGCGGGGGAACAGCCCCGGGTGCTCCTCGCCGGGCCGATGTCGCAGCAGACCCTCGACACGGTCATCGGCGTCGGCTGCCGGCTGACCGTCGGGGGCGAGTTCCTCGTCGAGACCCCGCTCGAGTACCCGGACGCTGCGTTCGACCTGGTCCTCGGCGCCGACCTGCTCGACCTGATGGGCGACCCGGCCGCCCGCGCGCTCGCGGCGGAGTGGGCGCGCGTCCTGCGCAGCGGCGGCCGGCTGTACCTGATCGCGCGGCGCGAGGAGAAGCAGGTGCCCCCGTTCGTGCGCACCGACATCTATCCCGACGGCGCGGTCGTGCTGCAGCCGCTGCCGACGCACCACGCGTCCGTCCACCCGCGGCAGAACCGCGAGTTCCAGGAGATCGTCCGCCCGCTGAAGGTGGACGAGATCTTCCTCCGGCGCGACGGCCTGCGCGAGATCGTCTGCCGCAAGGCGTAGCGCGACCCTCAGGTCAGGCTGGCCCGCTCCAGGTACGCCGGTGCGCTGCACTCGAACTTCAGGTCGCGCTCGAGCGCGTCCTGCAGCGCCGCCGAGGCTTCGGGCTCGCCGTGCGTCAGGTAAACGTGGCGCGGCGGATGGGCCAGGTGCGCGGCCCAGCGCAACAGGGTCGTGCGGTCGGCATGCGCCGAGAAGCCGTCGAGCTGCTCGATCCGGGCCCGCACCGGGTGCATCTCGCCGAGGATCCGCACCTCCGGCGCCCCGTCGACGATGTGCCGCCCCAGCGTGCCCTGGGCCTGGTAGCCGACGAACAGGACCGTGTTCTCCGGCCGCGAGATCCGCTGCACGAGGTGGTGCTTGATCCGGCCCGCCGTGCACATGCCCGAGCCGGCCATGATCACCGCGGAGCCCTGCAGCGCGTTCATCGCCTTCGACTCGCTGCGCGTGCGGATCAACTTCAGGCTGGGGAAGGAGAACGGCGAGCGGCCCTCGTCGAGCATGCGCCGCATCTCGGCGTCGAGGCTCTCGCGGTGACGCGGGAAGACCGCCGTGGCCTCGACCGCCATCGGGCTGTCGAGGAACACCAACAGGCGCGGGATCCGCTTCTGCTCCATCAGCCGGCTGAAGTGGAACATCAGCTCCTGGGCCCGCTCGATCGCGAACGTCGGGATGATCACCGACCCGCCGCGCGCGACGGTCTCGGCGACGATCTCGGCCAGCCGGTCCTCGGGGGGCCCCGCGTGGTCGTGGTCGCGGTCGCCGTACGTCGATTCGAGGACCAGGTAGTCGGCGTCATGCACCAGCGACGGGTCCGGGATGATCGGCTTGTTCGGCAGGCCGAGGTCGCCCGAGAACGCGATGCGGCGCGCGGCGCCGTCGCCGTTCACCTGCACTTCCACGAGCGCCGAGCCGAGGATGTGCCCGGCGTCGCGGAAGCGCACCGACACGCGCCGGTTGAGCGCGATCGGCTCGTCGTAGCCGGTGGGCCGCAGCTGCTGCAGCGCACGGCGCGCCTCTTCCTTCGTGTACAGCGGCTGCTCGGGGTACGGCCCGCTGCGGTTCTCGCGCGCGTGCCGCTTGCGCTTGAACGCCGCGTCTTCCTCCTGGATCTCGGCCGAGTCGAGCAGGACGATCCGCGCGAGTTCCCGGGTCGCGGCGGTGCAGAGCACCGGCGCGGTGAGCCCCTGCGCGACGCGCCGCGGCAACAGCCCGCAGTGGTCGAGGTGCGCGTGGGTCAACAGCACGAAGTCGATGGTGTGCAGCGGGACCGGGGGCGCGGCCCAGTTGCGCTCCTGGTAGGGGCGCTCCTGGAACAGCCCGCAGTCCACCAACAGGCGCAGCCCCGCGGCCTCGAGCAGGTAACACGATCCCGTGACCTGCCGCGCCGCGCCGAGGAACTGGATGTCCATCGTGTGCCGGCCTCCTCAAGGGAAAGCGCAGCGAAAGCCGCCCGTGGTGGACCGGCGGACCAGCCGGGCTTGGCTTGTCCGCGCTGGTGCGCCGGCCTACGTTTCACCCCGGGCGCCGCCGCGCCCCGGAGGTTGCTCCAAATGCCCACGCCTGCCAACCCCACGCTCCTGATGTCGGGCCGCCTCGAGGCGATCCCGCTCGGCGACGTCCTGCAGGTCCTGGCCGCGGCGGGGCGCGACGGGGTGTTGTCGATCGAGCGCGACGACCCGGCCGAGCAGGCCGAGATCGAGCTGGCCGGCGGCAAGATCGTGCGCGCCGAGATCCAGCAGGTCTCGGAGCGGACCGGCTCGATGCTGCTGCGCCGGCAGGCGCTGGATCCCGCGGCGCTCGCCGACGCGCTGCGCGTGCAGTCCACCGCGGAGGCGTGGTGGCCGCTGGGCGACATCCTGCTGCGGCTCGGCGCCGTCGATCCGCCGCAGCTGGCCCAGGTGCTGCGCACGCAGATCGAGCAGAACGTCGCGGTGATGCTGGCCTGGGAGCAGGGGGTGTTCCGTTTCCGGGCGCTGCCGCAGGGCGAGGGCGCGACCGCGGAGCGCGAGCTGGGCGTGGCGCTCGACCCGCGCGACCTGCTGCTCGACGCCGCGCGGATGTGGGACGAGGTCACGGGCCAGCACTGACGGCCCGGCACGCGGCTGCACCCACCGCGCGGATGCGCGATGATCCGCCCGTGACGACGGCACCGAAGATCCTGGCGATCCCGGGCAGCCTCCGGCGCGGTTCGTACAACCGCAAGCTCCTCGCGGCGGCTGTCGCCGGCGCGCTCGGGGCCGGCGCGGACGTGACGCTGCTCGACCTGCGCGATTTCGACCTGCCGCCCTACGACGGCGACCTGGAGCAGCGCACCGGACTGCCGGAAGGCGCACGCCGCCTCAAGCAGGTGCTGATCGCGCGCCAGGGGTTCCTCATCGCCTCGCCGGAGTACAACTCCTCGGTCAGCGGCACGCTCAAGAACGCGATCGACTGGGCCTCGCGCCCCGAGTCCGACGACGAGCCGGAGCTGGTCGCGTTCGACGGCAAGATCAGCCGCAGCGCGGCGAGGCCGCGCACGCCGCCGAAGCGACCGGGCGAGGCAGCAATCTCGGCCACGACAAGGGGAGTCATTGCGCATGCGTATCCTGAACCGACGTCAGCTTGAGAGTTGGGATCTGCGTTGGCCGTTGACAGATCCCGGTCCTTGGCGCCTCACCCCTTCGGAGGTGGAGGAAGCGTTGAGCGGGAGGCCGTGGGCCATAGGCGTGTACTGGATCGGATCATCACCGACGGGAACCCACAATTCGTTCAAGGCCAAGTACTGCGGGAAGGCGGTTGACCAGCCGCTGAAGACGCGGCTTCTGCAGCACGCGAGTGGCAGAGGTAATCCACATGTGGCACTGCACCTGCGGGATAAGAGACTCTCTGCGTCAGACCCTCTATGGTTTCGATTCGTTGAGTTTCCAACGAAGGCGCTTGCCGAATTCACCGAGGGTACGATGATCTCGGCGTTTCGAGATGAGTACGTCTGGAACGGCAGGAGCGAGTTCAAGCAGCAGTGGGCACTCGAACGGCCCTAGATCGCCCACGGGTGGTGCGCTGCCCAACAACAGCATGCAGCTGACGGCGCTGCGCGCCGCGGCTGATGCTGGGCGATCACGAGCTTGCCCGTTCGCGGGCTCGTGTTCCGCAGCGACGGCATTCGCGGGCCCGCCTGCACGGCGCTGGCAGAGATCGGCGAGATCCAGATCGTGGAGGCTGGGCACGGGCCCGGAGAATACCGGGGAGTCGTCGTTCGAGGCGTCGGTGCAGCGCCGGGAGATACGATCGAGGTCGTCGACGAGGATCGCGATCGGGTTCGCGACGCCGGCAGCGGAGAGCAGGCGCGATGAGCCGAAGTCCCTTCCCGCGATAGAACGGCTGCGGCTCGGCGCCTCCGCATGTCGCAGGTCGTCAGTGTCGGCCCTGCGAGTCGCACCGGAACAGCGCTTGCCTGGCAACGGGCAAATCAGAGGCCCTATTGCAGCCCGTCGTCCCAGGACTCCCCGCGATTCGCGCGGGCCGATGCGGCGACCAGCGGGTCGCGATCGCGCGTCAACTCTTCGAGCGTCGTTTCCGCCGCGCGGCGCTGGGCGCGGTTGCCGGCGACCCGGGCTATGGCGAGGGCGCCCTGGGCCTCGAGGCGCAGGCAGAGCGACGGATCGGACTTGGCCATGGCGACGGCGTCGTCGAACTGTCCGGCGGGGATGTCGGCCACGGGACGGCCGAGACGCCACGGCAGCCACGAACGGCGGAGAGTGTGGACGAAGTCGAGGCGGGTCATCCGCTCGGCGGCGACCTTGCGCAGCGCATTGCAGTCGTTCAGGACGACGCCGGCCACGACCATCGTCGCGAGGTCGCCCTCGTGCCGGGCCTGGTCGTAAAGGGCGGTCGCCCCGAGGCGCACGCAGCTCCAGCCGATGAAGTTCGCGATCAGCGCGACGTCGTCCTGGAGCAGCAAGCGCCCGAGCCGGACCGCCCGCCGGAAATCGTCCTTCGCGCTCGCGGGATCGCGCGCGGCCCGCGCCTCGCCGCGCGCGACCCACGACTTGGCCAGGGTGATGGCGTGCAGCAGGTTGGGGAGCGGCGTGCGGAAACCCTCGGCGGGCCACACGTCGGGGTAGAACCGCATCACGGACTGGTCGACCCACGGCTCCGCTTCGAGCAGCAGCGGGGAGTCCGGCGGGTAGACGCTCTGGCTCTCGCCGTGGACCGTGCCGTCCACGCGCTGGTCCCATGCCTTGCTCCGGCTCCCGTCCGGCTTGGCGAAGTCACGGAACCACAGCGCGGCGTTGGCCGTCCCGTTGCCCAGCGGAGCGAGCAGGTCGAGGTCGACCTGGAATTTCAGCGGCGGATCGGTCCGGGGACAGGTCCAGCAGAAAGGCGCGGGGAGCGCCGCCGTGGGAATCCGCGCCGGGGCGGGCACGGTCGCCGGCGCGAGCGCGGGAGCGCTGGACGGCACGGTGTGCGCCTGCTCCGCGGGCCGGGGCGGCCCCTCGGGGCGGCGGAGGCCCCAGCGCGCCACGAGCAGCAGCAAGAGGCAGGCCGCGACCGCGAGCAGCGTGACGCGGAGCGCCCTGGACGGACGGTGGTGCGGGCCGGGCATGTCAGCCTCCATGGTTCGGCCCTTCCGCTTCGCCGGCGGCCACGGGCCGGATCGGTTCCCAGCGGACCTCGGCCGCGAGTTCGGACTGCCTCGCGCGCCCGTCGCCGAGAACTGACGGCAGCGCGGGGCTGCCCGCACCGGCGGCGCGGCGCCGCGCATCGACGACGGTCAGCGCGAGGTGGCCGACGAGCAGGAGCAGGATCGCCGCCACCGCGTAGCGCTCGGCGGCCAGCGCGGCGACGAGGCGCGCCGGCCACGCCGGGCGTCCGGAGCGCAGCGCGGCGGCCGCGGATTGCAGCACGCGCGTCCGCACCGCGGGGCGCGGTGCGGGCACCGCGAGCCCGCGGAACGGATCGAACGTGCCGGGGCGTTTCATTCCGGGACCTCCAAGAGGCGACGCAGCGCGCGCAGCCCTTCGCGGCAGCGGCTCGCGGCCGTGAACGTCGGCACCTTCGTGACCCGAGCGATCTCGGTGTAGCTCAGCTCGGCGTAGAAGTGCAGGTACAGCGCCGCGCGCTGCCGGGACGGGAGCGCGCGCAGCGCCGCCGTGACGTGTCGCGCGTCGGCGCCGCGCTCGGGAGCGAGAGCGGCAACGGGCACGAGCAACGCCTCGTCCAGGGGTTGCTCCGGCCGGCGGGTCCGCGCGCGGTGCCGGTCGATGGCGGCGCGGTAGGTGATCGCGAGCAGGTACGCGCGCGGGCTCTCCACCGAGGCCAGTGCGTCCGGCCTGTCGGCCAGTCGCACGAAGACGTCCTGCACGACGTCCTCGGCGGCCGGCACCGAACCGGTGTTCCACAGCGCCAACCCGTAGAGTTCGGCCGCGCAGGCGTCGTACAGCTCGCCGAGCGCCTCGATCCGCCCGCCGGCCAGTTCGCGGAAGAGCGCCTTCAGTCGCGCCGCGTCGTCCATGCCGCGCTCGGGCAAGCACGGGTCCCCCAGGTTGAGCGCATCCCGTCCCACGCAAATGGGACGCGCGGGCGGGGCGATCTTGTCAGCGGGATCGTTCGGATGGGAAACATCGTTGGTGCCGAAGGGGAGACTCGAACTCCCACGTC
Organism: Acidobacteriota bacterium; assembly: GCA_017994815.1. Taxonomy (GTDB): domain Bacteria; phylum Acidobacteriota; class Polarisedimenticolia; order J045; family J045; genus JAGOJY01. The sequence continues at coordinate 17,883 of JAGOJY010000011.1, forward strand.
CTTGCGGACACATGGACCTGAACCATGCGCGTCTGCCAGTTCCGCCACTTCGGCCCGGACGGCCGGTAATGCTACGGGGGGCTCCCCGGCCCGTCAACAGAGGGCGGGCCGGGGCCCCGGCCCGCCGCGTTCGGCCGTATTCTGTCGCGCGGGTTCCCACGGGGAAGGGAGAGCGATGAAGACAAAGCCCGCGTTCGTCAAGGTCCTCTTGTTCGCCACCGGCTGGGCGCTGGCCTGCGACGCGGCCGGCGCCGCCGGACCGGCCGAGCAGCCGCGCGGCGAGACCAAGCCGGCCGCGGCGCTGGTCTACGTCGGCCGGCCCGCTTCCGCCGGCTTCGCCGTGCCGATCTACTTCTTCGTGGATGACCAGGTCGTCGGCGTCAACCACGGCAACGAGTATTTCTTCGTCGACGTCGCGCCGGGCAAGCACATCTTCTGGTCCAAGGCCGAGAACGTCGAGGCTCTCGAGCTGGAGGTCGAGGGCGGCAAGACCTACTACTTCCAGCAGAAGACGCTGATCGGCGTGCTGAAGGCGCGCACGGAACTGCGGCTTTTGGACGAGGCTGCCGGCGAGCCGATGCTGAAGGAATGCAAGAAGATGTCGGTCATGTCGGAGAAAGAGCGGTCCCGCGGCGCGGAGCACGCCGCGAAGTCGTTCGCGCGCGCGAAGGAAGAACTCGCCAAGTAGCCGCCGCGGCCATGTCGGGCCGCCGGCACGGTCACTCGGCGATCGACACCTGCCCGCCGATCACCTGGACCCGCCTCCTTGTCCGGCCCTCGACCGTGACGGTGTAGGACCCCGGCGCGAGCCCGTCCACGATCCAGCACGGGACGGCCGGCCGACCGCAGGTCTCCCAGCGCGGCGGGACGCAGTAGGGCAGCGCGGCCAACGGGATGCCGTCGCCGTCGACGATCGCCGGTCGCTCCTGGCTCCCGCCCGGTACCGGGACCTGGAGCGTGCCCGGCAGCGGCATCCTCATCGTGATGCTGGCCCGCGTGCCGGGCTCGACGTGCACGGCGAGCTTGTCGAAACCGACGTGGTACGCACAGAAGAAGACCTGCCAATCCCCGGCAGGCAGTCCACTGCAGGTCGCGCTGCCATCCTGCGCGAACGCCAGCGTGACCGCGCCAGCGGCCACGCAGGCCACGGTTCCGTCCGCGGTCGGGAGTTGGACCGTCAGCCGCGTCTCGTCGCCCGTCGGCTCGAGGTCGAATTCGACCAGGTTCTCGCCTTCGTGCGCGTCGATGACGCGCGAGGCCAAAAGCGCCGCATCGCGGCGCACGTTGACACGGTAGCGCCCGGGCCGGGGCAGCAGCAGCAGCGACTCGCCGGTGCCGACCTCGGCCTGCCACGGGCCGCAGTCGTTGTAGTCCATCTGTGTGTCGTAGTCCGCGCCGTGCAGGAGCGTACCGCCGATGTCGAGGCAGCTGCGGGCCGCATTCTCGTCCGACACGTCGACCGTCCGGGGCGGCTGGCCAACCGGCGCGTTGCGCAGGGCGACCCGCACGATCACCCGGGCGAGCGGGATGTCGAGCACCTTGCGTTCGCCGGGCGCGAGCGTGATCCTCCGCACCGCGCGACCGCCACCACCCGAGACGATCACGATCCAGAGACCGGGATCGAGATCGCGAAACTCGAACCGCCCGTCGGCGCCGGTGAGATCCTCGATGTACCCGGGATGGGCTGCCTCGGTCAGCGCGACGACGGCCATCGGCCACGGCGTGCCATCGATGGAAACCGTTCCGCGCAGGACGGCCTTGCTCGCGTCCTCGGCTTCGTCGAGGAGGACCTCCGTGACCTCGCCGGCCTTCAGCTCGGCTTCGGCGGAAGCCAGGTTCGTGCCCCTGCCGCCCAGGAGGAACACCTGCGCCGTGCCGGGATTCGCGGTCGCGAAGCGGGCAGTCCCCGATCCGTCGAGCGGAATCGCGGTCGCGGCCAAGCTGGCGTCCATCACGGATACGAACTCGCCCCCGCGGGGCGGCTTGGCCGTGCGGGCGAGGAGCCCGGCCGGGCGCTGCAGGCGCAGCGTGATCTCACCCGTGGTCTCCGGTCGGAGCCGCTGCGACGAGATCGGCAGGTTCGGGGCCGACGCGCCGATCGCGAGGCACTCCGGCGCGTCCGGGGCGGCGATGCGGAAGCTGCCGCCGGCCTGCGTCGTCGTCTCGGCGATCCTCCGCTCTTCGAGCGTCGCCGACCATGGGCCGCACCAGGTGAAGAGCACGACGCGGCCGCCGGCGACCGGCGCGCCGTCCGGATCCAGCACCGTGCCCCGCAGTTCCTGCTTGTCGCGCAACCGCAGCTCGAGCCGGGCCGAGGGGGCGCTGCGCTCCAGCGAAACCTGCGCGGGATCCGACGGGGCAAAGCCCGGGGCGCTGGCCTCGATGACGTAGTCGCCGGCGCCGAGCGTGTCGAACAGGAACTCGCCTTGCTCGTCGGCTTGGACGGACGGGCCACGCGGCGCCGCGCGCTCGACGCGCTCGCGCCGGGGATTCGCATTCACGCTCGCGTCCGCGACCGGCGCGCCCCAGGGATCGAGCACCCGGCCCGCGAGGCGCAGCCCGGGCTGCAGGCGCAGGACGACCGGGCTCGAGCGGGCGGTGACGCCGTCCCTGACGACCCGCTCGAGACCTTCGGCCTCGGCGGTCAGCCGGATGCGCGAGTAGAGCGGCAAGCCGCCGAGGTCGACGGCACCGTCCTGCCCCGTCTGCGCGCACGAGGTCACGATGAGTGTCTCCGCCCCGCGCGCGCAGACCTCGGCGCCGGGGACCGGCTCGCGGTCCGGACCGACGACGCGGACCGTGATCGCATCGCCGGGCACCGCCCGGAGGATGCCGAGGTCGCTGAACTCGCCGGACCGGACGTCGATCGCACCCTGCTCCAGCGGCAGCCCGTCGGGCGCAAGCACCAGGATCGCGTACGGCCCGGGCAGGAGCGGGCCGAGCGAGAAACCGCCTTCACCGTCGCAGGTGGCCTCCAGCGCGGATCCTCCGTCCACGGAACCCAGCCACGCCGCGAGATCCGGCGTCATCGTCAAGGCGGCTTTGCACGGGACCGGCGCATCGCCGCGCCCCACGACGCGCGCGCCGATCCGGCCCGGTTTCCCCGGCCGCAGGACCGGCGGGGGTGAGCCGGGCCTCGCGATCGCGGCGTCGATGCCGAGCGGGTCGTCCCAGCCTCCCGCGACCAACAGGACATCGAGCCGCGGATCGACCTGGAACTCGACCCCGCCGCTCGGGCCGGTGCGCGCCGGCGCGAGATCGCGCGGGCCGCAGGAGAACATGCCGGGCCCGTTCCCGAGCGCCTGCATCCGGGTCCAGGCCCGCACGAGGACGTCGGCGAGCGGTCGATCGTCCGGCCCCGTGACCGTTCCCCCGACCGGGGCGGGCGCCGACCAGGACGCCGCGGTCTCTTTCCGCCCCGGCCCGACGACGCCGAGCGGGGCCCGGCAGCTCCAGCCGTCGGATTCGCGCGTGATCGCGATCTCGTAGGGCCCGGGCGCGAGCGGCGGGAACTCGGCGCGGGCCGGCTCGCCCGGTTCGCCCGCCGTGACGTCCGCGACCGCCACGGCATCGGCGGTTTCGCCGCGGAACAGCCCGGCCCGGCAACCGGCCGGGCAGCCGCTCACGCGGGCAGCGAGCCGCAGCGCCGGGGTCAGCACGCAGGTCGTGATCGCGCCCGCCCGCTCGACTTCGGCCGGCAGGTAGCCCTCGGCCTCGCAACGGACCCGCGCGCAGCCCGGCTCCACGCAGGCGGACGTCGCCCCCGCGATTTCCTTCCCGTCGCGATCGACGACCTGGACCCGCGGGGCGACGCCGGGAAACAGGCCGGGAATCGAAAGCGCGAGCATGCAGGCGACGGCTCGGCTCATGTGGGCTCCCCTCCGCCGCCCTGTTATACCGCACGCATTCACTCGCGCGGGCGGGACTCCTCGAGCACGCGACGAATGCCGTCCGCGGACGGGTGTCGCGGCTCGATCGCCAGCGCGCGGCCGAGCAGGTCGCGGGCCTCGGCCACGCGTCCCTCGCCGAGGAGCAGGAGCCCCAACTGCCGCAATGTCTCGGGGTCGTCCGCGCGCACGGCGAGCGCGCGCCGGTACGCGGTCTCGGCCCCGCCGTGGTCGCCGCGGCGGAAGAGCTTCATCCCGAGCGCCTGCCAGTCGCGCGGCTCCGCCGAACGCTCGGCGCGCGCCCGCGCCCGGGCCACGTGCTCGTCGGACAGACCGGCGGCCCAGAGGTAGAACGGGTCGGTGGGCCGCAGCCGCACCGCTTCCAGCGCGAGGCGGTCGCCCTGCTCGCCGCGGCGCGCCTCGTAGGCCCACGTGCTCTCGAGGTACGCGAGGAGCGCCTCGCGCGCCGTGCGGAAGCGCTCCGCCGCGGCGGGCCCGAGCGTCCCGGCAACGAGCGGTCCCGTCCCCGCGGCCGCGCGAACCGCGGGCTGGAGATCGGGCAGCGCGGGACGCTTGCCGAAGCGCGCGAAGTACTCGATGCGCGGCCGGTCGTCGGTCGCCGCCGGCGAGTTCGCCGCGAGCCGCTCGAGCGCGGCGCGGTCGAACAGCGCGGTCGCGAGCAGGTCCGCGGGCTCGTCGAAGCCGATCCGCGCCAGCTCGCGCTGCACGCGCGCGGGCGCCATCCGCCGCGCGAGCAGGCCGGGGTCGGCGACGAGCGGCTTCTCGGCGCCGAGCACGATCAGCTCGCGCTCGACCGGGAGGAACCCCGCCGCGTGCGGGAAGGCGTCGAGGAACGAGCGCACGAGCAGCCGCACCTCGTCCAGCGTGTGCGAGTGCAGCGGGATCCACTGCGCGACGACGCCGCCCGGGGCGAGGCGGCGGCGGCACAGCTCGTAGAACTCCGTCGTGTAGAGCGAGACCACGCCGGACTCGCGCGGTGGCGGCGGTTCGAGCGTGATCACGTCCCACGGAGTCGGCGAGGCGAGCAGCACGTGCCGGCCGTCCTCGACGAACAGGCGTACGCGCGGGTCCGCCAGCACGCGGCCGCTCGCCTCGTCGAACAGCGGGGCGACGTCCACCACCTCGGGCGAGATCTCCGCGATGTCGAGCTGGCGGATCTCGGGGTGTGCGGCGACGGCCGAGGCGGTCATGCCCGTGCCCAGGCAGATCACCAGCGCGCGCCGCGGGTCGGCGGACCACAGCACCGGCAGGTGGCCGAGCAGCCGCATGTAGCGCTGCGCGTAGACGTGCGTGCCGGTCAGGCTGGTGCGGTTCGTGATCAGGCGCAGGAACCGGAGCTGTTGCTCGTTGTCGTCCTCGACGACGGCGATCGTCTGCACCGGCCCCTCGCGGAACGCCAGCGCGCGCCGTCCGGCGATGTCCTCCAGGAGCGTGGCCCGCACGGGGTCCGCGCCCCACGACACCGCGAGGCCGGCGAGCCCGAGCGCGCCCGCGGCGAGCAGCGGGCGCGTGCGCGCCGGGCGCGGCAGGGCCCACGCCGCCACCGCGACCCCGGCGAGGGCGGCCGCCAGCACGAGGGCGCGCATCGTGCCGGCCGTGCCGAGCGCGGGGACGAGGACCGCCCCGGCCAGGACGGCCCCGGCGACCGAGCCGGCGGTGTTGAGCGCGTAGGCCAGCCCGAAGCGCCGCGCCAGCCGCTCCGGGTCGGGTGCGCAGAGCCGGGCGACGAGCGGCACCGCGCAGCCGAGCATCAGCGTCGCCGGCAGGAGCGAGGCGAAGCAGCCGGCCAGCTCGAACGAGTACGGCCAGCCCGACAGGCCGGGCAGCCTCGCGCCGGCGCGGCCGAGCGGCACGAACGCCGCGTCGAGCAGCCGCAGCACGAGGCCGGTGCCGAGGCCGAGCCCGCCGAGCACGATCGCCAGCGCCGCCGCCGGCCGCGCGCCGCGGTCGGCGAGGCGGGAGGCGATCGCGGAACCCGCGGCGATGCCGACCAGGAACGCCGCGAGCATCACCGCGAAGGCGTACACCGTCGATCCGACCACGATCGCCAGCGCGCGGTGGAACGCGACCTCCAGCCCGAGCCCGACTAGGCCGCTGGCGAGGAAAGCGGTCGCCGTCGCGGCGAACGGCACTCCCGGATCGGCGGCCGGCGTGCGGCCCGCGCTCGGCGCGGTCCTGCCCGGCGCCGGCGCGGGCGTCGCGCGGCGCGCGGCGAGGAAGACCAGCCCCGCGACGAGCAGGTCGGCCAGCGCGGCCACGAGGACGGTCCGCGACAGGCCCCAGGCGTCGATCAGGACGAAGGTTGCGAGGAGCGTCCCCGCGGCGCCGCCGAGCGTGTTGGCCGTGTAGAGCGCGCCGATCGAGCGGCCGGGCAGGAGCCGGGCGTCGGCGATCCAGCGCGCGAGGATCGGCAGCGTCGCGCCCATCAGCACCGTCGGCGGGGCCAGCGCCACGACCGCCAGCGCGACCCGGGCCCAGGTCGGCAGGGGCCCGGTGCCCGTGGCCTGCGCCAGCGCCCCGGCCCAGGCGGGAAGCCAGCGGCCGAGAAGCGGGATCGACAGGAGCGTCCAGCCGGCGACGAGCGCCTCGGCGGCCGCGAACAGCCGCAGCGCCCGGCGCGGCCAGGCGTCGGCGATGCGGCCGCCGAGCCACGATCCGACGCCGAGCCCGGCCATGAACGTCGCCAGGACCACGATCGTGGCCCGGCTGCCAGAACCGAGCGCCAGCGTCAGCCAGCGCGTCCAGGCGACCTCGTCCGCCAGCGCGGCGGCGCCGGTGAGGGCGAGCAGCGCGGCCAGCAGTCCCAAAGGGGGCGTGCGGGTTGGAGGTCGGGCGGCGGCGGGCATGGAGCGTGGAAGAATACCCCCCGTCGACGCCGGGACGAAGGCTCGGCCGCCCGGCGGGCGGGGAGGATCGCGTGGCGCACAAGCTGCCCACCGTCGAACAGATCGAGGACGTGTTGCGCCGCTCCCCCGACGGGGCGGGGCTGCGCGCGCGCGAGGTCGCCGACCAGCTCGGGGTTTCCTCGCGCGACCGCGCCGCGCTCCGGCGGCAGTTGCGGGAGATGGTCGCCGCGGGCCGGCTGGTCGCGCTGCGCGGCCGCCGCTTCGGCAGCCGCGACATGCTCGGCGACGTCGTTGGCCGCTACTCGCGCCACGCGGCGGGGTTCGGGTTCGTGGTGCCGGACGACCCGGACGCGGGCGACCTGTTCATCCCGCCCGGCGGGCAGGGCGGCGCGCTGCACGGCGACATCGTCGCCGCGGAAGTCAGCGAGGTCCGCGCCGACGGCCGGCGCGAGGGCCGCATCCGGCGCGTGCTCGAGCGGCGCTCGCAGAGCGTCGTCGGGCTGTTCCAGGGCACCGCGTCGGGCGGCGGCGTGGTTGAACCGCTGGACGCCGGCTTCGGGTTCGAGGTCCTCGTGCCGAAGGACCGCACCGAGGGCGCGCGCACCGGCGAGATCGTGCGCGTCGGGCTCGAGTCGTTCCCGTTCGATGGAGCGCCCGGCCGCGGCGGCGTCGTCGAGCGGCTCGGCCGTCCGGACGAGCCGGGCGTGGACGTCGAGGTCCTGATCCGCAAGTACGGCTTCGAAACCACGTACCCGAAGGAGGTCGAGCGCGAGGCGGACGCGCTGCCCGACGATCCGGCGCGCTGGCCGCTCGCCGGGCGCGAGGATTTCACCGGCGACGACGTGGTCACGATCGACGGCGAAACGGCCAAGGACTTCGACGACGCGATCTGCGTCACGCGGCGCGAGGGCGGCGGCTACCGGCTGGCGGTGCACATCGCCGACGTGGCGTTCTTCGTCCAGGAGGGCTCGGCGCTGGACGAGGAGGCGCTCCGGCGCGGGACGAGCGTCTACTTCCCGGGGCGCGCCGTCGCGATGCTGCCGGAGCGGCTGAGCAACGACCTGTGCTCGCTGCGGCCGGACGAGCTGCGCCTGACGCAGGGCGTGACGATCGACTACGACGCGCGCGGCACCGTGCGCGGGACGCGCTTTCACGACGGCGTGATCCGCTCGCGGGCGCGGCTGACGTACACCGAGGTGGCGCGGATCGTCGAGGAGCGCGACGAACAGGCGCGCGCCGGGCGCGCGGAGCTGCTGCCGATGCTCGACGCCGCGGCCGAGCTGGCCGGGTTGCTCGAGCGCGTGCGCGAGCGTCGCGGCGCGATCGACTTCGACCTGCCGGAGCCGGAGGTCGTGCTGGAACTGACCGGGACGACCTCGGAGATCGTCGCCCGCCGCCGGAACCTCGCGCACCGGATGATCGAGGAATTCATGATCGCGGCCAACGAGGCGGTCGCGACCGAGCTGAAGCGCCGCCACGAGCCGACGCTCTACCGCGCCCACGAGCGCCCCGACCCGGAGCGAGCCGCGCGGCTGGCGGAGATCCTGGCCGGCCTCGGCTACCGCATCCCCGAGCCGTACCACGCGCTCGAGCCGTCCGACCTCGCCGGCGTCGTCGAGCAGGCCAAGGGCCGCGCGGAGGAGCCGTTCGTCAACCGCGCCGTGCTGCGGACGATGGCGCTGGCGCGCTACGACGCGGAGTGCCTCGGCCACTACGGCCTGGCACTCGCGCGCTACCTGCACTTCACCTCGCCGATCCGCCGCTACCCCGACCTGGTCGCGCACCGCGCCCTGCGCCGGCTGCGCCACGGGCCGAAGGAGACGCCGGGCGACCGCCTCGACCGCGCGGCGCGGTTGCCGGAGCTGGCCCGCGAGTGCTCGCGGCTGGAGCGCGAGGCGGAGGCGGCGGAGCGCGAGGCCCTGGCGTGGAAGGTCGCGGCGTTCATGGCCGACCGGCTGGGGGAGGAGTTCGATGCCACCATCGTGGACATCGCGGCGCACGGGCTGACGGTGCTGCTGGCCGACCCGTACGTGGAGGGCCTCGTCCCCGTGGCCCGGCTCGGCCGCGAGTTCTTCCGCTACGACGCGCGGCGCCGCGCGCTGCGCGGGAGCGATTCCGGCCGCGTGTTCCGCCTCGGCCAGAGGTTGCGGGTGCGGGTCGACCGCGTGGACCTGTTCCGGCACTTCGTGGACTTCGCGCCGGTCGCGCCGACGCTCGAAACGCCGGGCGCGCGGCCGGGACGCGCCGCGCGGCCGGCGGGGCGCGGCAAGCGCGGGAGCGCCCGCCGCGACGAGCGCAGCGGGAAGAAGCGCGGGCCGAAGCAGCACGGCGAGCGGCCGCGGGGGCCGCGCCGGGGCCACCGGTGATCCGCGGGCCGGCGCCGTACGAGACGTTCGAGCACACCGCCGACGCGGGGGTGATCGTGCGCGCGCCGGAGCTTCCGGAGCTGTTCGAGCGCGCTGCCGCCGCGATGTTCGACACGATGTTCGACCTGGCCCGGGTCGAGCCCGGGCCGGAGCCGGTCGCGGTCGAAGTCCGCGCCGCGGACGTCGAGGAGCTGCTCGTCGAGTGGCTGGGCGAGCTGCTGAGCCTGGCGATGGCGCGGCGCGAGGTGTTGGCCGCGTTCGAGGTGCGCGAGCTGGACGAAACGCACGTGGCGGGGCGGGCCTGGGGCGAGCCGATCGATGCCGGGCGGCACGGGTTCCGCACCGAGATCAAGGGCGTGACCTACCACCACCTGCGGGTGGCGGGCGAGGACGGCGGATGGATGGCCCGCGTCCTGTTCGACCTGTGAACCGCGGAGCGTGGCCGCGCGGGAGCACCCGATGAGCATTACTCTGGAGCAGGTGGACGCGTACCGCTGGCGCATCCCGCGCCGGGGCAAGATGCGCGTCGAGGGCTTGATCTACGCCGACGAGCGGCTGCTGCCCTCGATCGTCGACGACAAGGCCCCGGAGCAGGTCGCGAACGTGGCGCACCTGCCGGGAATCGTCGGGCGCTCGATCGCGATGCCGGACATCCACTGGGGGTACGGGTTCCCGATTGGCGGCGTGGCGGCGTTCGACCTCGACGAGGGTGTCGTCTCCCCGGGCGGCGTCGGCTACGACATCAACTGCGGGGTGCGCCTTCTGGCAACCGGCCTCACGCGCGAGCAGGTCGCGCCGCGCGCCGCCGAGCTGGCCGAGGCGCTGTACCGCAACATCCCTTCCGGGGTGGGCTCGACGCGCAAGGACCTGCGGCTGACCGAGCGCGAGCTGCGCGAGGTGCTGCGCGACGGCGCGGAGTGGGCCGTGCGCCGCGGCTTCGGCACGCGCGAGGACCTCGAAAACCTCGAGGAGCGCGGCCAGCTGCCGTGGGCCGATCCCTCGCAGGTCTCCGAGCGCGCGCTCGAACGCGGCCGATCCCAGCTCGGGACCGTCGGTTCCGGCAACCACTTCGTCGAGGTCCAGCACGTGGACGAGGTGTACGACGAAACCGCCGCGCGCCGGCTCGGCCTCGGGCTGGGCACCGTGACGATCACGATCCACTCCGGCTCGCGCGGTCTGGGCTACCAGGTCTGCGACGAGGCGATCAAGGTCATGCTGAAGGCCGCCGCGCGCTACCGCATCGAGTTGCCCGACCGGCAGCTGTGCTGCGCCCCGGTGAGATCCGAGGAAGGCCAGCGTTACCTCGGCGCGATGGCGGCGGCGGCGAACTTCGCCTTCGCCAACCGCCAGCTGATGGCGCACTGGGTGCGGGAGACGCTCGAGCGCGCGCTGAAGATCCCGCCGCGCGAGCACCGCGCACGGACGATCTACGACGTGTGCCACAACATCGCCAAGATCGAGCGCCACCGGCAGGGCAAGGTCGAGCGCGAGCTGTGCGTGCACCGCAAGGGCGCCACGCGCGCGTTCGGCCCGGGGCACCCGGCGCTGCCCGAGGCGTACCGCGAACTGGGCCAGCCGGTCCTGATCCCGGGCGACATGGGCCGCTACTCGTTCGTGCTGCTCGGCGCCGAGGGCTCGGAGGAGACATTCGGTTCGACCTGCCACGGCGCCGGGCGGCGCATGTCGCGCTCGGCGGCGAAGCGCGCCGCCGGCGGCCGGGCGGTGCTGCGCGAACTCTCCGACCGCGGGATCCACGTGCGCGCCGCGGGGATGGCGACGGTGCTGGAAGAGATCCCCGAGGCCTACAAGGACGTCGCCGACGTCGTCGGCGCGGTGGCCGGCGCGGGTCTCGCGACGCGGCTCGTCCGCCTTCGTCCGCTCGCCGTCGTGAAAGGCTGAACGGGCGCGGGCCGCGAGGCCGGACCGTATAATCCGTCGGCGTTTCGCACCGGAGGCTGGGAACGTGCGGGATCTCGGGGCTGGATTGCGACGGGGCGGGTGCGTCGCGCTGCTGGCGATCGCGCTGCTGGCGGCGGGCTGCAAGGACGCGACGAAGAACGCGGGCACGCCGACCGTCGTGCTGGTGACCATCGACACGCTGCGGGCGGACCGCGTCGGCTGCTACGGGCGGGCCAACGCCGGCACGCCGACGCTCGACCGGCTGGCGGCCGAGGGCACGCGCTTCGCCGCCGCGGAGGCCACGGCGCCGCTGACCCTGCCGGCGCACTCGTCGATCATGACCGGGCGCACGATCGCCGCGCACGGCGTCCTGAACAACGGCACGTTCGCGCTGGCCGACGAGCTGACGACGATCGCCGAGAGATTCCAGGCGGCAGGGTACGCGACCGGCGCGTTCGTTTCCTCCAAGGTGCTGGCGCAGGCGCTGGGCCTGACGCAGGGGTTCGACCGCTACGACGACCAGATCGTCTCCAATGAGCACCCCGGCGGTGGGCCGCAGCTGCACTTCGCCGACCGGCAGGGCCGCGAAACCGTGGACCGCGCGATCGCCTGGCTGTTGTCGCAGCCCGGCAAGCCGGCGTTCCTCTGGATCCACCTCTGGGAGCCGCACGCGCCGTACCAGCCGCCCGAGCCGTACCGCTCGCAGTTCCCGCACGACCGCTACCAGGGCGAGATCGCGACCGCCGACGCGGCGCTCGGGCGGCTCCTCGACGGCATCGGCTCGCTCGAGGGCCCGCGCAACGTCCTGACGGTCGCCATGTCGGACCACGGCGAGGGCCTCGGCGAACACGGCGAGGCGACGCACGGCGTGTACCTGTACCAGCCGATGATCCACGTGCCGCTGATCGTGCACGGCCCGGCCTGGGGCGTGCGCGAGGGCGTCGTCAGGGAGCCGGTGAGCCACGTCGACATCGCGCCGACGTTGCTCGCGCTGGCCGCGCTGCCGGCGCTGGAGTACACCGACGGCGTGTCGCTGGCGGACGTGCTGAAGGACGGGGCCGACGTCCCGGAGCGCGAGGGCGTGATGGCGGAGAGCCACCTGCCGCAAATCGAGTTCGGCTGGTCCGGTCTGCGCGCGATCGTGAAGGGCGACACGAAGATCATCGACGCGCCGCGGCCGGAGCTGTACGACCTCGCCGACGACCCGGGGGAGTCACGGGACCTCGCGGCGCAGCGGGCCGGGGAACTCGCGGCGGCGCGCGCCGACATGGACGGGATGCAGCGCCGCGCCAGCGCGGCCGCGGCGGCGATCTCGGCCGCGCGCTCGATGTCGGCGGAGGAGATCGCGCAGCTGCAGGGGCTCGGCTACGTGTCGAGCGGGCGCGGGCGCGCTGGCGACCGGCCGCTGGTCGACCCGATGGCGCCCGACCCGAAAGACCGGGCGGAGTTCCTCGGCCGGCTGGACAAGGCGATGGCCCACACGCAGTACGACCGCGCGGCCGAGGCGGTGACGATCCTGCGCGAACTCGCGGCCGAGGAGCCGAACAACATCGCGATGCTCCTGCAGTTCGGGCAGTCCTTGATCATCACCGGCCAGCACGAGGAAGCGCTCGACGTGTTCCGCCGCTGTGTCACGCTCGACCCCACGTTCGGGTTGGCCTGGCACCGCATCGGGCAGCTGCTCGACGCGCGCAAGGACCTCGCGGGCGCCGAGCACGCGTACCGCACGGCGCTCGAGCACGATCCCTACAACGTCCTGACGTACAAGGCGCTGGCGGGGAACCTGATCGACCAGGCAAAGCTGCGCGACGCGATCGGCGTGCTCGAGCGCGCGCAGAAGGTCGAGCCGACCGACGAGTCGATCGGCCGCGACATCCAGTTCGTCCGCTCGAAGCTGAAGTGACATCGGTTATCCTCTGGACTGCGAACGAGGAGGAAGCTTGCGAACGACAACGACGAGCGTTGCCCCGGTCCGCCAGGTCGTGCTCACCGCGACCGCGCAGGTGTGCGGCCTGGCGGTGCTGACGGCGATCGCGGCCCAGGTGCAGGCGCCGCTGGTCCCGGTGCCGGTGACGTTGCAAACCGCCGCCGTGCTCCTCGCCGGCCTGTGGGCCGGCTCGCGGCTCGGCGCGGCGGCCCAGGCGACCTACCTCGCGGCGGGGTTCGCGGGGCTCCCGGTCTTCGCCGGGCTCTTGGGCGGGCCCGCCGTCCTGCTCGGGCCGACGGCCGGTTACCTCGCCGCGTTTCCCGCGGCGGCGTGGATCGCGGGGCTCGGGAGCGGGCGGGGGCTCTTGGCGCGCTTCGCGGCGGCCGGGACGGGCGCGCTCCTCGTGCTGGCCTGCGGCGGCGCGTGGCTCGCCGTGGTGGGCGGCGCCGGCACGGCGCTGGCCGCCGGCATCGTCCCGTTCCTCGGCCCGGAGATGGTCAAGGCGGCGCTGGTCGCGGCCGGCGTGGCGTTCCTGCCCGGCAGGCGCGGCTGACGCCCGCCTGGCGGCGGGGCAGGCCGGAAAAGAAAACGGCGGGACCCGCGGGTCCCGCCGCTCGCATTTTCGCCCGAACCAGGGCTCAGGCCTGTCCGCCCCTGTTCAGCGCTCTTTGCAGGCGCGACTTGTAGCGCGAGGCGGTATTGACCTGGATCACGCCGGCGCGCGCGGTGCGGTCGATCAGGCCGAGCGTGGCCGGCAGGAGCGCCTGCGCCTTGTCGCGCTCGCCGCTCTCGACCAGCGAGCGGAACCTCTTCATCTCGGTGCGCATGCGCGAGCGCCACGTGCGGTTGCGCTGCCGCCGGACCTCGTCGCGGCGTGCCTGTTTGGCGGCCGACTTGTGATTCGCCATCGTTTCAGCCCCTGAACCGGGCCGGGGCATACCCGACCCGCCTGGCGGCCGCGTCGCCGCGGCGCGCGGAAAACCGGGGGATTCTGGGGGAGCGGGGCGGGCTTGTCAAGCAAGCCCGCCGTCAGGGCTCGGCCGGCAGCAGGCCGCGGCGCTTCATGTGCTCCTGCGCGATCCGGGCCTCCGCGGACTCGGGCCAGCGCTTGACCAGCATCTGCAGTTCCTGCGCGCCGTCGGTGGTCCGGCGCGCGTCGAGCAGCGCCAGGCCCTTCTTCAGGTGCGCCGCGGGGACCTTGTCGCTCCCCGCGAAGCCCGAGATTAGTCGGTCGAACGCCTGCACCGCGTCCAGCGGCCGGTTCATCGCGTAGAGCGTCTCGCCGATCCAGTACTGGGCGTCGTCGGCCATCGGCCCGTCGGGGTCGACGCGCAGCGCCGATTCGAACCCGGCCAGCGCGAGGTCGAAGTGCCGCCGCGAGTAGTCGGCGTACGCCGCGTTGAACAGGTCGTTGGGCGAGCCGCCGGCCGGGGCCGGCGCGGTGACGACCGGTCCCGGCGACGTGGGCGGCAGCTGCGCCGCGCCGGCCGGCGCGGGCTGCTGCGCCGGCGCGAGCGGCTGCGCGGACGAGCGGCGCAGGGCGCGCACCTCGCCGAGCGTCTCGTCGAGCTGGCGCTGGGCGGCGAGGAGCTGTTCCTCGAGGACGCGGAACTGGCGCTCCAGTGCGTCCATGCGGGCCACCGTCTCGGCGCACGCCGCGGTCGAGCGGTCGCCCTGCGACTGCTCCAGCTTCTCCAGCTTGTCCAGGAGCCGCGCGGTGTCCTTCTGCAGCTTGAACAGCTGGTCCTGCACCTCCGGGTCCGCGGCAAGGACGCCGGGGCCGGAGAAAAGCACGGCGAGGGCGATCAGCGCCGGGCCGGCGACCGCCCGTCCGCGCATCAGCGTCCCTCCGCCCGGAACTCCACGCGGCGGTTCTTGCTCCAGGCAGCTTCGTTGCCGCCGGTCTCGGCGGGCCGCTCCTCGCCGTACGAGATCGTGTCGAGCTGCGCGGCGGCGACGCCCAACCGCACGAGGTGGTCGCGCACGGCGCGGGCTCTCTTCGCGCCGAGGTCGAGGTTGTACTCCGTCGTGCCACGCTCGTCGCAGTGGCCTTCGAGCACGACGCGCGTGCCGGTGTGCGCGCGCAGCCAACGCGCGTTCTCCTCGAGCACGCCCATCGCGTCGGACGAGAGATCGAACGAGTCGTAATCGAAGTACACGGTCCGCAGTGCGGAAACACCGGTCTCCTCCTGGATGCCGGAGGTCCCGCCGGTGTCGTCGGCCGGCAGCATGTTCTCGCCGAAGCCTTCGCCCTTGAGCGGCTCGGGTTGCGTGGGCTCGGCGGGCGCCGCCGTCGTGTCGGGCGGCTCGGTCGGCTCGAGCGGCTGGGTCTGCTTCTTGGGGCAGCCCACGATCAGCGCGAACGTGAGTGCGAGCACGAGCAGCGGGAACGAGCGCTGGGACGACATTCTCTTCCTCCGTGACGCGAAGACGGGCGTCGTGACCGGCGATTATAAACAACGTGCCGCGGGCCTGCCCGGCCGCGCGGCGCGCGCGTCAGCGGCGGATCGGGCTCCAGTCCGGCGTGTACGCCGGCGCCCCGCGCGTTAGGCGCCGCAACTCGGTCCCGTCGTCGCGGATGGCGTAAATGGCGTACGCGCCGTCGCGGTTGCCGGCGAACACCAGGTGGCGCCCGTCGGGGGCCCAGCGCGGGTTTTCCTTGTTCCCCGGACCGGACGTGATGACCGTGTCCTCGCCGCTCTCGATCGTGTGCACCACCACTTCGAACTTGCCCTCGATGCGGCTGACGTAGGCGAGCCGTCCCCCGTCGGGAGACCAGGCCGCCGATTCGTTGTAGCGCCCCTCCACGGTCAGCCGGCGCAGCCCGCTGCCGTCGGTCGACATGATGTAGATCTGCGGCGAGCCGGAGCGGTCGGAGGTGAACGCGATCTCGCGGCCGGAGGGCGACCACGCCGGCGCGGTGTCGATCGACGGGTGGTGCGTGAGGCGCGTCTCCGCGCCGGAGCCGAGGTCGTAGATGTACAGCTCGGAGTTCCCGTCGCGATCGGAGGAGAAGACGATCGAGCGGCCGTCGGGGGAGAAGTCTGGCGATGAGTTCAGGTCGCCGCCCCGCGGCTTGAGCGTCGTGATCGCGCCGTTCTCGTCCAGGAGGTAGATCGAGGGCTTCTGGCCGCGGAAGGAGAGGAACGTCAGCCGGCGGGAGTCAGGGGACCACGCCGGCGCGAGGTTGATCGTGCCGGTGGCGGTCAGCCGCCGCACGCGCGCGCCGTCGTAGTCCATGAGGTAGACCTCCTTGGCCTTGCCCTCCTTGGCCACGAAGGCGATGCGCGTTTGCGCCAGGCCGGGCCGACCGGTCAGCTCCTCGACGATCGCGTCCGCCGCGACGTGCGCGAGGCGCCGCAGGTCGGTCGGCAAGCGCCCGCCCCACGTGCGCTCGAACAGCGCCGAGCCGCCGCCGGTCTCCACCAGCCGCACGCGGAACTGGGCCCGCTCGCGGTCCCGCGGGTCCGGGTTGAGCGTCGCCAGCGCCAGGTACTGCGCCCCGACCTGGCCCCAGGCCGCGGGTTCGCGCAACCGGTCGCGCGCGATGCGGCCCTCGCCCTCGGGGTCGAGCAGGCCGAACCAGCCGGAAAACGCGAGGTCGTCGCGCAGGACCTGGCCGATCTCGGCGGCGTCGGTCAACGGCATGCCGGCCGCGGCCTCCGCCGGCGGCACGGCGATCGCGATCTTGGTCGCCGACTCGGCCGTGATCTTCCCGGTCAGCTCCTGCTGCTGGTTGGGAGTCGGCGAGTCCTGCTGCGCCGAACTCGGCAGGAACGCCGGGCTGGCGGCGATGACGAACATCACAGCCGTCGCGACGAGCGTGGCTGTCCGCGCAGTCCGCGGTCGATCCGATCCGTCCGGGAAGAGACCCATCGAGTGCCAGTCCTCCTGTGCAGATTCTGACTTGGCGCGGGCCTCGCGCCCACCGGCCCCGCGAAACGCCTCAGGCCCCGGGCGGGACCAGCTCGAAGACGAACCGCGCCCGCAGGCGTTGCCGCTCGTAGCTCCTGGGCAGCGGCGGCAGGCGGCCGAGGTTGACCACCGCACGGTAGGCCGACTGGTCCAGTGGGGTGTAGCCGCTCGGCGCGAGGATCTGCACGTCCTCGACCGTCCCGTCGCGCCGGATCACGAACGAGACCACCACGCGCTGCGACGGGCTGCCCGCGGGGAGCAGCGGTCGCTCGCGCCACTGGTCCTGCAGCCGGGCCACGACGAGGTTGGCGTACCAGTCGGCGGTGAACGGCTCGTCGGTCCCCAGCCCGGCCACGCCGCCGGCGATCGGTCCCGTGCCGGGCTGGCCGGGCGACGTGCCCGCGCCGCCGGGCCCGGCGGGCGGGGGTTCCGGCTGCGGCTCGGCCTGCGGCAGCGTCTCCGGCTGGGCCGTCGGGCCCTCGGGCCTGTCCACGACGGTCTTCGGCGGGTTCGGCTTCTTGCGGGCAGTCTCTTCCTTCTTCTCGACCGGCGGCGGCGGCTTCGTCTCGGCGCGGCGCGGCGGCGCGGGGGCCGGGGCGGCCGCCGCGGCGCGGGCGCCGCCCGGGCGCGCCGCGAGGCGCACGACCATGCTTTTTCCGGGCTGGCCGAGCTGGCCCTCCCTGCCCGACCAGATGCCGAAGAACAGCGCGAGCACGAGCAGGACGTGCACGAGCACCGAGCCGCCGAGCCAGCCGAGGTCGGCGGGCCGCGGGATCACCACGCGGACGGTGATCGCCAACGCGCTACCTCGCCGCGGCGCGCTGCAGGCGCGCCGGCTCGGTCACCAGCGCCACGCGCGAGATGCCGGCCACGCGCAGCGCGTCCATCGCCGACAGCACGCGGCCGTACGCGACCTGCGAGTCCCCCTGCAGGTAGACGGCCGAGCCCGGGCGATCGCCGCCGCGGCGCCGCACCTCGTCCACCAAGAGCGCGTCGATGACCTGGCGGTTGTCCACGTAGTACTGCCCGGCGCGATCGACGGTGACCGTCACCCGCTCTTCCTCGATCGGCTCGCCCGACACGGCCTGCGGCAGGCCGATGTCGATCCCGCGCTTCAGCATCGGCGCGGAGACCATGAAGATGATCAGCAGCACCAGCATAACGTCCACCAGCGGCGTGACGTTGATCTCGGACAGCGCGATGCGCGGTCCGCCCCGGCCGCCGATCGCCATCAGACCACCTTCCGGCGGCGCTTCTGCAGCAGGTGGATGAAGTCGTACTGGAACTCGTCCATCTCGATGCTCATGATCCGCACCTGGCGCAGGAACGAGTTGTAGGCCACCGCGGCCGGCACCGCGGCGGCGAGGCCGGCGGCGGTGGCGATCAGCGCCTCGGCGATCCCGGGCGCGTACGTCTCGAGGCTGGCCGCGCCCTGCTCGGCGATGTTCTGGAAGCTGACCATGATCCCCCACACCGTGCCGAACAGCCCGATGAACGGCGAGGTGCTCGCGGTGGTGGCGAGGAAGGTCAGCGAGCGCTCCATGTTGCGGGTGTTCGCCGCGGCGGTGCGCTCCATCATCCGCTGGACGTCCTCGACCGCGGCCTCGTCCAGCGCGCGGCCGATGCCCGGCCCCGCGGCGGAGCCGGCCTCCATCGAGAGCTGGCTCACCTCGTGGAACGCCGCCTTGAACAGCGCCACGACCGGGGAGCGCCGCCATTTCTCGGTCAGGTCGCGCAGCTCGGCGAGGCGCGCCCCGCCGTGGAAGCGCGCGAGGAACGCGCGCGTCTCGCGCGCGGCGACGCGGAACGTGCGGTAGCGTTCGGCGATGATGGCCCACGACACGATCGAAGCGGAGAGGAGCAAAAACAGGACGAACTTGGCCACCGGCCCGGCGGCCATGACCAGGTCCAGGATGCTGGTGGCGCCGACGACGGCGAGCGACAGCGAAGACCCCACGACACACCTCGCGAGCCCGTCGAGAAGGGGCGGGCGACGCTAGCACGCGCCGCCGCGGTGGGGCAAACGTCCGCGCGGGCGGAGAGCGCGCGCGCGATCTACCATCGGGGCCGGAGGAGCGGAAATGGATTCTGCCGGCCGAACCTCGCGCACATTCCGCGTGCTCCTGGCGCTGCTGCCGCTGGCGGGGTGCGCCCGGGCCGCCGACGAGCTGCCGCTGCAGCAGATCCGGTTGCCCGAGGGGTTCCGGATCTCCATGTTCGCCGGCGACGTGCCGGGAGCGCGCTCGCTCGCGCTCGGCCGGCAGGGGACCGTCTTCGTCGGGACGCGCGGCGACGAGGTGTACGCGCTCGTCGACGCGGACCGCGACGGGCGGGCCGAGCGGCGCCACGTCGTCGCGAAAGGGCTCCACAGCCCGAACGGTGTCGCGTTCCGCGGGGACGCTCTCTACATCGCCGAGGTCAGCCGCGTGCTGCGCCTGGACGCGATCGAGCGCAGCCTCGCGCAACCGCCGCGCCCCGCGGTGGTGATCGACGGGTTGCCGAAGGACGAGGCGCACGGGTGGAAGTTCATCGCGTTTTCGCCCGACGACTGGCTCTACGTCCCGGTCGGCGCGCCCTGCAACATCTGCGACGCCGGCGACCCCTACGCGTCGATCCTGCGCTTCCGGCCGGACGGCGGCGGGCGCGAGGTCTACGCCCGCGGCATCCGCAACACGGTCGGCTTCGACTTCCGGCCCGGCTCCGGCGAGCTGTGGTTCACCGACAACGGGCGGGACTGGCTGGGCGACGACGCGCCGCCCGACGAGTTGAACCGCGCGCCGCGCACCGGGCTGCACTTCGGCTACCCGTTCTGCCACGGCGGCGACATCCCCGACCCGAAGTTCTCATCGCGCGGCTGCGGCGTTTTTGAGAAGCCGGTGCAGAAGCTCGGCCCGCACGTCGCGGCGCTCGGGATGCGCTTTTACACCGGGTCGATGTTCCCGGCGGCGTTCCGCGGGCAGGTCTTCATCGCCGAGCACGGTTCCTGGAACCGCTCGCGGCCGCTGGGCTACCGGCTGATGCTGGTGCGCCTCGAGGGCCCGCGCGCGACCAACTACGAGGTCTTCGCCGAGGGCTGGCTGCGGGCAGACAAGCCGTGGGGCCGCCCGGTGGACGTCCTGGTCATGCCGGACGGGGCGCTCCTCGTCTCGGACGACCACGCGGGGGCGGTGTACCGGATCACCTACCAGCAGCCCGCCGGCGCCGGCCGGGGAACGAGGTCGCGGTGAGGTTCGCGCCGGCGTCGTACCGGCACTGCGTGGTGACGGGCGCGTCGTCGGGCATCGGCTGGGCCTTCGCCGAGGGGCTGGCGCCGCGGGCGCGCCTGCTGACGCTGGCCGCGCGCCGGCGGGAGCGGCTCGAGCAGCTCGCGGCCGAGTTGCGCGCGCGGCACGCGGTCGAGTGCCGCATCGTCGTCGTCGACCTCGCCGTTCCCGCGGGGCCGGAGCAGCTCCTCGCCGCCCTGCGCGAGCCGGGAATGCCGCCGGTCGACCTCCTCGTGAACAACGCCGGGTTCGGCCGCCACGGCGGCTACGGCGAGTTCCCGTGGGCCGACTTCGAGCGGATGATCCAGCTCAACGCCACCACCTGCGCGGCACTGATCCGCGGGCTGTGGGATGAACTCGCGGCGGCGCCCGGCCGGGGCGTGATCAACGTCGCCAGCACGGCCGGATTCCAGCCGATACCGCACTTCGTCGTGTACGCCGCGACCAAGGCGTTCCTGCGCAGCCTGTCGCTCGGGCTGGCGGGGGAGGCGCGCCGGCGCGGCGTGCGCGTCCTCGCCGTCTCGCCCGGCCCGGTGCCGACCGAGTTCGGCCGCATCGCCGGCTCGCGGCTGCGCGTGGCCAAGGCCCGCATCCCGGCCGAGCGCGTCGTGCGCGCGGCCCTCGCCGCCTACGAGCGGGGCAAGCTCGAGGTCGTCCCGGGCTGGCTGAACAAGGTGATGGCGGTCGCGTCGCGGGCGCCGGCGAGCTGGGTCGTCCCGGTCAGCGCGGTCGTGGCGGGCCAGGTGGTCCGAAAAGACTCGCCTGCGGCTGCCAGCACCGCGGCCCCTCGTGACGCGGATCGTTGATCCAGTCGTCGATCGGCTGCGCTTCCACCAGCTCGGCGGGGTAGGGGCGGAGCAGCGGCTGGAGCCGGGCCGGGTCGTCGAGCGCCGGGTCCAGCCACGCCTCCAGGTGCTCGTCGGCGAGGATCGCGGGCATCCGGTCGTGCAGCGGGCGGACGACCTCGTTCGGCGCCGCGGTGAGGATCGTGCAGCTCTCGATCGGCTCGCCGTCCGGCGCCTCGCTCCGCTCCCACAGCCCGGCGAACGCGAACGGCCGACCGTCCCGCCGCGCGATGCGGTACGGGACGCGCCGCCGGCCCTTGGCCCACTCGTAGAACGAGTCGGCCGGGATCGCGCAGCGGCGCTCGCGGAAGGCGCGCCGGAAGGCGGGCTTGGTCGAGGCCGATTCGGACCGCGCGTTGATCAGCGCGGCGGCCCCGGGCGCGTCGGGGGAACCCGGGGGAACGAGACCCCAGCGCAGCCAGGCGGCGGTGCGCCCCTCGGCCGGCGCGAGGCGGCGGATCGCCAGCACGGGCTGGCTCGGGGCGATGTTGTAGCGGCCTTCGAGCGGCGGCAGGTCGGCGATCCCGAACGCTGCCGCGAGCACCTGCGGATCGGTCGTCAGGCTGAAGCGGCCGCACATGGCGACAGGATAGCGGGGCCGAGGGCGAGGGGCCGCCGACCGGGTTATCGTGTCGCCATGGGCGACGAGCTGAAGTCGGCGTACGAGCTGGCGATGGAGCGGCTGCGGGCCAGGGACGACCGGCAGGCGGAGGCACCGCTGTCGCCGGCGCAGAAAGAGCGCGTGGCCGAGGTGCGCGCGGCGTTCCGGGCGCGGCGCGCGGAGCTCGAGATCCTGCACGGGGCCGCCTGCGCCAAGGCCGCCGCGGACCCGGACAAGCTGGAGCAGCTCGAGGAGGAGTTCCAGCGCGACCGGGCCCGGCTGGAGCAGGACGAGACCTCCGAAATCGAGAAGATCCGTACTTCGACCCTGCGGTAAGGGCCGTCGTAGGCGGCCGCGGCAGGCGGCACGGGCTCCGCGACCTGAGTTCCCAGTCTCCCCTCAACGGTGGTTGTGCCGGGAGCGCCGTCGGCGCTAGGATCCTTTTCCCCTCCCAGTCAGGCCGCGAGGCGGCCACGGCGGGTTGACGAAAACCTGCCTTCTAACAACGTTAGACCTCAGGTTGACACTCCCCAGCGAGTGCATTACCGTTTAGTTCGCCAGCCGACCGGGTTCGCCGGTCGCGTTCGGGGCCTTCCGCGGACGCCTGCGCTCGGTCCGCGGACCCCAGGGTCGCCATGCAGTCGGGGCCGCCGCGGCGGCCCGCAGTGAACGGAGGAATTCTCGATGCAGCGGGAATCGGTGACGCTCGACACCACGCCAGGTGCGCCCGGTACGAAGGGACGCACCGTCATGATCACGCTCGACGGCAACGAGGCCGCGGCCAGCACGGCCCACCGCACGAGCGAGGTGATCGCGATCTACCCGATCACGCCGTCCTCGCCGATGGGCGAGTTCTCCGACGAGTGGTCGGCGCGCGGCGAGAAGAACATCTGGGGCTCGGTCCCCTCCGTCGCCGAGATGCAGAGCGAGGGCGGGGCCTCGGGCGCGGTCCACGGCGCGCTGCAGAAGGGCGCGCTGACGACCACGTTCACCGCCTCGCAGGGCCTGCTCCTGATGATCCCCAACATGTTCAAGATCGGCGGCGAGCTGACCTCGACCGTGTTCCACGTCTCGGCGCGCACGGTTGCCACGCACGCGCTGTCGATCTTCGGCGACCACAGCGACGTGATGGCCTGCCGCTCGACCGGCTGGGCGATGCTGTGCTCGGGCTCGATCCAGGAGGTCCACGACTTCCCGCTGATCGCGCTCGCCGCCACGCTCGAGTCGCGCGTGCCGTTCCTGCACTTCTTCGACGGCTTCCGCACCTCGCACGAGGTGATGAAGATCGAGCGGCTGTCCGACGACCAGCTGCGCGCGATGGTGGACGAGAACCTCGTCCGCGCGCACCGCGAGCGCGGGCTGTCCCCGGAGAAGCCGGTCCTGCGCGGCACCGCGCAGAACCCGGACGTGTTCTTCCAGGCCCGCGAGGCCTGCAACCCCTACTACGACGCGTGCGCCGGGCTGGTCGAGAAGGCGATGGAGCGCTTCGCGCGTGTCAGCGGGCGCCGCTACCGCCTGTTCGACTACGTCGGCGCCCCGGACGCCGAGCGGGTGATCGTGATGATGGGCTCCGGCGCCGAGGCGGCGCACGAGTGCATCGAGCACCTCGCGGCCCAGGGCGAGAAGGTCGGGCTGGTCAAGGTGCGGCTGTTCCGGCCCTTCTCCGGCGCGCACCTCCTGGCCGCGCTGCCGGCCACCGCGCGCGCGATCGCCGTGCTCGACCGGACCAAGGAACCGGGCTCGGCGGGCGAGCCGCTGTACCAGGACGTCGTGACCGCGCTCGCCGAGGCCGCCGCGAACGGGCAGCTGCCGATGCCGGCCATGCCGCGCGTCACCGGCGGGCGCTACGGGCTTTCGTCGAAGGAGTTCACCCCGGCGATGGTGCGCGGTCTTTTGGCCGAGATGACCAAGCCCGCGCCGAAGAACCACTTCACGCTCGGGATCGTGGACGACGTGACGCACACCAGCATCGACTACGACGGGACGTTCAGCCTGCCGCCCGAGGGGACGTTCTCGGCGCTGTTCTACGGTCTCGGCTCGGACGGGACGGTCAGCGCCAACAAGAACTCGATCAAGATCATCGGCGAGGGGACCGATTTCAACGCGCAGGGCTACTTCGTCTACGACTCGAAGAAGGCCGGCGCGGTGACCGTCTCGCACCTGCGCTTCGGCAAGAAGCCGATCCGCTCGACCTACCTGCTCGACCGCGCCGATTTCGTCGGCTGCCACCAGTGGGTGTTCCTCGACCGCTACGACATCCTGGAGAAGGCCGTCCCGGGCGCGGTGTTCCTGCTCAACAGCCCGTTCGACCCGCAGGAGACCTGGAACCGGCTGCCGCGGTTGCACCAG
Organism: Acidobacteriota bacterium; assembly: GCA_017994815.1. Taxonomy (GTDB): domain Bacteria; phylum Acidobacteriota; class Polarisedimenticolia; order J045; family J045; genus JAGOJY01. Next base: position 41,802 of record JAGOJY010000011.1, read on the forward strand.
CAGCGGATCATCGAAAAGAAGCTGCGCTTTTTCGTGATCGACGCCTACGACGTGGCGAAGAAGGCCGGCATGGGCGGCCGGATCAACACCATCATGCAGACCTGCTTCTTCGCGATCTCGGGCGTCTTGCCGCGCGAGGAGGCGATCGCCAAGATCAAGGAGTCGATCGAACACTCGTACGGCAAGAAGGGCGAGGCGATCGTCCGGCAGAACTTCGCGGCGGTGGATGCGACGCTGGCCAACCTGCACGAGGTCGCGGTCCCGGACAAGGTGACCAGCACGCTGGAGATGCCGCCGGTGGTCCCGGCGCACGCGCCGGAGTTCGTCCAGAAGACGACCGCGCGCATCATCCAGAGCCTCGGTGACACGCTGCCGGTCAGCGCGCTGCCGCAGGACGGCACGTTCCCGACCGGCACGGCGCAGTACGAGAAGCGCAACATCGCGCTCGAGATCCCGGTCTGGGACCCCGAGGTCTGCATCCAGTGCGGCAAGTGCGTCCTGATCTGCCCGCACGCGGCGATCCGGCAGAAGGCCTACGACCCGGAGCACCTGGCGCTGGCCCCGCCGACGTTCAAGTCGATCGACTACAAGACCAAGGAGTTCCGCGGCTGGAAGTACACGCTGCAGGTCGCGCCGGAGGACTGCACCGGCTGCGAGCTGTGCGTGCACGTCTGCCCGGCCAAGAACAAGAAGGAGCCGAAGTTCAAGGCGATCAACATGGCGCCGCAGATGCCGCTGCGCGAGGCGGAGGCCAGGAACTACGAGTTCTTCCTCGGCCTGCCGGACGTGGACCGCGGCGCGCTCAAGGTCGACACGGTCAAGGGCGCGGCGTTCCTGCAGCCGCTGTTCGAGTACTCCGGCGCCTGCGCCGGCTGCGGCGAGACGCCGTACGTCAAGCTGATGAGCCAGCTCTTCGGCGACCGCGCGGTCGTGGCCAACGCCACCGGCTGCTCGTCGATCTACGGCGCCAACCTGCCGACCACGCCTTGGACCGTCAACAAGGACGGGCGCGGGCCGGCCTGGTCCAACTCGCTGTTCGAGGACAACGCCGAGTTCGGCCTCGGCTTCCGGCTGACGCTCGACCAGCACGAGGAGTTCGCGCGCCGGCTCGTGCAGCAGCTCGCGGACCAGGTCGGCGGCGACCTGGCCCAGGCGCTCCTGGAGTCGGCGCAGACGTCGGAGCAGGCGATCGCCGAGCAGCGCCAGCGCGTGGCCTTGCTCCTGGCCAAGCTCAAGACCCTGCCGCAGCGCGAGGCCCGGATGCTGGAGGGGGTGGCCTACTCGCTCGTGCGCCACAGCGTGTGGATCGTCGGCGGCGACGGCTGGGCCTACGACATCGGCTACGGCGGGCTGGACCACGTGATCGCGTCGGGACGCAACGTCAACCTCCTGGTCCTCGACACCGAGGTCTACTCCAACACCGGCGGCCAGATGTCGAAGTCCACGCCGCTCGGCGCGGTGGCCAAGTTCGCGGCCGGCGGCAAGCCGCGCCCGAAGAAGGACCTCGGGATGATGGGCGTGGCGTACAACGACGTGTACGTGGCCCAGGTCGCGATGGGGGCCAACGACACCCAGACCGTGAAGGCGTTCGTCGAGGCCGAGTCGTACGAGGGGACCTCGCTGATCATCGCCTACTCGCACTGCATCGCGCACGGCATCGACATGGGCAAGGGCACCGACAACCAGAAGCGCGCGGTGGACTCGGGTCACTGGCTGCTGTACCGCTTCGACCCGCGCCGCACCCGCGAGGGGAAGAACCCGCTGCAGCTCGACTGCCGCAAGCCGACGCTGCCCATTTCCGAGTACATGATGGCCGAGGCGCGGTTCAAGATGCTGACCAAGACCGACCCGGAGCGCGCGAAGTCTCTCGCGCAGTACGCCCAGGAAGAGGCCAACGCGCGCTGGACCCGCTACGAGCAGCTGGCGCACATGGGCGTCGCGCCAGCGGAGACCGCGGCCGAATGATCGAGGGGGCGGGGCCGCGGCCCCGCCCCGTGCTTGCAACGCGGGCGGCCGACCGGCCCGCCGGCGGGAGGCTCGAGAGATGGACTTCACCACCAAGTACCTGGGCCTGACCTTCAAGAACCCGCTCGTCCCTTCGTCGTCCCCGCTTTCGAAGGAGCTGGACACGATCCGCCAGCTGGAGGATGCCGGCGCCGGCGGGGTGGTGCTGTACTCCTTGTTCGAGGAGCAGATCGACTTCGAGTCGCTGGAGATGTCGCACTACCTCGAGTACGGCTCGGAGAGCTTCGCCGAGGCGCTGTCGTACTTCCCGGAGCCGGGGCAGTTCGTCCGCGGGCCGGAGGAGTACCTCGAGCACATCCGCCGGACGAAGCAGGCGGTGGACTTCCCGGTGATCGCCAGCCTGAACGCCTGCTCCCCGGGCGGCTGGACCGACTACGCGGCCAAGATCGAGCAGGCCGGGGCCGACGGCCTGGAACTCAACGTCTACTTCCTGCCGACCAACCTGCAGCAGCCGGTCGCGGAGATCGAGTCGGTCTACACCGACATCATCTCGGAGGTCCGGCGCGCGGTGAAGATCCCGATCGCCTTCAAGATGCACCCGTTCTTCACCTCGATCGGGCGGATGGCGCGGCTGGCGGAGGAGGCGGGGGCGGATGGGCTCGTGCTGTTCAACCGCTTCTACCAGCCCGACATCGACCCGGAGAAGCTGGAGGTTTACCCGAACCTGCAGCTCAGCTCCGCCTGGGAGTCGCGGCTGGCCACGCGCTGGCTGGCGATCCTGTACGGCCGCACGACCTGCGACATGGCGGCCTCCAGCGGCGTGCACAGCGGGCGCGACGCCGTGAAGCTGATGATGTCGGGGGCGTCGGTGGTCAACGTCTGCTCGGCGCTCTTGAAGTACGGCGTGTACCACCTGCGGCGGATGCAGGAAGAGCTGGAGAACTGGATGACCGAGAACGAGTACGATTCGGTCAAGGCGATGATCGGCAACATGAGCCAGAAGAGCTGCCCGGACCCGGCGGCGTTCGAGCGCGCCAACTACATCAAGGTCCTGCAGAGCTACAGCTGAGGGGCCGCGAGGCCCGGGCCGGACGGGGCGCGCGCTGGCGCGCCCTTTCTTTTGCCCGACCAGTGGCTTCCCGGTGATGCACGTGAACGTCTTCTTGGAGCGACACGCTCGCGCGCCGTCGGCGCGTGAACGGATTAACCTTGGACCCTGCGGGATGCCGGCATCCGCGCGAGGGGTCCTCGAAATGAGCGTGGTTCCTGCAGCGGCCACGTTCCTCTTGCTGTGCCGGCCGGCGACGTGTTTGAGTAGAGCAGGTAAGGTTAAGCGATTGAAATAGCTTGCTAACGAGCGCTAGCCGGGAGGGCAGGGGTGACGGGGACGAGAAAGTAGTCTGGGCGAAATTGACGTCCGTGGTGTAACTGTCGTAGTGCCCTCCGGGCCATGGGGTCCAACGAGGTTCTGGGGGCCGAAAGGCGCAACGCCTTCGCGCCGACGTGCCATCGTGGCGCCCTATGCCGGTTTGGCGCGGTTCCCGGGCCCGGCGCTCCTGTGGAATCAGCCACTTGCGTGCCGTAGGTTTGGCAGAGGAATTGCTGCAGGATGTGTGTCGGCGTGTGCCTCCCCGCATGGGGCGAAGGTAGGGCGAACACGCCCTCCGGGGCGCGGGAGAATGAGCATGGAACCGACGAACAGCGAAAACGCCAGCAAGCACGCCGTCCCGTTCGGGACGGTGCGACGACGAGGAGGCCCGAGGTGAGCGAAAACGTCGCCATCCGCGTATTTTTCTGGGCGGCTCTTTTCGCGTGCCTTGCCTTCGCGACCGCCATGAAATCTGACGCCGCAAACGTCAAAGACATCATCCTCGACGAGGTGGACCCGGGACGTGTCAATGGCACCGTGGCAAGCTACTACGACGAACTGACGCCGGAACTCCAGGCACAGTTCAGTACGAACTTCAACGCTGGTCAAGGCTACTACATCACGCCCGTCGTCAACATCTCGTGGGCTGCTGGCGGCGTGCAATACGTGCAGACCACCAGGATCCACCTCGTTCCGCTGAACGGAGGCCAAATCGTGGTTCCGATGGCGGTCACCTGCACGCACTCAGGCTGCAGTGGCGCTTTCTGTACGACCTTGGGTTGCAATGTCACGTTGGACGGCGCCGGGCTGCCTGCGTGTACCGGGGCGTCCTGCTCCGGCGTCTCGTCCTGCACGGTGCAGACTCCCACTTGCTCGAAGACAGAAACCGTGGGCACCCAGGGCTTGGCCGTGTTTGGGGCGATTGGCACCTGATCAAGACGGCGAGGCGTGCGCGCACCGTGTGCCGGCACCCTCGCCCCCCGTGCAACAGCCGGCGGCCCGGACCGCCGCGGGATGTCGGCTAGCGGTTCGTCGTGAATCCCGCGAGTTCGATGTGAAGGACGGCGCGCCGGCGGTCTGGGGCGGCACTCGCTGAAGCGGCGTTCCCCCGACGAGGTGCCGGCCTGCTTCGCGACCGGTTGCGTCTGCATGCTCCTGCCGCGCTCCGCTTCGGGTCAGTTCGCCACCGGGTCTCCCGTCCGTTCGCGCTCGCCGATCTGCTGGCGCCACATGGCGTAGTAAAGACCGCGCGCCCGGACCAGCTCGTCGTGCGTGCCGGACTCGACGATGCGGCCCCGCTCGAGAACGTGGATCGTGTCGGCGTGGCGGATGGTGGACAGCCGGTGGGCGATGGTGACGACGATCCGCTCTCGCCGGCGCGAGAGATCGCGCAGGGTCCCGGCGATCTCCTCCTCGGTCAGCGAATCCAGCGCGGCCGTCGCTTCGTCGAGGATCAGCAGCCTGGGCTCCCGGATGAGCGCCCGGGCGATCGCGAGTCGCTGCCGTTCGCCGCCCGAAAGTCGGATGCCGCCCTCGCCGAGCACGGTGTCGAGCCCGAGCGGGGAGCGGCCGACCAGCGAATGCACCGCCGCGCCCCGCAGCGCGGCGAGCATCTCCTCGTCGGTGGCCTGCGGCGCGACGAAGCGGAGATTGTCGCGGATCGTGCCGGAGAAGAGCTGCGTCTCCTGGGTGACGAGGCCCAGCTGTCGCCGCAGCTCCACCTTGCGGATTTCCGTCGTCTGCACCGAGATGAACTGCATCGCGATCAGCTCGCCGGTCGCGAGCACGCGATGGAAGATCAGCCAAAGCAGCGCGAACAGGATTGACTGCTTGAGGATGCCGAGCGCGCTCCCCTGCAGGAAAGCCAGCGTCCGCGCCTTGCGGACCTTCTGCATCTCCAGCCGGAAGATCTGCTCGGTGTACGCGCGCAGGCGCTCCATCTCCTGGCGCCCGAGCCCCAGGCTGCGCACGAGTTCGATGTTGCGCAGCGACTCGGTGGCGGCGCCGGCCATGCGCGCCGTCTCGCGCACGATCGACCGCTGGAGCGCCTTGATGCGCTGGCCCAGCAGCCCCGCCAGTCCGCCCACCACCAAAACGCCCACGACGAAGACCGGGACCAGCGCCCAGTGGCGCGTGATGGCAAACCAGACGAGGAAGATCACTCCCACGAGCGAAACGAAGAGGACGTTGACCAGCGCGGTCACGAAGCGCTCGGTGTCGGCGCGGACTTTCTGCAGCAGCGCGAGCGTTTCGCCGCTGCGCAGCTCCTCGTACTCCTCGAACGAGAGGCGCATCGCGTGGCGCAGGCCGTCGTTGAAGATCTGCACGCCGAACCGCTGCGTGACCAGGCGGGTCACGTAGTCCGACACGGTGCGCGCCAGGAGCGAAGCCAAGGCCACCGCCACGGCCAGGGCCAGCAGGTCGAAGACGCCGCGGGTGAGCTCGGCCTGTCCGCGCGCCCCCGGGTGCACGACGTACTCGTCGACGATCTTGCCGAAGATCAGGGGGTCGACGAGCGCCAGCACCTGGCCGGCCCCGGCGAGCGCGAGCGAGAGGGCGATCAGCCAGCGCTGGCCGAACAGGTAACGCCAGACGATGTGCATGCCGCATAGACTATCCCGAGGAGCAGCGGAGTCGCGATAGAACTCGCCTCGCGTGCCTCGACGAGCTGTATCAGAGCGCCGCCGTGCGGTACTACTCGAGGAGGACGTAGTTCGCGGCCTCGAGAACGGGCCGGAAGCGCACCCGTCCGGAGCGCGCAGAGCGCAGTGCTGAAGCTGATGTTCTCGGCTTGACCAGAGCTGCCGACACTTGGCGGGGACCGCCATCACTGCAGCGGGTGCGGGAGCGCGTGACGCGCCGATCGAGGTGCTTCATCGCCATCAGCACGCCGCCGGGCCGCAGGAGACTCGGGGGTCTGCGCGCAAGACGGCACCGCGAGGAGCAGCATCGCGGGCGTTCCCCCGGCTCGATCGGGCGCGAGGCCGGGTCTTCGTCCGGACTTACCACGTCCGGTCGGGGCCAAGCGCCGCACGGCCAGTATGCTATGCTCCGCCACCTAACTGATCAGAAGCAACTAGTTAGTCGCGGCCCGGTCGCGCGGGCCGCCTGCGAGGGGCACGATGACCACGGGGAGCGACGATCACACCATCGACTCGAACGGGGCGGCGCCGCCCCACCGGCCGGATGGCGCCGCCGGCGACGTTCTGCCGCACAGGATCGGCAACTACCGCATCCTGGGCAAGCTCGGCGAAGGCGGGATGGGGGTGGTCTACGAAGCCGAGCAGCAGGAGCCCCGCCGGATCGTCGCGCTCAAGGTGATCCGCGGCGGCGCCGCGGTGGACGAGACGCAGGTCCGGATGTTCCAGCGCGAGGTCGAGACGCTGGCCCGGCTCAAACACCCCGACATCGGCGCGATCTATGAATCGGGGCGCACGCCGGAGGGCATGCACTGGTTCGCGATGGAGCTGGTGCACGGCCGGGATCTCTCGAGCTACATCGCGGGGCGGCCGACGCCGGTCACCCCGGACGAACTGCGGCACCGGCTCCGCCTCGCGGTGCGGATTGCGCAGGCCGTGCACTACGCGCACCAGCGTGGTGTCATCCACCGCGATCTCAAACCCTCGAACATCGTGATCGGGGAGGAGCGGAGCGAGCCCTCCGCCTCGCGCGCCGGCACTCCAGCCGTGAAGATCCTCGACTTCGGCCTGGCGCGGCTGACCGACGAGGAGTTCGGGGCCGCCGACACGCTCTCGATCGCCGGTGAGATCAGGGGCACGCTCCCCTACATGAGTCCGGAGCAGGCCCGCGGCGAGACCGCGGCGATCGACCTGCGCTGCGACGTGTACGCGCTCGGCGTCGTGATCTACGAGATGTTGAGCGGACGACGGCCCTACGACGTGGCGCCGGCCTCGCTGCTGGAATCGGTGCGCGTGATCTGCGAGCAGCCGCCCCGGCCGCTGTCGCTGTCCTGGTCGGGAAGCCGGCGGCTCGACGCGGACGTCGAGACGATCGTCGGCAAGGCGCTGGAAAAGGACCCGGAGCGGCGCTACGGCAGCGCCGCGGCGCTGGCCGAGGACCTCGAGCGCTACCTGAACTCGCAGCCGATCATGGCCCGGCCCCCCAGCGCCCTGTACCAGGTGCGCAAGTTCGCGCAGCGTCATCGGCCGCTGGTGCTGGGGACGGCGGCGACCGCGGTCGCGATCGTCGCCGGGCTGGTCGTGTCGACGGCGCTGTACGTCAGGGCGCAGCGCGAGGCGGAGAGCTCGCGGCAGGTCGCGCAGTTCCTGTCATCGATGCTGGAGGGGGTCGGCGCCCAAGTCGCGCAGGGGCGGGACACCACGCTGCTGCGCGACATCCTGCAGAAGACGACCACGCGAATCGGCGCGGAACTTGGCGGCCAACCCGAGATCGAGGCCCGCCTGCGCAGCACGATGGGCTTGGCCTACCACGAGATCGCGGACTTCGAGCAGGCCGGCGCGCAGTGGAACCGCGCGCTCGAGTTGTACCGTGGACTGCGCGGCGACGACAGCATGGACGTCGCGCAGATGCTCTCGAACCTCGGGCTTTTGGCCGAGGCCAGGAGCGACTACGCCGGGGCGGAGAAGAACGTGCGCCAGGCCGTCGCGATCGCGCGGCGCGTGGCCGACCCGGACGACCCCAGGATCCCCGAGTTCGAGACCCGGCTGGCCAATGAACTGGTGAACCAGGCGCGCTACGACGACGCGCGGGTCCTGCTTGAGCAGTCGCTGGCGCTCCAGCGCCAGCTCTACAAGGGTCCGCACCAGGACCTGGCGGTGACGTTGAATACCCTGGGCAACGTCCACCAATACCTCGGCCGCCTGGACGACGCGGAGCGGTGCTACCGCGAGGCGCTGGACATGCACCGCACGACGCTCGGCGACAAGCACCCGTTCGTCGCGACCGACCTCATGAACATGGCGTTCCTGCTGGACAAGCGGGGCAAGCTGGCCGAGGCGGAGGCCGGCTTCCGCGACGCGCTGGCGCGCTACCGCGCGCTGTACCCCGACGGGCACGAGGAGACCGCGGCCGCGCTCGGCGCGCTGTCCTCGGTGCTGCAGAAGGCGGGGAAGTACGACGAGGCCGAGCGCCTCTCGCGCGACGCGGTAACGATCAACGAGAAACTCTACGGCCAGAAGTCCGCCAACTACGCGCGGGCCCTCGACTCGCTGGGCGTGCTGCTCTCGACCAGGGGCGAGGGCGCAGCGGCCGACGAGGCCGCGCAGCGCGCGCTCGCCATCCGGCGCGAGGTGCTCGGGCCGCGGCACCCGGACGTCGCCACCAGCCTGAACAACCTCGGGATGCGCAAGCTGGACGCCGGGAAGTTCGCCGACGCGCGGGACTACCTGCAGCAGGCGGTGGACATCCAGCGCGAGGCCTCCGGCCCCGACACCGCCGCGACGCTGGTCATGATGAACAACCTCGCCCGCGCACAGGCTGGCGCGCGCGACCTGGCCGCCGCGGAGAAGCTGTTCCGGGAGGTCATCGAGCGCCGGCGCAAGCTCTTCGGCGACAACAGCATCTACGTCGCGGTGACCCGGTACTACCTCTCGCAGATGCTCCGCGAGAACGGCCGCCCGGCCGAGGCCGAGCCGAACGCGCGCGACGCCGCGACGGCGATGAGGACGGCGCTCGGCCCCGACCACGTGCAGACGTTCCTGATGGACTGTGAGCTCGGCGAGGCGCTGACCGCCGTCGGCAAGTACGACGAAGCGCAGTCGCTGCTGCGCCCGGACCTGGAGCGCGCGCTCGCGTCGGAGGGCCCGGACTCGCGCAAGACGCTGCAGACCCGGCTCGTGATGGGCAGGGCGCTCTCGGCGGCCGGCAAGCACGCCGAGGCGCTCGAACAGCTGGAGACGGTCCTGGCCAAGGGCGCGGCATTGTCGGAGTCGGCGCTCGGCTATGCCCGCCTGAGCCACGGCGCCGCGCTGGTGGAGGCGGGGCGAGTCAAACAGGGGCGGGCCGAGCTCGAGGCGATCCGCTCCGAGTTCGCTGCGAAGTACGGGCCGGACCACCGGATCTGCCGCCTGGCCGCCGAGCAGCTCGTTACGTCCGGACGCCTGGGCCGCGCGATGCCTGTCGCGGCGGCGGGACCCCAGCCCTAAAGCGGATCAAAAAGACCAGAAGACGCGCGGGGCCGCGTCAGGATGGCGCGCCGTGCTGCTCCTGTTACCCGGATGGCTGGGCGCTGATGAGCTGGGGTCTTGCATCTGAAATGTTCACCGTGTAAAGTTTCCCCAGAAATGAAACGCGCCCGCGCCATCGTCCTCGCCCCGACCGACACGTCCGCGGGGCCGAAAGCGGCCGCGGTGTTGGCCAAGGCCCTGGTGCGCGCCGCGAACGCCGCAGGCCTGTCGCAGCGGGCGCTGGCGCGGATGCTGGGCGTGAGCGAGGCCACGGCCTCGCGCATCGCCCGCGGGCGCGGGCTCGACCCCGACTCGAAAGAAGGTGAGCTGGCGCTGGCGTTCCTGCGGCTCTACCGCAGCCTCGACGCGCTCCTCGGCGGGAACCAGGCGCAGGTGCGGGCCTGGATGACCGCCCCCAACCAGCACCTCGGCGGCCGCCCGGCCGAGCTGGTGCAGACCGCCGTGGGACTGTTCCATGCCGCCGAGTATCTGGACGCGCTGCGGGGGCGCGGCTAACGCGCGGCGGCTCGCGGCGCGCGCGGTGCGCGTCGTCGAGGGCCAGCACGTGGTCGCCACGCGCAAGCTGGTCGATTCCGTCGAGGAGCAGGAGATCCTCGAGTCGCTGATCGAGGGCCAGAAGCCGCCGCTCCCGCGCACGGACGAGTTTCGCGGGCTGCACTACTTGCTCGCGACGTCCTTCCGCTACCCGCCGCTGCGCCACGGCTCGCGCTTCGGCACCCGGGCCGAGCGCTCGATCTGGTACGGCGCGGAGGGGCTGCGGCCGGCGTTTGCCGAGGCGGCCTACTACCGGCTGGTGTTCCTCGCGGGAACCGGGACCGACCTGGGCCCGGTCGAGGTCGACGTGACGTCGTTCGCGATCGGCATCCGCACCCGACGAGGCATCGACCTGTGCGGGCCGGCCTTCGCGGCCTTCGCTGCCGAGATCTCCTCGCCCGAGCGCTACCAGGCCAGCCAGCGGCTCGGCCGCGAGATGCGCGCCGCCGGGATCGAGGCCTTCCGCTACCGCTCGGCCCGCGACCGCCTCGGCGGCCGCAACTTCGGCGTCTTCACCCCCGCGGCGTTCGCCGCGCGCCGCCCCGGCAGCTTCGCGACCTGGCACTGCACGGCCACTCCCGGGCTCGTAGAGTTCGTGCGCCGCGACTTCACGCACCGCACCGCGCACGTGTTCCCGCGCACCGACTTCGAGGTCGGCGGCGTCCTCCCGGTGCCCGCGCTCTGACGGGCGCAAAAGGTGGCCTCGGACAGCACGCGCGACGACGAACCGAAGCGGTCGGTCCCGACAAGGGCGTCGACCTGAGTGCGCGCATGCGGACCCCGACGGGTCACAGACCCACGGTCCTACGGCACTGGGCGTGTTTCTGGGAGTTCACTCGAGACGCGGACTACCTCGATGGGTGCTCCGACGCCAGCACCGTCGCCGAGCATCGCGGCGGATGCTGTAGCCCTGCCGGGACTTTCGTGGGCCCCGTGTGCCGAAGCCTCGCTCCGGTAGGTGGCGCTGAGGCGAGCGGATCACGCACACCGAATCTCCGAGATCGACGCAGCATCCGCGGTTGACGACGTCACGTGGCGACACGGGTCAGGGTCGAATGCGCACGTCGCCGCGCGTCCGCGTCGCACGACTTGAGACTTGCTGCGCGACGGCGGGCGCGCGATAGCCCCGCCGCGAGCGCCGTCCGGGGACGTCGTCGATCGCCGGTATGATGCACGGGCGACGACGGCGATCAGGCGCGTCGGCGGTTTCCGGAGGTCGCTGATGGTGGACCGGTTGCTCGTGACGGTCGGGTCGGTGTTCGGGATGCTTGCGGTGGTGGCGGGCGCGTTCGGCGCGCACGCGCTGAAGGGACGCCTGCCGGAGGAAAAACTGGCGTGGTTCGAGACCGGCGCGCGCTACCAGGTGTACCACGCGCTGGCGCTCGTGCTGGCCGGGCTGCTCGCCGCGCACGGTCTGCCGGCGCGCTTGGCGGGCTGGCTGTTCGTCGCTGGCATCCTCGTCTTCAGCGGGACGCTGTACCTGATGGCGTTCGGCGGGCCGCGCTGGCTCGGCGCGATCACCCCGGTTGGCGGCGTGTGCCTGATCGCGGGCTGGGCCGCGCTCGCGTGGAGCGCGCTCGCCGGCCGCCCGTGAACCGGCCGCGGCGGGAGACGTCCCTTTGACCCTGCGCGGCGGCGGATGCTAACCTCCAGTTAGTTCAAGATTTGAAGCCTCTCGACCGCGGACGCGACGCCGGGGGAGCGGATGCTGCGACAGGTGCGCATCGAGAACCTCGTGCTCGCTCGGGAAGTCGTTCTCGAGTTCGCCCCGGGACTCAACCTGATCACCGGCGAGACCGGGGCCGGGAAGTCGCTCATCGTCGGCGCGGTCGCGCTCGCGCTCGGCGCGCGCGGCGATGCCGGGATGGTGCGGCAGGGCGAGGAGCGGGCGCTGGTCGAGGCGCTGTTCGAGATCGGCGACCGGCCGGACATCCAGCAGCGGCTGCAGCGCGCCGGCTTCGGCGTCGGCGGCGGGGAACTGCTCGTCCGGCGCGAGGTCGGCAGCGACGGGCGCTCGCGCGGCTTCATCAACGGCGCGACGGCGACGATCGCCATGCTGCGCGACCTGCTCTCCGGGCTGGTCGAGATGCACGGGCAGCACGAGCCGCAGACGCTGCTGCAGCCCGACCTGCACCGCGCGATCCTCGACCGCTTCGGCGGGCACGACGAACTGCTGGCCGACGTCCGGCGCGAGTCGACGGCGATCCGCGAGATCGACGCCCGCCTGGCGGAGCTGGCCGAGCGGGCGCGCGTGCGCGAGAGCCGGATCGACCTGCTGCGGTTCCGGCTGGGCGAGTTCGACTCGGTTTGCCCGCGGGCCGGCGAGGAGCAGCAGCTGCGCGCCGAGCGCGATCGCCTGCGGCACGCCGAGGAGCTGGGCGATGCGCTGCGCGCGGCCCACGAACTGGTCTACGAGGGCGAGGGCGCGGCGGTGGACAAGGCCCACGCCGCAGCGCGGCGGCTGCGCGCGCAGGCGGCGCACGGCTCGCTGTACGTCGAGCTGGCCGACCGCCTCGACGACGTCCACGCGCAGCTCGGCGACATCTCCAGCGACCTGCGCTCGGCGATCGAGGAGGTCGCGCCGGACCCGGCGCGCCTGGCGGAGGTCGAGGAGCGGCTCGTCGCCCTCGAGCGCCTGCGGCGGCGCTTCGACGGCGCACCGCTGGAGGACATCATCCCCGGGGCCGAGTCGATGCGGCGCGAGCTGGACGAGCTGGTCGGCCAGGGCGAGTCGGCCGAGCAGCTCGCGCGCCAGCGCGAGGAGCACCTGCGCGCCTACGGCGAGGCGGCGGCGCGGCTGACCGCGGCGCGGCGCGACGCGGCGGAGTCGCTGACGCGGGCGGTCGGCGGGCTGCTGGGCGAACTGATGATGCCGAGCGCGGCGCTCGAGGTGGCGATCACGCCGGGCGAGCCGAACGAACTGGCGGCGCTGCCGTCCGGCGCCGAGGGCGTGGACCAGGTCGAGTTGCTGCTCGCCGCCAACCCGGGCGAGCCGGCGCGGCCGCTGCGCAAGGTCGCCTCGGGCGGCGAGATCAGCCGCGTCATGCTCGCGCTCGACATCTGCCTCGAAGAGGGGCTCCCGCGCCGCACGCTGCTGTTCGACGAGGTCGACCAGGGGATCGGCGGCGACGCCGCGGAGCGGCTGGGCGAGTTCCTGGCCCGCGTCGCGCGGCTGCACCAGGTGATCTGCATCACGCACCTGCCCCCGGTGGCCGCGCGGGCCGAGCGCCACGTGCAGGTCACGAAGAAGCAGAAGGCCGGCCGCACGGTCGCGGTGGTCAAGGTCCTGGAGCACGACGATGAGCGAATCGAGGAGATCGCGCGGATGCTCGGCGGCAGCGTGGTGACCGACGCGGCCCGGCGGCACGCCGAGGCCATGCTGCGGGGGACCCCATGACGTCTCGGACGCTGCGGGCGATCTACCCCGGCTCGTTCGACCCGGTGACCAACGGCCACCTCGACCTCGCGCGCCGCGCGGCGCAGGTGTTCGGCTCGTTGGTCGTCGCCGTGCTGCGCAACACCGACAAGGCGCCGCTGTTCGACGCCGAGGAGCGGCGCGAGATGTTCGCCGAGGCGCTCGCCGAGCACGGCATCGCCGACGTGCGCGTCGTCGCGTTCGAGGGGCTGTTGGCCGACTTCGCCCGGGCGGAGGGGGCGACGATCGTCGTGCGCGGGCTGCGCGCGATCTCGGACTTCGAGTTCGAGCTGCAGATGGCGCTGATGAACCGCCGGCTGCAGAAGGGGCTGGAGAGCGTGTTCCTGACCCCGGGCGAGGACGTCTCGTTCATCTCCTCGCGGCTCGTGCGCGAGATCGCACGGCTCGGCGGCGACGTTTCGGGGCTCGTGCCGACCTCGGCGCTGCGGCGGCTGGAACGCCGGTTCGGGCCGGCCGTGGCCGGGCGGCACCCATGAGCCGGCGCGCGCGGGGGCTGGCCGCGGCGCTCGCGCTCGCGCTGGGCTGCGGCGCCGCGCTCGCGGCGACGCCGGTGGTCCGCGTCTACCGCCACGAGGGGATGATCCACGGCGTCTCGGCCGCGATCTTCGACCGCGCGCTGAAGCAGGCCGCGGCGAACCGCGAGGACCTGTTGATCCTCGAACTCGACACGCCGGGCGGGCTGGTCGACTCGACCGAGGAGATGGTCCGCGGCATCCTCAACAGCCCGGTGCCGGTCTGCACCTTCGTCGCGCCGCGCGGCGCCCACGCGGCGTCGGCCGGGTTCTTCATCCTGATCGCCTCGGACGTGGCGGCAATGGCGCCGGTGACGCGGACCGGCGCGGCGCACCCGATCACCGCGGGCGGCGAGAACAAGAAGGAAGACATCGGCCTGCAGAAGGCGGCCGAGGACCTCTCGGCGCTGATCCGCACGGCGGCGGCGAGCCGCGGGCGGCCGGGCGAGCTGGCGGAGAAGGCGGTCCGCGAGTCGTTGTCGTGGACCGCGGAGGAAGCGCTGGCGAGCAAGCTGATCGACGTGATCGCGTCCGACCGCGAGGAACTGCTCGACGCGCTCGACGGCCGCACGATCCGCCGCGCCGACGGGAGCGAGGCGGTGCTGGAGCTGTCGGGGGCGACGATCGTCGAGCACAAGCTGGACTGGGCCGAGGAGTTCAAGAACGTCGTCCTGCACCCGGTCGTCATGTCGATCCTGCTGTCGATCGCCGCGGTCGCGATCTACGTCGAGCTGACCCACCCCGGGCTGATCCTGCCGGGCGTCGTCGGCGTGGCCTGCCTTCTGGTGTTCCTGTACGGCAGCCAGGTCCTGCCGGTGAGCTTCCTCGCCGCGGCGCTGGTCGTTTTGGGCATGGTGATGTTCATCCTGGAGATCAAGGTCGTGTCGTACGGGATGCTGGCGATCGGCGGTGCGGTGTCGGTGGCTGTCGGGATGTACCTGTTGTTCCCGGCGTCGGTGCCGGGGCTGGCCGTCCCGCTGAGCGCCCTCGTCCCGCTGGTCCTGTTCGTGGTGATCGCGCTGGGTTTCGTCACGTGGCTGGTGAGCAAGGCGATGCGCATCGCGCCGACGACCGGGCGCGAAGGGTTGCTGGGCCAGGTCGGCAGCGCGACCAGCGAGCTGGCGCCGGAAGGGACGGTCTTCGTGAACGGAGAAGTCTGGCGCGCCCGCAGCCGCGTTCCCGTCCCGCGCGGCGCCGCGGTGCGCGTCCTGGACGCCGAAGGGCTGCTGTTGATGGTCGAGCCGACGGACGAGGTGCCCGGGCCGGGGGGCGAAGCGCCCCGCGGCTGAAGCGCCCGGCCGTCTGCCGGGAGGTCCGACATGCTGGAAGGGATTTCGGCCGGGCTCATCCTCGTCATCGTGCTGTTCGTGTTCCTGATCAGTCAGGCGATCAAGATCCTGCCCGAGTACGAGCGCGGCGTGGTGTTCCGCCTCGGGCGGCTGCGGCCGATGGACTACGGGCCGGGCATTTTCATCCTGATCCCGTTCGTGGACCGCATGGTGCGCGTCTCGCTGCGCACGGTGGTGCACGACGTCCCGCCGCAGGACGTGATCACGCGCGACAACGTCTCGGTCAAGGTCAACGCGGTGGTCTACTTCCGGGTCTTCAACCCGCGGCAGGCGATCGTGGCGGTCGAGAACTACCACTACGCGACGAGCCAGCTCTCGCAGACCACGCTGCGCTCCGTGCTCGGGCAGGTCGAGCTGGACGAGCTGTTGTCCGAGCGCGACCGGCTGAACCACCACCTGCAGGAGATCCTCGACCGGCAGACCGACCCGTGGGGGATCAAGGTCTCGGCGGTCGAGGTCAAGCACGTCGACTTGCCGGAGGAGATGCGCCGGGCGATGGCGCGGCAGGCCGAGGCCGAGCGCGAGAAAAGGGCCAAGATCATCCACGCCGACGGCGAGTTCCAGGCCTCGGCGCAGCTGACCAAGGCCGCGGACATGCTCTCGACGAACCCGATGACGCTGCAGCTGCGCTACCTGCAGACGCTGGTCGAGATCGGCTCGGAGCAGAACTCGGTGATCGTGTTCCCGGTGCCCGTGGACACGCTGCGGACGTTCTTCACGCACAGATGAGCGATCCGGAAGTCGGGCGCCGGCTGCTGGCCGCCGCGCTGGAGGCGACGCGGCACCTCGACCGCGAGGGCTGCCTCGAGGCGCTCGCGCGCGGCGGGCGGGATCTCTGCGGGGCGGCGTTCGCGCTGGCCTACCTCGCCGACAGCACCGGCGAGGATCTGGAGTGCTGGGCCGCGGCCGGCGCGGGGGACATCGCCCCGCTGCGCGGGGCGCTGGGCGTGATCGACGCCGGGCTCGTGCGGCACCTCGCGCCGGACGGCCCGGCCGTGATCCCGGACGCCGACGTCCTGCTCCCGACCGGCGACCCGGCGGCCCTGCCGGGGCTGGGCCCGGCGCTGCTCGCGCCGCTGTCGTCCAGCTCCGGCCCGGTGGGGCTGCTGCTGTTGATCCGGTCCGCCGGCGGCGCGTTCGACGCGGACGACGTGGCGTGCGCCGCCGGCCTGGCGCGCGAGGCGGTCGCGGCGCTGGACAACCTGCGCGCGGTCGAGTCGCTGCGCGAACTCGTCATCCGCGATGACACGGCGGACTGCTACAACCGGCGCTACCTCGACCAGTCGCTGGAGGACGAGGTCGAGCGCGCGCGGCGCTTCGGCGGCCGCTTCGCCGTCGTGTTCCTCGACATGGACAACCTGAAGGAGGTCAACACGCAGCACGGGCACGCCGCGGGCTCGCGCGTGCTCTACGAGGCCTCGCTGCGGATCTGTCGCTCGGTGCGCAGCATCGACCGGCTGTTCCGCTACGGCGGCGACGAGTTCGTCGTGCTGCTCCCGGGGACGACGCTCGCCGGCGCGCGGGAGGCGGCGGAGCGCATCCGCCGGGCGCTGGAAGCCCAGCCGTTCGAGATGTCGTCCGGCGCGCAAGTGCAGCTCACCGGCTCGGCCGGCGTCGCGGCGTGGCCGGAGCACGGCCCGAGCGGGCGCGCGGTGGTCGAGGCGGGCGACCAGGCGATGCGCGCGGTGAAGGAGCTGGGCAAGAACCGCGTCGGCTGCGCGCCGGTCTGAGCCGCGCGCCCGGCCGTCCCGCTGGCATCCCGCCGCGCGTTCGCGGATCATTCGGGCATGGGCGTCCCCGGCGAGGTTCCCGAGAAGGTCGTCGAGTTCCGCCTCGATCTCGTGCGCGGGTCGATCATCGCGGCCGTGGCGCTGCTCGCGCTCGGGGCCGCGTTCCTGGCCGGCCGCGCCAGCGCGCCCGCGGCGCGCGGCGCGTCGCCGGCCGCGCCGCCGCCCGCGTCGCGGGCCGCGAGCGGCGTCGAGGACGTCGGCGCGAGCGAGACGGTCTTCGACCGCGCCGAGGGCGAGGCGCGGCGGCCCGGGCGGCAGGTGACGTCCGAGCCGGCGCAGGGCGGCGCGTTCGAGCTCGACCTCGGCGCGACGCCGGATCGCGCCGGCGCCGACCGCCTGCGGGCGCAGGCCGCGAGCCGCGGGATCCCGGCGAGCGTCGCGCGCGACGCGCAGGGCCGCTACCGAGTCGTCGCCGGCCCGTTCGCGAGCGAGTCCGAGGCCCGGGGCGCGGCGACGCGCCTGGCCCCGGCGCTCGGCCGGACCCCGGTGGTGCGTTCGCGCCGCGCGCCGTGAGCGCGGCCGCGGACAGCCGCTGGCTGCCGCCCGTGGTCCGGGCGGCGCTGGCGCCGGTCGCGGGGGCGCTGTTCGGCGCTTCCTTTCCCAAGCCCGGTTGGAGCTGGTGCGCGGTCGTCGGGCTTGGCCTGACGCTGGCCCTGATCGTGACGGCGCGGCCGCGGCGGGCCTTCGCCGAGGCGTTCGTCGCCGGCTTCGTTTTCTTCAGCCTGCTCGTCCGCTGGTTCGCGGCGGTGCTGCTGGTCTACTCCAACCTCGGCCCGGTCATCGCCGCCGCCGCGGTGCTGGCCAGCGGCGCGGTGTTCGCGACGATGTTCGCCGTGATCGCGGCGGCGCTGGCGCGGCTGGCGGAGCGCTGCGGCGTGCTCGCCGGCCTCGCCGCGTCGGCGGTGGCGTGGGTCGGGCTGGAGGTCTTCCGCGCGCACTACCCGTTCCCGTTCCCGTGGGGAATCCTCGCCGCGGCGTTCTCGGAACAGGCGTGGGCCAACGCGGCCGTGGCGTGGGTCGGCACTGCGGGGCTGTCGCTGCTCCTCGCGGCGGCGAGCGCGGCCTTCGCGGCGCTCCTCGTCGGGCGCTGGCGCACGGGGCTGCTCGCCGGCGCGGCGTGCGTCGCGCTCGCGGCGGGCGCCGCGGCCGGCGGGCATGCGTCGTTGTCCGCGGCCGAACCGGGCCGGACCGTGCGCATCGCCGTGCTGCAGGCCTCGCTCGACCGCGAGGCGCACCCGCTCGACGAGCTGGCGACATACGAGAAGCTGACGCGCGACGCGGCCGAGCGCGGGGCGCGGGTCGTGGTCTGGCCCGAGTCGGCGGCGTCGTTCCGGATCGACATCGACACGCGCTACCGGCGCGAACTGGCCGGCCTCGCGCAGCGGCTCGGGATCGAGCTGGTGCTCAGCAGCATCACCGCCGCCGAGAGCGGCGGTATCGAGAACAGCGCGGTTTTGGTGCGCGGCGATGGCGAAGTGGTCAAGTCGCCCAAGCGCCAGCTCGTGCCGTTCGGCGAGTACCTGCCGCTGCGCTTTCTGCTCGGCTCGATCCCGGCGCTCGCGGCCGAGGCCGGCGATTTCCGCCCCGGCGAGCGCGGCGTGCTGTTCCCCGCGGCGCCGGCGCGGCTCGGCCCTTTGGTGTGCTTCGAGGTCGTGTTCCCCTCGCTGGCGTGCGAGCTGGCGTCCGACGGGGCCGAGGTCCTGGTCAACATGACGAACGACAGCTGGTTCGGCTACAGCGCCGGGCCGTACCAGCACCTCGCGCACGCGCGGCTGCGGGCCGCGGAGACGGGCCGCCCGCTGGTGCGCGCGGCGAACACCGGGATCTCGACGCTGATCGCGCGCGACGGCCGCGCGCTCGGTGCGCTCGAGCTGATGGAGCGCGGCTTTCTGGTGGCCAACGTGCAGACGGGCAAAACGCCGATGCCGGGTTGCCCGGTCGGCCGGGCCACCGGGATCGCCTGTGTTACACTCCTCGGCCTTTTGCTGGTGACGGCGCCGTTCCTGCGAAAAGCGCGCGGGCGCGCGGCCGGCGACGAAGGCGGGTGATCCGGAGCCGAGATGCGAGACGATTTGCAGGTGAAGTGGCAGGCGCTCCAGGCCCGCGCGGAGCCTTTGCGGGGGTTTCTTTGACCTCGGCGTGCTCGAGAGCGACATCCAGGAGATCGACGCGCAACTCGCCGAGGGGTCGGTCTGGGACGACCAGGAGCGCGCGGCGTCGCTGAACCGCCGCCGCTCCGAGCTCGTCACCGTCCGCGATCGCGACAAGAAGCTCCTCGGCCTGCTCGGCGACGCCGCGGCGCTCGTCGACCTCGACCAGGAGGGCGAAGCCGTCGACGCCGACTTCGAGGAGACCCTCGGGCGGCTCGAGCAGGCGCTGCTCGACGTCGAGGTCGGGATGATGCTGTCCGGCGAGGACGATCACCGCGACGCGATCATGTCGATCCACGCCGGCGCGGGCGGCGTCGATGCGGCCGACTGGGCCGAGATGCTGCTGCGGATGTACCTGCGCTGGGCCGAGCGCAGCGGGTACAAGGCCGAGCTGGTCGACCGGTTGGAGGGGGAAGGGGCCGGGATCCGCAGCGCGATGGTCCGCGTGCTCGGGCCGGACGCGTTCGGCTGGCTCAAGTCGGAGCGCGGGGTGCACCGGTTGGTCCGGATCAGCCCGTTCGACGCCCAGGCCCGCCGCCACACCTCGTTCGCCTCGGTCGACGTCATCCCCGAGATCGACGACACGATCAAGGTCACGATCGAGGAAAAGGACCTGAAGGTCGATACCTACCGCAGCTCCGGCGCGGGCGGGCAGCACGTCAACGTCACCGACAGCGCCGTGCGGATCACGCACCTGCCCTCGGGGATCGTCGTCACCTGCCAGGACGAGCGCAGCCAGCACCGCAACCGGGACAAGGCGATGCGGATCCTGCGCGCCCGCCTGCACGAGAAGGAAGTCCGCGAGCGCGACGAGGCCCGCCAGAAGAAACAGGGCGAGAAGAAGGGGATCGACTTCGGCAGCCAGATCCGCTCGTACGTGCTGGCCCCCTACCGGCTGGTCAAGGACCACCGCACCGACCACGAGATGGGCGACGTGGACCGCGTCCTCGACGGCGATTTGGCCGCGTTCATGAAGTCGTTCCTGCTCGCGCAAGCCTCCCAGTAGCGCCCCTCGGGGGCGGGGACCGGCCGCGCGCCGCCCGCCGTGCCGCGGCCGCCGGCCACCGCCGCGCGCACGACCTCCCGTTCCGGCGGCGGGATGTCCGCGGCTGTTCGGGAGGCTTCGGCTTGCACCCTGCCCGTGCACTCCCTATAAATCGACGAGGAGAGCGGTGTGTCCGAAAGGCGGGCGATGAGCGATCAGGAGCGCGTCTCCCTCGACCCGAGGTCGCGGGAGGTCCTGAAGATCATCATCGAGGAGCACGTCCGCAGCGGCGAGCCGGTCAGCTCGCGGCTCACGTCGCGCTACCACACCGAGCACCTCTCGTCGGCCACGATCCGCAACATCATGGTGGAGTTGACCGAGCGCGGCTTCCTCGAGCAGCCGCACACCTCGGCCGGGCGCGTGCCGACCGACCGCGGCTACCGGCTGATCGTTGACGAGGTCCTGTCCTCGGCGCGCCAGCTCCCCGGCCGGGAGTCGCGCCGGATCCAGGAACTGGTCGCGTCGTCGGGCGAACTCGAGGCCGTGCTGAACCGGGCCAGCCGCCTGCTGGCCGAGCTGACGCACAACGTCGGCGTGGTGCTCGCGCCGGACATCGAGCAGGCGGTCCTCGAGCACGTCGATTTCGTGCGCATCCGGCCGTTCCGGCTGGTCGCGATCTTCGTCAGCCAGGCCGGCGTGGTGATCCACCGCGTCCTCGACACCGAGGAGGACATCCCGCAGGACGAACTCGACCGCATCGCCGCCCGCTTCCGCGAGCACTTCGTCGGCGTCACGCTGCCCGAGGCACGGCGGCAGATGATCGAGCTGTTGCGCGCCGACGAGCAGTGGGCGCGCCAGCTCGGCCGGCGCGCGATCGGCTCGGTCGTGTCGATCCTGGAGTCGCCGTTCCCCGAGGAGGGCGGCGAGCTGATCGTCGAGGGCGCGTCGCGGCTGCTCGACGCCCGCGAGTTCGCCGACGTCGAGCGACTGCGCGGCGCGCTGCGCACGCTGGAGGAGCGGACGCAGCTGCTGCGGATCCTCGACCGCTGCATGACCGGCCGCGGCGTGCAGGTGATCATCGGCTCCGAGAGCAACGATCCCGGCCTGTCGCTGATGGCGGTCGTCGCCAGTTCGTTCAGGGCGGGCGCGCAGGGCAAGGGGATGGTCGGAGTCGTCGGCCCGCGGCGGATGGAGTACGCGCGGGCGGTCGCGGTCGTGGACCGGCTGGCGCGGACGATCAGCCAGATCCTGGCCGGCGAGCAGGGCGAGCCGGGGGCCGACGAACCGTGACCGACCGGTTGCCCGACGAGTTCGACGCCGTCGACGTGGAAAACGTCGAGATCGAGATCGTCGGCTTCGACGAGGACGCCTCGATCCCGGTGCTGCCGGGGCACTGGCGCGCCGAGGGGCGCAAGACCGGCGTGCGCGATGCGCTGCGGGCGATCCTGCCGGCGCTGGACTCGCTCGAGACCTGCTACCGCGAAGCGCCGGACCGCGAGAGCCTCGAGCAGGGCGTCCGCGTGGCGCTGCGCGAGATCTGGGACGTGTTCCGCCCGTACGGGCTCGAACGCATCGAGGGGGAACACGTCGCGTTCGATCCGCACGTGCACGAGGCACTGGACGTCACGCCGACCGACCGCGTCCCGCCGAATACCGTGCTGCAGGTGCTGCGCGTAGGTTACATGTTGGGCGGCGAGCTGGTGCGACCGGCGCTGGTGCGGGTCTCCGGACCCGCTCGGGCAGGCCGGCGCGGCGGGCAGCGGTAGGGACACGACAGGACGGACGAATCCGTCCGGGGGGAGGAGCAGCCATGGGACGCATCGTCGGGATCGACCTCGGCACGACGAACTCGGTGGTGGCGATCATGGACACCGGCGGGCCGGTGGTCATCCCCTCGCGCGAAGGCAGCCACACGGTCCCGTCGATCGTCGCCTTCTCCCGGCGCGGCGAACGGCTCGTCGGCTCGCTGGCCAAGCGCCAGGCCGCGACGAACCCCGAGGGCACGTTCTACGCGATCAAGCGGCTGATCGGCCGCAAGCGCGCCGACCCGCAGGTCGAGGAAGCCGCCCGTCACATGCCGTACCGCATCGTCGCCGCCGCCAACGGCGACGCCCACGTGCAGCTCGGTGACCGCAACTTCAGCCCGCAGGAGATCTCGGCCGCCGTGCTCGCGCACCTGCGCGAGATCGCGCACGAGTACCTCGGCGAGCGCGTGGACGACGCGGTGATCACCGTCCCGGCGTACTTCGACGACAGCCAGCGGCAGGCCACGCGCGACGCCGGGCGGATCGCGGGGCTGAACGTCCTGCGGATCCTCAACGAGCCGACCGCCGCCAGCCTGGCCTACGGGCTGCTCGGGATCGAGGGCGGCGAGCGGGTGATCGCGGTCTACGACCTCGGCGGCGGCACCCTCGACGTGTCGATCCTGCGGCTCGCGGAGGGCGTGTACGAGGTGCTCGCGACGGCCGGCGACACGTTCCTCGGCGGCGAAGACTTCGACCAGAAGATCATCGACTGGATGGTCGGGCAGTTCCGCGAGGAGACCGGCGTCGACACGATCGGCGACCGGTTGGCGCTGCAGCGGCTGAAGGAAGCGGCCGAGAAGGCCAAGTGCGAGCTGTCGCGCGAGACCGCGACCGAGATCCAGCTGCCGTTCCTGGCGACGACGCCCAAGGGGCCGGCGCACTTCAACCGCACGCTGACGCGCGCCGCGTTCGAGGACCTGGTGCGCGACCTCGTCGAGCGCACGCGGCAGCCGTGCCAGGAGGCGCTGCGGATGGCCGGCCTCGGACCGTCCGGGGTCGACGACGTGCTGCTCGTCGGCGGCCAGACGCGCACGCCGCTCGTGCAACAGGTCGTGGCCGAGCTCTTCGGCCGCGAGCCGAACCGGCAGTTCAACCCGGACGAGGTCGTGGCGCTCGGCGCGGCGATCCAGGCCGGCGTCCTGCGGGGCGACGTCAAGGAGATCGTGCTGCTCGACGTCACGCCGCTGTCGCTGGGCGTCGAGATCCGCGGCGGGGCGATGGTCAAGATGATCGAGCGTGGCGCGACGGTCCCGTGCCGGCGCAGCCGCGTGTTCACGACCACCGCCGACAACCAGACCAAGGTCGAGGTGCACGTCCTGCAGGGCGAGCGCGAGCTGGCCGCGGCGAACAAGAGCCTCGCCCGTTTCGAGCTGGTCGGGATTCCGCCCGCGCCGCGCGGGACCGCGCAGATCGAGGTCGCGTTCGACATCGACTCCAACGGCATCGTGTCGGTCTCGGCAAAGGACCTGACCACCGGCCTCGAGCAGCAGATCATCGTCACGCCGACCACGGGCCTGACGCCGGAAGAGGTCGAGCGCGCGATCGGCGAGGCCGAGACGTACGCCGAGGAGGACCGCTCGCGCATCGCCGCCGGCCGCGCCAAGGGCAAGCTCGAGGGACTGCTGGCGAGCAACGAGCGGACGTTCAAGGAGTTCGCCGAGCTGTTGGACGCGGAAAAGCGCAAGGAGGTCACGGAAACCTTCGAGGAGTGCCGCAGCGCCCTCGGCACCGAGGACCTTCCGACGCTGCAGGCCGCCCTGGAGCGGCTGAACGGCGTGTCGCGGGTCCTGACCGAGGTCGCGCTGTACGACATGAAGGGCTGAGGCGCGGGCGGCGTCCGCCGGGCCCGGCGGCGCCCCCGCCCCACGGTCACCCCGCCGCCGGAGCGTGCCGGCGTCGATCTGCTAGGCTAAGCGGCCGATGAAGAACTACTACGAGATCCTCGGCGTCGCCCGCGACGCCACGCACGAAGAAATCAAGAAGGCCTACCGCAAGCTCGCGCTGGAGCTGCACCCGGACCGCAATCCCGACCGCCACGACGCGGAGGAGCGGTTCAAGGAGCTGTCGGAGGCGTACGCGGTGCTCGGCAACCCGGAGAAGCGCGCGCGCTACGACGCCGGCGGCATGGAAGGCGGGGGCGTCGGCTTCGACCCGAGCATCTTCGAGGAGGTCTTCGGCGGCGGCGCGTTCGGCGGCCTCGAGGACCTGTTCGAGCAGATGTTCGGCGGCGGCTTCGGCCGGCGGGCCTCACCGAACGCGCCGCGCCGCGGCGCGGACCGCCGCTACCAGCTCGAGATCAGCTTCGAGGAGGCGGTGTTCGGCACCGAGGTCCGGCTGCGGCTGCCGCGCGCGGAGGCCTGCGCCAAGTGCCAGGGCTCGGGCGCCGCGCCGGGCGGCATCGCGTCCTGCCAGACCTGCGGCGGCAACGGGCGCGTGCTGTTCACGCAGGGGTTCCTGCAGATCGCGCGGACCTGCCCCGCGTGCCAGGGCGCCGGCCGCGTGATCCGCCAGCGCTGCCCGGAGTGCCAGGGCGAGGGGCGCACGCAGTCCGAGAGGACCGTGACCGTGCGCATCCCGGCCGGCGTCGAGCACGGCACGCGGCTGCGCGTGGGCGGGGAAGGGGACGGGGGCGCGCGCGGCGGACCGCCCGGGGACCTCCTGGTGGACATCGGCGTCCGGCCGCACGCCTCGTTCGTCCGCGAGGGTTCCGACGTGCACGCCGAGTTGCCGGTGAGCTACCCGGACCTCGTGCTGGGCATGACGCTCGAGGTGCAGACGGTCCACGGGCCGGAGTCGGTCGAGATCCCCGCCGGGACCGAGCCCGGCACGGTGCTCACGCTGCGCGGCAAGGGCGTGCCGCGCCTCGGGCGCCGCGGCCGTGGCGACCACGTGCTGCACGTCGTCGGGCGGCCGCCGAAACGGCTCGGGCAGCGGGAGCGCGAACTCTGGGAGGAGCTGCGCCGGGCCGAGGCGGCACCCGCGGACGACGACAGCGGCTCGCTGTTCGACAAAGTCAAGGACCTGTTCAGTGGAGAGAAGTAGCGGCCGCCGGGGGCGGCCCGCTGCGCCGGAGGTACACGGCATGGGCGGCGCGGGGGGCGATCGGCTGCGCGTTCCCGGACGCTGGTTCCGCCTGCGCGTGCTCGCGCCGCGCGAGGGGGAAGACGACCTCGTCGGGCTGCTCCAGCTCGCCGGCGCCGTTGGTGCCGAGGCGCGTCCCGCCGGGCCGAACCGCGTCGAGCTGCGCGCGTGGTTCTCCGGCCGCGAGGACGCCGAGCGCGCCGCGGCGGCGGTGGGCGCGGCGGCGGGGGCGCGGGTCCGCGGCGGGCCGGAAGCGATCGAGGACCCGGGCTGGCTCGAGGCGTCGCTCGGCCCGCGCGAGCCGCTGCGCGCCGGCCGCTTCGTGATCGTCGCCGAGCCCGCTTCGGCGCGCGGCGCCGCCGACGGAATTCCGCTCGTCATCCCGCCGAGCCGCGCCTTCGGCACCGGCGAGCACCCGACGACGCGGATGTGCCTCGAGCTGCTCGGCGACGTCCTGCGGCCGGGCGCGGCGGTGCTCGACCTCGGCACCGGCTCGGGGATCCTCGCGGTCGCCGCGGCGCTGGCCGGGGCGTCGTCGGTGTTCGCGCTCGACGCCGACGAATCGGTGCTGGACGTCGCCGCGGAGAACCTCGGCGCGAACGGCGTCGCGCCGCGCGTGCGGCTGGCGCGCGGCTCGTGGGGCGCGGTCCCGCGCGAGGCGGCGTTCGACGTGGCGCTGGCGAACATCCACCGCAGCGGCGTGATCCGCGCCGCGGGGCGGATCGCGCGCGCGCTGCGGGGCGGCGGGCGCGCGATCGTCTCCGGGTTCCTCGCGACCGACGTCGAGGCCGTGGCGCGGGCGTGGGAGCGCGCCGGCTGCGCCCGGCTCGAGCTGCGCCGCGAGGCGGAGTGGGCGGCGCTGCTGGTCGGGGCGCCGCGGTGACGCGCGCGCCCGCGCGCGCGGCGCGCACGGTCGGGCTCGCGCTGCTCGCGCTCGCGGCCGCGTGCCGCGCGCCGGAACCGGGGCTGCCGGAGCGCGTCGCGGGCGCACGGCGCGCGCTCGACGAGGGCCACGCCGAGCGCGCGGTGGAGCTGCTCCACGCGCGGGCCGGTTCCGACGCCGCCGCGCTCGCGCTTTTGGCCGAGGCGTACGCGGCGCTCCCGGGCAACGAGGCGGCGGCGGCGGACGACCTGGCCGCGGGCGCGACGAGCGCCGACGCGGGCCTCGTCCTGCTCGCCGTACGCGCCGCGAGCGCCGCGGACCGGCTCGACGAGGCCGAGCGCTGGCTGGTGCAGGCGCTCGCGCGCGGGAAGAACGAGGAACTCGCGATCGAGCGCGCGAAGCTGCTGACGATGGCCGGGCGCGAGCCGGAGGCGGTGGCGTCGTTGCAGCCGTACGTGCGCGACGACCCGCGCGTCCTGAACGTGCTCGGCTACACCGAGCTTCTGGCCGGGCGCAGCGGCGACGCGGAGAAGCACCTGCGGCGCGCGGTCGAACTCGCGCTCGACCTCTACGCGCCGGCGCGCTACCACCTCGGGCTGCTCGCGCGCTCGCGCGGCGAGACGGAACGCGCGCTGGACGAGTTCCGCCGCGCGGCCGAGATCAACGGCCGGCACCTCGAGGCGCACTACCAGTGGCTGGCGGCGGCGGAGGAACTGGGGCGCGCCGACGAGGCCGCGCGCGCGCGCGAGGCGTTCGCCCGGCTCTACGCCGACGAGCTGGCCGCGTCCGGTGTCGCGGAGCCGGCGGCGAGCGCGCCCCGGGCCGTGGAGCGCACGGGCGAGATCGAGGAGCGCCCGCTCGCGGGCGCCTCGTTCCGCCGGACCGTCGCCGCCGGCGAGACATACGAGGTGGCGCTGCTCGCGCCGCGCGCGGCGCGGGCGCGGTTCACGGTCGAGGTGGTCGCCGGCAGCGGCTCCGGCGAGGTCCTGCTCGACGTCGTGCACGAGGGAGCGCCCGG
This sequence comes from Acidobacteriota bacterium, assembly GCA_017994815.1. Taxonomy (GTDB): domain Bacteria; phylum Acidobacteriota; class Polarisedimenticolia; order J045; family J045; genus JAGOJY01. The sequence goes on from JAGOJY010000011.1 coordinate 68,846, forward strand.
CGCGGCGCTGTGGATCCCGCACCGGCTGCAGGTGCCGGCCGGCCCGGCGGCCGCCGCGCCGGTGCTCGAATTCCGCGTCGGCCCCGCCGCGCGGCTCGCGCGCGCCCTCGGGCGCGCGGCCCCGGCCGGGGCCGGGTTCTCCGAGCCGGTGCGCGTCCCCGCGCCCGAGCGCCGCTCCGCCGACGCGCGCCCGAACATCCTTCTCGTGTCGCTCGACACGCTGCGCGCCGACCACGTCGGCGCGTACGGCGCGCCGCGCGGCGCCACCCCGGCGATCGACGGGCTGGCGGCGGCCGGCGTCGTGTTCCGGCAGGCCGAGGCGCCGTCGAACTGGACCCTGCCGTCGCACTACTCGATGCTCTCCGGGCTCACGCCCGCGGCGCACGGCGTGATGCCGGACCTGGCCCAGGTCCGCGGCTGCCAGCACCCCGACCGGCGGCTCGCGGTGCGCGGTTCCGACCGGGCGCCGCTCTTGGCGGAGGTCTTGCGTGGGCAGGGGTACCGCACCGCGGCGGTGACCGAGAACGGCTGGGTCGGGCCGAAGTTCGGTTTCGCGCGCGGCTTCGACCTGTACCGCGCGGACCCGCGGGGCTCGCTGCCCGACACGCTCGCGGCGACGCTGGCCGAGCTGAACGCGTGGGGCGAGCGCGGGCCGTGGTTCCTGTTCGTCCACACCTACGCCACGCACCAGCCGTACCACGCGCCGCGCGACGTGCGCCTGCGCTGGGCCGACGCGCGCCACGTCGGCTTCGCCTGGCCGGCGGCAGCGGTGCCGATCAAGGACTACAACCGGTTCCGGCTGCGGCTGTTCCCGCCCGCGCCGTCCGACGTGCGCGCGTTCCGCGACCTGTACGCGGGACAGGTGGCGTGGGCCGACGGCCTCGTCGGCCAGCTCGTATCGTGGCTCGACGAGCGCGGGCTCGGCGAGCAGACGGTGATCGCCGTCACCTCGGACCACGGCGAGGAGCTGTTCGAGCGCGGACAGTTCGACCACGGCGACACCCTGTTCGAGGAGGTGACGCACGTGCCGCTGGTGCTCTCGGCCCCCGCGCGCATCCCCAACGGCGCGCACGTGGACGGACCCGTGGCGCTGCTCGACCTGCCGGCGACGCTCCTCGACCTGGCGGGCGCGGGGCACGAACTCGGCGAGGGCTCCTCGTTGCGCCCGGCGTGGGACGGTGCGCGGCCGGCGCGCGCGGTCCACGCGCAGGCGATCGGCCAGCGGTCCGAGCCGTTGTCCGCGACATGGGACGGCCGCCTCAAGTACGTGCGCCGCGAAACGGCGGGCGGCGTCGAGGAGCGGCTGTTCGACCTCGTCGCCGATCCCGCGGAGCGCGCGGACCTGTCCGCGCCCCGGCGCGCGGACCTGCTGTGGCTGCGCGGGCTCCAGCTCGCGCACGCGGCGCGCGCGGCGAAGTTGCGGGAACGCTTCGGCGCCGAGCCGGCGGCGGTGGACCCCGAGACCGCGCGCCGGCTGCGCAGCCTCGGCTACGCGCGGTAGCCCGGCCCGCGGCTCAGCGTGGCGGGCGGGCGCCCCACGCCAGCGGGACGAGTCCCTCGTTCGCGCTGGCCTCGATCCCGAACGGCAGGCTCGCCGCGGCGCGCCCCGCCACCGAGTAGACGACCTCCAGGAACGACCCGGTGCCGGCCATCGGGCGGGTGCCGAACACCGCGATCGCGTGGCGCGCCGGCAGCGCGTGGCCCACGGCGGCGTAACCGGCCGCGATGCCGAGCGCGCGCACCGACTCGATCCGCGCGGCCGCGCCGCGCAGGGCGAGGTCGACGGCCTGGATCCCGTCGGCGTCCGCGATGCCGAGCGCGACGCGGAAGCGGCCGTCCGGCAGCCGCACCGGCCCCTCGGCGAGGTAGAGCGTCGCCGCGCGGGCGCGCACGGCGGTCAGCGGCTGGAACGGCACGGCCGGTCGCGGCGCGGGCGGCGCCTGCAGGAGCGCCGGCACCTCCTCGCGGTTGCCCGTCACGTCGCCCAAGAGCACGCCGTGGAAGTCGGCCGTCGCGTCGCCCGCGAGCGGGGCGAAGAGGTGCTCGCCCGCGGGCGGGTAGGGCGGCCACGCCGGGCAGTTCTCCCGCACCCCGCCGTCGCAGCGCAGGAACGCCCAGTCGGAGCCGTGCAGCGCCGCCGCGGGGAAGTGGTCGAACATCTGGACCGAGTACTGCGCCACCAGCGAGGCATCGTAGGAGGTCACCGAGCCGTTGAAGCTGACGTCGGCCGCGAGCTGCTGCAGGCTGCTCAGCGTGTCCAGTTCCACCGCGTGCCGCGCGATGGCGCTGGCGTCGAGGCTGCTGATCGCCCCGGGCGCGTCGCTGTCGGCCCGCGGCTGTCCGAGCCGCGGCAGGGCGCGCAGCTTGAAGCTGCCGGCCAGCCCCGCGATGACGTAGCTGCCGTCCGGCGCCGTCACGGCGTCGGCCCCGTCGGGTCCTTCGCCGGGCGGGAACAGGTCGAGTTCGACTCCCGAGATCGCCTTCGACGACAGCTCGTCGGCATCGTCCAACGTGCCGTCGCCGTTCGCGTCCAGCGTCCGGTAGTAGAAGACGTGGCCCGCGATCGCGCAGTCCGGCTGGTTCAGGCAGACGGCGCCCGCGCCGCACAGGTCGATCGTGCAGGCGTCGGCATCAGCGCAGGAATTCTGCCCGGCCTCCGGGTTCTCGTCGGTGGCGGTATCGCAGTCGTCGTCGACGAGGTTGCACAGCTCCGCGGCGCCGGGGTGGACCGCCGCGTCGAGGTCGTTGCAGTCGCCCGCCACGACGGTGTGCGTGTCGCCGTCGGCGTCATCGTCGCAGGCATCGCCCGTGCCGTCGCCGTCGAGGTCGGACTGTGCCGGGTTGGCCACCGCGTCGCAGTTGTCCTGGTCCGTGCACACGCCGTCGCCGTCGCCGTCGCCGCCGAGCGTTGCGCAAGTGATCAGCAGCAGTTCGTCGAGCGCGCGCTTGGCGTCGACGATGCCCTCGCCGTACAGCGGATCCCAGCCCGCGTCGCCGGCATCCGTCACCGACCGGTAGAGCGCCTCGGCCAGTTGCGCGGGCGTCGCCGCGGGCTGCGCCTCGAGCAGCAACGCGACGATGCCGGCGACGTGCGAGGCCGCGGCGCTCGTGCCCTGCAGGAACTCGTAACCGCCGCCCGGCGCCGTCGACCGCGAGCCGTCGCCGTAGGCCGCGAGGTCGGGCTTGAGCAGCCCCTGCCCGGGGTCGTACGGGTAGTCGCGGTACGACGGCGGCAGCGGCGGGTCGTCCCACTCCGACGGGCCGAGGGGACTCGTTCCCGACACGACGCCGCCGGGGGTGACGACGTTGGCCACGCCGATCACGGAAGAGAGCCCGCCCGGCACGCCCTGCGCCGCGTGGAGGAACGGCGGCGGGCAGTTCGCCGGGGCGTTGACGTTGTGCGGCGGGCCCATGCTGTTGGACGTGTTGCCGGCCGAGTTGACGTGGATGATCCCCGCGGCCAGCTCCGCGACCGCCTGGTTGCGCCAGGCCTCGTAGTTCGGCGAGGCGTCGTAGCGGAACGAGAACGCCTGCGTGATCAGGTCCGCTCCGTGCTGGATCGCGTAGAGGCTCGCCAGCCAGGCCGAGCTTTCCGTGCCGGCGTGGCGCAGCACCATCAGCTCCGCGTCGGGCGCGACGCCCGTCTGGTAGCCGCCGTGGCCGTCGCCGAGGACGAGGCCCGCGGTCAGCGTGCCGTGCGTGTCGGGGACGTTGCTGCAACTGCTGTTGCCGTCGAAATCGCAGCCGTGGACGTCGTCGCGGTAGCCGTTGCCGTCGTTGTCGATGCCGTCGCCCGGGATCTCGCCCGGGTTGACCCACAGGTGGTCCGCGAGGTCGGGGTGCGCGATGTCGACGCCCGAGTCGATGTGCGCGACGACGACGTTCTTCCCGGTGTAGCCGAGGTTCCAGACGTCCTCGACGTGCATCTTGTCCAGGGCCGGCGTGGGCGTCGCCGTGGGCGACGGCCCGGACTGGTCCCCGTCGCCGGTCTCGACCAGGAGCGGCGCGTCGAGGCGCACCTCGCGCACGCCCGGGACGCGGTCGAGTTCGGCGACCAGCGCCGGGACGACGCGCGCGACGACGACGCCGGCCGACCAGATGAGCGCCGGCCGGACGGCGAGGCCGTCGCGCTCGGCGGCGGCGAGCCGGGCCAGGACCGGGCCCGCGGCGTCGGCCGAGCGTCGGCGCAGCTGCTCGACGCCGGGGCGGGTGCCGTCGGGCAGCGCGGGCAACTCGAGGTTGACGACGATCGCGACGCGGTCGGCCGGGCCAGCGGCGGCCAGCGCCTCCCGCAGTTCCGGCTGGACGGCCGCCGGGACCGCGAGGAACGCCGCGGCGAGCACGGCGCCGGGGACCCCGAGGCGGCACCACGTTCCGCGACCCATGCAATCCCCCCTCGTCCCGCGCGCCGAGGAGCGGCGGCCGCGGTGAGCACCTCGTGAATGCGTTGAAGATACGCTGCCGTACCGGGCCGGACCGGGAAAACTCGCCGGTGCCCGCGGGGCTTCTGCAGCGCAGGGCGGGGCGTCGTGAAACAAAACGGGCGCGGACGAACCGCGCCCGTCGTCGATTCGCGGCGCCCGGTCTACGGCTTCTTGCCGAGGCCGTCCAGCGCCTTGCGCGCCGCCCCGCGGACCGCGGCGACCTCGTCCTTGGCCAGCTGCTCGAGCGTCGGCTTGACCTTCTCGCCGCCGATCTGGCCCAGCGCGTTGGCGGCCTGCTGGCGGATCGTCGGGTCGGGGTCCTTGGCCAGCTTCTGCAACGTCGGGATCCCGTCCGGGTGCTTGATCCCGCCGAGCGCCACGGCCACGGCGGCCCGGACCTGGCGGTTCTTCTTGCTCTGGTCCTCGGCGGCCGCGGCGAGGACCGGGACCTGCTCCGGCCCGCCGATCTGGCCCATGCCCTCGATCGCCATCGCGCGCACGCTCGGGTCCGAGTCCGACAGGTAGCCGGCCAGCGCCGAGGCGGCGGGCCGCCCCAGGCCGGCCAGCGCACCGGCGGCCTCGAGCCGGACCGACGCGTCGAGGTCGTTCTTGACCGCGGCGAGGTCCGGGATCGCCTGCTGCTTCAGCAGGTCGGCCAAAGCGGGCACGGCGCTCGAGCGGACCGTGGTGTCCTTGTCCTCCTTGACGACCTTGCGCACCGCGTCGGCCGACTTGGCGTCGCCGATCCGGCGCAGCACGCGCAGCGCGTAGCGGCGGATGCGCGGCTCGGGATCGGTCAGGAGGTTCGTCACGGCGCCCACCGACTGGCGGTCGTTCATCTCGAGGATCGCCTCGAGCGCGCCGAGCCGCACGGCGGTGGAGCTGTCGTTGATGCACTTGCGGAGTTCGGGCAGCGAGGAGGGGTCCTTGATCCGGGCCAGCGCGCGCGCGGCCGCGGCGCGGACGAGGTCCGAGGGCCTCTTCGGCGCCGGCTTGCCGGCCTCGGCCTTCGGCTTCGGCAGCAGCGACAGCAACTCGCGCACGGCCTCGGGCGTCGCGATCGTGGCCAGCGCTTCCTCGGCCGCCGGCACGGCGGCGAGGTCGGACGCGGTGCGCGCGATGCGCGCGAGTTCCGGGACTGCCTTCGGGTCGCGCGCGGCGTGGCTGCCGAAAACGCCGGCGCGGACCACCGACTCCGACGGGTCCTGCAGGGAGCGGCGGAAGATGTCGGCCGCCGCGGGGTCGTTCGGGAAGCTCTCGCGCAGCGTGTTCAGCACTTCCACGCGCGCGCTGTAGTCCGGGTCGGCGAACGCGGTCTGGCACATCTTGCGCGCCGGCGCCTTGTCCCACATGCGGCAGGAGGCCCGGATCGCGCTGTCGCGGACCACGCGGTCGGGATCCCCGTACATCTTCTCGAGCAGGTCGACACCCTGGTCCTCGAGCAGCTCGGCGATGGCCCAGACGACCTCGGCGCGGACGAGCGGCTCGGGGTCGGTGATCAGCTTCTCCAGGTGCGGCCGCGCCACCTCGGGAGCCGGCTTGAGCCGCATCATCTCCCGCACGCCCATCACGCGGTCCTGCGTTTCGGCGGCCGAGAGCTTGGCGATGACCGGCTTCAGGTTGACTTCCGCCGCGATCGCGGCTGCCCCGAGCGGGGCGACGAGCAGCAGCACCAGCGCACACCCGGACGTCAACTTCATGGTTGCACCTCGGGGTCGCCCGCCAGGGGGGACCGGGTCGTCGAGCATTTCCGGTGATTCCGCGGGAAAGGGTAACGACGCGGGGGGCGGGGTGCCACCCGAAAGTGCCGGGCCGCGCCGCCGTGCGCCCCCTCGACCGGGGTCGGTAGCCGGCGACGGCCGGCGGATCGCGCGCCCCCGGGCCGGCGTTGCGTGCATAATCCCGCCCGTACGGGGATTCGGGGGCGCTTCGAGCCAACTCGCCGCCCGTCCCGGCTGGCGAAGGATCGGATGGACGCGGACCGGAACCGCCGATGAACCTGCCCACCGCGCTGACGCTCTTGCGCATCTTGATGGTGCCGTTCCTGGTGGTCGTGCTGCTCGCGCCGCCGTGGCACCTCGCCGACAGCCCGTTCTTCGGCGAGGGGTCGCCCGCGCCGCGCGAGCTGTTGGGGATCTCGATCTTCCTGCTCGCGATGCTGACCGACGTTCTCGACGGGCACCTCGCCCGCCGCCGGAACCAGATCACGACGCTCGGGATCCTGCTCGACCCGATCGCCGACAAGCTGCTGATGTCGGCCGCGTTCATCTCCCTCGTCGAGCTGCGGCTCGCCCCCGCGTGGATGGTGGTGATCATCGTCGGCCGCGAGTTCGTCGTCTCGGGCCTGCGCACGATCGTCGCCATGCGCGGGGTCGCGCTGGCAGCGTCGCCGCTCGGGAAGCTCAAGACCGCCACGCAGGTCGTCGCGATCTCGCTCCTGATCCTGACGAACACGCTCGAGCGCTGGGGGCGCTTCGGTTGGCTCGGCGTCGCCGCGCTGTGGCTCTGCCTGTTGATCGCGCTGGCGTCGATGGTGGACTACCTGGTGCGGTTCATCTCGGTCGCGCCGGGGCTGGCCGAGCCGGCGCGCCGCGCGCCGGCCGGGGACGAGGGCCGGGGCACGGCGGAGTTCGCGCCGCGCAAGTGAGGGCGAGGGACGCGCGATGAAAGTTCCGCACGCGTTCTACATCGCGGTGGGATCCGAGCTGGCGGCGGGACGCCGCGTCGAAACCAACGCCGAGCGGCTCGCGCACTGGCTCGAGGCGCTGGGCTGCGAGATCCGCGCGCGCTGCCTGGTGGCCGACGACGAGGCGGCGATCGCGTCGGTGGTGCGCCTCGCGCTCGACTCGCGGGCGGAGCTGGTCGTGGTGTCCGGCGGGCTCGGGCCGACCGCGGACGACGTGACGCGCCAGGGCATCGCCGCGGCGCTCGGCGCGCCGCTGGAGCTGGACCACGACGCGCTGGCGCGCATCGAGCAGCGCTACATCGAGCGCGGTCGCGAGGTGCCCGAGGGTGCGCGGCGGATGGCGGCGCGGCCCGCGGGCGCCGAAGGGATCGCCAACCCGATCGGCACCGCGCCCGGCTTCCTCGTGCGCCGCGGCGGCTCGCTGCTCGTCGCCCTGCCCGGCGTGCCGCGCGAGTTCGAGGTGATGGTCGAAAGGACCGTCCTGCCCGAGCTGAAGCAGGTGTTCGCGGCGCTGTCCTCGAGCCGCAGCGCGATCCTGCACGTCGTCGGCTTGCCCGAGGCCGAGGTCGACCGGCTGGTCAGCGGCGCGCTCGAGCCCGGCGAGAACCTCCACGTGAGCCTGCTCGCGCAGCGCGCCGAGGTCGAGCTGATGCTCGTGGCCCGCGCCCACGCCGGGGACGAGGCCGAGGAGCTGCTCGACCGGGCCGTGGTCGCGGTCCGCGACCGCCTCGGCGACCACGTGTACGGCACCGGCGGCGAAACGCTGGTCGGTGTGGTCGGCCGGCTGCTCGAGGAGCGCGGCTGGATGCTCGGCGTGGCCGAATCGCTGAGCGGCGGGCTGTTGGCCAAGCGCATCACCGACGTGCCCGGCTCGAGCCGCTTTTTCGCGGGCGGGCTGGCGGCGTACTCGGTCGAGCTGAAACGCAACGTCCTCGGTGTGCCGGCGGACGTGCTCGACTCGTGCGGCCCGGTCAGCGCCGAGACCGCGCGGGCGATGGCGCTCGGCGCGCGCGAGGTCCTCGGCGCCGAGGTGGTCGCCGCGACGACCGGGATCGCCGGGCCGGCGGGCGGCACGACCGAGAAGCCGGTCGGGCTCGTGTACCTCGCGGTGGCGTGGCCCGGCGGCCTGCGCGTGCTGCGGCAGCTGTTCACCGGGAACCGCGTCGTCATCCGGAGCTGGACCGCGGCGACGGCGCTGGACGAGGTGCGCCGCGCGCTGGCCGGGCTGCCGCCTTTGGGTCAGCCGGTGGACGACGCCGACGGCGGGTGCCGATGAGCTGGCGCCTGTTCCTCGCCGCGCCCGTCCCGGACGAGCTTCGCGCCACCCTGGCGCGCTGGGCGCGCGAGACGGCCGGTGCCGATCGCGGCTGGCGCTGCATCGCCCCCGGCTCGATCCACCTCACGCTGCGCTTCTACGGCGACACGGAGCCCGCGCGGGTCCCCGACCTCGCGGCGCGCGGCCGCGAACTCGCGCGCGCGCACGCGCCGCTGTCGCTGGACGTGGCCGGCTGGGGCGCCTTCCCGGGTCCGGCGCGCCCGCGCGTGCTGTGGGTCGGCCTCGCGGGCCAGGTCGAGGAACTGCGCGCGCTCGCCGCGGCGGCGGAACAGGACGCGCGCACGCTGGGCTTCGAGCCGGAGCAGCGGCCGTTCCGCGCGCACCTGACGGTCGCGCGCGTGGCGCGCCGCGGCGAACGCGTGCGCCTGCCCGGGGCACCGGACGCCGGCGCGCCGGGCTTCGGCGCGCTGCGCATCGAGGAGCTGGTGCTCTACCGCAGCCACCTCGAGCCGGACGGGGCGCGCTACGAGGCGCTGGAGCGCTTCCCGCTCGGGGCCGCCCGCGGTGCGTGAGCTGCTGGCGCTGGCGGCCGGCTACCTGTGCGGGACGATCCCGTTCGGGCTATTGCTCGTGCGCCTGTTCCGCAATACCGACCTGCGCACGGTCGGCTCGGGGAACATCGGCGCGACGAACGCGCTGCGCTTCGGCGGGCGCTGGCTGGGCGTCGCGACGCTGGTTCTCGACGCGCTCAAGGGCGCGGGCGGGTACCTCCTGGCGCGCTGGCTGTGGCCCGACGCCGCGTCGGCCGCCGCCTGGCACGGCGCGCTCGCGCTCGCGCCGGTGCTCGGGCACTGCTTCCCGCCCTGGCTCGGGTTCCGCGGCGGGAAGGGGGTCGCGACCGCGCTGGGCGTGCTGGCGGTGGTCGACCCGCGGCTGCTCGCGGTCGGCGCCGCCGTGTTCCTGGCGCTGGCGCTGGCGACGCGCTGGGTCGCGCTCGGCTCGGTCGGCGCCGCGCTCGCGGTCGCGGTCGCCGGATTCGCCTTGCCCCCTCGCGACGCCCCGCCGGCCGGCGGCGCCGTGTTTCCGCTGGCCTGCGGCATCGCGGTCGCGGCGGTGGTCGTGATCGCGCGGCACCACACGAACATCGCGCGCCTGCTGCGCGGGACCGAGCCGAAGCTCGGCGCCGGAGCCCGGACACCGTGACCCGCGCGCCGGTCGCGATCATCGGCGCCGGCTCGTGGGGTACGGCGCTCGCGGTCCACCTCGCGCAGGTCCGCGAGGTCCGCCTGTGGTGCCGGAGCGAGGACGGGCCGGCGGAGATCGACCGCGCGCGCGAGAACCGGGCCTTCCTCCCGGGCGTGGCGATCCCGCCCGGCGTCCGGGTGTCGGACGATCTGCCCGCCGTGCTGGGCGGCTGCGGCGTCGCCGTGCTCGCGCTGCCGACGCAGTTCCTGCGCCCGTTCCTCGGGCGCCGGCGCGACGCGGCGTGGCCGGCGGGGCCGCTGGTCCTGGCCTCGAAGGGGATCGAGGTCGGCAGCCTGCTGCTCCCCGCGGACATCGTCGGCGCCGAACTGGGCGAGCCGGCCCGCGCGCGGGCGGTGGCGTTCTCCGGTCCGTCGTTCGCGCGGGAAGTCGCGCTCGGCCACCCGACCGCGGTCGTCGCCGCGTGCCCGGACGAGCGGCACGCGACGGCGGTCCAGGAGCTGTTCAGCCACGCGAACCTGCGCGTCTACACCTCGCCCGATCGCGCCGGGGTCCAGCTCGCCGGCGCGCTGAAGAACGTCGTCGCGATCGCCGCGGGCGTGGCCGACGGGCTCGGGTTCGGCGCCAACGCCACCGCCGCGCTGATCACGCGGGCGCTGGCCGAGATCTCGCGCCTCGGCGTGCGGCTCGGCTCGCGGCGCGACACGTTCATGGGCCTCGCCGGGCTCGGCGACCTCGTGCTCACGTGCACCGGCGAGGCGTCCCGCAACCGGCAGGTCGGCCAGCAGCTCGGGCGCGGCCGGGCGCTGCCCGACATCCTCTCCGGGATGCGGGCGGTCGCCGAGGGCGTCGACACCTGCCGCGCGGCGGTCGCGCTCGGCGCGCGGCACGCGGTGTCGCTGCCGATCGCCGAGCAGGTGCACGAGATCCTGTTCCGGGGCAAGGACCCGCGCGCGGCGCTGGCCGAGCTGCTCGCGCGGCCGCTGCGCGCCGAGCCCGAGGACGAGTGACGTGATCGACACGCACATCCACATCCTGCCGGGCCTGGACGACGGCGCGCCGGACGACGAGGCGGCGCTGGAGATGGCGCGCATCGCCGTCGAGGACGGCGTGACGGCGATGATGGTCACCCCGCACATGCGCGAGGGCGACTACCTCAACGAGAAGCCGGAAGTGCTCGAGCGCGTGGCCGAGTTCCGCGAACTGCTGCAGCGCGAGGGCGTCGCGCTGCGCGTCGAGCCGGGATCGGAGGTCCACCTCGGCCCGCGGCTCGTCGAGCGGATCCAGGAAGGCCGGATCCTGACCTGCGGCGACGCCGGCGTGTACCTCCTGCTGGAGTGCCCGTACCGCACGCGGCCGATCCGCCTCGAGGAGATCATCTTCGAGCTGAAGCTGGCCGGGATCACGCCCGTGCTCGCGCACCCCGAACGGGTGCGGTTCTTCCAGGAGGACCTCCCGCGCTACGAAGAGGCGCTGCGGCTGGGCGCGCTCGGGCAGCTGACCTCGTCGAGCCTGCTCGGCACCTTCGGCAAATCGATCCAGGAACTGTCGGAGAAGCTGGTGCGCCGCCGGTTGGTCCACGTCCTCGGCTCCGACGCGCACGACCGGCGCTACCGCCCGCCGCGGCTGGCCGCCGCGCGCCGGCGCTGGGCGGAGCTGGACGGCGAGGAGAGCGCGCGGCGGGCCGTGGAGGACTGGCCGCTGGCGCTCCTGCGGGGCGAGCCGATCGAGCCGCCGCCGCCGCTCGCCGAGGAACGCCCGCCGGGCCTGTGGGAACGCCTCTTCGGCCGGAAACCCTGACGGCGGCCGCCCCGGCCCGCGGGCGGGTATCCTTTCGGCCAGGAGGCCCGATGACCCTCGACGTCCTTCGCCGGAGCGCGCGGCGCGCGCCGTACCTGTTGCTGCTCCTCGGACTGCTCGTGCCGGGCTGTGCCTCCGGCCCGAAGACCTCCGAGGAGAAGAGCAGCCCGCTCAAGCACTACCAGCGCGCGCGGATGTACTTCGAGCAGGGCCAGGTCCCGCAGGCGCTGGAGGAGATCGACCTCTCGCTGCGGCAGGACGACTCGCTCGCGCAGGTGCACTTCTACCGCGGCTACATCTACTGGAACCTGGAGAACTGGGCCGAGGCGGAGAAGAACTTCCGCACCGCTCTGGCCCGCAACCCGTACTACACCGACGCGCGGATGTACCTCGCGACGTGCCTGGAAAAGCAGGACCGGCCGGACGAGGCATTGGCGATGCTCGACGCCGCGGCCGCCGATCGGACGTACCCGCTGCCGGAGAAGATCCACCTCAACAAGGCGCTGATCTGCCGGCGCCAGAAGCGGCTGGACTGCGCGCTGGCCGAGCTGCGCAAGGTGGTCGAGATCAAGCCGCACTACCAGCGGGGGCACTACGAGATGGCGCAGGTGTTCGAGGAGCTGGGCCGCGGCGCCGACGCGCTTGCCGCCTACGAAGCGGCCGCCTCGGGCTACGTCACGGACGCGGAGTTCCACCTGCGCTACGGCCGCGCGCTGTTCCGCCAGAAGCGCGAGGCCGAGGCACGGCGCGAACTGCGCCGGGCGCAGGAGCTGGCGCCGGGCTCGCAGGTCGCCGCGGAGGCGACCGAACTGCTGGGCGTGATCGGCTGATGCTCGGACGCTTCCGCGACAAGCTCGTCTCGGGGCTCAAGCGCACGCGCGAGGCGATCGCCGACCGGATCGGCGTGACCGGGCTCGCCGGCCGGACGGTGGACGAGGCGCTGCTCGACAACGTCGAGGAAGCGCTGATCGCCGCCGACCTCGGGCCGGTGCTGGCGGCGGAGCTGCGCGGCCGGCTCGGCGCGCGCGCCGCCGGGCGCAACGTGGCGAGCGACACCGAACTCCTGCTGATCCTGCGCGACGAGCTGTTGGAGCTGCTGCCGGCGGCCCCGGCCGAGCAGCGCCCCGAGCTGCCGCCGCGGGTGACGCTGGTCGTCGGCGTGAACGGCTCGGGGAAGACCACGACCGTGGGCAAGCTCGCGGCGCTGTGGGCCCGCTCGGGGCGCGGGGTGGTCGTCGCCGCGGCCGACACGTTCCGCGCGGCGGCGGTCGAGCAGCTCGTGGTCTGGGCCGAGCGCGCCGGCGCGCGCGTCGTGCGGGCGCTGCCCAACTCCGACCCGGCCGCGGTCGCCTTCGACGCGGCGCGCGCGGGGCGGGCGCGCGCGGCGGACGAGGTCCTCGTCGACACGGCGGGGCGCCTGCACACCAAGAAGCCGCTGATGGACGAGCTGGCGAAGATCTCGCGCGCCGTCGGCAAGGAGATTCCCGGCGCGCCGCACGAGAGCCTGTTGGTGATGGACGCGACGGTCGGGCTCAACGCCGTGCCGCAGGCGCGGGAGTTCTCGCGCGCGGCGCCGGTCACCGGGCTCGTGCTGACCAAGCTCGACGGCACGGCCCGCGGCGGCGGGGTCGTGGCGGTCGGGCGCGAACTCGGCCTGCCGGTCCGCTACATCGGCGTGGGCGAGGGGCCGGAAGACCTGCTGGAGTTCGACGCGCGCGAGTTCGTCTCCGGCCTGCTCGGTCTCGACGACGGAGCGCGCGGCGCACGGTGACCCACGCCGGCGACATCCCGCACCTGCTGCGGGCGATCGAACTCGCCGCGCGCGGCGGGCGCGCGACCGCGCCCAACCCGCGGGTCGGCGCGGTCGTGGTCGCGGCGGGCGAGGTCGTCGGCGAGGGCTGGCACCGCCGCGCCGGCGAGGCGCACGCGGAGACGGTCGCGCTCGAAATGGCGGGCGCGCGGGCGCGCGGCGCCACGCTCTACAGCTCGCTCGAGCCGTGCCCGCACCAGGGTCGCACGCCGCCCTGCACGTCGCGGATCATCGCCGCGGGCATCGCGCGCGTCGTGCTCGGGCTGGAGGACCCCGACCCGCGCGTGCGCGGGCGCGGCGCGACGCTGCTGCGCGAGGCCGGCGTCGAGGTCGTCGCGGCGCAAGACGCGCCGGCGCGCGCCGCCGCGCGCGCCGTCGAGGACTACCTCGTGCACCGTCGCGAGGGGCGGGCGTTCGCCGCGCTCAAGATCGCCGGCACGCTCGACGGGAAGATCGCCGACCGTGCGCGCGGCTCGCGCTGGATCACCGGCGCCACCGCGCGCGAGCACGGCCGCGCCCTGCGCGACCGCTACGGCGCGATCGTCGTCGGCGCCGGGACCGTGCGCGCGGACGACCCGCTGCTGCTGCCGCCGTCGTTCGATCCGGGCGCGGCGCCGTTCCTGCGCTGCGTGATCTCCGGCAGCCTCGAGCTGCCCGCCCCGGCGCGGCTGCTGGAGCCGGTCGAGGGCAGCCCGGTCCTGGTCTACACCGGCGCCGGCGCGCCCGCGGCGCGCAGCGAAGGGCTGCGCGCGGCCGGGATCGAGGTCGTCGTCGCGGGCGAGGCCCACGAGGTCGAACCGCTCCGCGTGCTGCGCGACCTCGGCGCGCGCGGCGTGCTCGGCGCGCTGGTCGAGGGCGGGGGGGCGACCCACGCGCGGTTCTTCGACGCCGGGCTGGTGGACAAGCTGTACTGGTACCTCGCGCCGCGCGTGCTCGGCGACGGGGGGGCGGTCGCGGCCGTCGATGGGCCGCCGCGCGCGCTGGCCGGCGCGTGGGCCGGGGCGTTTGCGGAAGCGCGGCCGCTGGGAGAAGATCTGTTACTAACGGTTTATCCCAAGGGCGGCATTGATCCGTGTTCACCGGACTCGTAGCGGGCCTCGGCCGGCTCGCGCACGTGCGGCGCGCGGGCGCGGGGGCCCGCGCCCGGGTCGAGCACGAACTCCCGGGGGGAAACCTCGAGCCGGGCGAGAGCATCTGCGTGGACGGCTGCTGCCTGACGGTGGCCGGGCTCGGTCCGGGCTGGTTCGAGGCCGACCTCTCGCCGGAGACGCTGGCCCGCACCGGCGGGACGGTCCGCTGGCGGCCGGGCCGGTCCGTGAACCTGGAGCGCGCGCTGCGCGCCGAGGACCGCGTGGGCGGGCACTACGTGCAGGGCCACGTCGACGGCACGCTGCGGCTCACCGCGCTGCGGCGCCAGCCGGGCGGGTGGATCGCGGCCCGCGTCGAGCTGCCCCCGCGCGCGCGGCGTTACGTGGTGGAGAAAGGCTCGATCGCGCTGGACGGGGTGAGCCTGACCGTGGCCCGCACCGGGCGCGGGTGGTTCGAGGTCGCGCTGATCCCGGCGACGCTCGGCGCCACGACGCTGTCGCGGCGCCGCCCGGGATCGCGGCTGATCGTGGAGTACGACGTGCTGGCCAAATACTCCGAGGTGCGCTGACATGGGCTTCGCCAGCATCGAGACCGCGCTGGAGGACATGCGCGCGGGACGCATGATCGTCGTCGTCGACGACGCCGACCGCGAGAACGAGGGCGACCTGACGATCGCGGCCGAGAAGGTGACGCCGGAGGCGATCAACTTCATGGCCCGCCACGGCCGCGGCCTGATCTGCCTGCCGATGATGCAGGAGCGGCTGGACGAGCTGCAGATCCCGCTGATGGTCCAGGAGAACCAGACGCGGTTCCAGACCGCGTTCTGCGTCTCCATCGAGGCTCGCGCCGGCACCACCACCGGGATCAGCGCCGCCGACCGCTGCGCGACCGTGCGCGCGGCGATCCACCCGGCGACGCGGCCGGGGGACCTGGTGCGCCCGGGGCACATGTTCCCGCTGCGCGCCGTGCGCGGCGGCGTGCTGCGCCGCGCCGGGCAGACCGAGGCCGCCGTGGACCTGGCGCGGCTGGCCGGGATGTACCCCGCCGGGGTGATCTGCGAGGTCATGAACGAGGACGGCACGATGGCCCGCGTCCCCGACCTCGAGCCCTTCTGCGCGGCGCACCAACTCAACATGGTCACGATCGCCGACCTGATCCGCTTCCGCATGAACCACGAGCGGCTGGTCCGCCGCGTCGCCGCGCCGGCGCTGCCGACCGAATTCGGCGAGTTCACGCTGCACGCGTACGAGAACGACCTCGACGGCGAGACGCACCTGGCGCTGACGATGGGCGACGTGTCGTCGGGAGAGCCGGTCCTGGTGCGCGTGCACAGCGAGTGCCTGACGGGCGACGTCTTCGCCTCGCGGCGCTGCGACTGCGGCTCGCAGCTGCACCAGGCGATGGCGGCCGTCGCGCGCGAGGGCCGCGGCGTGATCCTGTACCTGCGCCAGGAAGGGCGGGGGATCGGGCTGGTCAACAAGCTGCGGGCCTACGAGATCCAGCAGCGCCTCGGCCAGGACACGGTCGAGGCCAACCTCGCGCTCGGCTTCGCCGCCGACCAGCGCGAGTACGGGGTCGGGGCGCAGATCCTGACCGACCTCGGCGTGCAGCGGCTCCGGCTCCTGACCAACAACCCGCGCAAGTTCGTGGCGCTCGGCGGGTACGGGCTGGAGATCCTCGAGCGGGTCCCGCTCGAGATCGAGCCGACGGTCGAGAACCGGTCGTACCTGCGGACGAAAAAGGAAAAGCTCGGGCACCTCCTGACCGACCTGTAGGAAACGGGGGCCGGGAAGGCCCGGAAGACGGGCCGGGCGACCGGGCCGTGCTAAACTCCCGCGTTTCGTGGCGCCCCCCGGCACCGGAGGGACCGGTGTCGGTGTGGGGTTTTTTGCCCTGGAGACGGCATGTTCGAGTCGCTCAGCGACCGCCTGCGCTCCGTCCTCGACCGCATCCGCGGCGGGGGGCGGGTCACGGAGGCGGACCTCGACGCGGCGCTGCGGGAGATCCGCCTGGCGCTGCTCGAGGCCGACGTGTCGTTCCGCGTGGTCAAGGACTTCCTCGGCCGGGTCCGGGAGAAGGCCCTCGGGACCGAGGTCCTGAAGAGCCTGACCCCCGGGCAGCAGGTCGTGCGGATCGTCCGCGACGAGCTGGTCGCCCTGCTCGGCGGGGGCGCCGCGACCAAGCCCCTGGCCCACGCCCCGCACCCGCCCTCGATCTACATGCTGGCCGGGCTGCAGGGCTCCGGGAAGACGACCACGGCGGGCAAGCTCGGGCGCTGGCTCAAGAAGCAGGGCCGGCACCCGCTGGTCGCCCCGGTGGACCTGGCGCGGCCGGCGGCCGTGCTGCAGGCGATCCAGGTCGCGCGGCAGGCCGGCCTCGGCGTCTACGAGCACGACGGGTCCGGCACGCCGGTCACGCGCTCGAAAGAGTCGATCCGCTTCGCGCGCGAGCGCGGTTTCGACGTGGTCCTGCTCGACACCGCCGGGCGGCTGCACGTCGACGACGAGCTGATGAACGAGCTGGTCGAGGTCGAGACCGCGGTCTCGCCGATCGAGGTGCTCTACGTCGCCGACGCCATGACCGGGCAGGACGCGATCCGCTCGGCCGAGGCGTTCCACAAGCGCGTGCGCCTGACCGGCGTGATCCTGACCAAGCTCGACGGCGACGCCCGCGGCGGCGCGGCGCTGTCGGTCGCGGCGGTCACCGGCGTGCCGGTGCGCTTCGCGGGCGTGGGCGAGAAGCTCGACGCGCTCGAGCCCTTCGACCCGGAGCGGATGGCGTCCCGCATCCTCGGCATGGGCGACGTCCTCGGGCTGATCGAGAAGGCCGAGGAGGCGCTGGACGAGGAGCACGCGGCGCGGATGGAGCGCGCGCTGCGCAAGAAGCAGTTTTCGCTGGGCGATTTCGGCGACACGCTCAAGCAGGTGAAGAAGCTCGGCCCGCTCGAGCAGATCATGTCGATGGTCCCGGGCATGCGCCTGCCGGCCGACGCCGAGGTCGACACGCGCGAGCTGGCGCGGATGGAGGCGATCATCGGCTCGATGACGCCGGCCGAGCGCGAGGACCACCGCGTGCTCGACGGCTCGCGGCGCCGCCGCATCGCGCGCGGCTCGGGAACCTCGGTGCAGGACGTGAACCGGCTGATCAAGCAGTACCTGCAGATGCAGAAGATGGTCAAGCAGCTCGGCGGCGCGCCGGGCAAGTCGCGCGTGCGCAAGCTGCTCGGCAGGTAGAACGAACGTGGGGCCGCCTGGGGCGGCCCGGAGGATCGCGGATGCTCAAGATCAGGTTGCGGCGCGAGGGTTCGAAGAACCACCCGTTCTTCCGCGTCGTGGTGTCCGACTCGCGCAACACCCCGACCGGACCGACGGTGGACATCATCGGCTACTACAACCCGAAGAAGGACCCGGCGGTGTTCGACGTCGACTACGAGCGTTACGACGACTGGGTCCGCAAGGGCGCGCACCCGTCGGACACGGTGAAGGCGCTGGTCGGCACGCGCCGCGCCGCGGCGCAGAAGGCGGCCGTGTGAACCACGACCTGCGCATGAAGCAGTTCCTCGAGGAACTGGTCAAGGCGCTGGCCGCGCGGCCGGAGTCGGCCGAGGTGCAGCTCGTCGACGGGCGGCGGGCGACGCGCTTCGAGATCCGGCTCCCGGCCGAGGAACGCGGGCAACTGATCGGCAAGGAGGGCATGACGATCCGGGCCATCCGCACGCTGGCCGCGATCTCGGCCCACAAGCACCGGCGGCGGTTCGAGGTCGAGGTCCCGGGCCACGAATGAACGATCCGCTCCAGATCCCGGCGCCGGCGGGCGCTCCCGCGGCGGCAGGCACGGTCGCGCTGGCCAAGGTCCGGCGCCCGTGGGGCCGCGCCGGGGAACTCCTGCTCGAGCTGCACACCGACTGGCCGGAGCGGCGCTTCGCGCCGGGGACGGTGCTGACGATCGAGCTGTCCGGCGGGCGGACGCGGGCCGCGCGCGTGAGCGGCTACCGCGCGCTGCAGCAGGGGCCGCTGCTCGCGCTGGAGGGCGTGGACGACATCGGCGCCGCGCGCGAGTTCGCGGGCGGGCTGGTCGTCGCCCCGGCGGACTCGCTGGAGCGGCCGGACGACGCCGACCTGCTGCAGGCCGACCTGCCGGGGATGGCCGTCTTGGACCGCGGGCGGCGCGTGGGCGAGGTGGTCGGGCTCGAGGAGGGCGCCGCGGCGGACCTCTTGGTAGTGCGGCTCGATGCCGGCGGCGAGGCGCTCGTCCCGTTCACGCCCGCCATCTGCGTCGCGGTCGACCGGGGCGGGCGGCGGATCGAGATCGAAGCGCCGCCGGGGCTGCTCGACCTGGACCAGGCGGACGAGGTCCGCCCCCTGGCCGGCACGCGCGCGAGGCGCGCATGAGCGAGCCCCGCGCGCTGGAGTTCGTCGTCGTGACGATCTTCCCCGGGATGTTCCCCGGCCCGCTCGCCTACGGCGTGGTGGGGCGCGCGATGCCCGACCCGATCCGCCTGCGCGTGCAGGACCTGCGCGAGTTCGCCGAGCCGCCGCACCGGCAGGTGGACGACGCGCCGTTCGGCGGCGGCGCGGGGATGGTGCTCAAGCCGGAGCCGCTGTTCGCGGCGATCGAGGCGCTCAAGGCCGAGAGCCCGGCGCTGCGCACGCGCGTGGTCCTGCTCGACCCGGCCGGCCGCCGCTTCGATCAGGCCATCGCGCGCGAGCTGGCTTCCTACGAGCGGCTGATCCTCGTGTGCGGCCGCTACGAAGGGGTGGACGAGCGCGTGCGCGAGCACCTCGTCGATGACGAGGTCTCGATCGGCGATTATGTTCTGCCGGGCGGGGAACTCCCGGCCATGGTGCTCATCGAGGCGACGGCGCGGCTGATCCCCGGCGTCGTGGGCGAGCCGGAGTCGGTGGCGCGCGACTCGTTCGAGGACCGGCTGCTCGACCACCCGCACTACACGCGCCCCGCCGTGTTCCGGGACTTCGCGGTGCCCGAGATCCTCCTCTCCGGGCACCACGCGCAGATCGAGAGCTGGCGCCGCCGCATGGCGCTCGAAAGGACCGCGGCGCGGCGCCCCGACTTGTTGGAGATGGTGACACGCGGGGCCGGGGCAACCCGGCCCGCACAGGCGCCCGGCGAGGGCGAGGGCAAGGCGAGGTCGTGATGAGCGACGAGTTGATCCGTTCGGTGGAGGCGGCGTACCTCAAGGAAGATGTCCCGGACTTCTCGCCCGGCGACACCGTGCGCGTGCACGTCCGGGTGCGCGAGGGGGAGAAGGAGCGCATCCAGGTCTTCCAGGGCGTGGTGATCGCGCGCAAGCACGGCGCGAAGAGCCCGCGCTCCACGTTCCGGGTGCGCAAGATCAGCAGCGGCATCGGCGTCGAGCGCGTGTTCCCGCTGCACTCGCCGATGGTGGCGCGGATCGAGGTGGTCCAGAAGGGCGAGGTCCGGCGCGCCAAGCTGTACTACCTGCGCGGCCTCTCGGGCAAGGCGGCCCGGATCAAGGAGCGCCGCCAGTCGTAGCGGCGCGGCGGGGCTGACGTGGCGGAAGATCGCCGGCAGCTTTTGGAGCAGGCCGAGCGGGCCACGCGCCGGGGCGACTTCGCGGCCGCGGCCGCGGCGTACCGGCGCCTGCTCGCGCTGACGCCCAACGACCTGGTCGTGATCCAGAGACTGGGGGACGTGCTGGCCCGCGCGGGCCAGCCGGCCGAGGCCCGCGCCACCTTCCGCCGCCTCGCCGACGAGTACTGGAAGGGCGGCCACCGTCCGCGGGCCGTCGCCGCGCTGCGCCGCGCCTCCCGCATCGGCTCGCCCGACCCCAAGCTCCTCAAGCAGCTCGGCGGGTGGATGATCGAGTCCGGCCTCGCTGCCGATGCGCGCGAACCGATGCTGGAAGCGGCGCGGCTGCTCGAGGAGAGCAACATCCGCGACGCGAACGCGCTGTACCGCGAGCTGGCCGAGGCGCTGCCCGGCGACCTGACCTGCCGCGAGGGGCTGGTGCGCCTGCGCGAGCGCGAGGGCGATGGTTCGCACCTCGCGCGCGCGCGCACCGAGCTGGCGCTGGCCCGCGTGCGCAACGGCGATCTCGCGGGCATGCTGCGCGACTTCGCGCGCGCTTTGGTGGACGACCCGCAACAACTCGCGGCGCTCGAGCGCCTGCCGGAGGCCGTGCGCGAGTTCGCGCGCCGCTCGCCGGTGACGGACCTGCCCCGCGCCGCCGGCACGATGCCCTCGTCGTCGTCGGCGGGGTGGGCCATCTTCCGGGCCGCGGTGCTGACGCGCATCGGCGACGGTGCGGCGGTCAAGGAACTCGAGCCGTTGCTCGCGGACGGCAGCCTGCCACCGCGGGCCTTCCTCTGGATCGGGCGCGTGCTGCTCGAGTCGGGCTGCACCGAGACCGCCGGGCGCGCGATCATCGGCGCGGCGCGCGAGATGATGGCCAACGCCGCCTGCCGCGGCGAGCTGATCGACGCGCTGTCGGCGCTGGTCTCGGCCAACCCCGCGGAGGAAGAAGCGGCGCGGATGCTCTCGCACCTGTCCACGCGCGGAGCCGGCGCGGGCTCCGTCGTGACGCGCCCGCAGGCCGTGCGGCGGGAGACCGACGTCGCGCCGGACGCCGGCGCGCTTCCCTCCGAGGTCCAGGCCCAGCTGCTCGAGGCCCAGTCGCTCCTGACGCACGCGCTCCCCGAGGCGGCGCGGGCGGCGCTCGACGAGGTCCCGGCCGCGTACCGCGGCCACCCGGAGGTCGCCGAACTCGCGGGCGCGATCGACCGCGCGCTGGCCCGCTCGCGCGGCCCGAAGACCACCGCGCCGCTGCCCGGGCGCGCCGCCGCGCCCCCGGCCAGGCCCAGGCCGGAGCCGCGCGACGCCGCCGGCGAAGACGACTTCGTCGTGGTGCTCGACCCGGACGACGCGCCGGCGTCGCCGCCGGCCGCGCGTCGCCCCGCGCCCGTCCCGCCGGACGCTGCCCCGCCGCCGCCGGCCGCCCGCGTGCACGTCTCGCAGACCGACGTGGACGCGGAGACCGAGTACGAGATGGCGATCGGGCTGCTCGAGATGGGGATGGTGGACCAGTCGGCGGAGCTGCTGCAAAAGCTGCTCGCGACCCCGGCGCGGCGCGGCGATGCCGCGGTGGTCCTCGTGCGGATCCACCGCGAGCGCGGCGATCTCGATCGGGCCGAAGCGATCGCGCGGGCGGCCTGCAGCGCGGGGGAGATCTCCCCGGGCGTCGAGGCCGAGCTGGTCTCGGTCCTCGCCAGCATCGCGGAGGCGGCCGGCCGGCCGGACGAGGCGCGCTCCTGGCTGGAGCGGCTGCGGGTCCTGCTCCAGGCGCACCCCGAGCTGGCCGAACGATCACAGAATTGACACCGCCATGCCGAATTCTTGATCAACGCGGGTTCAGAATCGCAACACGGGATAACGATGTGTGAGATGCGCCACGATTCGGTAAAAGCAGTTCCGGCGGCGCAAGTGCCGCGTGCGGCAGGGCTTTCGCTCGCTCCAGGGGGCAGGGGAGGCGCGCTCCCGCCCGCCTCGGCGGGGGCACCGGCGTGGATTGTTCCTGAACGGCACAGATGTTGCATATTTTTACTGCAGCAGGAAGGCGCGCGGGGCGCGCCAATGGCGCGGCGGCCGGTCACGCGATCTCACGCGGATTGCCTGACCAACACCCCTTCCCAACCCCTTCCCTTGACGCTGGAGAGTACACGGCCGGCCGCCGCCCACTCTCCCAACCACCCCCAGCCGTGAGGCCAGCGGAAACGCTGGCCGTCTTTCGTGACGGCCCCGAGGACGGCGCACGCGCGATGGCGCGCGATGAACTGCTGTCCGGCGGGTTGGCCCGCGGCGGTCCCGCGCTCGCCGTCCGGGCGCACGGCTGGCTCCGGCCCACGCTCAGCACCGGGCGCCTCCAGGCGCTTCCCGGGGAGCTGGCAGAGCAGGCGCGCGAACTCGGCGTGGACGTGGTGCGCCGCCCGACCGGCGGGGGCTGGCTGCTGCACCTGCCGGGGGACCTCGCGGTCACGCTGGCCGTGGCCGGCCCTCTGCGCGCGGGGGAGTTCCGCCGCGCGGCCCGGCTCGTCGCCGGGGCGCTCGCGCGCGGCCTCGCGGGGTGCGGGCTCCCGGCGGCGGTCTTCACCGGCTCCGCTCCGCCGGCGCGGGCCGCGGCCTGCTTCCTGCGCGCGGACCGCGACGAGGTCGTGGTGGGCGGGACCAAGGTCGCCGGCGTCGCGCTGGCCCGGCAGGGGCGCGGCGCGGTGGTGCAGTCGGCGCTCCCGCTCGTCCGCGAGCCGGAGGCGCTGCGGGAGTTCGCGCGCGCCTGGGACCCGGCGCGGCAGCTCGCCGCCGATGCGCTGGCCGGCGCGCCGCGGGACCGGCTGTGGGAGGAAACGGTGGCGGCGCTGGCGTCCGCCGCCGGGGCCGAGAGGGGCCCGGCGGCCTGGACCGCGGACCTCCTGCGCGAGGCCGACGATCTGCGCGAGGCGAAGTACCTCGACGAGGAGTTCACGCGCAGCGGCCGCGCCGCGGTGACCCGGTGAGGCCGCCCTTCGGCTTGCTGATCCTGCTCGGCGCGGCGGCCGCCGGTTGCGCGAGCGCGCCGCCGCGCGCGGACGCCGGTCGCGGCCCGGTCCTGGTGCAGGTCCTGCACCGCGACGCTCGCGACGCGCGCGGGCGCCTGACCGGGCCGGCCGCGGCGGCCCTCGTCGACCGCGCCGTCGAGGAACTCACCGGCGAGGCGCTGCCGCTCGACGGCTGGGCCGCGCTGCTGCCGCGCCGGGGCGCCGTGACGGTCTGGGCCGTGCCCGACGCCGGGCCGGTCGCGGCCGCCGCGCGGGCGCGCCTGGAACTGCTCCGCGGGGCGGGCGCGGTGAGCCTCGCCGAGGGCGACGCCGCGCCGGGGGCCGGGTCCGCCGTCGTCCTCGTCGTGCGGCCGGGGGTGCGGGACGGGGCGCCCACTGTCGATCCCCGGCAACTCGCCGCGCGGCTCGCGCGACCGCCCGTCGCCGTGCTCGCCGACCTGGCGGAGCCCTCGATCGAGGGTTCCCCGTGGAACGCCGACGAGGCGCTGGCTTCGCGCGCGGCGGCGCCGGTCGCGTTCGGCGCGCGCTACGTGCTCACGGCGCGCTGGCGCGGCGAGATCCCCGAGGCCGATGGCCTGGCCGCGCTCTGCGGCGTGGATCTCGCGCGCCTCGACTGGCGCCGCGTCGCGGTGGCGGGACCGTGAACGCCGGCGCCGACGCCCGCGCGATCCGCGCCTGGGTCCTCTACGACTGGGCCAACTCCGCCTTCGCGACGACGATCATGGCCGCCGTCCTGCCGGTGTACTTCAGCACCGTCGCGGCGGCCGACCTCCCGCGCGCGACCGCGAGCAGCTACTGGGGCTACACCAACAGCATCTCGATGCTCGCGATCGCGCTGGCCGCGCCGGTGCTCGGCGCGATCGCCGACTACGGCGGATCGAAGAAGCGCTTCCTCGCCGGCTTCCTCGTACCGGGCGTGCTGTTCACGGCGCTGCTGGTCGCGATCGGGCGCGGGGACTGGTTCTGGGCCGCGCTCTTGTTCGTGCTGGCCGAGATCGGCTTCTCGGGGACGATCGTGTTCTACGACGCGCTGCTGCCGCACGTCGCGCCGGCGGGCCAGATCGACCAGGTCTCCGCGCGCGGCTACGCCGCGGGTTACCTCGGCGGCGGGCTGCTGTTGGCGCTGAATATCGCGTGGATCACCGCGCCGCGGATGTTCGGCCTCGACGCGCTCGGGGCGCGGCTGGGGATCGAGCCGGTGGAACTCGGCACGCGGCTCAGCTTCCTCAGCGTTGCCGTGTGGTGGGCCGCGTTCTCGATCCCGCTGTTCCTGCGCGTGGGCGAGCCGGCCCCGCGGCGGCTCGAGCACGAGGCGCGCGTCAACCCGCTGCGCGGCGGCTTCGGCCGCCTCGCGCGCACGTTCCGCGAGGTCCGCCGCTTCCGCCAGCTCATGCTGTTCATCGCCGCGTTCTGGATCTTCAACGACGGCATCGGCACGATCATCAAGATGGCCACGATCTACGGCGCCGAGGTCGGGATCGGGCGCACCGACCTGATCGGCGCGCTCCTGGTGACGCAGTTCGTCGGGATCCCGTTCGCGCTGATGTTCGGCGTGCTGCCGCGGCCGGACCACCCGCGCCAGCCGCTCCTGCTGTCGCTCCTGGTCTACAACGCGCTGACCATCCCGCTGATCGGCTGGTTCGCCGGCAGCCTGGGCGTGACCAGCGGGCCGCGCGCGGTCGTCGCGCTTTTGCTCAACCAACTGCCGGGGCTCGCGCTGTCGTGGCTCGTCGGCCGGCGGGCCCTGGCGCCTTTCGCCGCCCGCATGACGACCAAGGCCTCGATCCTGCTCTCGCTCGCGGTCTACGCGCTGATCTCGATCTGGGCCTACTTCCTGTCGAGCGCGGTGGACTTCTGGCTCCTGGCCTGGATGGTCGGCCTGGTGCAGGGCGGTTCCCAGGCGCTGAGCCGGTCGCTGTTCGGCAGCATGACGCCGCGTGTGCAGTCGGCGGAGTTCTTCGGCTTCTACGACATGAGCTCCAAGTTCGCCGGGTTGATCGGCCCGCTGTTGTTCGCGGTCGTGGGCCAGCTCGCCGGATCGAGCCGGCTCGGGATCGGCTCGCTCTTGGTGTTCTTCGTCGTCGGCGGCGCGCTGCTGCTGCTGGTAGACGAGCGCGAAGGCGTGCGCATCGCCGCGGAAGAAGACGCCCGGACGGCGTCTGCCTGATGGACCGCGCCCGGTCGTACGGCCGGGTGTCACGGGATCGTCGCGATCACGATCCCTGCCGGCGTCAGGGGCACGCCAGCGGGTTCTGGTTCGTGCGCTCGGTTCCGTCCGATGTGCGGCCGTAGCTGCCGGCGGCCGGGCAAAACTCGTTGCGGCCGCGCACCAGGTAGGTGAAGCCGGCGCCGGCCGCGGGCGTCTCGGGATCGACGAACGTGGTGTCGGCCGGTTCGGGGTCGTGCTCGTTCTCGCAGGCGCCGTAGTCGCCGGCGGCGAGCGACGCCGGCGCGCCGCGCAGGATGTCGTAGCGGTCGGCGAACGCTGTTGGGCTCCACGCGAGATCGTCGGGCGTGGTGAAGTGCAGGCCGGGCACCTCCTGCGGAGTGCCGCCCTGGGCTTTCGCGGGCGCGCAGTCCGCCGTGTCGTCCAGGCCGTCGCCGTCCCAGTCGGTGGCGCAGGCGTCGCCCCGCCCGTCACCGTCGGCGTCGGCCTGGTCGGGGTTGGCGACGAGCGGGCAGTTGTCCGGAAGCTGCGTGATCCCGTCGCCGTCCACGTCGAACGGGCTGATCAGCCAGACCGAGGACAGTCGCGTCGTGCTGTCCACGGCCGACGCTGCCGCGATCTCCAACAGGCCGTCGTCGTTGAGATCCGGCAACGCGGTGGCGAACAGCGTGTCGGAGGCGAGCGCGCCGTAGACGAGCAGGTCCGGGAGGTCGAGGCCGAGGTCCAACCTCTCCGGGAACGCCGACCGGCCGAAGATCACGCTGACCTCGCCGGCGTCGGCACGTTGGTCGCCCGGACCGTCGCCGTAACCCGAACTCGCGACCACGTCGTCGAAACCGTCGCCGTTGACGTCGCCCGAGCGGAGGAACGCGCCGAAGTGATCACCAGCACTGGCCCCGAAGACGACCGAATCGCTGGACGTCCGGAGGTTGACGACCGGCGGGAGCGAGGAGCCGACTTCGGCGGTGCGGACCTCGCCGGCCTCGGCCTCGCCATTCGCCGGACCGTCCGCGAGGTCGGCGCCCACCAGCAGCTCGCTCGACCCGTCGCCGTCGAGATCGCCGATCGCCAGGCTCGACACGCCCCCGGCCTGGTCCCCGGGGTCGGCCCCGTACGCCAGCATGTCCGGCGACTGCACCGCGAGGTCGATGAAGGCCGGCCACGCCGCGCGACCGCGGAAGACGTTCACGTCGCCGGCGGAGCTGCGGTTGTTGTTGTACCCGTCGCCACCGCAGGCGCCGACCACCAGTTCCGCCGTCCCGTCGCGGTCGAGATCGCCCGCGATCGTCGCGACCCCGAGTCTGTCGTAGGAAGCCCCACCCTGGATCTTGACGTCGGCGTCATACCGCAAATCAAGCTGCGAAGGCCACTGTGTCCGGCCGAACAGCAGGTACGCGCGCCCGGTTCCAGGAGGCGGCTCCCAGTAGTCCTCGTCGATTGCCACATCCCCGATCCCGTCGCCGTCGACGTCCCCCACGGCTGGCGCTTTGGCCGTCTCACCGAACCGCATCTCACCGTAGATCACGACTCCCGAGGAGCCGGCCTTGATCTCCACCGGAAGTGACGCGTTCCCAAAAAGAACGTATGCCGTGCCCCGCATGTACGTCCCGTCCGGGCGCTGGCGGTCCGCGTACCAGGCGCCGACGACCATGTCGCCGTAGCCGTCGCCGTTGACGTCGCCGCAGGCGAGGCCGCGGCCGAACAGGTCTGTCGGCCGCTCGCCCGTGACGCGCACGTCCCGCGTGCCGGCCATGGTCCGCGGCCCGCGCCACGCCCGCCGGCGGCCGTAGATCACGTGGGCGTCGCCGCAGTCACCGCACGTGTCGGTCGGGCCATCGCCCTCGTCGGCACCGACGAGCAGGTCGGCGATGCCGTCACCGTTGATGTCGCAGGTTGCCATCCGCACCCCGGTGTGGTCGCCCAGATCGTCGCCATCGATCCGCACCGCGTCGGGATCGGTGGCCAGGTCGATCACGATCGGCGCCTGGCCCAGCGCGACCGGGCCGGGGCCCGCGGCGGCCAGAACGGCGGCCGCCGCGAGCGCGATCCGCGCGAAGCGGGTTTGGGCAGCGGCAAGACGCGACGGAAACGGTGATTCGCCCATACGAAGGCTCACGGGCAGCCGGCGGGATTCGAGTTGACGCGCTCGTCTCCCGCGGAGTCGGCGCCGTACGTCCCGGCCAGCCGGCAGAGGTCGTTGCGACCGCGCACCAGGTAGGTGAAGCCGGCGCCGGCCGCGGGCGTCTCGGGATCGACGAACGTGGTGTCGGCCGGTTCGGGGTCGTGCTCGTTCTCGCAGGCGCCGTAGTCGCCGGCGGCGAGCGACGCCGGCGCGCCGCGCAGGATGTCGTAGCGGTCGGCGAACGCTGTTGGGCTCCACGCGAGATCGTCGGGCGTGGTGAAGTGCAGGCCGGGCACCTCCTGCGGAGTGCCGCCCTGGGCTTTCGCGGGCGCGCAGTCCGCCGTGTCGTCCAGGCCGTCGCCGTCCCAGTCGGTGGCGCAGGCGTCGCCCCGCCCGTCACCGTCGGCGTCGGCCTGGTCGGGGTTGGCGACGAGCGGGCAGTTGTCCGGAAGCTGCGTGATCCCGTCGCCGTCCACGTCGAACGGGCTGATCAGCCAGACCGAGGACAGTCGCGTCGTGCTGTCCACGGCCGACGCTGCCGCGATCTCCAACAGGCCGTCGTCGTTGAGATCCGGCAACGCGGTGGCGAACAGCGTGTCGGAGGCGAGCGCGCCGTAGACGAGCAGGTCCGGGAGGTCGAGGCCGAGGTCCAACCTCTCCGGGAACGCCGACCGGCCGAAGATCACGCTGACCTCGCCGGCGTCGGCACGTTGGTCGCCCGGACCGTCGCCGTAACCCGAACTCGCGACCACGTCGTCGAAACCGTCGCCGTTGACGTCGCCCGAGCGGAGGAACGCGCCGAAGTGATCACCAGCACTGGCCCCGAAGACGACCGAATCGCTGGACGTCCGGAGGTTGACGACCGGCGGGAGCGAGGAGCCGACTTCGGCGGTGCGGACCTCGCCGGCCTCGGCCTCGCCATTCGCCGGACCGTCCGCGAGGTCGGCGCCCACCAGCAGCTCGCTCGACCCGTCGCCGTCGAGATCGCCGATCGCCAGGCTCGACACGCCCCCGGCCTGGTCCCCGGGGTCGGCCCCGTACGCCAGCATGTCCGGCGACTGCACCGCGAGGTCGATGAAGGCCGGCCACGCCGCGCGACCGCGGAAGACGTTCACGTCGCCGGCGGAGCTGCGGTTGTTGTTGTACCCGTCGCCACCGCAGGCGCCGACCACCAGTTCCGCCGTCCCGTCGCGGTCGAGATCGCCCGCGATCGTCGCCACGCCCAGGTCGTCGAACGTCGCCCCGCCCTGGATCTTGACGTCGGCGTCGTACCGCAGGTCGATCTGGGACGGCCATTGGGTTCGGCCGAACAGGACGTAGGCGCGCCCGGGCCTGTTCCCCGGCGCGACCTCCCAGTACTCGTCGTCGATCGCGACGTCCGTGGTCCCATCGCCGTTGACGTCGCCGACGGCCGGGGAGGTCGTCAGCGCGCCGAAGCGCGCTTCGCCGTAGATCACCGGTCCCATCGTTCCGACACGAATCTCGGTCGGCAGCCCTGGGCTTCCGAAGACGACGTACGCGGCACCGATGATGAGCGTCCCGTCGGGACGCTGGCGGTCAGCATTCCAGGCGCCGACGACCATGTCGCCGTAGCCGTCGCCGTTGACGTCGCCGCAGGCGAGGCCGCGGCCGAACAGGTCTGTCGGCCGCTCGCCCGTGACGCGCACGTCGCGCGTGCCGGCCATGGTCTTCGGTCCGCGCCAGGCCCGCCGGCGCCCGTAGATCACGTGGGCGTCGCCGCAGTCACCGCACGTGTCGGTCGGGCCATCGCCCTCGTCGGCGCCGACGAGCAGGTCGGCGATGCCGTCGCCGTTGATGTCGCAGGTTGCCATCCGCACCCCGGCGTGGTCGCCCAGATCGTCGCCATCGATCCGCACCGCGTCGGGATCGGTGGCCAGGTCGATGACGATCGGCCCCTGGCCGAGCGCGACCGGGCCGAGGCCCGCGGCGGCCAGAACAGCGGCCGCCGCGAGTCCCGGCCAAAATGCCGGCCCACGTTTCCGCATCACTGGCTGCCGTCGCCCGCGGCGAAAACATCGCCGAAGTACTCGGCGTCGTGGAAGCTCGCACCCCACTTGCCGAGGTACAGCAGTCGTTGCTCATCCGTGTCCGTGCGCTCGGCCGCGCAGAAGTCCCAGTGCTCGTCCCCGGTGACGTTGGGGTCGGGGTCCACCCACCACCAGGCCGAGCCCCTGATCACGGGGCGACCTTGGTAATCGTTGTCGACCTCGATCCGGAGCCACACCGGGAGGCTCGCCTCGGCCGGCGCGCCCTTCGGCGTCTGGTCCGGCAGTTGCGCGTTGAGAACCGGGTCCGGCAGGTCGAGCGGCGGCACCTTGCGTTCCGGGCTGCCGTCGCAGATCACGCCGCCGACGTCCGGGTTGACGTGCAGCCCGCCATCGGGCAGGCAGTTGGCGGTGCCGTACTCGTCGTGGCGGAACAGGATGATCGCGGGACTGGTGCAGCCCCGGGCGCCGAGGATCAGCTTGGCCGAGTACGAGGGAATCACCCACTGCTGATAGGGTGGCTGCAGGTAGGGCGGGCCGACGCGCGCCTGCACCTGCAGGTTGTACTTCCACAGCGGGTTCTGCAGGCTGGCGCGGTTCACCCGCACCAGCATCTGCGCGAAGCTGTGCTGGTGCGTCTCGACCTGCCGCTCGTACCAGAAGTAGGAGGTCCACTCCCCAAGGGCGTAGCCCTGGCCCGTCGCCCACTCCCAGATCGTCAGGTCCGCCTCGCCGCCCGGTGTGTTCGCCAAGGCGTCGGACGGGGTGTACACCTTCAACGGCCCGAGGCCGTCGCCGTGTGGGAGCCACGGTTGCCCGTAGCCTCTCGTCGTGGTCGTGGGGCGCTCGAACGTGTCCCAGACCTTCATTGTCGTACCGGCCGGCAGCGGCGGGCCGATCTCCATCGAGGGCGTCGCCTGGGACGGGAAATCCGGGGTCGAGATCCACTGCATGACCGACGGGCAACTGAACGAGCCGTCGGACCACTTCACCGACACCTTGAAGTCGTTCATCTTCAGGTCATTGATCGCATTCTCCAAGAGGCCGGGGACGCCCACCCGGATCTCGGTTCCGGGCGGCCAACCCTCCGCCGGTGCGTCTTCCGTCGAGAGGTGCTCCCAGATCTTCTGGTAATGGTGCGAGGGCGGGTCTGGTGTCCACGCCGAGGTGTACAGCGTGACCTTGACCCCCACTGCGTTGAGCGTGCTGTCCGGCACCCGTACGACCACGGTCGTTCCCTGCGGATCCGTGGCATCGGGCTCGACCCAGGCTTCGGTCAGCGGGCAGACATGCGGTTCCTGGATGCAGATCAGGGCATAGATCGGGTCGTCCTCACCGACGCACTGCGCGTGAACCGCCGGGGTCAACGCGCAGCTCAGCAGGACGAGACTAAAGAGAGAGAGAGAGCAGGCAAACCGCTTCGTACACATGCAGCACCTCTCTTCCGGGACGGCGTCATCGGGGAGTGCCGCCCCCCTCACGCCAGCGAGGCGCCCGATCGCCCAAGAGCTACGCGTCCTCCCCCCTCGGGAGTGCGCGGGGCCTTTGCTCTCGTCGATGGCAGCGGGTGCTGTCGCCGATCTTCTACGACGAGCGGGGCGCGGCGACAACCTCAACGATGACCGCCGCAGCGGTTAGTCGGGACGATGCGGACATCGGCGGTCGTTCGTTGTGCAGCGACGCGCGCGTGCCACCTCAAGACTTACGGACGCGGATCAGCGTCCCGGCCCGCCCCCGGAGCGCAGGTAGGCGGCAAACGCTTCCAGCCGGGGCAGCGACTCGCGGTCCTTCTGTCGGTTCGCGGCTCTCTTGCTGCGGATGATGTCCTCGATGCTGGCGACGGGGAAGCGACCCTCGATCAGCGTCGATCTCTCCTTGGTCTCGTCGTACGAGTCGAGGCCGTCGGGTGCAAAGACCAGGTCCAGATCGAACGGGCCGCTGCGGATCTGGACGAAGTCCTTGCCCGCGGCGAGTTCCCGCTCGAGACGGTCGTCGACGGGAAAACCGAGTTCGCGCAGGGCGGCGGCGATGCGGCGGCCGTTCTCCGCCGACTTGCGCGGGAACAAATCGGCATCCTGCGTCGTGTCGGGAAAACCGTGGAATATGGCGCCGGACTTGCCGATGAACACGTAATCGACGCCATGCCGGGCGAACGCCTCGGCGAGGACCTCCCCCTGGCGGTACGAGAAAGCGCGGTCAGTCAAGACCGAGCCACGACGGCAGTGCCTCGCGGCACCATCGCCGGTAGTCCTGCATCGTCTCGAAAACGCGATACGGAGCGTCGTCGATCACCGGTTGCGGCGTACGGATGAACGCGTACTCCATCCGAACCGGGAGCGGGCGCCGCAGCGCCGCTGCGAAATCCTCGCGCCAGGCGGCATCGATTTGGCGGGCATCTTCCACGCGCCGAGGATATCGACAGAGACGTCGGCCGACAAGCGCGCGTGCTGCTGGCGGGACCGCTCTTGGGCCGGGACCTCGATGCCGTCGCTTCAGCGCGCTCGCGGAGCGGACGGGCCGGTCCTGGCCCGCGCCGGCGGGCGGAGCCACGAGAGAACGATCGAGGCGCCGAGGATCGCCGCGATCACCGCCAGCGAGAGCGCGATCGGGATCTTGTAGACGTCCATCAGCAGCATCTTGAGCCCGACGAACACCAGGACCAGCGACAGCCCGATCTTCAGGTACGCGAACTTCGTGATCGCGCCGGCCAGCAGAAAGTACAGCGAGCGCAGCCCGAGGATCGCGAAGATGTTCGACGTGAAGACGATGAACGGGTCGGACGTGACGGCGAAGATCGCCGGGATCGAGTCGATGGCGAAGACCAGGTCGGTGAACTCGACGGCGACCAGCGCCAGCAGGAGTGGCGTCGCGTAACGCCGTCCCTGCCGGACGACCGTGAACTTGTCACCGGCGAACTCGTGGGTGACGGGGAACAGCCGCTGGAACGCCCGCACCAGCGGGTTGCGCTCCGGGTGCAGCTCCTGGTGCCGCTGCAGCAGCAGCTTGACGCCGGTGATCGCGAGGATCGCGCCGAAGACGTAGATCGCCCAGTGGAACCGCTGCAGGAACGCGGCGCCGAGGAAGATGAACGCTGCGCGCATGACGAGCGCGCCGAGGACGCCCCAGAACAGGACCCGGTGCTGGTACGCGCGGGGGACCGCGAAGGTGGTGAAGATCACGACGAAGACGAAGATGTTGTCCACGGCCAGCGCCTTCTCGATCAGGAAGCCGGTCGTGAACTCCAGCGCGCGCTGGGGGCCGAACCACCAGTACACGCCGACGTTGAACAGCGCGGCGAGGCCGATCCAGACGGCGCTCCAAGTGGCGGCCTCGCGGGCGCCGACCTCGTGCGCCTTGCGGTGGAAGACGCCGAGGTCGAGCGCGAGCATCGCCAGCACGAACGCCAGAAAGCCGGCCCACAGCAACGGCGAGCCGATGGTCTCGATTTCCACGGTCCCCGTCCCCTCGCGCGGGCCTGGGAACGCCCGCGGGGCGTAGACCATAGCGGAAAAGGCCGCGCCGCGCCGGGCCCGGGCTCAGGGATCCTCGGGGACCGGGATCGGCTGGACGGTGCCGCTGCGATTGATCGGCAGGACCTCGGCGGGCCAGCCGTCCACGCCGCGCCGCTCGACCAGCCGCGCGTCCTCGGTGGCGAGCGGGAGCTGGCGCAGGAACGTCCGCCACTCGGCCTCGCCCCAGGCGAGCGGGATCATGCCGCCGGCGAACTCGGGGCTGCCGTCCTCGTCCTTGCCGCGGACCCAGCTGTAGCGCAGCGAGTGCCCGGCACTGCCGACCAGGAACGAGTCGGGCGACTGCGCGGCGAGGCGCGCGGCCTCCACGGCGGGGATCATCAGCGCGCCATCGCTGCGGATCGGGTAGCGCTGGAGCGGGTAGGGGAGCTGCTCCCGCAGCTGGTCGCGGTAGCCGCACTCGCGCAGCGGCTCGCGCCCCTCGGGGATCGTCTCGCGGATGACGTTCTGGCAACCCGGGAGCGAGCCGGGACGCAGGCCGGTCGGCAGGTCGACGTCCACCTGCTCCAGCCCGGGCGGCAGCGCGAACTCCTCGGCCGGCTCGCCGGCCAGCCCCTCGCGCAGAGTGTCGATCCAGATCGGCAGCGCCGCGCTCGTGCCGGTCTCGCCGCGCCCGAGCGTCTTCGGCTGGTCGTGACCGATCCAAACGCCGACCACCAGGCTCGGGGTGAAGCCGACGAACCACGCGTCGGTGTACGAATCGGTCGTGCCGGTCTTCCCGGCGACGGGCCGGCCGAGGGACAGCGCGCTGCGCGCGGTCCCGCGCTGCACGACGCCCTGCATCAGCGACACCATCATCGCGGCGATCCCGGGGTCGAGGACCTCCCGCGTGCCCGTCTCGGACTTCCACATCGTTTCCTGCTGGGTGCCGTCGACCGACGTGACGAGGACCGGCGAGACCAGCACGCCGCCGTTGGCGAAGGCCCCGTAGGCCGCGACGAGGTCGACCAGCCGCACCTCGAACGCGCCGAGGCCGAGGGAGGGGTAGGGCTTCAGATCGTCGGACACGCCCATGCGCTGGGCGATCTCGACCGCCGGCCCGTAGCCGAGCGCGTCGAGCAGGCGGATCGTCGGGATGTTGCGCGAGTGCTCGAGCGCGTGGCGCAGCGTGACCAGGCCTTCGTAGGTGCGGTCGTAGTTCTCGGGCTGGTACGGCTGCGGCAGCCCCGGCTCGATCCAGACCGTCGGGACGTCGAGGAGCAGCTGGCCCGGCAGGAACCCCTGTCCGAGCGCCGCGGCGTAGATGAACGGCTTGAACGCCGATCCGGCCTGCCGCTTGGCCTGCATCGCGCGGTCGAACTCGCTCGCGCCGAAGTCCTTGCCGCCGACCAGCGCCAGCACCTGCCCGGTCCGCGCGTCCAGCGCCAACAGCGCGGCGTTGGCGTCGGTCTCCGCGGCCAGCTCCGCGCGCCGGATCTCGCCGCCGGGCGAGGCCTCGACGACCCGGATCGGCACGATCGTCCGCGCGGGCAGCGCCCGGTCGATCTTCGTGATGCCCGTCCACGCCAGCTCCCGCGCGCCGAACGCGAGCCGCTGCTGCGCGACGCGCAGGACCGCCCGCTCGCGGTCGGACGCGAGCACCACCGCCGCGAGGATGTCGCCGGCGCGCGGGACGTCGTGCCACGACGGGTCGTAGTACGACTCGGCGTCGGTGCCCTCCGGCAGCGGGCGCGCCGCCGGCAGGTCGCGGCGGCGCCGGCCGTGGGCCTCGAGCCCGGCCTGCACCGCGCGCTCCGCCGCGCGCTGCAGCTTGGGGTCGAGCGTCGTGTGCACGACCAGCCCGTCGCGGTACAGCGCCTCCTCGCCGAACTGCTTGAGCACCCAGCGCCGCACCTCCTCGACGAAGTACGGCGCGCTCAGCGGGCGCGGCAGCTCCTTGACGATCCCGAGCGGCGCCTTCTTGGCCTGCGCGGCGGTCTTGGCGTCGATCAGCCCCTCGGTGACCATCCGGTCGAGGACGTGGTTGCGGCGCGCGAGCGCGCGGTCCGGGTAGCGGGCCGGAGAGAGTCCCTCGGGTCTTTGGGGCAGGCCCGCGAGCAGGGCCGCCTGCGAGAGCGTCAGGTCCGCCGCCGCGCGGCCGAAGAAGTACTGCGCGGCGTCCTCGATCCCGTAGCGGCCGTGGCCCATGTAGATCCGGTTCACGTACAGCTCGAGGATCTCCTGCTTGGAGTAGCGCCGCTCGATCAGCATCGCCAGGTACGCCTCGCGCAGCTTGCGCGTCAGCGTCTTCTCCGGGTGCAGGAACCAGTCGCGGGCCAGCTGCTGGGTGATCGTGCTGCCGCCCTCGACGCCCCAGCGCCCGGTGGTGATCGTGCGCACCCCGGCGCGCGCGATCGCCTGCAGGTCGATGCCGAAGTGCTGGAAAAAGCGCGGGTCCTCGGTGGCGATGATCGCCTTGAGGAACCACGGGCTGATCTTGTTCAACGCAACCGGCGTCCGGCGCTGCTCGGCGAACGAGTGCAGGACCTCGCCGTTGCGGTCGAGAAGGCGCGTCGTCCGCGGCAGGTCGAGCAGGTCGAGGTTCTCGATGTCGGGCAGTTCGTTCGAGAGCACGCGCGCGGTGGTCGCGCCGCCGCCCGCGGCGACGAGGTGCGCGGCGACGATCGCGACGAGGAAACCGCGCCTCACCTTTGTCCCCACCCGAGCTTGTCGCGCAACAGCGAGAAAAACGAACGCCGCGTCGGCCGGACGAGGCGCACGCCGTGCGCGGCGTGCGCCACGCGCAGCGTGTCGCCGGGCGCGATCGGGAAGTCCACCTGCCCGTCGAGCGTGACCTGCACGCCGTCGGCGCGCTGGCCTTCCGGCAGCTCGATCGTGACCCGCGCCCGGCCCGGCAGCACCAGCGGGCGCTGCGAGAGGCTGTGCGGGCAGATCGGCGCGACGAGCAGCGCGTCCACGTCCGGGGCGACGACGGGGCCGCCGGCCGAGAGGCTGTAGGCGGTCGAGCCGGTCGGCGTCGCGAGGATCAGGCCATCGGCCCGGTAGTCGGTCACCCACTCGCCGTCCACGAACAGCGACAGCGTGAACAGCCGGGCCACGCCGACCTTGGAGATCGTCACGTCGTTGAGCGCGATCCCGCCCTCGGCCGGCGGCTCGTCGTTGAGCGTCACGGCCAGCGCCGCACGGGGGTCGACGGCGGCCTTGCCGACGAGCGCGGCGCCGAGGACCTCGTCCACCTCCTCGCAGCGCGTCTCGGTCAAAAAGCCGAGGTTGCCGAGGTTGATGCCGAGGATCGGCGTCTCGTGCGCGTTGACGGCGCGCGCCGCGCCGAGGAGCGTCCCGTCCCCGCCGACCACGACCGCCAGGTCGGCGTCGCGGCCGAGTTCGCGCCGCGGGAACGAGGTCGCGATCCCGAGCGCCTCGGCGGTCACCTCGTCCGGCAACAGCTCCGCGCCGTGGCGTTCGAGGCAGGCCGCGACCCGGCGCAGCACCGCGGGCGCATCGGGATGCGGCTTGGTGAACACGGCGACGCGGCGCGCGCGCTCAGGAAGGCTCACGGCGGGTTTCCTCCTCGATTCGTGCCGTCCACCCGGCCTCCATCATGCCGCCGTCCGGGGCCGCGAGCACGAACACCTCGCGGTTGCCCTTCGGGCCGGCGACCGGAGAGGCCGCGATGCCGCGGATGGCGCGGCCGGCGTCGGCCAGGAAGCGGCAGACGCGCCCGACCGCGCGGGCGCGCAGGGCGGGATCGCGGACCACGCCGCCGCGGCCGACTTCCCTGGGCGACAGCTCGAACTGCGGCTTGACCAGCCCCAACACCAGCCCGCGGGGGACGAGCGGCAGCACCGCGGGCAGGACCAGCACGAGCGAGATGAACGAAACGTCGAGCGTGGCGAGGTCGTAGGGCGGCCGGACCAGCTGCGGCGACAGGTAGCGCGCGTTGACGCCCTCGACCAGCGCAACCCGCGGGTCGGCCCGCAGGCCGGCGTCGATCAGGCCGCGGCCGACGTCCACGGCCGTGACGTGCGAGGCGCCGCGGCGCAGGAGCACGTCGGTGAACCCGCCGGTCGATGCGCCGATGTCGAGGCACTGCCAGCCCGCCGGGTCGATCGCGAGCGCGTCGAGCGCGCCGGCCAGCTTGAGGCCACCGCGCGAGGCGTACGGCCGCGGGCCGGGCGCGAGTTCGACGAGCGCGCCCGGAGGG
The DNA here is from genome assembly GCA_017994815.1 of Acidobacteriota bacterium. Taxonomy (GTDB): domain Bacteria; phylum Acidobacteriota; class Polarisedimenticolia; order J045; family J045; genus JAGOJY01. The sequence continues at coordinate 105,673 of JAGOJY010000011.1, forward strand.
ATCGCGGCCCCGGGCTTGTCCGAGAGGCGGCCGTCCACGCGCACGCGGCCCGCGAGGATCAGGGCCTGCGCGCGCTCGCGGGTCGGGGCCAGCCCCGACTCGACCAGCGCCACGTCGAGGCGGCGCCGGGGCCGGCCCGCCGGGGTCGTCACGAGGCGCGCTCCACGCTCTGCCGCGCGAGCCGCACCAGCGGGTGCGCCGTCGGACCGAGGGGCGCCAGGCGCGCCAGCGCGGACGCGAGCAACTCGGTGGCGCGGCGCCGCGACTCGTCGAGTCCGACAACCGCGGGCCACGTGGCCTTGCTCGCGCGCTGGTCCTTGCCGGCGGTCTTGCCCAGCTCGGCCGTGCTCGCGGTCACGTCCAGGACGTCGTCCTGGATCTGGAACGCCAGGCCGATCTCGCGCCCGGCCGCGGTCAACGTCTCGACGACGGGCGCCGGGGCGCCCGCCGCGAGGGCGCCGAGCCGGAAGCAGGCGGTCAACAGGGCGCCGGTTTTCAGCCGGTGGATCGCCTCCACGCCGGCCTCGTCGACGTCGCGCCCTTCGGCGAGCAGGTCGAGCGCCTGCCCGCCCGCCATGCCCGGCGCGCCGGCAGCGCGGGCGAGCACCGCGAGTTGCGCGGCGACGCGCTCGGCGGGCCGCGCGCGGGCGAGCATTTCGAACGCGCGCGACTGGAGCGCGTCGCCGGCGAGGATCGCCAGCGCCTCGCCGAACGCGACGTGCGTCGTCGGCCGGCCGCGCCGCAGCTCGTCGTCGTCCATCGCCGGCAGGTCGTCGTGGACCAGGCTGTAGGCGTGGATCATCTCGACCGCGAGCGCCGCCGGCAGGGCCTGCTCCTCGTCGCCGCCGCAGGCGCGGCACGCCGCCAAGACGAGCAGCGGGCGCAGGCGCTTGCCGCCGCCCAGCGCCGAGTAGCGCATGGCTTCCAGCAGTTCGGGCGGGATCTCCCCGTCGGCGAGCGCCGCGGACAGCCCGCTCTCCACGCGCTCGCGCCAGCCCGCGACCCACTCGCCGGGTTCCACTTCAGCCACGATCGCCTCCACGCGGCCGAGAGTCTATCGCGCGCGCACAGGTGGCTACACCTGTCCCCACTCACCGTCGTACGGGCCGCCGCCAGGCGGCCCGGCCATGACGGCGGTGCGGTGCACGGAGTCGGTCGTCGTTCATGCGGTGTGCCGCGCAAGTCGGCCGCAGCGTGGTCCGCGGAATGTGCCATTACGGGAAAGATTTCTCGATTATCCAGTTGAAATGCCGAGCGGGCGCTGGTACCATCTGCAACGTCAGGTGGGGTGGTGTCGTGAGCAGCGCCCTCGACAACGGAACCGGCACGCGGGCAGCGGCCCGGGACCTCGAACTCTGGCGCCTCGGCCTGCTGGAGCTGGACCAGGTG
>JAGOJY010000116.1 GCA_017994815.1 Acidobacteriota bacterium
CCGCGCTCACCGCCGAGGAAGCCGCGCGCGCCCCGGCCTCGCTCGCCGCCTGGAGCCTCGCCGCCAAGCTGGCGCTGGAGCTGGTCGGCCGCGAGCGGATCGTCCCGCGCGTCGTCGCCACCGACGCGGGCCTCGAGGCGTGCTTCGCCGTCGCGCTCGCGGCGCCCGAGGACGCCGAGCGCGTCGCGCAGCTCGCGCAGGCGCTCCCGCCCGCGGCCCACGCCCTGCCGGTCGCGGCGGCGGAGCCCGCCCCGGCGCCCCCGCCGCGCCGCCGCCGCAAGGCGGCCGCCTCCGCGCCCGCGCCGCCGCCGGCCCCCGCACCGGCGCCCGCGGGCCCGCGGGCCTGGGCCCCTGACGCCCTCCTGCGCGCCTTCCTCGACGCGACCGCCGACGTCCTCGCCCGCGCGGCGAACCCGCCCCGCGAGGCCGAGCGCGCGCCGCGCGCCGAGCGCCGGCCCTGGGAGCGGCGCCTCGCCGCCGCGCTGACCGGCCCCGACCCCTTCTTCGCGCCCGCCGGCTTCGAGGAGCGCACGCTGCTCGCCGACCTCCACGCCTGGGCCCGGCCCGCGCTCGGCACCGACGCGCGCGCGGCGCGCCCGTGCCTGCGCCTCGAGCTGCCCGCCGACGCCGGTCCGCTGCCGCTGCGCTTCTTCCTGCAGGCGCCGGACGACCCGAGCCTGCTCGTGCCGGCGGCCGACGTCTGGCGCGGCGGCCGCCGCGTCCCGCGCCTCGCGGCCTCGCTCCAGGCGCCCGAGGAACAGCTCCTGCGCGGGCTCGGCACCGCCGCGCGCCTGTTCCCGCCGGTCGGCCGCTGCCTCGACGAGGCTCGCCCCGAGGCGGTCCTGCTCGAGCCGCCCGAGGCCTGGGAGTTCCTGACGCAGGCCGGCCCCGCGCTGGCCGAGGCCGGCCTCGGCGTGATCCTGCCCGCCGAGCTGACCCCCTCCGGCCGGCGCCGGCTGCGCCTGCGCATGCGCGTCGGCGGCGCGGCGACGAAGACCGCCGGCGCCGTGACCGGCCTGGCCGCGCTCGGCGTCGGCGAGCTGGTCGAGTTCCGCTGGGAGGCCGCGCTCGGCGACGACCCGCTCACCGCCGCCGAGCTGCGCGCCCTGGCCAAGCTCAAGGCGCCGGTCGCGCGCTTCCGCGGCCAGTGGGTCGCGGTCGATCCCGGCGAGCTGAAGCAGGTCGAGCGGCTCCTGCGCGAGCCGCCGCCCCCGCTCGCCGCGCACGAGGCGCTCGCGGCCGCGCTGGGCGGCGCCGTGCGCCGCCCCGAGACGGCGGCGCCGGTCGAGGTCGTCGCCGAGGGCGCGCTGGCCGAGGTCGTGGCGCGCCTGCGCGGCGCGCGCGAGCCCGCCGGCCGGCACGCCCCGGCCGCGGTCCCGCGCGGGCTCGCCGGCACGCTGCGCCCGTACCAGGTCGGCGGCCTGCGCTGGCTGGCGCAGATGGCCGGGCTCGGCCTCGGCGCCTGCCTCGCCGACGACATGGGCCTGGGCAAGACGATCCAGCTCCTCGCGTTCCTGCTGCACCGCCGCGAGCGCGCGCCGGACGACGCGCGCCCGGCGCTGCTCGTCTGCCCGACCTCGGTGCTCGGCAACTGGGAGCGCGAGATCGCGCGCTTCGCGCCGTCCTTGCCCGTCCTGCGGCACTACGGCGCCGATCGCCGGCGCGAGGCGCGCCAGCTCGCCGCCGCGCCGGCCGGCGCGATCGTGCTCACGACGTACGGCCTTCTGCGCCGCGACGCGGAGCTGCTCGGCGGGGTCGAGTGGTCGGTCGCCGCGCTGGACGAGGCGCAGAACATCAAGAACGCCGCCTCGCACACCGCGCGCGCGGCCCGCGCGCTGCGCGCCGCGCACCGCTTCGCCTTGACCGGCACGCCGGTCGAGAACCGCCTGGCCGAGCTGTGGTCGATCTCGGAGTTCCTCAACCCGCGGCTGCTCGGCCCGCTCGAGACCTTCCGCCGCGAAGTCGCGATCCCGGTCGAGCGCTACAACCGCGACGACGTCGCCGAGCGGCTGGCGCGCGTCGTGCGCCCGTTCGTGCTGCGCCGGCTGAAGAGCGACCCGGCCGTGATCCGGGACCTGCCGGCCAAGCAGGAGATGGACGTTATCTGCACCCTGACCCGCGAGCAGGCCTCGCTGTACCAGGCCGCGGTGGACGAGGTGATGCGCGAGATCGAGTCCGCGCAGGGGATCGCGCGGCGCGGGCTGGTGCTGGCGCTCTTGACCGCGCTGAAGCAGATCTGCAACCACCCCGCGCAGTACCTGGGCGAGGCCGGCCCGCTCGCCGGGCGCTCGGGCAAGCTGGCGCGGCTGTCGGAGATGCTGGAGGAGGTCGTCGCGGCCGGCGACCGCGCGCTGGTCTTCACCCAGTACCGCGAGATGGGCGACCGGCTGGTGGCCGAGCTGTCGCGCCGGCTCGGCGAGGACGTGCCGTTCCTGCACGGCGGCGTCCCGCGCGCGAAGCGCGACGAGCTGGTGGCGCGCTTCCAGGACGGCCCGCGCGCCCCGCGGGTGTTCGTGCTGTCGCTCAAGGCCGGTGGCACCGGGCTGAACCTCACCGCGGCCAACCACGTCTTTCACTACGACCGCTGGTGGAACCCGGCCGTCGAGGACCAGGCCACCGACCGCGCCTACCGCATCGGCCAGTCGCGCGCGGTGCAGGTGCACAAGCTGCTCTGCGCCGGGACGGTCGAGGAGAAGATCAACGAGATGCTGGCGAAAAAGCGCGCCCTCGCCGAGCGCATCGTCGGCGCCGGCGAGCAGTGGATCACCGAGCTGGACGACACCGCGCTGCGCGAGCTGTTCGCGCTGTCGCCGAACGCCGTCGTCGTCACCGACGACGCGGGGGACCCGGGGGCCGGCCGATGAGCCGCTGGGACCGCTTCGACCGCTTCTACCCGCCGCAGCCGCCGAAATTGGCGCCGCCCGAGCACGGCATCCGCGTGAAGAAAATCGGCGCGACGTGGTGGGGCCGGCGCTGGATCGAATCGCTGGAACGGCTGTCGTGGAACTACACCAACCGCCTCGCGCGCGGCCGGACCTACGCCCGCGCCGGCCGCGCGCACGACCTCGTGGTCGCGCCGGGCAAGGTCACGGCGCACGTCACCGGCTCGCGCCGCACGCCGTACCGCGTCACGATCCGCATCGCGACCTTCAGCGACGCCGCGTGGGAGCGCGCGATCGGGGCGATGGCGGCGCGGGTCGTGTTCGCGGTCGAGCTTTTGTCGGGGCGGATGCCGGAGCAGATCGACGAGGCGTTCCACGCGGCGCGGCTGAGCCTGTTCCCGGCCGCCGAGCGCGACCTCGGCACCGAATGCTCCTGCCCGGACTGGGCCAACCCGTGCAAGCACGTGGCGGCCACGCACTACGTCTTGGCCGAGGCGTTCGACAAGGATCCGTTCCTGTTGTTCGAGCTGCGCGGCCGCAACCGCGAGCAGGTGCTGGACGGCCTGCGGCGCCGGCGCGCGGACGCCGACACCGCCGAGCCGCGCGCCCCGCAGGCCGAGCCCGTCGCCGCGGTGTCGCTGGAAGGGATTGCCCCCGCGGACTACGACGCGCCGCGCGCCGCGCTCGACCGCCTGCGCGTGCGCGTGGAGCCGCCCGCGGCGCCCGCCGCGCTCTTGCGCCAGCTCGGCGACCCGCCGTCGGCCACGATCCCGCTGGCGGAGCTGCTCGCCCCGGTTTACCAGCGCGCGGGCGAGCTGGCGCGCGAACTCGCGCTGCGCGGCTCCGAGCCTGCGCCCCAGCCGGAGCCGCCGCCCCCGCCGCGCAAGCGAGGTCGCGCGCCGCGCTGAGCGGCCTTCGACCGAACCGGTCGACAACGATCCAAATGATGCAGTTGCGCATGATCCAGGTCTGTATCACGCAGCTCTGCATCATGAATCCCTTCCGCTACGGCGAAGTCGTCACCAAGGACGTTCCGTCCGCGCCCCGAACTCGTGGACCGGCTGCGATCTTGTCTCGAGGCCGGGCAGAACGTGATGATCGTCGGCGAGCGCGGCACGAACCGCTCTTCCGCGAACCGTCCAGCCCGTTCTTCAAGTCGCTGCGAGTTCTTGAGGTCGGCGAGTTCCCGCGCGCGACTTCCCAGCAGTTCCTCGACAAGCCATTCACCGCGGGGCGGCGGCGTGTGTCGGTCGAAGCCTTTGACCACGTGTTCGAGCTGGCCGAGCGCAACCCGAGCGATGTGCAGCAGCTTTGCGCCGCGCTGTGGGATGTCACCGACGTCGGCGGCGGCGTCATGCCGGAACAGGTTCAGCGGGCGTTGACCTACTGCTGTCCACCGAACGCAAGGGCGAGGGCGCTGAACCTATACCGGACGGGTGTGCTCGCAGTTTCGGGTGGTGGTCAGCCGCCCAGCGGCACCCGTTGAGCGGCGGCGTTCTCCTGCGCGCCCGCCAGATGGGCGGGCTGGGCGCGGTAGTCCCTGCCGGCTTCTTGCCGCCCCATGCCGCGTGCATCTGCACGTCTCGACAGTCAGCGCCGCACGGCGGGTAGCCGCGGGTCGCATGCGCCCGCGTCCTGCCGATAGGACGTCGTGTCCGGTCGATCCCGCCTGATTGTCCCGGTTGCGTGCCTCGCGCTGGCGAAGACAGGGCCGTTCCAACCCGGCCCGATTCTTGCTGCGTCGGTGGTGCGCCGTCGCTGGGGCTGCGCAACCGATCCATCGCTCATAGGCCATGCAGAAGGGGAGGAACAACAATGCGAATTCACGTTGGGTACTGGTGCGCAGTCGTGGCGCTGCTACTCGCACCGCCCGCCATCGCGCAGATCGCCGATGCCGAAGGTGACGCCGATATCCCGTGCGTCGACATCACCTCGCTCGACGTCCGCGGCGACACCCAGGACCTTACCGTCACGCTCCAGACGTCGATGCGACCCTATCCGCCGCAGTACAGGGTCAAGGGTATCGACGTCAACGATCTCCGGCTCTGCCCCGACGGTCAGTACGAGTTCCTCATCGACACCAACGGCGACGGCGCCGAGGACGTCACCCTGGTGACGTTCGTCGACCGCAAGGGGCATGCGCACACGTCCGGCGCCGACGGACTCCAGGCCGATGTCGATGTCGACGCCGGCCGCATCGTCTGGACCGTCCCCAACGACAGCCTGGGCCTGGCCGACTACCCGGCCAACGTCAGCATCATCGCCCAGACCGGCATCATCCCCAGCCGCGCCCAGCCCAAGCTCATCCGCCGGTTGGACACCTCTGACGACGCGCCCACGGAGTGGACTGAATTCATGGTCGGTGCCGACGCGTCAGCGATCCTCGGCGTGGCCGGCGGAGAGTTGTGGGTTTCGGATCCCGCGTCCCCGTTGGATGGCGCACGGCTCTGGATACCAGCGGGAGCGCTGGGCAAAGCAACTTCCATTTGCTTCAATGACGTGAGCGAGGCTCCCGACCTCCCGCCGGGCGTCGAGTTCATGGGTCCGCCTGTGAAACTCAGTCCCGAGGGCCTGCACCTTGAGCGGGCCGCTGTCATTCGCCTTCCACACCTGGGCGGAGGGGCGAGCCCCGCGGGCATCCTGCTCCACGACTTCGATGATTCAGGGCGCTTTCGCGAGACCCTCCCTCTTCTGTTCATCGACCGGCAGTCGGTAATGGCCACGATCAGTCACTTCTCGCAGGTCGGGCCCGCACGCGCCGACGTTCGACTGCTTTCCAGTCCGTCCAAACTGATCGCGCTTGCGTCTCCACATTCCTATACGATGACGGCTGATTTCCTCAGATGTGCACAACTCGCTGACCACGGCGTGAGCCTGTATGTCCCCAACGCGGGCGGACTCCGTCCCGACGGTACCTTTTTCGCAGCCTCTACAGTCCCGGCGCTCGCATCCTCCATCGGCGCGCTCCTCACGGACAACCCCGATGCTGCCGTTCGCCTCTGGTTCAACGGCTGCCAGGACCTCCGCGATGAAAACGGAGACGGCATCAACGAGATTCTCAAGGTGCCCTGTGACTGGCTTGACGGATTCGAGGTGGCCGCCGCAGCCGAGGTCGTGGGTCAGGCGAGACTCGTTGCCGACCAAGTCTTCCAGGAACTGGCGCCGCGCGGATGGACGCTCGCCCAGATCGAGGAGAGGATTGGGCTCTTCCTCGACATCGAACCGTCGAGTGACACCGACCTGATTCCGCCCGCCGGCTACGTGAATCTCCTTCGTGCGATCCCGGACGAGGAGACAGTTGCCGTCTTCGCCATGAAGCTGGGATCGAACGACGACAACGACGAAGCATGGAGCTGGACGGAGTCGACGATGGTGCAGATCTCGACGGCCGCAGACGAGGTTCTCTATGGCGCGTACGACTACGGACAACAGATCCTCGTCGGTGACTCGTGGTGGGAGAGGTGGCTGGCCGGATTACGGTGGGGATGCTGGACATCCGAGGATTGCTACGCAACGCGGGTTGCAAGCGATCTGCAGCGGATGATCAAACTTGAACTCGGGGACAAGACTGCACTGCTCCTCAGTTCGATGTACTACGGCAACGCGCATTCCTTTGCGGAGTCGGTTAAGTCCGGTGTCGCCGGCTT
>JAGOJY010000117.1 GCA_017994815.1 Acidobacteriota bacterium
GCGCCGCCGCCCGCCCCGGCCGCGGGGCCGCGGGCCTCGCGGATCGTCGGCATCGCCTCGGGCAAGGGCGGCGTGGGCAAGAGCACCGTGGCCGTCAACGTCGCCGTCTCGCTGGCCCGCCTCGGCCGCCGCGTCGGGTTCCTCGACGCCGACGTGCACGGCCCGTCGGCGCCGCTGATGTTCGGCCTCGAGGGGCGCCGGCCCGAGGTCGCGGACGAGCAGGGCCACCCGCTGCCGCTCGAGGCCCACGGCGTGCGCGTGATGTCGATGGGGTTCTTCGTCGAGCGCGACAACGCCGTGATCTGGCGCGGGCCGATCGTCGGCAACTTCATCCGCCAGCTCCTGTCCGACGTCGCATGGGGCGAGCTGGACGAGCTGATCATCGACTTCCCGCCCGGGACCGGCGACGCGCAGCTGACGATCTCGCAGACGCTGCAGATGTCGGGCGCGATCGTCGTCACCACGCCGAACGACCTCGCGCTGATCGACGCCGTCAAGGCGATCGCGATGTTCCGCAAGGTCGAAGTCCCGGTGCTCGGCCTGGTCGAGAACATGGCCTACTTCGCCTGCCCGCACTGCGGCGAGAGGACCGAGATCTTCGGCCGCGGGCTGGTGGACAAGGCCGCCGCCGAGCACGGGGTGCCGATCGTCGGCCGGATCCCGATGGACCCCGCCGTGGTGGCGGAGTCGGACCGCGGCGCGCCGGTCGTCGTCGAGCGGCCGGACAGCCCGGCCGGGGTCGCGTACCGCGAGATCGCGGCGGCGGTGCTGCGGCTGGCGGCGCCGGTCGCCGAGCGCGCGCCGGGACCCGGCGCGTTCCTCGATCGCTTCGGACAGGAATGAGGCCATGAAGCTCACGACGCTCGCAGCCTGGGGCGCGACGCTCGCGCTCGCCGCATCCGCCGCCTGCGCCACCGCGCCCGCGCGGGACGCGGCCGGGGCCGGCGCGGCCGCGCAGGAATTCGAGGCCCGCATCGCCGGCAGCCGCTCGCCCGTCGAGCGGGCGGCGCGCGTGGCGCGGATCGTGGTCATCGAGCGGCCCGGCGGCGCGCTGGAAGAACTCGCCGCGCAGGACCTGGCGCAGACGCTCGACCTCGCGCGCAACGCGCTGCCGGGGCTGTTCCGCGAGGGCGACGACGTGGCCAAGCTGCGCGTCCTCGACCTGTACGACCGGAACTGGGCCACGCTGGGCCAGGGCGTCGATTTCGGCATCAACGACCTGGTCACGATCGGCCTCGGCAGCCGCTCCGCCGACGTGCGCCGGGCCGCGGCCCGGCTCGCGGCGAACGCGCCGCTGGAGCGGATCGGCAACGCCGTCATCGACGGGGCCACGCTCGACCCGTCGCTGACGCTGGCCGCGCTGCTCGCGGTCGGCACGGCGACCGACTACTCCTGCGCGCGCTGGGTCGCCGGCATGACGGTGCACGACGACCCGCGAGTGCGCGAGGCGGCGCGCTGGGCCGCGACCCGGCTGGGCCGCGACGTGGCGGCGCACCTGCGCCCGCTGATCGACGAAACCGACCCCGTGCGGCAGGCGCGGGCGCTCGAGGGGCTTTTGGCGATCGCCGACGCGAGCGACCTGTCGCTGCTGCAGGGCTGGCTGGCCCGCGAGAGCGCGGCCGACCCGGCCCTGCGCGCGCGCATCTCCGCGGCGGCGGGGGCGATCGAGGCCAACACCTTCAAGCCGGAGGTCCCGGCGCGGCCGCGGCTCGAGTTCTTCGTGCCGGAGGTCAGGCCAGGCGCGAAGCGATGACGTGGAGCGCGCGCTCGAGCGCCGCGTCCTCCTGCGCGTAGCTGATCCGCACCCAGTCCGGCGAGCTGCTCCCGAACGCCTCGCCCGGGATCACGACGATCTTGTCTTCCTCGAGGAGCCGCCGGGCGAAGGCGCGCCCGCCGCCCGCGGCGCCGGCGTCGGCCCAGGCGTAGAACGCGCCTTCCAGCGGCGCGAGCCGCACGCCGCTCCCGCCGAGGATCCGCGCCACCATCTCGCGCCGCGCGCCGAAGCGGGCGCGGATCTCGGCCGCCGCGCGCTCGCCGTCGGGCGTGAAGGCGACCCGCGCCGCGCGCTGCGTCGGCGTCGGGGCGCAGGTCAGGACCGTCTGCTGCATCGCGATCATCTTCGCGGTGAAGGCGCGGTCGGGGCAGATCGCCCAGCCCAGGCGCCAGCCGGTCAGCGCGACCGACTTGGAGAGCCCGCCGCAGAGCACGACGTGTTCTTCGGGCGCGGGCGGCGCCCCCGGCGCCGGGCCTTCCGCGAGCCAGTACAGGCTGCGGTACGTGTCGTCGAGGACCAGCGCGATCCCGCGGCGCGCGGTCTCGGCCACGAGGCGCTCCAGCGTCGCGCGCGGTTCGACGGTCCCGGTCGGGTTCGAGGGCGTGATCACCACCAGCGCGCGCGTGCGCGGCCCGGCCAGCCCGAGCACCTCGTCCGGGTCGAGGTGGAAGCCGAGTTCCGCGCGCAGCGGGTAGAAGCGCGGCGCGGCGCCCCAGGCCTCGGCGGCGCGCAGGGCGCCGGGGAACGCCGGGTCGGGCAACAGCACCTCGTCGCCGGGGTCGAGCAGGCAGCCGAGCGCGACGAACGTCGCCTGCTGGCAGCCGGCGGTGACCAGGAGGTCCTCGCCGGCGCGCGCGAACCCCGCGTACGAGGCGGCGATCAGCCCGCGCAGCTCGCGGTCGCCGGCGGTCGGGCCGTAGCCCGACGGCCCCTCCGAGGCGGCGCGCGCGAGCGCCTGCTTGAGCAGGACCGGTGGCTCGAGGTCGGGCTGGCCGAGCCCGAGGTTCAGCGCGTCGGGCGGCGCGGACTCGAAAATCTCGCGGATCAGCGTGCGCTTGAGGCCCTGCACGCGCCGGGCCGGAACCGGGCTCATCGACGCAACCCCTCCTCGAGCACCGCGCGCGCGTCGGTCGAAGCGTCGCGGTCCTTGATGATGATGGCCGCCGCGGCCGCGAGCCCCTGCCCGCGGGCCCACTCGTCGGCCAGCGGGCGCGCACCGGCCACGACGACCGCGCGCTCCGGGATCTCCAGCACCCGCGCCGGCCCCGCGGCGCGCAGCACGCGCCGGCGCGGGACGTCGTAGACGCGCGAGGACGCGGTCAGGATCACGCCCGCGCCGAGCACCGCGCCGCGCCGCACGCGCACGCCTTCCACGACCGCCGACAGCGCGCCGACGAAGACGTCGTCCTCGATCACGACCGGCATCGCGCCGGGCGGCTCCAGCACCCCGCCGACCTGCGCCCCCGCGGACAGGTGCACGCCGTGGCCGACCTGCGCGCACGAGCCGACGAGCGCGTGCGAGTCGATCATCGAGCCCGCGCCGACGTAAGCCCCGGTGTTGACGAAGCACGGCGGCATCAAGATCGCACCCGCGCCGACGTGCGCGCCGCGGCGGACCGAGCTGCCCCCGAAGACGACGCGCACCCGCTCCAGCGACGACGCCGCGCGGGGCGGGAAGAACTCCTTGTCGCGGAAGACCCACGGCGGCGCGGCGGCGAGCGGCTCGACGTGGCCGTGGCGGAACGCGAGCAGGAGCGCCGCCTTGACCCACGTCGCGACCTCCCAGCGGTCGCCCTCGGGGTACGCCGCGCGGACCTCGCCCGCCTCCAGCGCGTCGAACAGCGCTTCGAGCGCGGCGCGCAGCTCGCGCGGTTCGGGCTCGGCGCCGGCCGCCGCCAGGCGCGCGAAGCGCTCGGCGAGCGGGTGCGGCGCGGCGCTCACGGGACGAGCCCGACCGCGGCCAGCGCCCGCTCCAGCCGCGCGCGGGTCGCCTCGGACGCCGCGGCGAGCGGCGGGCGCACCGTGTCGCGGCACAGGCCCAGCCGCGCCAGCGCGGCCTTGGCCGGCACCGGGTTGGTCTCGGCGAACAGCGCGCGGATCAGTTCCTGCAGCTCGAAGTGCAGGCGCCGCGCGCGCGCCGCGTCGCCGTCGAGCGCGGCCTCGATCATCTGCACGGTCGCCGCGGGGTGGACGTTGGAAACGACGGAGATCACGCCGTCGCCGCCCATCAGCGTGTGCGCGCAGGCCAGCTCGTCCTCGCCCGAGAGCACGGAGAAGCCGGCCGGGCGCCGCTCGAGGATGCCGAGCGCCTGCCCGAGGTTGCCCGACGCTTCCTTGACCGCGGCCACGCCCGGGATCGCCGCGAGCCGCAGCACCTGCTCGGGCGAGGCGTTGAGCCCGGTGCGGCCCGGCACGTTGTAGACCACGACCGGCAGCCCGCCCTCCGCGGCCACCGCGCGGAAGTGCGCGGCGAGCCCCTCGGGGTTCGGCTTGTTGTAGTAGGGCGTGACGACCAGCGCCGCCTCGGCGCCCAGCTCGCGCGCCCGCCGCGTGCGCGCGATCGAGTGCGCGGTGTTGTTGGTCCCGGTCCCGGCGACGACCGGGACGCGCCCGCGCGCGATCTCGACCGTCACGCGCACCAGCCGCTCCCACTCGTCGTGCTCGAGCGCCGGCGTCTCGCCGGTCGTGCCGCACGGCACGAGGCCGTGGATCCCCTCGCCGAGCTGCCGCTCGACGAGCTGCCGGAACGCCGGCTCGTCGATCGAGCCGTCGTCGCGAAACGGGGTGACCAGCGCCGTCAGGGCGCCGCGCAGCATCATGGGTTCCGCCTTTCTCCGTGCTCCAGCTCGGCCAGCATCTCCTCGAGCGTGTGCGGGCCGCGCCGGCCGCGCAGCCACTCCGCGGCCAACAGCGCGCCGTGCGCGAACACCGCGCGATCCCGCACACGGTGGACGATCTCCAGCGTCTCGCCCGGCCCGTCCCAGCCGACGCGGTGCGTCCCGGGGATCTGCCCCGCGCGGACCCACGCCGCCGGGACCAGTTCCGGCGGGACCGGGCCGTCGCCCGGCGCCGGGCCGAAACGCGACTTGCCGGGCGTGAGGGCCACGAGCAGCTCGCCGATCCTGCGCGCGGTCCCCGACGGTGCGTCGGCCTTCTGCTGGTGGTGCTCCTCGACGAGGTACGGGGCGTAGCCCCCGCCGCCGAGCGTCGCCGCGGCGCGCTCGACGAGTTGCAGCAGGACGTGCATGCCGAGCGAGAAGTTCGGCGCCCAGAGCAGCCCGACGCCGCGGTCGGCCGCGAGCCGCCGCGCTTCGTCGAGGCGGTCGGTCCAGCCGGTCGTGCCGCTGACGACCGGGACCCCGGCGGCGAGGAGCGCGAGCACGTTGGCCGCCGCCGCCGCCGGCGCGGTGAACTCCAGCGCCACCTCGGCACCGGCCAGCGCCGCCGGCTCGACCGCGCGCGCGGTCGCCTGCGGCGCCGCGGGGTCGATCCGCGCCACGACGCGGTGGCCGCGCTCCACGGCGGCGTTTTCCAGGACGCGGCCCATCTTGCCGTAACCGACCAGCGCCAGCGCCAGCCCGCTCATGCGCGGCCTCCCTGCGCCTGTCCCGCCGCGGCGGGCGCGAGCAGCGCGTCGTGCAGCGCCCGCACCAGCCCGGCGGCGGACGCTTCGTCCGCCAGCAGCGCGATCGACGAGCCGAGCGGGCCCTGCGTCACCCGCCGCACGTCGGCCCCGGCGGCGATCGCCAGGATCCGCGCCCACAGCGCGCGCTCGCGCGCGAGCCCCTCGCCCACCGCGGCGACCAGCGCGAGCCCCGTCGTGGTCTCCACGGCGCCCAGCTCGCGCAGGCCCTCGCACACCTCGGCCTGCCGCTCGCCCGCGGGGACGACCAACTCGACCCACACCGGCCCGGGCATCACCGCGACCGTCTCCAGCCCGCGCGCCGCGAAGCGGCCGAGCACCTGCGGCAGGAACGCCGGGTCGCGCAGCCGCCCCGGCGCGCGCAGCGCGACCAGGCACAGCCCGCCGCGCGCCGCGATCGCCCGCACCGGCGGGCCGGCCGCGGCCGCGGTGCCGATCAGCGTGCCCGGTCGCGACGGGTCGAGGCTGTTGCGGACCAGGACCGGCAACCCGCCCTGGATCGCCGGGTCGATCGAGGCCGGGTGCAGCACCTTGGCGCCGAAGCCGGCCAGCTCCGCAGCCTCGCGGAACGTGATCCGGTCGAGCACGCGCGCCCCCGGTACGAGGCGCGGGTCGGCCGTCATCAGCCCGTCCACGTCGGTCCAGATCTCGACCGCCGCGGCGTTCATCGCGAGGCCGAGGAGCGAGGCCGACAGGTCGGACCCACCGCGGCCGAGCGTCGTCGGGATGCCGTCGCGCGTGCCGCCGAGGTAGCCGCCGAGCACCGGCACCACGCCGGCCGCGACGAGCGGGGCGACCTGCGCCGCGCAGCGCTCGCGCGTGGCGTCGAGATCGCAGCGCGCCTCGCCGAAGTTGTCGTCGGTGATCACGACCTCGCGCGAGTCGACCACGCGCGCGGCGCCGCCGGCATTGGCGAGCGCGACGGCGAGCAGTTCCTGCGCCAGGAGCTCGCCGAACCCGAGCACCTGGTCCGACGAGCGCGGGGTCGCCGTGCCGAGCAGGCGCACGCCGCGCAGCAGGACGCGCAACTCGCGCAGGTGGGCGTCGAGCCGCGCCACGAGATCGCCGTCGCCCAAAGCGCGCGCGACCGCGCGGTGCCGCTCGGCGAGGC
>JAGOJY010000118.1 GCA_017994815.1 Acidobacteriota bacterium
TCCTCGTGATCCGCAACAACACCAAGGGCCTGTCGGAGCGCACGGCGGAACAATCGCGCCGCACCCCGGCGATGGTCCTGGGCCTGGCCCGGCGCCCGCTGCACGGCCGGGCGCTGTTCGCCCGGCGGCTGTTCCCCAGGCGCGTCGGCCTGCCGCCGGAACTGGAGTCGGCCTACCGTGGCACCTTGCGCGCCCGGCCCAACGAGAACGTCAAGCCCTACATCTACCGCTTCGTCACCTGACGCCCGGCCCGACCGCCCGCGCAGCGCCGCCCCGCCGACATCGAACGGGCGCAGGCACACCGGGTGCGGCGGGCCGGTTCGCCGTTAACGCACCCGGTTTTCATCAATGTGACTTTTCGAGCTCACGTTTCGGTGGATGAAGATCCTCCGCACGTCCGGGGCGACGAAGAGGCGGTCGATCCATGCCCCGCCGAAGACGCGGTACTCCACGCGGTCGCGGACCAGCGTGCGGCCGTCGCGCGCTTCGAACGTGTCTTCGTGTTCCCAGGACAGGTACGGGCCGCGCCGCTGGACGTCCACGAACCGGCGCGGCGGCTCCCAGGCCGTGATCTCGGTCTTCCAGCGCAGCGGGATGCCCCGCACGCGCAGCCGGTAATCGATGATCGCCCCGGCGCGCATCTCGATCGGCAGCGACGTGACGATCCGGAAGTCGAGCCACGCCGGCGTGATCGCCTGCAGGTTCTGCACCTCGGCGAAGAACGCGAAGACCTCGTCCGCCGACCGGGCGAGGAAGAACTCCGCGTCGACGGTGGTGCTCCCTTCCCGGCGCCCGAGCGCGACGCTCTCCCGCGGCGCCGTCACGGGCGCCGGAAGAGGTGGACGCGTTGGATGAGGCCGTCCGCGACCTCGTAGACGGCGAGTGCGCGAACCGGCGGGCCGCCGCGCAAGCCGGTCACCAGTTCGTCGTCGGCGACCAGCGCGCCGTCGACCGTGCGCTCCAGCACGGTGCAGCGCAACGCCGGGCTGTCCCGGAACAGGTCGCGGTAAAGGGCGCGGATCGCCTCGCGGCCGGCCGCGGCCACATCGCCGCCGGCCCGCAGCAGGATCGCGTCCGGAGCGTACTGGGCGACGAAGCGCTCGAGGTCGCGCGCGTTGTAGGCCTCGAGCTGGTCCTGCACCACGCTCTCCGCCGACGGGGCGACGAGCTGGCGCGGCTCCGACACGCTGCCGCCCCGCACCACCCGGGCGATGCGCTGCACGTTGGCGATGTCCGCCAGCGGGTCGCCCTCGACAAGCAGCATGTCGGCCAGCTTGCCGGGCGCGATCGTCCCGATTTCCGGCTCGCGGGCGAAAACCCGCGCTGCGTCGCGCGTCGCGGCCAGGAGAATCGTCCGCGGTTCGAGCCCCGCCTCGGCCATGCGCACCAGCTCGCGGTGCAGCGCCGGGCCGTGCGGCGTCCCGATGTTCCCGGCGTCGGTCCCGGCAGCGATCGTGACGCCCGCCGTGGCGAGCGCCCGCAGGTTGGCGGCCATGACGGCCTGCGCGCGTGCCGCGCGTTCGCGCCGCGCGGCCATCGCCTGGCGCGCGGCCGGTTCGTTCCCCCGCGCCGCGAACTCGCGCCACGTCGCGAGCACCCGCGCGTCGGACCAACGCCTCTCGACCGGCAGCAGCTCCGGCCCGCCGCCGCCGAGCGCCCCGGCGTACCCCTCGAGCACCACGAGCGTCGTCGTGTAGATCGTGCCGTGCGCCTTCAGTTCCCGCAGGAAGTCGTCGTCCACCGGCGCGTCGTCGACGCTGTGGACGAGGATGTCGGCGCCCGCGGCGACCGCCGCGCGCGCGGATTCGCGCTCGGTCGCGTGCACCGCGAGGCGCAGGCCGGCCCGGTGCGCCTCGTCCGCCGCGGCCTCGAGGATCGCCAGCGACTCGGACGCCGGGCGCTCGGTTGTCGGCACGTACCACACCTTGATGAAGTCCGGCCGCAGCGGGAGCTGCGCGCGGACGAGCCGCCGCGCGTCGTCCGCCGAAGCGGCGCGGATGATCGGCGGATCGCCGAGGGCGAGCTGCGGGCGCGCGACCGTGGAAATCAGCGGGCCGGCGACCGCCACGCGCGGCGCGCAGGCAGAGGCGAGCGCCTGCCGGCGCACGTCAAAGTTCCACAGCGGACCGCCCGCGTCGACGACCGCGGTCACGCCGCTGGCGAGGTAGCGCCGGAACGTTTCGTCCAGGCGCTCGCGGATCGTCTGCACTTCGTCGGCGTAGCTCACGAGTCCAGTGAAGTCGACGATGTCCGGGCGCGTGTAGAGCCCGCCGGACTGGAAGAAGTGCACGTGCGCGTCGATCAGTCCGGGGATCAGCCAACGCCCCGTGCCGTCGAGCACCTCGGCTCCCGCCGGGACCCTCACGCTCGCCCGCGGTCCCGCGGCGACGACGCGCTCCCCGCGCACGACGACGATGGAGTCGGGGATCGGCGCCGCGCCGGTGCCGTCCCACAGCGTCGCGCCGACGACGGCGAGCACGGGCCGCTCCACCGGCGCGGGTGCGGGGGCCGCCCCGGCCGTCGCGGCCAGCACGATGCCGATGGTCGAGGCGAGAGCGCGCATCGGTTCTCCTCCGCCGGCGCTCACCCGGGGCAGGTCAGCGCGAGGATCGTGTCCCTGAACCCCGGGTGCGTCCGCAGCAGATCGTCGCGCCGGCCGAGTTCGAAATCGCGCCCGTCGAACCCGGGCGACATCGTCGTCCCGAGGAGCGCCAGTTCGCCGCCGTCGCGGACGCGCGAGCCCTGCCAGGTCCCCCCGGGGACCAGCACCTGCGGGTGCATCCCGGCGGCGACGTCCCGGCCGAGGACGACGACCCGGCCGGCGCCGCCGGGATCGAGTTGCAGCATTTCGACCGGATCGCCGAGATAGAAGTGGAACAGCTCGTCGCCCCGCAGGCGGTGGAGCGCCGAGAAGCTCGCGCGCGTCACGAGGTAGTAGATCGCCGTGGCCGCGGATCGCGGCCCCGCGTACCCCGCCGGCAGCGCTCCCGCGGGAATCGTCAGCGGCGCCCGGTGCGTCTCGCGGAAGAACCCGCCCTCGGGGTGCGGCGCGAGCCCGAGGTCCCGGATCAGCGCCTCGGCCGTCACGCGGGTCATCCGTTCAACCGCGGCGCAGCGTCAGCGCGAGGATCTCCGCGCGACGGAACAGCCGCATCGGCGGCCCCCAGAACCCGGTGCCGCGGCCGACGACGAGCGTCATGTCGCCGACCTGGTAGCGGCCCGCGATGTAGGGGTAGCGCAGGCGGACGAGGTAGCGGAACGGCCAGATCTGCCCGTCGTGGGTGTGCCCGCTGACCATCAGGCCGGCGCCGAGCCGCGCGGCGCGCTCCGCCTGCCACGGCGTGTGGCTCAGGAAGAGCGTCGCGCCACGCGGGCGGGCCGCGAGCGCGCGCTCCAGCGGGTCGTCGGTCGCACCGAACTGGTCGCGCGCGGTCAGGTCGTCGATCCCCGCGACGACGATCCCGGGCGCCACCTCGGCGGACTCGTCCCGCAGGACGCGGAAGCCGGCGGCCCGGAACAGCCCGAGCGACTCTTCGAGCCCGGCGTAGTGCTCGTGGTTGCCGCTCACCGCGTACACGCCGAGCGGCGCCGACAGCTCGCGCAGCAGCGGGAGCATCGGCTCGACCCGCGGCACGTCGTCGACGACGTCGCCCACGACGAAAACCATGTCGGGCGCGAGCGCCCGGACCTGCGCCACGCGCGCGGCAAGCCAGCGCTGGCCGAGCAACTCGCCGAGGTGCAGGTCGGAGATCGCGACCACCTTGAGCCCGTCGCGCTCGGCGGGCAGGTCGCGGATCCGCACCTCCTCGCGCCGGATCACCGGGGGCGAGAGCGCGAGCACGAGCGCGAGGCAGGCGAGCACGGCCGCCGTCGCCAGCGCCGTCATG
Organism: Acidobacteriota bacterium; assembly: GCA_017994815.1. Classification (GTDB taxonomy): domain Bacteria; phylum Acidobacteriota; class Polarisedimenticolia; order J045; family J045; genus JAGOJY01. The sequence continues at coordinate 3,888 of JAGOJY010000118.1, forward strand.
CGCGCGGGAACGGAGAGCCGCGGCAGCAGGTACCCGAACCCGGTCGCGAGGTCGGCCGCCAGGAGCGCCACCAGCGCGAGGAACAGGACGCCGATCCAGGCCGAGCCCGCCAGTTCGAACACGCTCGCGGCGGCCGGGAAGCGGTGGGCGAGGATGCGGCCGAGCGGGAACGAGACCGCCAGCGTGATGCCGCCGAGCAGCAGCAGCCGGCGCGGCCACGCGCCCTGGAACGGCGGGAGCCCCCACATCCGCCCGAGGACGTAGGCGTTCATGAGGGTCCAGATCGAGAGAACGATGGCGAGGAACACCGCGAAGCGGCCGGGCATTGGCTGAATCTACAGGATTCGGCGGCGGTTGCCGAACACCCCGCGGATTGCCGGCGGCGGCGAAATGCGGCGAACACGTCCGCCGCGGCGAGTTCGCCGCGGCTTCCGGTTGTATACCTCTGCTTCGTAGCAGGTTGGCGCTGCCGGGGAGGGGCCGATGCGCGCGAACGTCCTCGCTCTCGTCGTCGTCGTGGTGTCGATGGGCACGTCCGCCCAGCTCTCGGCGGACGTGCTGCCGCCCGGCTACCGCATCGAGCCGGTCGCACGCGGGCTCGACACCCCGGGCGCGGTGGCGGTCGCGCCCGACGGTCGGCTGTTCTACCTCGAGCGCACGACCGGCCGCGTGCGGATCGTGCGCGACGGCCGCGTCGTCGAACCGCCGTTCCTCACGCTGCCGGTCGCCCAGGGAGCCGAGGAAGGACTGCTCGGGATCGCCCTGCACCCGCAATTCCCGCAGAACGGGTTCGTGTACCTGTACTACACGCAGGCCTCCCCGCACACGAACCGCATCCTGCGCACCACCGCGGCCGGGGACCGTGCGACGAATCCGCGGGTGATCCTCGACGACATCGGCGCCGCGGCCAACGGCGAGGACAACGGCGGAGGCCTCGCGTTCGGCGCCGACGGCAAGCTCTACGCCGGCATCGGCGTGTTGGCCGAGGACTTCAAGGCCGGTGATCCCGCGTATCTGAACGGGAAGGTCCTGCGGATGAACGACGACGGAAGCGTTCCCGCCGACAACCCGTTCGTCGGCACGCCCGGTGCGCAGCCGCTCGTCTGGGCCTCGGGCCTGCGCAACCCGGCCGCGCTGGCGCTGCACGCGGCGACCGGCACGCTCTACGTCACCGACAACTACGACGACGAGCCGGGCGCCGGGTGCGACGAGGTCAACGTGGTGCGGCGCGGTCTCGACTACGGCTGGGACGGCGCGCTCGACACGTGCACGACGCCGGGCCCGCCTCCCGCGCCGATGCAGGACCTGGTGCCGCCGGTCGAAGCCTCGGGGCTGGTCTCCTACGCCGGCTCGGCTTTCCCCGCCACGTGCTCGAACCGCGCGGCGTGGATGTGCTCGGGCGACGCGGACTGCAACGCCTGCGAGAACCGCCCGGGCCAGTCCTGCGCAAGCGACGCCGACTGCAAGGCCTGCAGCAACAACCCGTCGCGCATCTGCTTCACCGACGACGGCACCGACTGCGGCACGTGCAAGAAGGACCCCGAGATCGAGTGCATCGTCGATTTCCAGTGCGGGTCCAACGGTCCGTGCGTGCCGAGTCCGTGCGAGGCCAACGCGTGCAAGTCCAACCGCTGCCTGCCCGTGGTGAACGACCTGTTCGTGGCCGGCGCCGCGGGCAGGACCGCGCGGGACGTCCTGGACGAGCCGGACTACGACCGCCTCGCCTCCTCGGAGACGTTCTACGATCCCGCCGCGGCGGCAGCCTGCCCGGACGCGATCCGCGGCCTCGGCGAGGGGGGCGACGGCTGGCTCTACGCGGCGGCGATCGACGCCGACCCGGCCCGGCGCGGCCTGTGGCGCATCGTGCACGGGGACCCGTCGGCGGCAGGGCCCGGGCCGCGCGAAGTCTCGGCGTCCCCGCACCTGCGCCTGACCCTGCGGCGGCAAGCAGGCGGCGCGGTCACGCTGTCGTGGGAAGACCTCGGCCACGGCGCGTGGGGCTGCACCGACGGTCACTGCCCGCCCGGCGCGCACGCCGCGCCGTACACCGTCTGGTCCGGCGCGCTGGCGGAGCCGTTCACCTACGCGCACCAAGTTCTCGCGGAGCCCGCCGGCCAGCGCGAGGCCGACGCGCTCGTCTCGTACACCGAACCGCAACCCTCCCCAGCCAGCGAGTACTTCCTCGTCTCGGCCCGCGCGGCGAACTTCGAAGGCACGCTCGGCCGGGCGAGCAACGGCTCGCCGCGGCCCGGTTTCGCGGTGCGCGACCTGTGCACCACGATCGGCCACGGCACGCCGGCGGCCGACCTCGACCGCTGCGCCGGCGAGTGGACGCACGCCTACCCCGACCAGTACAACCGAATGCGCAAGCTGTCCGAGTTCCGGGGCAAGGTCGCCTATCTCTCCCTCGTTTCCGACGGGTGATGGGCCTGCGTCGAAGAGGCCCGTGTGGCCAACGCGCTGTACGACACCTTCCGGGAACGCGGTTTCGAACTGATCCACGTGATGACCGGCGCGGCGAGCTGGATCGACGCGCTGCGCTGGGCCAACGGCTTCGACCCGCCGCTGAAGTTCACGGTCCTGGCCGACACGGACGGCGGATTGTGGAACCGCTACCTGGACCCGCGGGGCGGCTGCA
>JAGOJY010000119.1 GCA_017994815.1 Acidobacteriota bacterium
GACGCGCGCGTGACCACGAGCACGCGGCCGGCGCCGTCGCGCGAGCGCGGGTTGGCGGGCACGAGGAACGAGAGCAGCGCCTGGTCCTCGGCCAGCGCCGCCTGCAGCTCGGCCAACCCGGCCAACCCCGGGCGGCGCAGCGAGGCGAAGCGCGCGTCGGAGCGCGCGATCTCGTCCCGCAGCGCGCGCTCCTCGCTCTCCGCCACTTCCAGTTGCGAGAGAAGCGCCGCGCGCTCCACTTCGTCGAGGCCGCCCTGCATGAGCGAGCGCTGCAGGCCGGAGATCCGGGACAGGGTTTCCGCGCGTCGCCCGGCGGGCGCGCCCGCGGGTGCCAGGGCGGGGGTCGCGCCGGCGGCGTCGAAGGCGTCGAGCAGCGCGCGCGCGCGCATGCGCTCGCTCACGGTGAACGCCAGCTCGAGGTCCTCGCGCGCGGCGCTGGCCGGCGGCGGCGGCGCGAGCCGCGCCGCCAGCTCGCGGTAGGCGTCCGCGAAGCGGCCGAACACGGCGACGCGCGTCGCGCGGTCGGGCTGCCGGTCGCGGATGTCCTCGATCGCGTCGAGCGCGGCGAGACCCTCGGCGACGGCCTGCCCGCGCGGCCCGGTGCGCCAGCGGAGCGCGGCGCGCGTCAGCATCCCCCGCGCGTACGCCTCCGCGTCGGCCCGCGCGCGCGCGATCCCGAGCAGCTCGTCGAGCAGATCGAGCGCCGCGCCGGCATTGCGCGCGGGATCCGCGTCGAGCTTCGCCTCGGCCACGGCGGAAAGCGCCGTGCACAGGTCGCTGGTGTTGTTGATCTCGCGCGCGATCGCCAGCGCGCGCTCGGCCTCGACCTGCGCCCCGGGCGCGCCCCGCAGCCGCGCCAGCACGTTGCGTGCGCCAGCCTCGGCACGCCGGTTCCCGTTGCGCAGCGCGGCGGCGAGCGTTTCGTCGGCGATGCGGGTCACCTCCGCGGCGCTCATCTCGCCGGCATCGGCCAGCTCCAGCGCGACGACGGCGATGTTGCGCCGGACGGAAGCGGCGCGGTACGGGTCGGACGACCCGAGCAGCCCGATTTCGCGCTGGTACGTGTCGAGCGCCTCGGCAGTGCGCCCGAGCGCCCACGCCACCGCCGCCAGCCCGTCGACGATCTCCAGCCGCAGGTAGAGCGGCCCCGACGCGGACAGGGCGGCCTCGGCGCGCTTCAGGAGCGACCACGCGCGGCCGTAGTCGCGCTCGTGGTACGCCTGCCAGCCGAGCTGGATCCGCGCCTCGGATTGCAGCGCCTCGTCCCCGTCCTCCTCGGCGCGCGCGAGCGCGCGCTCCAGTTCCGCCAGCGCGTCGGCGTGGCGCCCGCGCAGGCGCAGGAACACCGCGAGCGTCACGCGCGCGTGGACCTCGCCCTCGGCGTGGCGGTCCCGGAGGAACCCCGCGGCCGCCTCGCGCAGCAGGCTCTCCGCGCGGGCCTCGCCGAGATCGGCGCCGATCGCGCCGAGGACGAGCCGCGCGTTGTGGTTTTCCGGTTCGAGCGCGAGCCGGGACTCGAGCCGTCGCTCGGCGTCCTGCCAGCCCGCCGTGTTGCGCGCGACGAACCAGTAGCAGCGGTACCCGTCGAGCTGGTCCGGGTCCGCCAGCACGCGGGCGTCGCACTCGTCGAGCGATCGCGGTGCCGCGCCCAGGGCAGGGAGGCCCGCGAGGAGCACCAGGGCGAGCCAGCGCCGCACGGGAGGGCCCTCACTCCACGCGGTTGAGGAACCCGGTCGAGCTGACGCGCCGGCCGTCCGGCAGGCGCGCCTCGACCTTCCACGCGATCGTGCCGCCGGGCGGGACCGCGGCCAGGGCCTCGGCCGGGACCAGGTACTCGGTCGCCTCGAGCCCGTGCGCCGAGGTCACGGGGCGCAGGTCCTCGGTCGCGACCTCGATCGAGTAGCGCGCGTTCTCGCCGGCCGCGGTCCAGCGCAGGAGCGCGCGCCCGCGCGGCAGCGCCCGCGCCGGATCGAGCAGCGTGCGGATCGTCGCGTGTTCGTCCGCGCGCAGCTCCGCGACCGGCGCGACCGGCTGGCGCACGCGGTAGGCCACGTACAGGCCGAAGGCGATCGCCACCACCGCGGCCACGGGCAGCGCGAAGCGCGCGAGCGGCAACAGCGCGGACCACGGACCGCGAACCGCACCGCGCGGCGCGCCGGCGGTGTCCTCGCCGGGGCTCGCCGCGAGCTGCCAATCCGCGGCGCAGGCCGCGCAGCCGGTCACGTGCTCGACGACCGCCCGCCGCTCCTCCGGCGGCAGCCCGCCGTGCACGGCGTCGAAGATCGCCTCCGGCGCGGGGCACTCGCCGGCCGGGGCGGCGCCGCCACCGGCGGCGAACGCCCGCCGCAGCGTCTCGCTCGAGCGGTCGCTCACGGCGCGAGCCCTTTCGCGGCGAGGCACTTCCGCAGGTCGGCGAGGCCGCGGAACACCATGTTCTCCGCGCGCTTCGGGTTCCAGGCGAGGATGCGCGCGGCGTCGGGCACGCTGTGCCCGAGCAGGTACAGCGTCACCGCGAGCCGGCGCTCGCGCGTGGTCCGCGAAAGGCAGTCCACGATGCCGCGGCGCGTGTCGCGGTCGCTGGCCGCCTGCTCGGGGTCGGCGCCCCCGGCAGCCCGCTCGACCAGCACGTCGTCCAGCGGGACCTCCCTCCGGCGGCGGCGGCGGCGGATCTCGTCCACTACCGTGCAGTAGGCCGCCCTCGCCAACAAGGACGCTCCGGGAGGTTCGTTCCCCTCATCGAGGTGCCGGCGGATCCGCATCCAGGCGGCCTGGACCATGTCGTCGGCGTTCGCGTCCAGCCAGGCCGGCCGGTAGCGGCCAACGCACGCGCGGAGCTTCGCGCGCAGGTCCGCATCGTCCGCGGAAGGGAGCCCCGGGGGGGTGACCGCCATCAGGAACATATATACGGGTTATTTGCGCCGGCGGGCCCGCGCGGCTGGCGGAACGGGCCGGGGGTGCTATATTCCCGCGTGACAAGAGGAAACGAACCGGTAAGGGACCGGTCCACAACAGGGGCCTGACGCATCCATTCGAAACAACGAGCGGCGTCACCCGGAAAGCACGCGGAACTGAATGTCATTTGAGAGCTTTGGCCTCGACCCGGCGCTCCTGCGCGGCCTCGAGGACGTCGGATTCAGCCAGCCCACCCCGATCCAGGAGCAGTCGATACCGCCGGCCCTCGCCGGGCGCGACCTTCTCGCGTCGGCCAAGACCGGCTCGGGCAAGACCGCGGCGTTCCTGCTGCCGATCCTGCACCAGCTGCTGGGGCAGCCGCGCGGGAAGACCCGCGCCCTGATCGTGACGCCGACCCGCGAGCTGGCGATCCAGATCGACGAGCAGTTCTCGATGCTCGCGTACCACACGCCGCTGACCGGGGCCGCGGTCTACGGCGGGGTCGGGATGATCCCGCAAGCCCGCGCGTTCGAGGCCGGCGCGGACGTGATCGTCGCCACGCCGGGGCGGTTATTGGACCACCTGCGTTTTCCGTACGGCTCGCTGGCCGACGTCGAGACGCTGGTGCTCGACGAAGCCGACCGCATGCTCGACATGGGCTTCCTGCCCGACGTGCGGCGGATCCTGCGCCAGCTGCCGGCACGGCGGCAGACGCTGTTCTTCTCGGCGACGATGCCGCCGCCGATCGTCAAGCTGACGCGCGAACTCCTGCGCGAGCCGGTGACGATCAACATCGGCCAGAAGGTCAAGCCGGCCGAGGGCGTCACGCACACGATCTTCCCGGTGTCGCAGGAACAGAAGACGGCGCTGCTGCTGGAGCTGCTGCGCCGGCCGGACATCGACCGCGCGCTGACGTTCACGCGCACGCGCCAGCGGGCCGACCGGCTGGCGGGGCTGCTCGAGCGCCACGGTGTCCCGGTCGGGCTGATCCACGGCGACCGCAGCCAGTCGGAGCGCAACGAGGCGCTGTCGCGGTTCAAGCAGCGCAAGATCCGCGTCCTGGTGGCGACGGACGTGGCGGCGCGCGGGATCGACATCGAGCGCATCTCGCACGTCGTGAACTTCGACGTGCCGAAGCAGGCCGAGGACTACGTGCACCGCGTCGGCCGCACGGCGCGGGCCGAGTGCACCGGCGACGCGTTCACGTTCGTGTCCCCGGGCGAGGAGCAGGACATGCGCTCGATCGAGCGGGCGATCGGCCTGCGCCTCGCGCGCACGAACCTCGCCGGGTTCGACCACGAGCAGCCGGTGGCGGCTGCCGGCGCGCCGCGGCGGGCCCGCCGCTCGCCGGGACGCCCGCGCCACGCCCGGCGCTAGCCGCGGGATCATGCACGGCCGGGCAGCCGCAATCGTCCTGCTCGCGGCCGCGACGCTCGCGGGCGCCGCCGTGCCGCAACCGGTCGTCGTCCCGGGGACGCACGTCCGTCTCGTGCCGCCCGAGGGGTTCGTCGCGGCGCGGCAGTTCCCCGGGTTCGAACGCACGAAGGACGGCGCGTCGATCATGGTCGCGGAACTGGCGACCCCGGTGGTGGAATTCCGTGCCTCGCTGGCGTCCGACGCGGCCGCGCAGGGGATGACGCCCGGTGAGAGCGCACCGGTGCGCATCGCCGGCCGCGACGGTTTGCTCGTCGCGCTCACGCAGAAGGGCCGGGCAACGACCTACCACAAGTGGATGGCGGTGTTCGGCGACGAGCGGACCACGGTCGTGGTCACGGCGACCTACCCCGAGCTGCTCGCGCCCAAGCTGGAGGCGCCGCTGAAACAGGCGGTCCTTTCGGCCCGTTGGGACCCGGCGCGCGCGGTCGACCGCTTCGAGGGGCTGCCGTTCCGGGTGCAGGAGACCGCGCAGCTCAAGATCGCCGGGCGCATCTCGAACAGCGTGTTCCTCACGCGCGGCGGCGAGCCGGAGCCGCCCGGGCCGGGGGAGCCGCGGATGATCGTCGGCCCCGCGGTCGGGCAGGGGCGGGTCGAAGACCTGGCGGCGTTCTCGCGGGCGCGCATCACGCAGACCTCGAGCGTCACCGGGATCACGATCGACCGCGGCAAGTTCGTCTCGATCGCCGGCCAGAAGGCGTACGAGATCGTGGCGCACGGGACCGAGCGCGAGTCCGGAACGCCGCTGGTGCTGTACCAGCTGATCGTCCCGCAGGAGCGGGGCTACTACGTGGCGCAGGCGTCCGCCGCGGCCTCCGCCGAACAGACGTACATCCCCGAGTTCCGCCTCGTTTCCGAGAGCCTCGCGTTTTTGCCGGCCCGATGATTGGCGGGTGAATCCCGCGCCCGCATAGTGCGGGCATGGCGACGACACGGGCGCTGCGTTACGAGGCCAAGCGCATCGTGCGCGGGGCCCGGTTCCGGCTGACCCGCCGCCTGCCGGTGCACACGCCGCAGGAAGGCTGGCCGGGGATCGAGCGCGTCGCCGTCGAGTCGATGCCGTTCGCCAGCCGCTTCGGCAACGCCAAGCCGAACGAGCTGGCGGTGCTCGGCGCCGTCGTCAAGTTCGCGCGCGCGCACACGGTGTTCGAGTTCGGCACCTTCGACGGTCTGACGACGTGGCACCTGGCGCGGAACCTCGCGCCCGGCGGGCGCGTGATCACGCTCGACCTGCCGCTGGACCACCCGGCGCGCGCGCGGCGCGAGCACGACCGGACCGTCGGCCCGGTGCTCCACGGCGTCGCGGTCGGGGGCGTGTTCGCCGACACCCCGGAAGCGGAGCGGATCACGCAGCTGCTCTGCGACTCGCAGCAATTCGACCCGGCGCCGTACCGCGGCGCCGTGGACGTCTGCTTCGTCGACGCGAGCCACACCTACGAGAACGTGAAGCGCGACAGCGAGTCGGCCCTCGTCATGACCAGCCCCGGCGGGACGGTGCTGTGGCACGACTACTCGCGCTGGTGGCCGGGCGTGCAGCGCTGCCTTGACGAGTTGTCGGGGTCCCTGCCGTTGTTCCTGGTCGACGGGACTTCGCTGGCCGCGCTGCGCGTCCCCTGAGACCCGCCTCTCCGGCGCGGCGACGGCCCCGTCCGGGCGCCGCGCTTCACCCCATTTGACAAATTACGAAACGGCTAGTATTGTGACAGAAATCACAGCGTTACCGATTTCACGGAGTTGACAGGAAACGAGATGCTGTCCGAGAAAGGAGTCGGAAGGGTCACGGTTTACCGGCGCGCGCTGGCCGTCCTGGCGGACGCCGGCGGGCGGGAGGTGCACTCGCGCGAACTGGCCGCGGCGGCCGGGACTTCCGCGGTCCAGGTCCGCCGGGACCTCCTGGCGCTGGGCGCCACCGGGAGCGCCCGCCACGGCTACGACATCGCGACACTCCTGGACGGCATCGAACGGTTCCTCGGGACCGCCCTCGACCAGAAGGTCGTCCTGGTCGGGGTCGGCAACCTCGGGCGCGCGGTCCTGGCCCACTGCGCCTCCCGGCTGCCGCGGCTGCGGATCGTGGCGGCGTTCGACGAGGACGACTGGAAGACCGGCCGCGTGATCAAGGGCTGCCGCTGCCTGCCGGCCGGCGAACTGGAGGACGTCATCGCCCGGGAAGGCGT
>JAGOJY010000012.1 GCA_017994815.1 Acidobacteriota bacterium
GGGGGCTGACGTTCATATGAGGAAGCTCGGCATGAAATCTATGTGCGAAACGGAAGGGGTCGATGCCCATGGCCGGTGATAACGACAAGGACAAAAAGGGCTTCTCCGGGCTTTCAGACTTGGCGTCGGAGGTCGGTGGCATCGATGAGCCCATAAAGCCGGAGCCAAAAGCGGAGGCTAAGCCCTCAACGCCTAAGCAAACACCCCAGCCTCAACGGGAAGCAGCCCCTTCCGAACCCGTGCGGAAAACCACAAGCTCCCCTCCGCCTATTGAAACCGTGAGTTCTGGTAAAAGCGGCGGTGGTTCGGGCGGCAAATGGATTCTTGGCATTATCGGCGTCGTCTTCGTGATCTGGCTGATTAATAACCTCGGGCAAACTAACAAAAAGCCCTCATACACTCCGCCATCATCGTCGCAAAGCTACAGCTACCCGCAGAGCACTCCTGCTCCGGCAGTCCAAACCCCAAGCTCGAATCAAATCACTGGACTGCAATATACAAAGCCTTCGGTCGGCACCAACAACGTGCTTTCCGTACCGGAGATTTGCTGGTGTATCCGGGAGGGCATTCGCATTGAAGCGATGAGAGACGTCATCGATACCAATGAGGGAATCGATGAATTCAACCGAATCGTCAACGATTACAACAGCCGCTGTGGGAGCTACCGGTATCGCCAGGGTTCCCAATCGCGAGCTGAGCGAGATGTAGAGCCTTACCGAAGCCAGATTGTCGAGGAGGCCATTCGCGAGGCCAGACAGTTGGGCAGTCGCTCATACCCATCCGTATCGCCAGGCGCATCGACCAGCAGCGCCCCCAAGAAGCCCAACGCCCAATATACCAAAGAGGCTCAACAGATTCTGACCGACCTCGGCTACGAGCCAGGGTCGGTTGATGGCGATTATGGCCGCCGGACTGCCGACGCGGTGAAGGCTTTTCAACGTGACGCAGGCATCACTCAGGATGGTTGGATTGACGAGGACTTGTTGAGCACGCTGAGGAGAGTGAAAGCCGCATATAAATCGTCAGTCGGCTCTCAACCCAAGCCTCAAACTCAGACCAGTTTACAGCCGCTTTCCAACACCCCTTCGGCAGTCACTACAGCTACACCGGAAAACCTCTCATACGAGGAACAGTCTAAGTACAGTTCCGCACAGCGCCTTCGCAGACTTGGCTATGATGTGGATTGGCGAACAAGCTCTCTAACGGACATGCTTGACGCAGAATCCAGGATTGGTACGGCGAACCGCCTTGCCCGGCTCGGTTATAACGTGGATTGGCGAACAAGCTCTCTAACGGACATGCTTGACGCAGAATCCAGGATCGGTACGGCGAACCGCCTAAAACGGAAAGGAATTTCAGTAGACTGGCGAAACTACTCGCTAACACAGTTGTTGAATATGGAGCGTGGGCAGAAATGACCTTGGCAGTTGATATTTCCAGCCGGTTTCGCCCAGTCGCTGAATTGAGCAACAAAAGCAGGAACTTAAAAATGCGATTGAACCTTGGGGTGCCAATGTTACCAGCAGTCCCTTTTCTAAGATGAGTGGGAAAACGGGATTTTCGGGATTTCCGGTCTGCCGGAACAGCGTGCTCTTTGATAACTCGTTGAATGATAAGCGCTTTCGGATTGACATCCGAGTGGAGAACGGTTATGAAGAGGGTTGCACACGGGGAGCCAACCCTCGATTCGGAAGCCGGGGCGCGACGGAACACCTGCGGTGCATCTGCCCACGTGACGCGGCGATGCCAGAGCAGCCACCCGGAGGCAAAGCCGCCTATTCACAGCATGAATGATCAGCATCCACCATGTGAATGTCTCTGATCCCTTGCCTCGACTGGTCGCTGCCGCGTAGCGCGAACCTCTGCGTGTCACCTTCGATGATCTCGACGCGATGGACGCGGGCTGGCGCGCGTCGTACTCGCCGCGCCCTTGGTGGCGCGTCCTGTTGCGACACGCTTCAGAACGAGCGCCTCGGCGCGCTGGCTCGAGCGCTTTCACCACCGTGCTTGCTTGGGTGCCGGGGATCGCAGGGTCTCGAGCACCTGGCGGGCGGCGACGACCCGCGGGTCACCGTCGCCGGCTTCCGGGGCGACGATGGCGAGGCCGTCCCGCAGCAGCGAGCGCGCCTCCGGCAGGTTCGCCCGCCGCGACGCGAGGTTGAGTCCCAGGTCGATCGCGGAAACGCCGGACAGTTGGTGTTCGGAGCCGAGCGCGGCGCGCCGGATCCGGAGCGCCTCGCGCAGCGCCGGCTCGGCGCCGACGTCGTCGCCGCGTTCGCGCAGGACCGCGGCCAGATTGGCCAGGACGAACGCCACGTCGGGGTGGTCGGCGCCCAGCCCGGCGCGCATCAGCTCCACGCCCTCGCGCAACGCGGCCTCAGCCTCGGCGAGCCGCCCGGCGCGGCGGAGGACGGTCCCGCGGTTGGCAAGGGTGCGTCCGACGGCCGGGTCGCGTGGTCCCAGGACCTCCCGCCGCAGCGTTGCCGCCTGGTCCAGCAGTTCGGCGGTGCGGTCGAGCCGCTGCATGCGGAAATAGACGTTGCCGAGGTTCTCGAGCGCGACCGCGATCGACGGGTGCTTGTCGCCCAGGTGTCGCTTGGTGTTCTCCAGGACCTCGAGCAGCAGCGTCTCCGCGCGCGCGAGATCGCCCTTCTGCATCAGGATCATGGCGAGGCTGTTGCGCGAGCGATCGAGCTGCGGGTTGTCCGCGCCGAGCGCCGTGCGGTAGACCTCGAGCGACTCCTCGGCGAAGCCCGCCGCCTCGTCGAGCTGCCCCTTGGCCGCGAGGATGTCGCCCATGAGCTGCAGGCTCTCCCCGAACACGTAGGTCGGCCCCTGGGGCTGGGCGCGACCGATCGCGACCGCCTCGCGAACCGGCTCCTCGGCCTCATCCGGCTTGCCGGCGAAGAAGAGCGCGTAGCCGAGGTCGTCGAGCCGCTCGCCGAGCCGGTAGTGCGTCGGACCGAGCGCGATGCGCTGCGCTTCGATGCCCGACCGCGCGGCCGCGATCGCCTCTTCGTAGCGGCCGAGCACGTGCAGCAGGCGGCTCAGCTGGCCCCACGCCGTGGCCGTGTCCGCGTGGTGCGGGCCCAGGTGCGCGATGCGCAACTCGAGGCAGCGGCGCAGGTGGGCCTCCGCCTTGTCGTACCGGCCGAGGCTGGAATAAGTCGAGCCCAGCGACTCGCGGACCGCGGCTTCCACATCCGGCTGGCCGGCGAAGGTCTTCGCGATGCGCGTCTCGGCCCGGTCGAGCGCCTCGAGGATCGTCACCTGCTGCGCCCCGCCGGCGAACGGGTTCGCTGTCTCCAGCGTCTCCTGCAGGAAGGCGTTGATCGCGGTGGCTTTGTCGCCCGCCGCACGCGCGCGGTCGCGCTCGTCGGCGATCCGGCCGGCCTGCCAGGTCATCGTCGCCGCGAAACCCACGAGCAGCAGCAGCAGTGATGCCGCGAAGGCGGTAGGCAGCGGATTGCGCCGCACGAGCTTCCTGAGCTGGTACACGGCGCTCGGGGGCCGGGCCAGGATCGGCTGCGCGGCCAGGTAGCGCCGGACGTCTTCGGCCAGCGCCGCGGCGCTGCCGTAGCGGTCGGCGGGATCGCGCTCCAGCGCCTTGGCAACGATCGTCTCGAGGTCCTCCTCGAGGCGCTTGGTTCCCCGCCAGACCTGGCGCAGCGGGCGCGGCCGCGCCTGCTCGATCGTCCGCAGTGCCTCGACGAGGGACAGCGACGCGAGCTCGTGGGGCAGCGCGGCGCTGAGCATCTCGTACAGCACCACGCCCAGCGAGTAGACGTCGGTCCGGAGGTCGATGTCGTCCGGGCGTCCGCGCGCCTGCTCGGGGCTCATGTAGGGCAGCGTGCCGCGAATGGTGCCGATCTCGGTCACGCGCGTCGCGGCAACATCGCCATCGGTGATCCGCGCCAGGCCGAAATCGAGGATCTTGACCCCGGGTTCCTCCTCGTTGCCGGTGACGATGAGATTGGAGGGCTTGAGGTCGCGGTGGATCACGCCGCGTTGGTGGGCGTAGTGCACCGCTTCGGCGATCCCGGCAAACATCGCCAGGCGGCGTCGCAGTTCGGCACTGTCGAGCGGCGAGGATGTCGCACGGTTCCCCAGGAACTCCGAGAGCGTCGCGCCCCGCACGAGTTCCATGGCGAAGAAGTGCTGGCCCGCGTCCGTGCGCCCCGACTCGTAGATCCGCGCGATCAGCGGGTGCTCGAGCCGGGCGAGAACCTCGACCTCGCGGCGGAACATCGCCACCTGCACGTCGTCGAGCGCGACGTCGGCGCGGATCACCTTGAGCGCCACGCGCCGCGTCGGAGTCTGCTGCTCCGCCTCGTACACCACGCCCATGCCGCCGCGCCCGAGCATGCCGAGGACCCGGTAACCGCCGATCCAGTCCGGAAACGGGCCGGGCTCGCTCGTCCGAGCCGGCGCGGCCGGCCCGCGCTGGGTCGCCGTGCGGAAGTCCCCTGCTTCTGCGTCTTCCCGCGGTTCGGACATGACTGGAACCTCCCGGCGTCCCCGCCAACTAACCGATAGCATACGCGCATTAAGGGACCGGGCAGCGAGGTGCGGCCCGACGCGGTCGCGACAGGCCGGTCAACCGTGCCGGCCAGCGACGGGGGGCGCGGGTCTCGAAGGGACGTCACTGCCGAACGGTCCGCAGGATGGCAGGAACCCGCGGGTGTTTCGGCGAGCGCCGCCGGGGCCAGCAGCGCCAGGGCGATGGTCCTCTTTACCCGCCTCGGCGGGCGCGGCGGGCGCCCCCGCCGCGCCACGCCGCCGGGTCAGTCGATCTTGATCATGAACGCCTGGAACATTCCGTCGGGGTTTGCGCCGGTGCCGACGATCGTCTTGCCGTCGTTCGAGATCGCGGCCGTGTTCCAGAAGTTCCACCCGCTGCAGGGGAGCATGCCGCGTTTGATGCTGCAGATCTTCGCCTGCGTGGCCGGGTCGGTGCGCGCACGGACCCAGTCCTGCAGCGCGCTGATGCCGGTCTGCCCGGTCCAGATGAACGCCCACTGCTCGCCCGTCAGGAACAGCGTGTCCTGGCCGACGACGACCGACCCGTCGTCGCTGACGTCGCGCGCGTAGTGCTGGCCGTCAATGACGGAGCCGCGGAAGCCTTTCACGGTCCCCAGCGGGACCACGCCGGTCTCGGCCGACCACAGCCACGGCTCGGCCCACGGGCCGAAGTTCCCGGTCGCGGGGGGTGCCGAGTACTCTCCGCCCACGATGAAGCGCCCGTCGGAGCTGACGCCCGTGGCCTCGCCCGCGAACACCCGGCTGTGCTCCGGGAGGAACCACTCCGGGCCCGCGCCGTGGTCCCACTTCGCGCCAGCTCGGCTTCCGGTCGTCTGGTCGCTCCAGCCGACGATCACCTGGCCGTCGGCCGAGATGGCGTTGGCGCGGCTGTAACGTTCGGGGACGATCGAGCCGAGGTCGACCATCCCGGCCTGCTCGTCCCACGCGAACCCGTGCGCGTCGACGCAGGCCGCGGGGCCGATGTAGCTCAGCCCGACGACCCGGCTGCCGTCCCCGGAGACGTCGTACGCGCTCGACCAGTCGGTGCCGCACGGCTCGCTGCCCCCGAGGGCGCCGAGCGGCCGCCACGTGTCGCCGCCGAGCCAGATGCCTGCCTGCATGACCCAGCCGAACACCGGGTCCTCGACCGCGATGTTGCCGACCACGGTCGAACCATCGTCCGACAGGGCGACGACGTCCCATCCCTCGGCCGGCCCGCCGATCATCTCGACCACGCCATTTCGCGAGATCCGGTCGCGGAACAGGACCGTGTTCCCGTCGCCGGACATGTCGACGGCGCAGAAAACCGGGAAGAACACCGGCCCGCAGGTCACGTCGAGGGGGATGAACCGCGCTGTCTCGGCCAGCGCGACGGGCGCCGCCAGCGCGCCGGCCACGGCGAGCACGCCGACCAGGCATATCGTGGACTTTCGCATGGAACCTCCGCGCACACGCGAGGGTGGGGATGTGTAATACGCGGGAACGCGGCGCCGGGCCATAGGGAAATTCCCGATGTGCTTATTGCCCCAGCCGCGCTCAGAACCCGCCGTGCTCGGTCCGGCGGATGATCTCGTCCTGCAGCGCTTCGGACAGGTCGCAGAAGTAGTCGCTGTACCCCGCGACCCGCACGATCAGGTCGCGGTGCGCGCCGGGGTTGGCCCTGGCCTCGCGCAGGAGATCGGCGCTCACGACGTTGAATTGCACGTGGTGGCCGCCGAGCCGGAAGTACGAGCGGACGAGCCCGTGCACGGCGTCGATGCCGCCCTCGCCCTCGAGCAGGCTGGGCGTGAACTTCATGTTCAGGAGCGTGCCGCCGGTCTTGACGTGATCCATCCGGGACGCCGATTTCATCACCGCCGTCGGGCCGTGGCGGTCGGCCCCCTGCACCGGGCTGATCCCCTCCGACAGCGGCTGCCCGGCGGGCCGGCCGTCGGCCGACGCCAGGCACACCTCGCCGAAGTAGATGTGGCTCGTCGTCGGCAGCATCTCCAGCCGGTACGCGCCACCCTTGGTGTTCGGCCGGCCGTCGATCGCGTCGAACAGCATCCCGAACGTGCGCGTCATCAGCGCGTCGGCGTAGTCGTCGTCGTTGCCGTACTTGTGCGTCTTGTTGAGCAGCCGCTGGCGCAGCGGCTCCTGGCCCCGGAAATCGGCGTCGAGCACCTCGACGAAGGCCGGGAGCGCCAACTCGCGCCGCTCGAACACCAGGTCCCTTAGCGCCGACAGACTGTCGGTGACGCTGCCGATCCCGACCGCCTGGATGAACGTGTTGTTGTAGCGCGCCCCGCCCGCGTTGTAGTCCCTGCCCTTGGCGATGCAGTCGTCGGTCAGCACCGACAGGAACGTGTGCGGCATGCGCGTCGCGTAGAGCCGCTCGATGAGCTGGTTGCCGCGGATCTTGATCTCGAGCACGTGGCGGACCTGCTTCTCGAACGCGCGGAAGAGGTCGTCGAAGCTGGCAAAGGCCGAAGGCCTGCCGGTGCGGGCCCCGACCTTTTTGCCCGTGCGCACGTCGTACCCGTCGTGCAGCGCCAGCTCCAGCATCTTCACCAGGTTGAAGTAGCCGGTGAGGATGAACGCCTCCTTGCCGAAGGCGCCGACCTCGACGCAGCCCGAGCAGCCGCCCTCGCGTGCGTCCTCCAGCGTCTTGCCCTGCCGGAGCTGTTCTTCGACCACGACGTCGGCGTTGAACAGCGACGGAAAGCCGTACCCCCGGCGGATGACCCGCAGCGCGTGCTTGAGCACCGCGTCGGGCGTCTTGCGCGAGACCTGCACGTTGCTGCTCGGCTGGAGCAGGTGCAGCTCCTCGATGATCTCGAGCAAGAGGTGCGTCAGCTCGTTCGAGCCGTCGCTTCCGTCGCGCAGCAGCCCGGCGAGGTTGATGTTGGCGAAGTCGGTGTAGGTCCCGCTCTCGGCGGCCGTCACGCCGACCTTCGGCGGGGCCGTGTGGTTGTTGAACTTGATGAAGAAGCACTCGAGCAGCTCGCGCGCGGTCTCGCGCGTGAGGGTGCCGGCGGCGAGCCCGGCCTCGTAGAACGGCGCGAGGTGCTGGTCGAGGTGGCCCGGGCTGAACGAGTCCCAGCCGTTCAGTTCGGTGATCACCGCGAGGTGGCAGAACCAGTAGGCCTGCAGCGCCTCGTGGAAATCGCGCGGTGCCTGTGCCGGAACATGGCGGCAGACGTCGGCGATCTTCAGGAGTTCGGCGCGCCGGGCGCCGTCGGACACCTTCGCGGCCTCGGCTTCGGCCAGCTCGGCGTGGCGCTCGGCGAAGCGCATCACCGCCTCGCAGGCGAGCGCCATCGCGCGGAGCTGCTCGCGCTTGTCGAGCGCCTCGGGGTCGCGCTCGAAGTCGAGCGCCGCCTCCGACGCGGCGATCTCGGCCTGCAGCTCGCGCAGCCCCTTGCGGTAGAGCTTGCCGTCGGCCACGGTGTGGCCCGGCGCCCGCTGCTCCATGAACTCGGTGAAGCAGCCCGCGGCATAGGCGTCGAGCCACTCCTGCGGCAGCTCGGCGAACATCTGGTCGCGCAGCGAGCGGCCGCGCCAGAACGGGATGATCTCGCGCTCGTACTCCTCGAGCACCGCGGGGGCCACCGTGTACGAAGTCTTCGGCCGGGAGCCCAGGATGCGCAGGTCGTCGAGGCTGTGGCAGGTCAGCTCGGGGTAGGTCGGGACCGCCTTGGGCCGCGGGCCGCGCTCGCCGACGATCAACTCCCCCTCGCCCATCCACAGCGCCTTGCGCTCGCAGATCGCGTGGAAGTTCAGCGCGCGCAGAACCGGGATGCTGTGGCGGCCGAGGTGTTCCTTGTAGAACGCGGTCGTGATCAGGGCGCGCTCGCTGCTGATCGCCGGGATCGCGGCGAGGCTCTCGCGGCGCAGGCGCTCGGTGCGGGGCGTCATGCGTGGCCTCCGATGGTGGTCGCCAGGCCGTGCTCGCGGAAGCGCGCGGCGAGGGACTCGATCCGCCCGGCCGCCGGCTGCGCCGTGGCGGACGGGGCGTGCTCCAGCCCGAGCCGGGCGAATTTCGGCTCGCCCGCCCGGTGGTACGGCAGCAGGTCGACCCGGCGGATCGCCGGGGTGGCCTGCAGGAATTCGAGCAGGGCGGCGATGTTGGCGTCGTCGTCGTTCACGCCGGGGATGACGGGGACGCGAACCCAGATCGTCGCGTGCGTGCCGGCCAGCGCGCGGAGGTTGTCGAGGATCGCGTCGTTCGAGACCCCCGTGGCGGCGCGGTGCCGCGCCGCGTCGATCAGCTTCAGGTCGTACAGCACGAGGCTCGCCTGCGCGGCCGCGTCGCGCAGCTCCGGCCAGCCGCCGAACCCGCACGTGTCGAGCGCGGTGTGGATGCCGGCGGCCCGCAGCAGCCGCAGGAGTTCCGTGGCGAACGCCGCCTGCGCCAGCGGCTCGCCGCCGGAGAGCGTCACGCCACCGCCGGACTCCTCGAAGAAGACCCGGTCGCGCAGGAGCAGCTCGACGAGACCCGCCGGCTCCACGCGCTCGCCGAGTTCCTGCAGCGCGCCGGTCGGGCAGCCCTCGACGTCCGCGGCGGACTTGCCGCGGACGCCCGGCAGCGCCAGCTCGCCGTCCGGGCAGCGGCCGCAGCGCATGCACAGGTGGCGCAGCCGGACGTATTCGGGAGCCGGCGACCAGCTCTCCGGGTTGTGGCACCAGCCGCAGCGCAGCGGGCAGCCTTTCAGGAACACCGTGCTGCGCAGGCCCGGGCCGTCGTGGATCGAAAAGCGCTGGACGTTGTAGACGAGCCCGGTCACCGCCGTCAGACCCGCTGCACGCGCCCGAGCTCGTCGATCTGCCGCTCGACCACTTCCGGCTTCTCGTCGCGCGCGGCCCCGACTCCCTCGTCGAGCGCGCGCATGATGCCCAGCAGGCGGTGGAACGGGATCGCCAGGACGAGATCACCGTCGGCGAAATGCGCGAGCCGGCGCGCGCCGAAGTCGAGCAGGGTCAGGCCGATTTCCCCAGTCACGACCGGGTAGGCGATCGCCGTGCGGCACGCCGGGCCGGCCAGCTCCGCCTTGAGCGAGCCGCCCTCCCAGTAGTTGGCGAAGCCGACGAGCTGGTGCAGCGACCCGGGGCTGCCGAGGAACAGCACGATGTCCGGCCGCAGCTCGGCGCGGGCCAGCGGCGCGAAGACGACGTGGCTGCCCATCCCTACCGGCGCGGGCACGGCCTGCTGCGAGCGGAACAGCGCGACACGCGAGCTGTAGACCTTCTCCCGCTCGACGAGGAACGTGACCAGCCGCTCGTGGTTCTCGGGAGCCATCTGGCCCAGCCCGAGGCTGACGAGCCCGCCGGGACAGCCGCAGGTCTCGACGCTGATCGTGCAGCGTTCGCCGTCCGCGGCGCGGCGAATGGCCTGGCAGACGGACAGCTTGCCCTGGGGAACGGCCTCGCCCGAGAGCGCGCCGGTGAACGTCACGGCGATCGGACAGTTGGACAGTTTCAGGATCGATTGCAGACGTTCGGACCAGGTCTGCCAATGCATGCGGCCTCCTCATCGGGGACAGTCCACCCTTGCACCTGCCCGATCGGTGCAAGGGTGGACTCCCCCGTTTCCGCAGGTCAAGCGGCGACAGCGGCATCATCGATGTGCTGGCGGCAGCCGGCGCGGTTTCGTTGGGGCCGGCGCAGCCGGCCGGCACGCGAGGCGATCCGTGTCACCGGACAACGACGCCGATATTGCGCCATCGCAGGGCCGTCACGGCCGGGCCGCCTGCGGCGGTCGCTACGAAATCGAGGTGCGGAAGCTGAGGAGAAACGGCAGCGCCTCGCGGAAGCGGAACCGCAGCAGCGTCCGGGCCCACGCTCGGCCTGCGTCGTCGAAGATCTCGCCGGGGAGCGTGGTCCAGGTGCGCGCCGGGTGCAGGTGCCGGATTCCTTTCTGGCCCTTGAACCAGTAGCGGCGCCCGTCGTCCGCGGTGAACTGGAATTCGTAGCGGATGAACCTCTCGACGAACGGCTTGAAGACCATGAAGCCTTCGATCGGCGCACGGCCGGCGAGGCCCTCGGCCTCGACCCAGCCGGTCCCCTCGCCGCGCCTGTCGTGGAGCGAGCCGATCACGTCCGGGTAGCGCCCGTTCCAGTGGAAATCGAAGCGCCGCCGCTGCCCGGCAGCAGGTCCCTCGAAAACCTCGTAGTGGCCGTACATGTTCTCGGTGAAGCGCAGCCCGAGCTTCCTGGCCATGCAGCGGGTCCTCCGGGTGTCAGGCTGAGCGACTCACGATCGGGCCCCGCCGACGAACTTGCCGGCGGTCCAGACGATGACGCTCCGCGGCAGGAACCGCAACAGAAACAAGGTCAGCGCGTTCGCCGCGCCGACCACGACGTTGCGGCGGCCGCGGAACAGGCCACGCAGGCCGACGCGCGCGACGTGGTCCGGCGAGGCCATCGTCGCGCGGATCAGGAACGCCGGCTGCTTCTGCCCGGCGGTCTCCCACCAACTCGTCCGCGCCGAGCCGGGCACCACGCAGCAGACCTGCACGCCGGCCGGCCCCAGCTCGTGCCCCAACGCCTCGCTGAGGCTGAGGACGTACGCCTTCGCGGCGCCGTAGGTCGCGAACTGCGGGACCGGCGTGTACGCCACGAACGAGGACACGTTGAGGATGTAGCCGCGGCCACGTTCGCGCATCGCGCGGCCAAAGCGCTGCGCGAGTTCCGTCAGGCTGAGCATGTTGAGCTGCAGCTCCGCGGCGACATCGTCCCACGGGCGGTCGACCAGCGCGCCGAAGCGGCCCACGCCGGCGTTGTTGACCAGGATGTCGATCGGCCGGTTCGCCGCCTCGGTCTGCTCGAACAGCGACCGGCACCCGCCGGGCTGCCCCAGATCGGCGGCGATCCAGGTGACTTCGCCCGCGCCGCCGGCCCCGAGTTCCGCCGCCAGCGACCGCAGCTTGTCCTCGTTGCGACCGGTGAGCAGGAGGCTTGCCCCGCGCGCGGCGAGTTGGCGCGCGAAGGCGCCGCCGATGCCCCCGCTCGCCCCGGTGACCAGCGCCCGTTTCCCGTGCAGATCCATGGGCCCATATATGCCAGCCGCACGGCGGCAGGGTCAACCGTCGGGATCTCGTCGCGCCATCACGATTCGGGAACCAGGGCACCCGGCGCCCGGCGGCCGATCGGGGCGTTACCGGTGGACGGCGTGGGGATGCGGCGCGCGCGCGGCGCCGTGGACGCGCGGCACACCCGTTGCATGCACAACAGCAGTCACACGGTTCCGGGGTTACCCGAGGAGGGCTCAGCCATGACGACCCCATCCCCTCGTCCGGAGACCAGCGCCGCAGCGCCGTCCTGCAACGCGCGCCCGTGGCTCCCGTCCCCCTCCGGACTGCTTGTCGTTGGCCTCGGCAATGTCCTGCTGCAGGACGATGGCGTCGGCGTGCACGCCGTGCGCGCCCTCGCGGCCTCTCCCGAGCGCGGCATCGCGCCCGTCGAGGTCGGCACCGAGGTTCTCGACAGGCTGGACCTGTTCGAGCACGCGCCGCGGATCGTGGCCATCGATGCCCTTCCCACGGGAGAGAGGCCGGGGACCGTGCACGTGCTCAAGGTGCGCGACCTCGACCCGGAGACCGGGCGGCCGACGCTGGACGAACTGTCGGTCGCGTCCGCGCTCCGCGGGATCCGCCGCGGCGGAATGGCCGAGATCGTCCTGGTCGGCGTCGTGCCGCGCGCGCTCGGTCCGCAGGTCGGCTTGAGCGCCCCCGTGCGCGAGGCGCTGCCGCGGGTGCTGTCGATCGTGCGGCGAATCGCGCGCGGGCAGTGGCCGGACCTGCCGATCCCGACGCCGGCCTACCTGCCGGACTGGCCGGTCGCGAGCGGCGCACTTAGCGTCCGTTAGTCGGCGGGGTCCCCGGGTTCGAAGCCGGGTGTCGGCTTTGGCGACCCGTTTCCGATCTCCAGGGTGAGCGCACCTGCGCTCCGTGGAGATTCGATGCGCCGGTTCGCCATCGCCTGCCTGTTCGCCTTGTTGGTCCCGCTGCCGGCCCTCGCGGAGCCCCCGCTCCCGGACCTCGCCGGGGCCAGCGAGTACTTGGTCGCGAGCGACGGGGGGCGTGGGCTGCAGGCGCCGAACCGGGCGCAGGGTTTCCGCACGTATTTCGAAGCGGGCGGCATCCGCGTCGTGCCGCGCGTCGCGGGCGAACCGGGCTGGAGCTGGACGCTCGCGCTGCGCGGCCTCGGGCGGACCGGCGCGGTCGCGCCCGTCGCGCCGGCGCGCGTGCACGCGGAGGGGGCGCGCGTCGAGTACGCGCGCGGCGCGCTCACCGAGTGGTTCGTCAACGGGCCGGACGGGCTCGAGCACGGTTTCACGCTGCGGGAGCGTCCCGCGGGCGAGGGCGCGGAAGTGGTGGTGGACCTGGCGCTGGGCGGCACGCTGCACCCGCGCTTGAGTCCCGATGGCCAGGCGATCGACTTCGCGGCGCAAGGCGGCGGCTTCGTGCTGCGCTACGCGAGTCTCGCGGTGACCGACGCTGCCGGCCGCGTCCTGCCCTCGCGCATGGCAGGCCTGGCGCTCGGCGACGGCACGGGCGTCGGCCTGATCTTCGACGACCGCGACGCGGTCTACCCGGTCACGGTGGATCCTCTGGCAACGACCGCGTCCTGGAGCGGCGAGTCGAACCAGGTTTCGGGCTGGTTCGGTTACGCCGTGGCCACGGCGGGCGACGTCAATGGTGATGGCTACAGCGACGCGATCGTCGGCGCGCCGGCGTTCGACAACGGCCAGGGGGACGAAGGCCGGGCGTTCGTGTTCCTCGGCGGCGCGTCGGGCCTCGCGGCGACGGCGGCCTGGACCGCGGAGCGCGACCAATCCAACGCGCTGTTCGCCTCGTCCGTGGCCGCCGCGGGCGATGTCAACGGCGACGGCTACGACGACGTCATCGTCGGCGCCTCCGCCTGGTCGAACGGCGAATTCTACGAAGGGGCCGCCTTCCTCTACCTCGGTTCCCCCGCGGGGCTGCAGGCCTCGCCGGCCTGGCAGGTCGAGGCGAACCAGGTCTTTGCCCAGCTCGGCTGCTCGGTCGCCGGGGCTGGCGACGTCAACGCCGACGGGTTCGCGGACGTGATCGTCGGGGCGAACGGTTACGACTCCAACAAGGGCGCCGCCTTCCTGTACCACGGCGGCCCCGCGGGGCTTTCGACCACCGTGGCGCGTGTCCTGCAGCCGACGAGCACCAGCAGCCAGTTCGGCGTTTCGGTGGCGACCGCCGGCGACGTCAACGCGGACGGATTCGCGGACGTGATCGTCGGGGCCAATTTCCATTCGAACCCTTCGTTCAACGAGGGCGCCGCGTTCGTCTACCTCGGCTCGCCCGCGGGCGTCGCGGCGGCGCCGGCCTGGACCGGCGAGGCGAATTCCCCCGGCGCCGCGTTCGGCACGTCGGTCTCGACTGCCGGTGACGTGGACGGCGACGGCTACGCCGACGTTCTCGTCGGCGCGCCGGAGTTCGACAACGGGCAGAGCAACGAGGGCCGGGTCTTCCTCTACTACGGAAACGCCGCGGCCAACCTGAATGCCCGCGCGCCGTGGACCTTCGAGATCGACGAAGCCGATGCGTACCTCGGGCAGTCGGTGGCCGCGGCGGGGGACGTCAACGGCGACGGCCGGCCGGACTTCGCCGTCGGCGCGCCGCGCAGCAACTACGGCGCCGAGAACGCCGGGCGCGCGTACGTCTTCCTGGGCACGCCGGGGGGCGTCGCGGCCGCGCCCGGATGGGAGTTCGGCATCGGACCCGGAAGTCAGTCCTTCGGCGAGTTCGGCGCCGCGGTCGCGACCGCGGGCGACGTCAACGGCGACGGCTTCTCGGACGTGCTGGTCGGCGGCTACAAGTACGACAACCCGGAGTGGGACGAAGGACGCGCGTGGGTCTACCTCGGTTCCGCGTCGAAGCCGGACCCGGCCGGCGAAGTCATCCTGCCGACCTGGACGTCGTCGAACATCGACGTGTTCGGGCAGTCGGTCGCCTCCGGCGACATGGATGGCGATGGCCGGCCGGATCTCATCATCGGCGCGCCGAACTTTTCGGATCCGCTGCTGAACGCCGGCCGCGTGTGCGTGTACTTCGGCGGGCCCCGGCCGACGTGGTGCGCCACGGGCGACGACGCGGGCGGCTCTCTCGGTGCTTCCGTCGAGAACGCCGGGGACGTGAACGGCGACGGCTACGACGATCTCATCGCCGGCGCGCACCTGTACGACGACTCCGACGGCCGCGCGTTCGTCTGGTGGGGCGGTCCGGACGGGCTGCCGGACACCCCGGGCTGGGATTTTTCGCTGCCCGGGGCCGCCGCCCTCGTCGGCTCCTCGGTCGCGGGCGCCGGCGACGTCAACGGCGACGGATTCGGCGACGTGATCGTGGGCGCGCGCTCCTTCGGCCACCCGGAACCGGAAGAGGGCGGCGCGTTCGTATTCCTCGGCTCGCCGGCCGGTCTGCAGCGCGAGCCGTTCGCCACCATCGAAGCCGATCAGCCCGGCGCGCTGCTCGGAAGCGTGGCGGGCGCCGGCGACGTGAACGGCGACGGCTTCTCGGACGTCATCGTGGGAGCCGAGAAGTTCGCCAACGTCGAGGCCGCGGAAGGCCGCGCCTTCGTCTACCTCGGCGGGCCGACGGCGCTGACCCCGTCGTGGACGGCCGAACCGAATGCCGTCGATGCGCGGTTCGGCCGCACGGTGGCCGGGGCCGGCGACGTGAACGGGGATGGCCACGCCGACGTGGCGGTCGGGGCGCCGTGGTTCACGGCAGCCACGTCCCGTGTCGGCCGCGTGTACATCTACCACGGGTCGGCCACGGGGCTCGCCCCGGCCCCGGCGACGATCCTCCAGGGCAGCTCGTTCCAGTTCGGCGGCGCGGTCGCGAGCGCCGGCGACGTCGATGCCGACGGGTACTCCGATCTGGCGGTCCAGGTCACGTCCGCCTACCCGAGCGAGATCGCGCTCTACCGCGGTTCGGCGGCGGGGATCGTCCCGCAGAAGTACTGGTCGCGGGTCGAGGTCCCGGGCGAGGGCCTGCTCGGCCTGGACTTTGCCGTGACCGACGTCGACAACGACGGGTTCACGGACGTGGTGTCCGGCACGGGATTCGAACGCGTGCTGGTGTTCAGGGGGAACGCCGAGAGCGGCGGCCCGCCGCGCCGCGCGCACTTCTCGCGCCAGCTGCGCGTCGCGGCTCCCGGCCCGCTGGCGCTGCGGGACGAGTCCGATTCGGCCACGGAGTTCCGGCTGTCGATCGCGGGCGGGACGCCCGCCGGCCGCGGGCGGGTCCGGCTCGAGTGGGAGGCGCAGCCGGCCGCCGCCCCGTCTTCCGGCGCGGCCCTCGGGCGCGGCGCGGTCGTGCGGACCCCGGCACCGCCGGCGCGCGACGCGGCGCTTTTCGAAACGGTCACCAGCCCTTTCGCCGGCGTGCCGCTGCGCTGGCGCGCGCGGATCGCCAGCACCGACCCGCTGTTCCCGCACACGACGTGGTTCTCGGTTCCGGCGCGCTCGATCGGCGAGGCGAAGCTCCGGCTCGCGAGCTGCTTCGATGCCGACGGCGATGGTCACGGGCCCGGGTACGACGGATTCTGCGCGCAGGCCGACGACTGCAACGACCTCGATGCGAGCGCATGGACCGCGCCGGGCGAGGTGCGCGACGTCCGGTTCGCCTCGCGCAGCGAACTGACCTGGTCCCCGCCTTTCGACGCGGGCAGCTCCGCGGCCCCGTCCTACGACACGCTGCGCGCGGCGGATCCGCGTGACTTCACGTCGGCGCTGTGCCTCGAGTCGAACGGCAGCGACACGTCGTCGGCGGTCCCGGAAGTTCCCGATCCCGGCGCCACGTTCTCTTACCTCGTGCGGGCGCGGGGCGCTTGCCCCGCCGCCGGCACGCTCGGCCACGACAGCGACGGCGCGGAGCGCTCCGGCACGGCCTGCCCCTGACCGGCGGTTGCTCCCGTTACCTGGCGCTCGGGGCGCGCCGCGATCCCGTCACGGCCAGCAACGCGCGGCCCCGGCGCGGCCGGCGGCACCGCGAACTCGCCGTCGCGCACGAGGTCGTAGGCGACTTGGAACGCCGCGGTGGCGTCGTCCTGCAACCGCTGCAGGTCGGGGTCGGCGGCGCAGGCCGCTTCTTCGAAGTCGTCGCTCTCGCGCCCGCTGCGCCGGTAGCAGCGCTCCTCGTGCTGCAGGCCGAGCGTGACCAGCGCCGTGTCCGTCAGCATCGCGACATCGCGGTTGTGCAGCAGGAACGCGCGGCCGCCATCCGCGGGCAGTCGGCTGACGTCGGCGCCGAGGAACGGCGCGCTGGTGGGGAGATCCATCAGCGAGAGCAGCGTCGGGGCCAGGTCGATCTGCGAGCAGACGCGCTCGATCCGCCTCCCGCGCCAGGCCGAGTCCGGGACCAGCATCAGGCCCGGGACGCGGTAGCTCTCGGCCGGGACGCTCTCCGAACCGTAGACGCGCGGCCCGTGATCGCCGACGACCAGGACGAGCGTGTGGTCGAGCAGGCCCGCGTCGCGCGAGGCGTCGAGGTAGCGGGCCAGCGCCCAGTCCGCGTAAGCCACGGCGCAGGCGCGATCGCGGCGACGGGCCGGCCACGCCGTCCCGCGCTCCGGGACCGCGTAGGGCTTGTGGTTGCTGACGGTCAGCGCGGTCGCGAACAGCCGTTCCCCGCGCCGCTGCGCCTCGCGCTGCCGTTCGAGGAGCCGGTCGAAGACGTACTCGTCGGCCACGCCCCAGATCGTGCGGAAGGCCTCGCGCGGGAAGTCCCCGCGCTCGATGAACTCTTCGTAGCCGTTGTCGGGGTAGAACGGTTTCATGCTGTCGAACGTGCCCCACCCGCCGTAGAGAAAGACGGTGCGGTAGCCCGCGCGCCGGAAGACCTCGCCCAGCGTGGGCACGCCGGTCTTGAGCTGCCACAGGATGGCGTCGCCCGGCAACGGCAGGAACGACGAAAGCGTGCCCTCCAGTCCGCGCACGGTGCGATTCCCGGTGGCGGTGAGGTTGGCAAAGTACAGGCCTTCGCGCGTCCAGCGCTGGAAGCCGGGCGTGATCGGGTGCTTGCCGTGGTGGCGATTGCTGACGAACTCGCTCCCGAGGCTCTCCTCGACGATGACCACGACGTCCCAGGGTTTCCCCGGAGTAGCGGAGGACGCGGCGGCGGGCAGCGCCGGCGCGTCGCTCCGCTCGGGCAGCGCGACCACGCCGGCCGCGCGCTGGCGCGCCACGTCGGGCGGCAGCGTCCGGTAATAGAGCTCGTAATCGAGATGCCCGGTGCGGAACGCGTGCACCAGGCGCCCGATCCCGTTCTGCGCGATCTCGCTGACGACGCGGTCCCGGCTGATCTCGGCGGGTAGTGCCTCCAGGGCGCCCAGCGCCAGCGCCGTCGCCGCCGCGACGCAGGCCACGGCGCGCCAGCGCGCCGCCGCCGGTAGTCGCTGGAGCTGCACACGCCGCGTCCAGAGCAGGGCCGCGAAGCCGACCACGATTCCCAACAGGAGCGACCAGCCGGCGTAGAGGCCGACATCGTAGCTGTCGCGGATGTTGCCGAACACCTCGTGCGGGCGCAGCAGGTAGTCGAGCGCGACGTGGTTGTACCGCGAATTGAACTCGTCGAAGAAGAAGTACTCCGTGCACGCCTCGAAAAACGCGACGCCGCCGAAAGCGCCCAAGAGCGCGAAGCGAACCGCGCGGTACTCGAGGACCCGCAGCCGCAGCAGCGCCAGCAGCAGGAGCACCGGCGCGAGCAAGACCATCCAGATGAGCAGATCGTTGAACAGTCCCGCGGCGACGGCGACGATCAACGTCGCCGGCCGCGGCGGCCCGGCGTGGAAGCGGATGTAGAGGACGACCCGCAGGACGGCGCCGATTGCGATCGCGCAGGCGAAGGGCAATGCGGCGAGGCGCAGCCGATCACGGTACACCCGGGCGAGTGTCGAGAGGCTCACGGCCGATCTCCCGGTTTCAGAAGTTCACGCCGGTGGACACCAGGAACTGGCTGCCGCGGATGCCGGGCTCGCGGGTGAACGGGAAGGCCAGGTCGAAGCGGATGATGGATGCATGGGCCGACCGGCTCTGGCCGAGGCGCAACCCGAGTCCGACATCGCCGAGCGTGCCGAGGTGCGCCGACGGATCGCTGCCGCCCCACGCCCGGCCGACGTCGGCGAAGATCGCCGCGCCGACCCGGAACAGGTGGAAGTACTCGTGTTCGCGGTAGAAGCGTTTCTCCAGCGTCAGCAGCAGGCTGCGGTCGCCCGTGGCGTAGCGCAGCGGGTAGCCGCGCAGCCCGTTGTCGCCGCCGAGCGTGACCTGGTGGTCCGGCTGCAGCCGCAGGCCGGCCTGGCCGCCGAGGCTCGCGTACCACAGGCTGCCGGTCGGCGTGCGGCCGTAGTAGCGGGCGCTCGCGGAGGCGAGACCGTCCTGCATCCCGCCGCTCTCGGCGCGCCCGGATCCGGCGACAGACAGCAGCAGCGAACGTCCCGGTCCCGGCCTGAGACCGAGGTTCCACGCGAGGTCGAGGAGCGCCGCCTGCCGGTCGGAGCCGAACGCGGGACTGGCGTAGCCGAGCTGCGCGTGCAGCTCCTGGCCCATGTTGACGTCCTCGGTGCGCCCGATCTTCTCGCGATCCCGGACGCGGACGAAGCCGTCCTCGAGCAGGTCGAACGCGAGCCAGGGGTACGAAAGCTCCCGGTTGCCGGGAATCAGCGCCGGCGCGTCGAACCCTGGCGCGGCGCCGAAGATGTCGCGGTCCACCGTGAAGCCGGCCGTGTAGCGCCGCACGAAGCGCCCGCTGCGACCCGGCGAGTAGCCGCCGTACACCTGCCCGAACGTGTGCTGCCGGCGGAAGCTGTCGGTCACGCTGCCGAGGGCGTACCGCGTGTCGATGCGCTCACCGCGCTGGGCGACGATGCCCGCGGCCCAGCGGGAGTCGAGGCGCCAGAACGGGCGTTCGAGAGCCACCCGCTGGAGGTAGCCGTCGCTGTTCTGCGAGTCGTCGAGCGAGAAGCGGGCGTGGCTGCCGAACACGCCCGGGTCGGCGAAGTGGTACAGCGTCTCGGTGCGATCCACGCTGGACCTTTGGCGAATCAAGAGGTCCTTGCCGGTGCCGAGGAAGTTCGCGTCCTGCAGGCCGAAGTGGCTCCGGTTGGTGCCGCCGCTGCGGCCGAAGCCGACGCCGGCCTTGAGCGTCCAGACATCGCGGGTCCGGACCTCGATGTCGACATTCCGGCCGTCCCAGCGCACCGGCCGAATGGTCGCCTCGTACAGGTAACCGCTGCCGCGCAGAAGCCGTTCCGACTCTTCCAGCGCCGCGCGCGAGTACGGGTCTCCCTGCCGGAACGAGAGCTGGTGCTCGATCACGGCCGGGCGCGTGCGCACATGGAGCCGGTTCGCGACGCGGAAGACCAGGTTGCCTTCGGCCGGATCGTCGGTGTCGAAGATGTCGTCGGTCACGATGGTGATCCGGCCGATCACCGCGCCCGACGCGACCAAGGTCGCGTCGTCGGGCACGGTGGCATCACGCGGCCCGGGTGCGGGCGCGGCCAACGCCGCCGCGTACGCGGCGCCGGCGACCGCCAGCGCGAACAGCCGCCACGGCGCCTTTGGCGTAGACTTCATCGCGCTAGACACTAACTGGCGGCAGCTGAACCGTTGCTTAACGAGCGCGACCCGATGCGCATCCTGGTGGTGGAAGACAACGCGGAGTTGCGGGAATACCTCGAGCGCCTGCTCCGTGAGGAGGGGCACGTCCCGCTGTGCGTGGCGACGCTGGCCGACGCCCGCGCACAGTCTCGCCAGCGCGAATTCGGCGCGGTGCTCCTCGACTGGATGCTGCCGGACGGCTCGGGGCTCGATCTCCTGCGCGAAATGCGCGCCCGCGAAGACGCCACGCCGGTGCTCGTGCTGACCGCCCGGACCGACGTCGCGGACCGGGTGACCGGCCTCGATTCAGGGGCAGACGATTACCTGCGCAAGCCGTTCGCGGCCGACGAACTGCGCGCCCGCGTGCGCGCGCTGTTGCGGCGCGGCCCCCGATTCGACAGCGAGCTGCTGCGGTCGGGCGAGCTGGCGCTCGAGCCCGCGCGGCGCCGGGCCTTCTGCGCGGGCAAGGAACTGGTGCTCACGGCACGGGAGTTCGACATCCTCGAGCAGCTCCTGCGTGGCAACGGGCGGATCGTCACGCGATCGAGCCTGCTCCTGGCGCTGTGGGGGGGCGAAGACCCGCGGGCCGAGGCAAGCCTGGAGGTCCTGATCGCACGCCTGCGACGCAAGCTCGGGGTGGCGAACTGCGCCGAGCTGATCCGGACCCACCGCGGGATGGGCTACTCGGTCCGGCCGGACGCGTGAAACCGCGCACGCTCGTCAGCGAGTTGCTGCTCGCGCACTTCGGCGTCGTCGCCGTCACGTGCGTCCTGTTGGTCGTGGGAGGACTCGCCGCCGCCGCCACGCTCTTGCGCGTGAACCAGGACGACGTGCTGACCCGGATGGCCACGGCGACCTGCGGCGGGATCCTCGCCGAGCGGGCGGAGGTCAGCACGATGGAGGGTGCGGCCCAGCTGTTCTTCGGCGAATCGCACGTCGAAGATTTCCGCTACGAACTGCTCGACGACACGGGACGGGTACTGCTCGGCGTCGGTGCGCTCGAAGGGTGGCGCCCGGCGGCGGCGCCGCGCATCGACGGGCAGGTGCAGACCGAGGGGAGCTTCCGCGTCTTTTCGCACCGCTGCACGTCGGGCTACAGCGCCCGTGTCGCGACCCGCGACATCCTGGCGCACCCCGAGGTACAGAGGTTAGCAACGATCATGCTGGCAGCGCTGCCTGCAGCGATCATCGTCGGCATGGTTCTCGGGCGCGGCCTGTTCCGCCGCAGCCTGCTCCCGCTCACGCGACTGGAGCAAGCCGCCGTACGGTCGGAAGCGCAGCCCGAGGTGGCCCTGCGCGTGGCGACCAGCGCGCGAGAGCTGAAGCGCTTGCAGGAGGCGTTCAACGGCTTGTTGGCGCGCCTCGGCGACGCGCTCGCGCGCGAGCGCCGCTTCTCGCAGGAGGCGTCCCACGAGTTGCGCACGCCGCTCGCGGTGCTGCGCGCTCGGCTGGACACGCTCGCAACGGCGTTGGAGAACGACCCGAAACGCGCGGCGGAGGTCGCCAGCTGCATGAAGGAGGTTGATTCGCTGGCGAGCCTGGTCGACCAGCTCCTGTTCCTGGCGCGCTCCGAGTCCGCTCCCCTGCCGCTGTTCCCGGTGAACCTCTGCGACCTCGCGCGCGATGCCGCGCGGCGGCTCGTGCTGGCGGACGGCCGGGGCAGCGCGGCGCCCGAGGTCGAGGCTCCGGACGAGATCCTCGTCGAAGGCAACGAGGAGTTGCTGGCGCGCGCGATCGGCAACCTCGTCGAGAACGCCCGCAAGTTCGCCGGGCCCGGCGCCCGCATCCGCGTGAGCGTGCGCGAAGATGGCCGCCGGGCGATGCTGACCGTGGCCGACGATGGCCCGGGGATCGCGGACGCGCTGCGGCCGCACGTTTTCGAGCGCTTCGTCCGGGGCGCGGAAGGCCGGACGCGCACGACCGGCGCCGGGCTGGGCCTCGCCGTGGCCCGCGCGACCGCCCTGCGCCACGGCGGCGACGTGACCAGCTCCCGCGGCGAGCTCGGCGGCGAGTCGATCACGATCACCTTGCCCCTCCTCGGCCAACAACTGGCTTGATCCGTAGGGGCCGTCGTCGGG
The DNA here is from genome assembly GCA_017994815.1 of Acidobacteriota bacterium. GTDB lineage: Bacteria > Acidobacteriota > Polarisedimenticolia > J045 > J045 > JAGOJY01. The sequence goes on from JAGOJY010000012.1 coordinate 22,216, forward strand.
GCCACCGCAGAGGGCCCCGACCATGAGGGCGACGCGATGGCGCGGCGGAGGGTTTCCAGCGGCGTTGGTGTCGGACAGTAACGACCGGGTCAGGCGGAGAACACGGCGTCGACGGTGGCGTGGGTGTCGCAGCGGGAGATCACGAACACGTGGTCCGCGGCCTTCAGCCGGGTCGAGCCGCGCGGGGTGATGAGGGTCCCGCCGCGCGTGATCATCGCGATGACGGCTCCGTCCGGCAGGTGCAGTTCCGAGAGCGCGCGGCCGGAGAGCCTCGAGTCGGCCGCCACGACGTAGCTCAGGATTTCGGCGTCCACGTCCCGCAGCGCCATCAGCTCCAGCGAGGCCGCGGGCGCCGGCGCATCGGGTTGCTCGAGCCCGAGGCGCGAGGCGAGCGTCGGCAGCGTCCAGCCCTGCAGCGTGGCCGAAACCAGCACCACGAAGAACACGACGTTGAACAGCAACCGACCCTGCTCCAGCCCGTACATCAGCGGGAAGGTGGCGAGGATGATCGGCACCGAGCCCTTGAGGCCGACCCACGAGACGAGCAGGTGCTCGCGCCAGCTGTAACCGAACGGGAGCAGCAGCGGAATGACCGCCAGCGGCCGCGCGACGAGGATCAGGATCGCGGAAACGAGCAACGCCGGGCCGATCACGCCGAGCAGCTCGCTCGGCGTGCTGAGCAGCCCGAGCACCACGAACATGGTGATCTGCCCGATCCAGGCCAGCCCGTCCATGAACAGGAACGTCCCGCGCTGGAACACCACGCGGCTGTTGCCGAGGACGATCCCGGCGAGGTAGATCGACAGGAACCCGCTCCCGCCGAGCGAGGCGGCGGCGCCGAAGGCGAGGAGCCCGCACGCCCCGGCCAGCACCGGGTACAGCCCCGGCGCGAGCAGGTTGATCCGGTTGATCGCGCGCACGGCGACCCAGCCGACGAGTAGACCCGCCGCGGCGCCGATCCCCATCTGCATCGCGAACAGCCGCAGCAGCCCGAGGCCGAACTCCATCCGCCCGGTCAGCACCTCCAGGAACCCGATCGTGAGGAAGATCGCCATCGGGTCGTTCGAGCCGCTCTCCACCTCCAGCGTCGCCGCCAGCCGCTGGCGCAGGTGCAGACCCTGCGAGCGCAGGACGGAGAACACGGCCGCCGCGTCGGTCGAGGCGACGATGCTGCCGAGGAGCATCCCGGTCATCAGCGACAGGTCGAGGATGTAGGCCGCGGCCGCGCCGGTGACCAGCGCGGTGACCAGCACGCCGATCGTTGCCAAAAGCGCGGCGGGCTTCCACGCCGCGCGCAGCGCAACGAGGTTCGTTCGGAGCCCGCCGTCAAACAGGATGATCGCCAGCGCGAGCGTGCCGATGGCGTGGGCGATGCGAAAATCGTCGAACTCGATGCGGCCGATGCCGTCCTCGCCCGCCAGCATGCCGACCGCGAGGAACAGCACCAGCACCGGCAGGCCGACGCGCGTCGAGAACTTGCTGGAGACGATGCCGATCAGGAGCAGGATGCCCCCGACGAGGATCAGCTTGTCCACGAGGAACATGAGCTGCGTATTGTAGTGCCCCGGGGGCTCGCAGAAGGGACGCCCCCGGCCGAACGCCGGGCGCGTTTGCACGGGGCCAGATTCGCACCTATCGTGCGACGCGATGTTGACCCGCGCCGCGCGCTGGAACCGTCACCTGTCGGCTATCGCCTGCTGGCTAGCGATTGTGTTATCTCCCGCCGTGGTCATGTGCGAGGCGCCGGGGGAACACACGGCCGCCGAGTCGATCTTCTTTCCCTGCGACGGTGACGCACCAGGCGAACGCGATGGCCGCGATGGCCGCGACGGCCCGAGCGCCGGGCCCGACTCGCCCCGCTGCTCGGATAGCCCGATCCTCGCGGGCGCGCAGATCAAGCCGGGTCCGGCGATCCCCCAGCTTCCGGTGCTGTTCGCGGCGGCTCCTCCCGCGCCGCCGGCGACTTTCGCCGCCGCGGACGGCGATGCTCCCCAGCGACTCCTCTCGCGGGCCATCTTCTCGACCGTCCTTTTGATCTGATCCGGGGATCCGTCTGCCGTGACTGGATCCGGGGCCGGCGCGCGCCGCCCGGAACCGTGCCGTCGTTCGCCCAACAGGAGACGTCATGCCTTTTCGGACCATCCCCGCCGGGTTGCTCGCGGGCCTGCTCGCGCTCGCCGGCCCGCTCGCGGCCGCGCAGGCCCCGGCCACCCGGCTGACCGCGAGCGCCGTCGAGGAGGCGATCCTCGCCCAGGCTCCCGACATCTGGGCTGCCCGTGCCGCCGTGGATGCCGCGATGGCTGAACTGCGCGGTTCCGGCGTGCTTCCGGACCTCGGCCTCGAGGCCGGCGTCAACCGCACGTCCGAGCGCGCCGGCAGCGCCAGGTCGACGGAGCCGCTGTTCGGCGTGGAGTGGGAGCTGCCGCTGCCGGGGCGCTTCCGTTCCGCGCGCGACGCCGCGCGTGCCGGCGTCGCGCGCGCCGAGGCCGCGCTCGCGGTGGCGCGGGTCGAGGTGCGCACCCGCGTGCGCATCCTCATCGCGGAGCTCGGCGCCGCCGAGGAAAGGCGCCTGATCCTCGAGCAGCAACACGCGTTCGCCGCGGGCCTGGCCGACCTGATCGGGCTGCGCGCCGACCTTGGCGAATCGCGCGAGCTGGAACGCCTGCGCGCGCGGGTCGAACTCGGGCAGGTCGACCGCGAGTTGTCGCTGGCGCGGGCCGAGGCCGCGGGGATCCGGGCCGCGCTGGTCCGGTTGTCGGGAGGCAGGCTCCCCGCCGAGTTCGAGTTGGCCGACCCGCTCGTCGCGCCGGCGGGCGCGGTGGAGGTCGAGGCGCTCGTGGAGCGCGCCCTGTCCCGCAGCCCGGACGTCGCGCGCGCCGCCGCCGAGCGCGACGTCGCAACCGCGGCCGTGTCGCTGGCGCGCGCCGAACGGAGCCCCTCCGTCGTCACGCGGGCCCAGCGCGAGGTCGAGCTCGAGGAAACCACGACGACCGTCTCGGCCATGGTGCGCCTGCCGCTGTGGAACGCGAACCGGGCGGCCGTCGCCGCCGCGCGTTCGCGGCTGTCGCAGGCCGAGCTGGAGCTGGAGGCGCTGCGGCGCGGCGTCGCCGCCTCCGCGCAGCGCCTGGCCCACAGCTACGTCGCGACCCGCGCGGCCGCCGAACGCTCCGCCGTGGAGGTGCTGCCGGCGGCGCGCACGGCGCGCGAGCTCGCCGAGCTGTCGTACCGCGAGGGCGAGATCTCGCTGATCGACGTCCTCGACGCGCGGCGTGCGTACCAGGCCGCCGCGCTGCAGGACCTGGAGGTCCGGTTCCAACTGCACCGATTGCGGGTCGAGCTGGAGTCGCTGACCGGCCCGGACCTGGACATTGCAGCGATGCCCGACGAGACGAGGCAGCCATGAGCGTTGCGAAGATCTCCCGCCTGTCCCTGTTCGCCGCCGGCGTGCTGCTGGCCGCCGCCTGCGCGAACGATCGTTCCGAGAACCGCGAGACAGGCGGGCACGAACACGGTGCGGCGCACGCCGACAGCGTCCGGCTCACGCCGGAGCAGCTCGTCAACGCCAACCTGCAGGTCGTCCCCGTGCGGCGCGAACAGCCGCGACGAACGCTCGCGCTGACCGGCTCGATCGCCTACGACGAGCGGCACACGGCCCGCGTCGCCCCGCGCATCGCCGGGCGCGTGCTCCGGCTGGAGGTCGACCTCGGCGCCGCGGTGTCGCGCGGCAGCCTGCTCGCGGTGCTGGACAGCCCCGAGCTGGGCGAGGCGCAGGCCGAGTACCTCGCGCGGCTCGCCGAGCACCGGGTGGCGCACCGCGCGCTGGAGCGCGCCCGCGGCCTGGTCGAGCAGAAAGCGATCTCGCAGGGCGAGTTCCTGGAGCGCGAAGGCATGGCGCGCCGGGCCGAGGCCGCGCTCGGCTTCGCCGAGAACCGGCTGCACCTGCTCGACATGAGCGACGCCGAGATTGGCCGGCTCGGCGCGTTCGCCGAGGAAGGCCTGCCGCCGCACGGCACCGTTTCCCCGGAGCTGCGCCTGCGCTCGCCGATCGCGGGAACCGTCACGGCGGTGGAGACGTCGCCGGGGCAAGCCGTCGAGCGGCTGCAGACGCTGTTCGTCGTCTCGGACCTCTCGCGCGTCTGGGCCTGGCTCGACGCGTTCGAGAAGGACCTGGCGTGGGTCCAGCCCGGCGCGGTGGTCGAGGTCGAGGTCGAGGCGCTGCCCGGCGTCGCGCTGCGCGGCGAGGTCGACTTCATCGGCTCGATCGAGGCGCAGACGCGCGCCGCGCGCGTGCGAGCGCGGATCGCCGACCCACGGCAGCGCCTGCGGCCGGGGATGTTCGTCCGTGCGCGCGTCGACGTCCCGGAGCAAGCGCCCGCCGTACTGCTCGTCCCGCTCGAGGCGGTCCAGGAGATCGAGGGCCGCAACGTCGTCTTCCGCCAGGCCCAGGCCGGCGTGTTCGAAGCGGTCCCGGTCGGGCTCGGCCGGCGCTTCGACCGGGACGTCGCGATCGCCTCCGGCCTCGCGGAAGGCGACCCCGTGGTCGCGACCGGGGCGTTCACGCTCAAGGCCGAGGCCCTGAAGGGCGAGTTGTCGCACGAGGACCACTGATGATCGAGAGGCTCGTCACGTGGGCGCTCACGAACCGCCTGCTCGTCGTCTTCGGCCTCGTGCTGCTGGTCGGGGCCGGGATCAAGGCCGTGCTGGACCTGCCGCTGGACGCCGTGCCGGACGTCACGAACGACCAGGTGCAGGTGCTGACGGTCTCGCCGGGCCTCGGCACGCTGGAGGTCGAGCGCTTCATCACCTTCCCGGTCGAGTCGGCGCTGAGCGGCATCCCCGAGATCGTCGAGATCCGCTCGCAGTCGAAGTTCGGCCTGTCGGCGGTCACGGTCGTCTTCGCCGAGGGCACGGACATCTACTGGGCCCGCCAGCAGGTCTCGGAACGACTGGCGACGGCGCGCGAGATGATCCCCGAAGGCTACGGCTCGCCGGAGCTCGGCCCGATCAGCACCGGGCTGGGCGAGATCTACCAGTTCGAGGTGCGCGGCGAGCCGTCGTGCCCGACCGCGCAGGACAGCGAGGCCTGCTGGACGCCGATGGAGCTGCGCACGCTCCTGGACTGGGAGATCGCCTACCGGCTGCGCTCGGTGCCGGGCGTCGTCGAGGTCAACACGTTCGGGGGCGAGGCCAAGCGCTACGAGGTCCGCGTCCGTCCCGACCGTCTCGTCGCCTACGGGCTCGGGCTGGAGGACGTCTTTACCGCCCTCGAGCGCAACAACCGCGCCACCGGCGGCGGCTACATCGAGCACCGGCGCGAGCAGCGGATCATCCGCGGCGAGGCGCTGGTCACCGGGTTGGAGGACATCCGCAACATCGTCATCCGAACCGAGCGCAACGAGGGCACGCCGGTCACGATCGGCATGGTGGGCGAGGTCGGGCTGGGCGCCGTGACGCGGCAGGGGATCGTCACGCGCGACGGCCGGGGCGAAGCCGTGCTCGGCATCGTCATGATGCTCAAGGACGAAAACTCCCGCGCGGTCTCGGCGCGCGTCGATCAGGCGGTGGCCGAGATCGCGGGTTCGCTGCCGCAGGGCGTGCGCATCGACACGTTCTACGATCGCAGCGAACTCGTCCAGCGCACGGTCGGCACGGTGGAGAAAAACCTGGTCGAAGGCGGCGCGCTGGTGGTGCTCGTGCTGTTGCTGCTGCTGGGCAACGTGCGGGCCGGCCTGATCGTCGCGGCGGCGATCCCGCTCTCGATGCTGGCGGCATTCGTGCTGATGAACCGCTTCGGCATCTCCGGCAACCTGATGAGCCTGGGCGCGATCGACTTCGGCCTGATCGTCGACGGCTCCGTGGTGATGGTCGAGAACATCCTGCGGCGGCTGGAGCGCCGCGAACCGAGCGACTCGCGCATGGCGATCGTGCGCTCGGCGGCGTTGGAGGTCGCGCGGCCGGTCGCCTTCGCGGTCGGGATCATCATCGTGGTCTACCTGCCCGTGCTCACGTTGACCGGCTACGAGGGCAAGATGTTCCGGCCGATGGCGTTCACGGTGGTCTTCGCGCTCCTCGGCTCGCTGCTCCTGGCGCTGGTGGCGATGCCGGTTTTGGCCAGCTTCTTCCTCGGGCGCAAGGCGGTCGCCCACGAGACCTGGCTGATGCGCGCGATCGAGCGCGGCTACCGACCCCTGCTCGCCCGCGCGCAGGCCCGGCCGCTTTTCGTCGTGCTCGCGGCGGGACTGCCGCTCCTCGGGTCGCTGCTGCTGCTGTTCACCCTCGGGTCGGAGTTCCTCCCGCGGCTCGACGAAGGCTCGATCGCGATCTCCGCGCTGCGCCTGCCTTCCGCGTCGCTGGGCCAGGTCGTCGCCGACACGGGGCTGATCGAGCGCACGCTCCTCGAGCGCTTCCCGGACGAGGTCGCGACGGTCGTGTCCAAAACCGGCCGCGCGGAGATCGCGACGGACCCGATGGGGCTCGACCACTCCGACGTGTTCGTGATGCTCAAGCCCCGGCGGGGCTGGACCAGGGCCCGCGACAAGGCCGAACTGGTCGAGCGGATGCAGGCCGCGCTGTCGGCGTCGGTCCCGGGGATGGGGTTCTCGTTCTCGCAGCCGATCGAGCTGCGCGTGCAGGAACTGATCGCGGGCGTCCGCTCCGACATCGCGGTCAAGATCTTCGGCGACGACCTCGAGCGGCTGGCCGGTCTCGGCAACCAAGTGGCCCAGGTCCTCAACGGCGTGCGCGGTGCCGAGGACGTCAAGGTCGAGCCGGTCCACGGCCTGCCGCACATCACCATCCGCGTCGACCGACCGCGCGCCGCGCGCTACGGCGTGGACGGGGAGGACGTGCTCGACGTGGTCGAGGCTGCGCGCGCCGGCCGCAACGCCGGGGTGGTGATCGAGGGCCAGCCGCGCTTCCCGCTGGCGGTGACGCTGGCGACGAGCGCGATCGAGACCGAGCAGGACCTGCTGTCCTTGCCGGTGGCGAGCCGCAACGGCTACCTCGTCCCGCTCGGCCAGGTCGCCACGGTCGAGACCAGCGAGAGCGCCAACCAGATCTCGCGCGAGGCGATCAGCCGCCGGATCACGGTCGACGCCAACGTGCGCGGCCGTGATCTCGGCTCGTTCATCGACGAAGCGCAGACCGCGATCGCGGCGCAGGTGTCGTTGCCGGCCGGCTACCACATCACCTGGGGCGGGCAGTTCGAGAACCTGCGCCGCGCGACCGCTCGCCTGGCCGTGGTCGTCCCGCTCGCGCTGAGCCTGATTTTCCTGCTCTTGTACCTGAGCTTCGGCTCGCTGCGGCTGGCCGCCCTGATCTACGTCAACGTCCCGCTGGCCGTGATCGGCGGGATCCTGGCGCTCGCGGTGCGCGGCATGCCGCTCTCGATCTCGGCCGGGGTCGGGTTCATCGCCCTGTTCGGCGTGGCCGTGCTGAACGGCGTGGTGATGGTCGCGCACATCCAGAACCTGCGCGGAGAAGGGCTGCCGCCCCGGGAAGCCGCCCACCGCGGCGCGATCGACCGCCTGCGGCCGGTGCTGATGACGGCACTCGTCGCGAGCCTCGGCTTCGTGCCGATGGCGCTGGCCACCTCGGCCGGCGCCGAGGTGCAGCGCCCGCTCGCCACGGTCGTGATCGGCGGGCTGGTCAGCTCGACGCTGTTGACCCTGCTGGTGCTGCCGAGCATCTATCACTGGTTCTACGAGTAGCGTCCCGCCGTTGTCGATGTATATTCGGCGCGCCCGACGTGTGAACACGCCGTAAATCCACGAGGGACTTCAGTGTTGCGCAAGTTGACCGCCGTCGGGCGGGCTGGGTTCGCCGCCGCTCTAACGACAATTTCAGGTTTGGCGGCATTCGCCGGTGGTTCGCTCGGGCTGCCGGTCACCGACGCCTGGGGCGACCCGATCGACGTGGGACTGCTCGTCCTCGGGCACAGCACGAGCGTGCGCGGCGACTGGCCGGACAAGTTCGCGCGGACGCTGAACCAAGACCCGCTCGACGGGCGCAACTACGTCGTGCTGCGCGCGACCACCGGCGGTGACGGCGGGTTCCTCTGGTCGCAACTCCAGTTCAAGGCGAGCGACCCGCAGTACGCCCGCGTCAAAGGCTCGGAGATCGGGCAGTCGTGCCAGGACAACTCGGGGACGCGCTGGTCCTGTCGCCGCCTGCGGCTGCAGCGGGCCCTGACCGGGCGCGAGCCGGCGCCCCCCGAGTGCGCGCCGCCGGCCAACGGCTGCGTGCCCACGACCATCGGGCTGTGCGTGTGGCACGACAAGGGGCAGCGCTTCGAGGAGCCGAACGCCAGCTTCAAGTCGTGCTGGGACCGCATGGACGTGCGGCTCGCGCTGATCCAGGACACGACCAACCGCAGCTGGCCGGTGGACGACAACACGCGCGACGGGTTCATCGGGACGACCGACTACTTCCTGGCCTCGGACATCAACGCGATGGGCCGGCCCTGCCCGGTCGGCAGCGGCACGATCGGCCTGTGGATCGACTGGGACTGCGACGGCGCGCTGGGCGCGGCCGATGCGTCGGCGGGCCGCTACGCCGATTGGCTGCAGCGGCTGACCGGCGACCTCCTCGACGGCTTCGGCCCGGACGGCGTGGACCACGTCTTCCTGACCCACAAGCCGATCGAAATGGAAGGTTGCCAGTACTACCCCGGTGAGCCGTGCAGCCGGCACGGGCTGCGCACGCCCACCCCGGCGCGCCCGTTCGATCACTACTACCTGCCGCCGGTGTACTGGGAACTGCGCTCGTTCGAGGACTTGTTTTCGCGGCCGAACCTCGACCCGCGCGTCCACTGGGCGACGCCGCTCGACCACGGGCTGATGTGGGATCGCAGCGCGAGGTGCTACGAAGACGGCATCGGCGCGTCGGACTGGACGATCCCGCTCTCGGCCGGCCGGCCGTCGACGATCGCGGCCGACGACACGGAGAACGATGGGCTCAACGCCGAAACCGTCGGCTGCCTGAGCGCGGACCACATCCACCACAACGAGAACGGCGGCTGGATGATGGCCGACGCCTGGTACGAGGGGATGCGGCCGTACCTGTCGGACCTCGGGGGCGCGCCCTCCGAGGCGTCCGGGGGCGGGACCCGGAACTCGCCGCTGCGGGTGACCGGGTACGACCCTGCGACCGGTCTTCTGGATGTCAGCTACGGGCCGGCCTGCGGCGCGATCGACCACGCCGTGCACGCCGGGCCGCTGGCGAACGTCTCCGCCTACGCGTACGACCGCAGCACGTGCGAGCTGGGAAGCGGCGGGCAGGCGCAGGTCGACGTCGGACCGGGCAACCGTTTCTTCGTCCTCGGCGGACGCGACGGGTACGCCGAGGGATCGCTGGGCGCGGATTCGCGGGGCGTGGAGCGGCCCGCGCCGGCGCCGGGCGGGCCGTGTTACCTGCCGCAGCGCCTCGGCGGCAGCTGCCCGTGAAACGCTTCGCGGCGTTCCTGCGGGGCGTCAGCCCGATGAATGCCAGCATGGCGGAGCTGCGGCGCGCGTTCGAGGCCGCCGGGTTCGAGGACGTGCGGACGGTGCTCGCGAGCGGCAACGTGCTGTTCAGCGCGCCCGCGGCCGCGACCGCCGCGCTCGAGGGCAAGGCCGAGGCGGCGATGGACGCGCACCTCGGGCGCGCCTTCCCGGCCATCGTCCGGTCCGTCGACGCGCTGCGGGAGATCGTCGCGTCCGACCCCTACGCGCCGTTCCGGCTGAAGCCCGGGGCCAAGCGCGTGGTCACCTTCCTGCACGGGAAGCCCAAGTCGAGGATCGCGCTCCCGGTCGAGCTGGACGGCGCACGGATCCTGGCCCTGCACGGGCTGGAAGCGTTCAGCGCCTACGAGCGCAACCCGAAGGGGCCGGTCTTCATGACGCTGATCGAGAAGACCTTCGGCAAGGACGTGACGACGCGCACCTGGGAAACGCTGCTGAAGGTCGCGAAGTGACCAACGGCGGCGGTGCGGGCGCACGCGGCCTCGCCGAAGACTCGGTGCTGCGCGAGATCTTCGCCGGGACCGCGAGGAGCACGGGCAAGGCGTTCTTCGACGACCTCGTCCGGCACCTCGCCCTGGCCATGGGAACGACGTGCGCCTGGGTGACGGAGTGGCTGGAAAAGCCGCGGCGGCTGCGCGCGCTGTCGTTCTGGGCCAACGGGCGCCACGTCCCCGACTACGAGTACGACATCGCCGGGACGCCCTGCGAGACGGTGATCGAGACGCCGGCACTGGTGTTCGTGCGGGACCGAGTCATCGAGCTGTACCCGCGCGACACCGACCTGCCGCCTTTGGGCGCGGTCAGCTACATGGGGATGCCGCTCTGCGACAGCGACGGGAGCATTCTCGGGCACCTCGCGCTGCTCGACGACAAGCCGATGTGCGAGAGCGCGACGGCCAACGCCGTGTTCAGCATTTTCGGCGCGCGGGCCGGTGCCGAGCTGGCGCGCCTCAGGCGCGACCGCGCGCTGCGCGAGCGCGAGCAGAAGCTGACGCAGCTTTTCGACAGCGCGATGGACGCGATCGTCGAGCTGGACGGCTCGCTGGCGGTGATGTCGGTCAACCCGGCCGCGGAGCGGACATTCGGGCGCCGCGCCGCGGAGATCGAGGGGCGTTCCGCCGCGGTCCTGTTCTCGCCCCCGGTGTTCGGCCGGCTGATCCACGTCGCCCGGGAACTTCCGCGGCGGCCGCTCGCCGAGCGCTCGCTGTGGATCACCGACGGACTGGAGGGCGTGCGCCCCGGCGGCGACACGTTCGCCGCGGAGGCCACGTTGTCGGCCTTCGAGCTGAATGGCCGCCCGTGCTTCACGCTGATCCTGCGCAACATCGATGACCGCCTCGATGCGGAGCGGCGCATCCGCACGCTGACGGTCGAGGCGGCCGAGTTGCGCGCCGAGATCGAGGCGCTGGCCGGGTTCGAGGAGATCGTCGGCGAGAGCGAAGCGCTGCTGCGCATGCTGGCCGATGTCGAACGCGTCGCCGGATCGGACACCACGGTGTTGATCACCGGCGAGACCGGCACCGGCAAGGAGCTGGTCGCGCGCGCCATCCACCGGCGCAGCCCGCGCTCGGGCAAGCCGCTGGTCAAGGTCAACTGCGCGGCGATCGCGGCGACGCTGCAGGAGAGCGAGTTCTTCGGCCACGAGAAAGGCGCCTTCACCGGCGCGACGCAGCGCCGCGACGGCCGCTTCAAGCTGGCCGATGGCGGCACGATCTTCCTCGACGAGGTCGGCGAGATGCCGCTCGACCTGCAGGCGAAGCTGTTGCGCGTGCTGCAGGAAGGCGAGTTCGAGCGCGTCGGCGGCGCCCGGACCGAGAAGGTGGACGTGCGCGTCGTCGCCGCGACCAACCGCGACCTCGACCGGATGGTCGAGTCCGGGACGTTCCGCCGGGACCTGTTGTACCGGTTGAACGTCTTCCCCGTGCACGTGCCGCCGCTGCGCGAGCGCGGGGGCGACGTCGTCCTCCTGGCCCAGGCGTTCGCCAGGCGCCTCGCGCGCCAGCGCGGCGTCGAGGTCGCCCCGCTCGGCGAGGGCGCGCGGCAGCGGCTGCGGCGCTACGACTGGCCGGGCAACGTGCGCGAACTGGAGAACGTGGTCGAGCGCGCGCTGATCACGTCGCGCGACGGGCGGACCCTGAACCTCGACCGGGCCCTCCCGGACGCGGCGCCGGCCGCGCCGCCCGCGCCGGGCGACGGATCGGCCGCGGGGCGCGTGCTCACGGCGGCGGAACTCGGCGAGCTAGAGCGCGCCAATATCATCCGCGCCCTCGAGTCGTGCGGCGGCAAGATTTCTGGCGCGGGCGGGGCGGCCGAGGTCCTGGGGCTGCACCCGAACACCCTCGCCTCGCGGATGAGATCCCTCGGTCTCAAGCGTCCGCGCTGATCTCCCGCGCTCGCGGGCCGCGCTCCCGGAATCCCGGGATTTCCCGGGATTTCGTGAGTTCCGCGCGCGAGCGGGCGCGGGCAACTCCTTTCGCGACGCGCACTTCGCCTGCCGGCCCGGCGTGGCACGCGTGTTGAAACAAGGCCACGCGCGACGGCGCAATCGGGCGCCGCGGCAACCGAAATGCCACGACGAAAGGAGGACACGATGCAGACCGACACGACCAAGATGATGAACGGCCTGGACACCGAGCGGATGACCGAGACGATCGCCGTGATCCAGGGGCAGCCGGCGCTCGCGCGGTTCCAGTTCCGCGCGCGCAACCGCTGGATCGACGGCGGCGAGAACCGCTCGACGATCCAGGACTTCTACGGCGCGGGGCAGGAGGACGACTCGCGCGCGGCCCCCTGGACCTTCACCAACGGCGAGCCTCCGGTCCTGCTCGGCCGCAACGAGGGGGCGAACCCGGTCGAGTTCCTGCTGCACGCGCTGGCCGGGTGCGTCACGACGACGTTCGTGCTCCACGCCGCCGCGCGCGGGATCCGGATCCTGGAACTCTCGACCGAACTCGACGGCGACATCGACGTGCGCGGCGTGCTCGGGCTGGACGAGGCGATCTTCCCCGGGTACGAGGAGATCCGGATCCGGATGCGGGTCAAGGCCGACTGCAGCGACGAGGAGTTGGCGGACCTGCTGGCGTACGCGCAGGCCCATTCGCCCGTCTGCAGCACCATTTGTCGGCCGGTCCCGGTCCGCGTGAGCCGCATCGAGGAGTGAGCCCCGCGCCCTGCCTTCCCGCCCCCGGCGGCCCGCGCCGGGGGCGACGGCACTTACCGGTTCGGCAGGCCGGCTCCGCGAAAGAGATTTGCGCCGCATGTCGATCGGGCGCGTCATCGTTCGTCGTCCAGGTGAGGGCACGACACGCGGCGCCGCCCGGGCACCGCGCGAGACCAGGAAGGACGATCGACGATGCGCGTGATGGTGATCGTGAAGGCGAGCAAGGCTTCGGAAACCGGAGTCATGCCGAGCGAGGAGTTGCTGGAAGCGATGGGCAACTTCAACGAGGAACTGGTCAAGGCCGGGATCGTGCTGGCCGCGGAGGGGCTCCACCCGACCTCGAAGGGCGTCCGCGTCCGGTTCTCGGGGAAGAAGCGGACCGTCATCGACGGGCCGTTCTCCGAGACCAAGGAGCTGATCGCCGGCTTCTGGCTGTGGCAGGTCAAGTCGATGGACGAGGCGATCGAGTGGGTCAAGCGTTGCCCGAACCCGCACGCGGACGACTCCGAGATCGAGATCCGACCGGTGTTCGAGGCCGCGGACTTCGGCGAGGAGTTCACGCCCGAGCTGCGCGAGCAGGAGGAGCGCCAGCGCGCGCGGATCGCGGAACTCAACCGGGAAGCCCGGCCCTAGCCGGCGCCACGAGGAGAGAGGGCGATGCGATTCATGATGCTGGTCATTCCCAAGGGATACGAGAAGGCGCCCCCGGGGACGGTTCCCGACGATCCGCGGCTGGTGGCCCGGATGATGGAATACAACGAGTCGCTGCGGAAGGCCGGCGTGCTGGTGGCGCTGGACGGCCTGCACCCGCCTTCGATGGGCGCCCGCGTCTCGTTCCCCGGGGGCAAGGCCACGGTGCACGACGGGCCGTTCACCGAGGCCAAGGAGGTCGTCGGCGGCTACTGGATCATCGACGTGGACTCGCTGCAGGACGCGATCGCCTGGGCCTCGCGCTGCCCGATGTGCGACGACGAGCTGATCGAGATCCGCCGGGTGATGGAGCTGTCCGATTTCCCGGCCGACGTGCAGGAAGTCGCGCGGGCGTACCCGGACATGCAAGAGCACCACCGGGCGCTCCCGCGCACGTGATGCGCCCGGACGCACGGCGCGCGGTCGAGGCGGTCTGGCGGATCGAGGCCCCGCGGCTGATCGCCGGGCTGGCGTGGATCGTGCGCGACGTGGGGTTGGCCGAGGACCTGGCGCAGGACGCGCTGGTCGCGGCGCTCGAACGCTGGCCGGATTCCGGCGTCCCGGAGAACCCGGGAGCGTGGCTGATGACCACGGCGAAGCACCGCGCGCTCGACCTGCTGCGACGCGGCAAGCGCGCCGAGCTCAAGCTGCGGCAGCTCGGCCGGGAGCGCGAGGCCGAACAGGCCGCGCTCCCGACCGCGCCGGGCGTGGCGTGGGACGACGACGTCGGCGACGATCTCCTGCGCCTGGTCTTCATCGCCTGCCACCCGGTCCTCTCGACCGAGGCCCGCGTCGCGCTGACGCTGCGGCTCCTGTGCGGCCTCACGACGCAGGAGATCGCGCGGGCGTTCCTCGTGGCAGAGCCGACCGTGGCCCAGCGCATCGTGCGCGCCAAGCGCACGCTGGCCGAGGCGCGCATCCCGTTCGAGCTGCCGGGAGCGCCGGAGCGCGCGTCCCGGCTGTCCTCGGTGCTGGAAGTGATCTACCTCGTGTTCAACGAGGGTTACTGCGCGACGTCCGGCGACGAATGGGTCCGGCCCGCGCTGTGCGAGGACGCGCTGCGGCTCGGGCGCGTCCTCGCCGAACTCGCGCCCGGCGAGGCCGAGGTCCACGGGCTGGTGGCGCTGATGGAGATCCAGGCCTCGCGCCTGCGCGCCCGCCTGGGGCCGTCGGGCGAACCGGTCCTGCTGCCGGACCAGGACCGATCGCGCTGGGACCAGCTGTTGATCCGGCGCGGTTTCGCGGCGCTGGCGCGCGCCGTCGAGCTGGGCGGCCCGCTGGGGCCGTACGCCGTGCAGGCCTCGATCGCCGCCTGCCACGCCGGCGCCCGCACGGCGGCGGAAACCGACTGGGGGCGCATCGTCGCGCTGTACGACGCGCTGGCCCGGCTGATGCCCTCGCCCGTCGTGGAGCTGAACCGCGCGGTGGCCGTCGCGATGGCCTTCGGCCCGGCCGCGGGGCTCGAGCAGGTCGACGCGCTGCGCGGGGAACCGGCGCTCGCGGATTACCACCTGTTGCCCGCCGTGCGCGGCGACTTGCTCGCGAAGCTCGGCCGCCGGAAGGAAGCGCGCGCGGAGTTCGAGCGTGCGGCGTCGCTCGCGCGCAACGCGCGCGAGCGCGAACTCCTGCTCGCGCGCGCCGCTTCCCGCTCCTGAACATGCCGGCATGGACCTGCCGCTCCCGCGAGCGCATGATCGAGCGGCGAGGGGGCCGATGCCGAAGCGCTGCCCGAACGCGGACTGCCCCGAACGACGCGACTTGGGCCGGGCGGGCGAGTATCGCAACGACGTGGTCCTTTGCCCGCTCTGCGGCGCAACGCTGGCCGGCGAGGCAGATCACCCGGCCCAGCCTGGGCCGGTTCCGACCGAGACGGTCCCTTTGGTGACGATCGCGCAGACGGCGAACGCCGTGCAGGCGCACCTGATCCGGGGAGCGCTGGAGGCCCGCGGGATCCCCGCCTTCCTGTTCGACGAGAACGTCGTCCGGCTCAACTGGTTCTGGGCGAATGCCATCGGCGCGATCAAGGTCAAGGTGCCCGCCGATCTCGCCGAGCAGGCCCGGGACGCGCTGGCCGAGGACACGTCGACCGACGCGCCCGACGCCGAACGTCGCCACCCGGACTGCCCGAAATGCGGCAGCTCGCGCGTGCACCGGATGCTGGCCTCGCCGTGGTCGCTCGCGACGGTCCCGCTCGGGCCCGGGCTGCTGCTCCCCACCTCGCGCCACGCCTGCGAGGAGTGCGGACATTCCTGGATCCCGGATCCGCCGTGCGGCTGTTGACGGCGACGGGACGCACACGGGTCCGGTCCGCGAATGCGTGTCGCGCGGGTCCCGGACGACTGCGCATGGCCGGGCAGCTTGAAGGCGGCCGGATTCACGCATGGACGGCGGACCCGTGCGCGCGAGGCGGCACTCGACCCCGACCCGTATCCACCGGTCCCGGGTGGATGCGATCGCGGGGCGCGACGACGCCCGCGCGGCGAACGCGACGCACGTCGCGCGCCGTGGCGAGGACGGCTTCGAGGAGCGGGCGGGCCCAGCCGATCACGCCGAAGCTGATGATCGGGTCCCACAGCGCCTCGCACTTCTTCCACCCGCCGGCATAGGCGAGGTGCCGCAGCGATGAGCGCCAGTCCGCGTGCGCCGCGGCGCCGCGGAAGATCGACGACCAGCGGTAGAACTCGCGGGAGGCGCGGTGGTAGCCGCGCTCGAGCTGCTCCGGTCTCATCCGCGCCGGGCGGAACACCGCGTGCCGCGTGTCGTACAGGTCCCAGTCGCGGTGCAACAGCCGGCCGTCGCGCTCCATGCGCCGGTACAGCGCCGTGCCCGGGTACGGGGTCAGGATGTGGAAGGTCGCGGTCTCGATCCCCTGCCTCACGGCCCAGTCCACGGTGCGGTCGAAGACGTCCGGCCCGTCCTCGTCCATCCCGAAGACGAAACTGGCGTTGATCATCACCCCGGCCCCGTGCAGGCGCCGGACGGCCTCGTCGTAGTCGCGGCCGAGGTTCGGCGCCTTGTGCTGCGCGCGCAGCGCGGCCGGGTCCAGCGTCTCGAAGCCGACGAACAGGCTGCGCAGCCCGGCAGCCGCCGCTTGTTCGAGCAGGCCCGGCCGCAGCACCGCCTGCACGGTGCCCGCGGCCTGCCACAGTCGCCCCATCCCGCGCAGGCCCGCGAACAGGGCGGAGGCGAACGCCGGGTCGCCGAACAGGTTGTCGTCGAGGAAGTACAGGTGGCGGCCCGGCAGGCGCTCGATCTCCGCCAGCACCTCGTCCACGCGCTGCGTGTAGAAGCGGCGTCCGCCACCGAAGAACGCGTCCTGGTAACAGAACTCGCAGCGGTGCGGGCAGCCGCGCGAGACGACCAGCGAGTTGGGCACGAGGTACAGCTCGCGGCGGACCAGCTCGCGACGCACCGGCGGCATTCCTTCGAGGGTCCGCACCTCGGAGCGATAGACTGCTTGCGGCGTGCCGCGCCGGAACTCGTCGAGGAAGCGGGGCCAGCTCTCCTCCGCCGGGCCGAGGAAGATCGCGTCGGCGTGCGCCCGCGCCTCGTCCGGCAGGGCCGTCACGTGCAGCCCGCCGAGCGCGACGAACACGCCGCGCCGGCGGTACTCGTCGGCGATCGCGTAGGCGCGGCGCGCCGACGTGACGTAGACCTCGATCCCGACGACATCCGGTCGGTCGTCGAGCGTCAGCGGCTCGACGTGCTCGTCCACGAGCGTCACGTCGTCGTCCTGGCGCAGGTAGCCGGCCAGCGTCGCCAGCCCGAGCGGCGGAAAAAGCGAGTACTTGATCGGCCGGAACTCGGGGCTCAGCGCCTCGACCAGCGCGGGCAGGATCAGCTTGACCTTCACGGGCGCGCCCCGCCGTGGCCGGCCAGCGCCACCGCGATCTTCCGCAGCCGCGGCCCGTCGAGTTCGACGAGGAAGATCCGCTGCCAGCGCCCGAGCGCGATCCGGCCGTCGACGACGGCGAATGACTCCGAGGCGCCGAGGAGCATCGCCCGCGCGTGCGCGTCGGCGTTCGGCCGCTCGCCGGGGACGACGTTCACGGTCCGCAGGTCGTTGCGGTCGTGCCGGTACCCTCCCGCGCGGGGAGCCCAGCGCTCGAGCAGCCCCTCAACGTCGCCGTGCAGGAGCGGCTCGGCCTCGTTGGCGACGATCGCGGTCGTCGTGTGCTGGGTCTGGACCGTGACGAGCCCCTCGTCGAGCCCGGCCTCGTGGACCAGCCGGCACACGTGCGGCGTCAGGTCGATGAACTCGGTGCGGGCGGCCGTGTGCAGCCGCAGGAATCGGTGGGCGACGACGAAACCGCAGCGTTCGGGATCCTCGGTCAGCGGCAGGCTCATGGCGTTGTCTCCTGCGCGGCCGTCGTTGGGCGCGCGGGGAGAAGGTGCGCGGACCGCGCCGGGAACACCTGACGGCCAGGTGAGCAGTCGGTGAGCAGGCCGTGAACGAAGCGCCGCGGATCAGTGCGGACGGCGGGTCAACCCGAGCGCGAGCCCGAAGCCGAACATCAGCCCCTCGAAGGCGCTGATGAGCGAGGCGGTCAGCCGGCCGGCTTGCGGCTCGCCCAGCGCGTGCGCGAGCGGGTCGAGGCCGACCTGCGAGTCCGGGAAGGTGTGCGCGAGCAGGTCCAGGCTCATCGCGCCGAGGTGCCGGCCGGCGAGCGCGAGGAGCGCCGCGGCGAGGGCGCACGCGAGGCCGGTCGCGGCCGCCACCGCGAGCCGCCGGCCGCCGCGCGGCGTGGCCATCCCGCCCCCGGCCCGGGGTGTCGCGAGGGCGTAGCCCAGCCCCGCGGCGCCGCCGAGGACGACCCCTTCGAGCGCGCCGCCGAGCGGCGAGAGGTCGCGGCCGAACACACCGCGCACCAGCAGCTGGCCCGCCGCGTGCGCCAGCGCCCCGACGGCGCCCCCGCCCAGCGCGCCGCCCGCGACGAGCGCGGCGGCGCGCCGCAGGCGGAAGACCGCCTCGGCCGACGCCAGCCCGGCGCCCACGCCGGCCGCGCCGAGCCCGCCCACCGCCGCGCCGACCAGCGCCAGCACCGGGAACAGGCCCGCGCCCGCGGTCGCGCCGGGGAGCCCGTACAGCAGCGCGGCCCCGGCGGTCCCGGCGACGAGGCCGGCCAGTGCGCCCCCGGCGGCCGCCGAGCCGCCGCGCCGCGCGGCGAGGCGCCGCGCGCGCCGGAGCCGCAACCGGGCGAGCGCGACCGCCGTCGCCACCGGCTCGGGCTCGCCGAGGACCGGGACCGGCCCGGCGCCGGGCACGTCCCATCGCGCGTCGCGCAGCAGGGCGCGCGCGCCGGCGGCACCCGGGCGCTCGCGCAGCCGGCGCAACGCCTCCGCGGTCCCCAGCCCGTGCAGGAGTTCCGCGGCCTCGCGTCGCCCGTCGTCGGGGTCGTCGTCGTTGGACTCCGGACCGGCGCCGAGCAGTCGCGCGAGCGGGGCCGCGAACGGGTCGGGCTCGCCGGTCTCGCGCGCCGCGGCGCCTGCCGGCGCGGCCGCCGGCGCCGCGGGCGGCGGCACGTCCGGTTCGGCGAGCACGCCCGGATGCACGAACCGGTAGCCATGGCGCGAGACCGTGCGGATGAAGCGCTGCTCGCGCGAGTCGTCGCCGAGCGCGCGGCGGACCGTGCGGATCGCCTGGGACAGCGCGCCGTCCGACACGATCACGTCGCTCCACACGGTGTCGAGGATCACGCGCCGGCTGACCGCCTCCTCGCGCCGCTCGACGAGCAACAGCAGCAGGTCGAAGTAGCGCGGGATCAGCGGCACCTCGCGCCCGCCGCGCTCGAGCGTGCGGCGCGACGGGGAGAGGACGAACTCCCCGAAGCGGTAGCGGGTCCCGGGCGCGCTGGATTTCACTCGCGCCGGATTCTAGACCGTACGTCGCGTTCGCAGGGCGCGGCGCGGGCCGGCGACGTAGGATTCCTCCGCCCGGCACGAGTGGATATGCCCAGACACCGCGGAGGGCGCATGGCGAAGAAACCGGCGAACATCGACGAGTACCTGGCGGGCGTGAAACCCGAGCAGCGGGCGGCGCTGGAGCGGCTGCGCGCCACGATCCACGCCGCGGTCCCGGGCGCCGAGGAGTGCATCAGCTACGGGCTGGCGGCGTTCCGCAAGGGCAAGATGCTGGTCGGGTTCGGCGCGGGCAAGGAGCACTGCGCGTTCTACGTCATGAGTTCGACCACGCTGCGCGGTTTCGAGGACGAACTGCGGGGTTACGACGTCAGCACCAGCACGATCCGCTTCCCGCCCGACAAGCCTCTGCCCGTGGCGCTCGTGCGCAAGCTGGTCAAGGCGCGGCTGGCCGAGAACGCCGCCTGCTGACGACCGAGACCGGCGCCGCCGGCCCGGTCAACGGCTGACGAGCTGCCAGAAGCGCTTCTCGCCCAACAGCGTGATCGCGTGTCCCTTCTCGCGCAGGCGCTTGATCTCCATCAGCTTGCGCCCGGCGTCGCGACCGGCGGCCTGCAGCGGGTTGGGCTTGCCGCGCACGACGACCGTGGTCCTGGCCGACGGCCCGCCGTGCACGATCGCGCCGGCGCGCCGCGCGGCCCGGATCGCCTCGCTGCGCGGCTGGCCCAGGATCCCGGTGAACGCGAGGTGCACGCCCTTGAGCGTGCGCACCGTTCGCGCCGGCGGAAGCAGCGGCGGGTTCTTCAAAGCCGCGATCAGCTCGTCCGCGGTTTCGTAACGCTTGCGGCGCTCGCCGATGCAGCGGTAGATGATCTCCTTCAGGTCGTCGCTGCACGGCAGGTGCCGGACTTCCGTGGTGCGGACCCGCGCGCGGGCGTCGCCTTTGATGAGCATCGCGAGCAATTGGCCGACCTGGTACACGTCGTCGCGCGCCTGCCACTTGGCGATGCCGAAGCCGTCGCGGATCTCGCTCGGCGCCATGTAGGGGTTGAGCGTGCGCGCGGTGATGCCGCGCCGGTCGCCCTGGTGGCGGACGATGCCGAAATCGCCCAGCTTCAGCCGGCGGTTGTCGCAGACGAAGACGTTCAGCGGCGTGAGGTCGCGGTGGAGCAGGCGCCCGCGGTGGAGTCGGCCGAGGACCTCCAGGATGCCCGCGATCTCGCGCCGGGCCGCCGACTCGGGCCAGGCCTTCCCGCTGCGGCGCAGGAACGCGCCGAGGTCGCCGTGGCGCGCGTATTCCAGCGCCAGGCAGTAAAGCGCCTGGCCGGTCGCGCCGAGGTGCGGGAAGACGTCGTAGACCTGGATCGCGCGCGCCTGCTCGTGCAGGAGTTGGCCGAAGTACGCTTCGCGCACCCAGCCGTCGATGTGCGGGCTGACCTTGATGCAGACCTCGCGCGGCACCCGCGCGGACCGCCCGTGGCGCGTGGCCAGGAAGACCTGGCCGAAACCACCGGCCCCGACGAGGGTCCCGATGCCGTAGGACAACCCGCTCTCGGCGCTGCGGACGATCTGCCCCTCGACGAGCAATCGGCCGGCGCCGGCCCGTGCGGGGCCCTGCGTGCGGGTTGTCGCGCTGGAGATCCGCTTCGGCATCGGGCCCGATCGGCCGCGCTACGTCCGGGGACGCGACACTACTCGCCCCCCGCGCGGTACCAACGGATGCGCTCGACGATCGTGCCGTCCTCGGCGACGACGACCTCGTTCCACAAGGCGATCCGCCTGAACTCGGCCTCGTACCGCGTGACCTTCTGCTCCAGGCTCACGACCTTGCCGTCGTTCGGGGTCGCGCGGACCTCCATCCGCTTGATCCGCCAGATCGCCGCGTTCGCACCCGCGGATGCCTCGCGGATCGTCGCCAGCGCGGCCGGGGGCACCTCGTCCGTCGCGACCACGACCGAGACGGCCAGGATGGTGCCGTCCGCCGTGATGTCGCACGCCCGCTCGGCGCCAGCGTCCTGGAACTCGATCACGTACACCAGGACGCCGCTCGCCCCCTCCGGCCCGAACCTGACGATCTCGGCCCGGGGAAACTCCCCCAGCAGGGCCCGGGTGACGCGCTCCGGGAGGCCGGGGCCACCCGCGGCGGCAGCCGACAGCAGCAACGCCGCCATCGCTGCCCCGACGATCCTCGCCACGCGCGTGTCCTCCGGCACCGTGCCGGCACGTTAGCACATCCGGAACTGCCGGCGGCGGCGGCGATGTGGCCCCGCCGCCGCCGGTCGGTGCTGACGACTAGCGCAGCAGCCCCAGGACGGCCTGCGCCGTCGAGTTGGCCTGCGCGAGGGCGGCCAGCCCGGTCTGGTTCAGGACCTGGTACTTCGTCAGCGACACCACCTCCTCGGCGATGTTCGCGTCGCGGATCTGCGCCTCCGCCGACTTCAGGTTCTCCGCCTGGACCGTGATCACCGCCAGCGTGTGCTCGAGGCGATTGTAGTACGCACCCAGGTTGCCGCGGTCGGCGGAGACGTCATCGATCGCGGACTGGATCGCGACCAGTTCCGCCCGGGCGTCCGAGGCCGTCATCAGCGTGTCTGAAGCCAAGGACAGTCCGCTCGCGCTGACCGCGCTCGTTTGGAGCGTGATCCTGTCGTTAGCTGACGAGCCGGTACCGATCTGCACGTCGATGCTGGTTCCCGTCCCCGACAGCAGCTGCAGTCCGTTGAATTCGACAGTGTTGGCGATGCGGTCGATCTCGGACAGGATCTGGTTGTACTCGCCGTTGAGGGCGACCTTGGACGTCGAGCTGTCTTCACCCGACGTCTCGGACGCAGCCTGTTCCGCGATCGTCACCGCCCGTTGGAGCAGGTTGCCGATCTCGTTGAGCGCCGAGTCGGCGACGTTGATGACACCCAGGCCGTCGTTGGCATTGCGGACCGCCTGGTTGAGCGCCGCGATGTCGGCGCGCAGGTTTTCGGCAATCGCGAGACCTGCCGCGTCGTCCTTGGCGCCGTTGATGCGCAGGCCCGAGGCCAAGCGCACCATGGTGTTGCCCAGGCCGCGCTGGCTCGTGCTGAGGTAGTTCATCGAGTTCAGCGCACCGATGTTGGAGACAACCGAGAAATTCGCCATAGCGTGTCCCTCCTCGTCGGGCGGCCACCGCCGCCCGAGCGCCATGTCCCTGGCGCTTGTTCGGAAGCGCGCGCCGGGCTCCGCGACCGGTCGCGGCAGCGCACCGGAGTTCCCGTCACGCGGCTTCTCGCTCCGACGTATCGGCCGCCAGGCGAGGCGGTTTATCTTTTTAGATATTTTTTTTCGAGAACACCGTTCCCGGATGTCGGCCGTCCGGAGGCGTTGACTTGACGATCAGCCCGTTTTCTAATTGCGTGTTCCCGCTCGCTGCCGCGTGCTCCCCGCACGCACGAGGTTGCCGTGGGTCGGTCAGCCCTCGCCATATCGCCGGTCGTTGCCCGTGTCCTTTGGCAGCGCCGGCGCGAGCTGGGCCTCAGCCTCCAGGAGGTCTCGGACCGCATGAGCGCGCTCGGGGAACCGCTCCCGGTCTCGTCGCTCGACCACATCGAGAAAGGCAAGTCCGAGCCCGGGGTGCGCCGGTTGTTCTACCTGCTCCGGCTGTACGGGGTCCCGGTCCAGATGGTCGCCGAGCTCGCGGAACTCGAGGAGGCTTCGATCGAGCCGCCGGTCGATATCCAGCCGGAAAAGGCCTACCGCGAAGGGCTCGAGCACCTCCAGCGCGGCGAGTTCCAACAAGGGCTCGCGTTCATGCTGGCGGTCCGCCACCGCCGGCCGGAAGGATCCCGCGGGAAAACGCTGCGGCAGCAGGCGACGCTGTCGTTCGCGATCGCGGCCCGCAATCTCGGCCGCTACAGGCTGGCGAACACGCTACTCGAAGAGCTGCTGTCCGAGGCGGTCGATCCGTCGGTGCTGGCCAACGTGCTCCTCGAAATGGGCACGGTGTGGTTCGCCCTCGGTTCGACCGAAGCCGCGCTGGCGTTCTACGGTCGGGCGAGTTCCTACATCCCCGCCGGCGACGACCGGATGCAGGGACTGCTCCAGCACCTCATGGGGCGGGTTCACCTGGTGCGCTCGGAACTGGATCAGGCGGACCAGCTCCTGCGGCGCGCGCTGGAGCTTTACCGCCGCGCGGGGGACACGCTCAACGAGTCCAAGGCACGCCTCGTGATGGTCCAGCTCCTCGAAGCGCGCGGAAACCTGAAGGCGGCGATCGCGGAGGCGGATGCGGTCCGGGCCGGTGCCCAGCGCCGGCGCCAGGCGTTCCCCGCCATGATCGCGAGCCTCAGGAAAGGGCGGCTGTTGATCCAGGCCGGGCAGGCCGAGGAAGGACTCGGACTGCTCCGCGAAGCGCTGGCCGAGGCCGTGCGGATCGGCGATCGCGCGACCGAGTTCTTCGCGCATTACCACATCTGGAAAGCGTACGAGGCGACCGGCGATCCGGCGCGCGCCGCGGTCGCGCTCGAGTCGGCCCGCTACTACGTGCAGTTCGTCCAGGAGCACTCGCCCGAAGCCGTGGAGGTTCGCGCGTTCATCCCGAAGGGGCGGGTGCGCAGGACTCGCAAGAAGCCCGCTCGTCAACCCGCGCGGCGTCGTCGTTGAGCAGCGGTTAGCGCATTCGGCAGCATCGCAGCCAGTCGGGTTCGCGAGTTGCGCGCCCGGCGAGTTGGCCGGCGGCGCAATTCCGCTCCCCCGCGTGGCGAGTCGCAGGCACGAAGAGCTCTCAGCGAATACCGGGACCGATGCTGCGTCCGGCGCCACCGCTGCTGCAAGCCCTTTGGCGTGCCTCGCGATCCCCGTCCACGCGGCATTCGCGCGCTTCGGCGGCCTCGGGCGAACCAGACTCGACGAAACCGACGAAGTACAGCGCAGCTTCGCGCTCCATCCGCGCGCGCTCGAGTTGGCCCAGAACCTCCGCCAGCTTCCACAGCCGGTAGTGGCAGCAGAACCGCAGTTCGCGGTCATCCAAGTCGACCGCGATTGCAAACGCCTTCTGGATCGACGACTGCGCCGCGGCCGCGCCACCGCGCACCTGCTCGATCTCGCCGATGAGCAGCCAGGCCTCGGCCTCCATGATCCGGTAGCGTTCGCGCTCGGCCATCGCCAGCACGTCCTTGGCCGAGGACAGCGCCTGCTCATGCTCGCCGGCCCGGTGCCGGAGTCGCGCGATCAGCAGGCGGTACTTGGCCTGGTGTTGCACGTCCGCGGCACGGACGAAGTGCTCGATGGCCTTGTTCGCGGCCTCCAGCGCACCATCGGTCTCCCCGAGCTGCGCGAGGCAATGCGCGCGCTGGCCGTGCACCCAGCCCCACGCGCGGTCGTCTCCGTGCAGGTGGACGGCGGCGCGGTCCGCGAACGCCAGGGCCGCTTCCACGCAACCCAACTCGTGCCAGACGGCCGCGGCGTGGATGAGCACGTTGACCAGGACTTCGGGTCGTGGCCCCTCGCGCAGCAGCTCTTCGGTCAGGCGCAGAGAGAGGGTCAACATGCCCATCTGGCGGACCATGATCGCGAAGCTGAGCATCGCCTTCTGCCGCACCAGGCGATCGGCCGCGCCGACCGACGCGTAGCGAACCCCCAGCACGCACGAGAGACCCTTGGCAACGTCGCCCTTCTGGAACGCCGCGATCCCGTCCCGCAGGAGCTGGTCCAGCGCGACGCCTGAGGGCACGTCCGTCCCGGCCGCCTCGAGTTCGAGCAGTTCGGCGACGTAGTCGAACGAGAGGTTGTAGATCTTGACCAGGGCGCGGAGCCGGAGCAGTCCCGGATCGGCTTTGCCGGCCTCGATCTTCTGCAGCGTCGGGGCCGGGATGACCTGGCCGTGCCGGGCGGCCTCGCGCGAGACCTGCCGGAGGGAAAAGCCGAGTTGCAGGCGACGTTCACGAAGCGTCTTGGCTACAAGGAGAGACGATTTCCTGGGCTCGTCCACGTCGGGAATAAACACTCCAAGCGCCGGAGAATTCAAGCGGTTTTCATCGAAATGCGGTCGCACGGAAGCGCGGTGCGCGCCAGGAAGTCCCAGGATCGTGTCTCCAAACGGATACGCCCAAGACGGTTCATATTTGTTCGTATCGCCCGCCTGGTTTCGGACCCCCCGATGAACTTATGTCCTACGCGCTGACCCTCTCGCCGTAGCTTTTCGGGGCACGCCGAAGGCGGAGCCCTGCGCGGACTGGGGAGGCCGGCGATTGCCGGCGGTCCGGGTCGGGAAACGATTGTGCCTGCCGCGCCGTGGAGGCCCCCGTGAGCAACGTCGCCCGGATTCTGCTTGCCGTTGTGCTCGTCGCGATCGCCGTGTTGTCGGCGAGCCCGCAGGCGATGGCCCAGTGCGGCCCACGCTACGTCGCGGCGAGCGGCAGCACCGATACCGGCAACAACTGCCTTTCCGCGGCCACGCCGTGCGCCACGATCAACCACGCGATCTCCGTGGCCTGCCCCAACGACGCGATCCAGGTCGGCGAAGGCACGTACGTCGAGGACGTGCTGGTGGACCGCGCGCTGTTCGTCAACAGCTCGGGCGACAACGCGCAGACGATCCTGCGCGGGACCGGCGCGACCGACTCGGTGCGGATCCTGGAGAGCGGCACGACGCTCAACGGGTTCGCGGTTTCGGGGCCGACCGGCCACGCCTGCGTCAGGATCGGCGACGCCGCGCACCCCGGCGTCCGCAGCATCCAGATCAGCAACGACAACATCTCGGGCTGCACCGTCGGCGTGGTCGTGGACTCGGTCGGCACGACCGGCGATTGGGTCCGGATCAACGGCAACATCATCGCCAACCACGTGGCCGACGGGACGCCCGACGGCGGCACCGGCGTTTTGATCGTGGGCGGCGCGGGACGGGTCGAGGTCCGGCAGGACAACATCCAGAACAACGAGGGCGCCGGGGTCAAGCTGCTGGCGGGAGCCAACGACACCCTGTACGTGGCGGCGAACACGATGACCGGCAACGGGCGCGGAGCACTGGCGACCGGCCGCGCCGCGATCGAGGCGCACGGCGCGGTCGACCTGCGGGTCGAAGGCAACTACGTCACCGGACACACCGGCGTGGCGGGCGACGACGGTCGCGGTCTTCTGATCGACGGCATCGACGGCGGGCAGGTCGTGTGCAACCAGTTCCGCGACAACGACTCGGGGCTCGAAGTGGCCGGGGTCGTCGACGAGTTGCAGGTTCTGCACAACCGCTTCGCCGCCCAGACCGGCAACGCCGTGCTGGTGCAGCCGGGGTCGGCTGCCGGCACGCACGTGAACGAGACGCTGTTCGTCGGCAACGCCACGGCGGTCCGCAACCTGGACCCGACGCCGCTGGATGCGCGGCACTGCTGGTGGGGCAGCGCCGACGGCCCGAGCGGCGCGGGCGGCTCGGGCGACCCGGTCGTCGGGCCGCTCGACCTGAGCGAGATGGTCGCGCGGGCGCTGGAACCGGTGCTGGCGCGCGCCCCCGCGGTCGGCGGTTGGTCGCACGGCGCGGGCGCGGCGTGCTACGACACGCTGCAGCCGGCGATCGATGCCAACCCGACCGGCGGGCTGATCCTGGTTGGCAAGGGCGAGCTCCGCGGCCACGCGACGATCACCCGGCCGATGGCCCTCGAAGGGCTGCCGGGATTCGTCCTGTACGAGTGGTGCGGCGGGTGCCGGCCGAGCGTCATCGACGGCACCCAGCTCAGCGGCGCGCGCACCCCGGCGCTGACGATCAGCAACGTCAGCGGCGTGCACCTGAAGAACCTGACGTTCCACGGCGCGGGCATGGGCTCGCCGCAGTGCTTCGGCGGCCACGAGGACAGCGAGATCGGCCTCGACCTGCAAAACGTGAAGAACTCGCTGTTCGAGTTCCTGGACTTCCGCGAGAACGGGACGACCGACCTGCGGCTGTTCGGCGACTCGGACGACAACGTCATCGACGGCATCTACCTCGATGGCATGATCCGCGACGGCGACAACGAAGACCGCTGCGGGCACCGCTCGCGCGAGGGGATCCTGATCGACGGCGGCCCGCGGACCTGCGAGAGCGGTGCCGGGGCGTTCGCCGAGCGCAACCACGTCTTCAACTCGCAGACGTACCACATCACGCGCTCGATCAAGCTGCGCTACGCGAGAGAGACCGAGATCGCGACGAGCGTCATCCACGGCGTGCCCAGCGACGAGTGGCCGGAGACCGACGCCGTCAACATCTGGATCGAGGCCTCCGACGACACCTGGATCCACGACAACCCGGAGATCGCCAACCGCGGCGTGCGCACCGCGATCAAGATCCTCGGCAGCCAGTCCTGCGAGGCCGCCGACAGCGCGCGCACGCTGATCGAGAACTCGACGATCAACATGATCGAGAACGGCGGGGTCGGGATCCACTTCGCGCACGATGCCGGCAGCAACGGGGCGCCCCGGGACACGGCCGTGTCGTGTTCCACGATCGAGGGCGCGTGGACCGGCGTGGTGGCCGACTGGGTCGACGGGAACCACGTCAGCCTGACCGACATCGTCGCCGACACGCACGGGGTGACGAACAACACCGCCGAGCCGCTCACGGTCGGCGACTCGTGGTGGGGCGACCCCTCGGGCCCCTCGGGGGAGGGACCCGGCAGCGGGACCAGCGTCAGCGCCAACGTGCTCTACCCCGGATTCCTGACCTCTTCGGCGCGCGACGACGCCGACGTGGACGGGTACAGCGAGTGCCAGGGCGACAGCGACGACACGGATCCCGCGGTGAGCCCGAACGACATCTGCGACGGGAACGACAACGACCTCGACGGCAGCATCGACGAGGACTTCGTCCCGCAGGACACGAGCTGCGGAACCGGGCCGTGCTCGCGCACCGGCGCGACGTTCTGCTCGGCCGGGGCGGTCGGCGACTCGTGTGAGCCGGGACAGCCGCTCGGCCCGACCGACGAGACCTGCGACAACGTGGACGACGACTGTGACGGTTCGACGGACGAGGAGTTCCCGACCACGCCGCGCAACTGCGGGGTCGGCGTGTGCGAAAGGACCGGCGGGACGGCCTGCGTCAACGGCCAGGTCGAGGACAGCTGCACCCCGGGCGACCCGCTGTCGCCCGACGACGCGACCTGCGATGGGCAGGACGACAACTGCAACGGCGCCAGCGACGAGGACTTCGTGCCCGGCCCGACATCCTGCGGCGTCGGCGTGTGCCAGTCCAGCGGCGTCAGCTCCTGTGACGGCGGCGTTTACAACGACACCTGCGTCCCCGGGCCGCCGCTGAACGAGGTGGACGACACCTGCGACGGGGTGGACGACGACTGCGACGGGACGGCCGACGACGGCTACGTGGTGACGCCGACGTCGTGCGGCTTCGGTGCCTGCGCGCGAACGGGCGAGCTCGTTTGCGAGGGCGGGTCGGCCCACGACACGTGCGTGCCCGGCACGCCAGCGGCGCCGACCGACGAAATCTGCGACGGGCAGGACGACGACTGCGACGGGTCCACCGACGAGGACTACACGACGACGACGACCGTGTGCGGGATCGGCACCTGCGCCCGGCTCGGCTGGCTCGTCTGCGAGGACGGCGATGTCGTCGAGGACTGCACGCCCGGCGAGCCGACGACCGAGATCTGCAACGGCGTGGACGACGACTGCGACGGCTCGGCCGACAACAACATCCCGGTGCCGTTCGGGCCGGTCGACCTGGCGCTGCGGACGCTGACCTCCAAATCGACGGAACTGACCTGGGCCCAGCCGGTGCCCGGCCCCGGCGCGCTGAGCGACCTGTTGCGCGGCATACTCGGTACGCTCGGCGCGGGCTACGCGACCTCGACGGAGCGCTGCCTGGCCGCGTACTACGAAGGCACGACGTGGCTGGACAAGGACACGCCGCTGCCCGGGGACGGGTACTGGTTCCTCGTGCGGGCGCGGAACTGCGCGGGCATCAGCAGCTACGACTCCGGCGACGACGCCGGTCTCGTCGGCTCGCGCGACCCCGGCATCGCCGCATCGCCCAACGCCTGCCCGTAATAGGAACAGCTGGCCACACCTGTCCCGGTGATCAGGCAAGACCGGGACAGGTGTGTCACCCGTGTCACTTCTGGCCGACGTTCTCGCGCGTCTGCTTGATCAGCCTGAGGTGCTCGTGCAGGTCGGGCAACACGCGCTGGGCGAATGCGCGCAGGTCGGGATCGTCGCCCCGCTTCGCCTCGCGCTCGTACAGCTCGATCTGCTCCTCGTGGTGCCGGGTCATCAGCTGCAGGTACTCGCGGTCGAAGTCGGGGCCGGTGTACGGGAGCAGCTTGTCGACCAACTCCTGGTGGTCCTTGTCCAGCGCCGCCGGGAAGGTCACGACCTTGGCGTCGGCCAAGACTTTCAGCTCTTCGTTCACGGTCTCGTGTTGATCCATCAAGCGCTGGGCGAGGATCCGCACGTCTTCCGAGGCGGCCTGCTTCTGCGCCACCTCGCCCAGGCGGACCTCGACCAGCCCGCCCATCGCCGCGTCGTTGAAGAACTTCAGGTCGGCGCGTCCTTGAACGCGTCCGGTCACGCGGATCTCGGCGGGACCCGTCGCCCCGGTGCGGTTCACATCATCGGTCTGCGCGGCGCACGGCAGGGCGGTCGTCGCGAACGCCAGCGCCAGGATCATCGGCTTGCTCATGGGAAACCTCGAAGGCAGGCCCGTCGGATTCGGGCAGACTTGCTCTCGACGGGCTCGCGGGGGACCGGCCGGCCGCCCCACACGGACTGATGATGCCGAGTTCCCGCGGCAGACGCCATGAGCCCGCCATGCGCACGCGACGGCCGGGACGCGCGCGGCTGGAGGTGTCGCTCGGCCTCGGGTCCTCGACAGCGAGCGGCGCCCCGGCTGAAATCGGCTGACGCATAATCGCCGGCGATGAGCCCGGCGCGCGCATGGCGGCCGTGGGCGCTGCTGGTGGGCGTTCCCGCGATCGCCTTCCTCCTCGGCCTGTTCCCGCTGTGGGACTACGACATCTGGGGCCACCTCGCCGCCGCGCGGCTGATCCTCGAAACCGGCTCCGTCCCGCGGACGGATCCGTTCCTGTGGGGCGCCGACGGCCGCCCGTGGACCGACACCTACTGGCTGTTCCAGCTCGGCGTCTACGGGCTCTTTCAACTGGGCGGCGCGTCGCTGCTGGTGCTGGCCAAGGCCGCGCTGGCGGCGCTGGCGGTGGCGGTGGCGATGGCGGCGCGCCGCGCCGGCACCTCCGTCGCGCTGGCGGCGCTGGCCTGGTTGTTCCCGCTGGTCTCGCTGGGTGGCCGCACCTACGAACGGCCGGAGATGGTCTCGGTCGTGATGCTCGCGGCGTTTCTCGCCGTCGTGGCCCACGCCGGGCAGCGCCCGCGCCTGCTCTGGTTGCTGCCGGCGCTGCAGGTGCTGTGGGTCAACTGCCACCCGTACTTCGTCTTCGGCCCGCTGATCGCGGTGCTGTTCGCGCTGGATGAACTCGCCGGGCGCGCGGTGCCGGCGCTGGCGCGCGAGTCCCGCGGCGCGGCCACATCGGCTCGCGGGAGGGTCGACGTGCGCGCCGGCGGCGCCGTCCCGGGCGGGACGGCTGCGCCGGCTCCTGCGGGGTGGGCCTGGATGGTCGTGGCGGCAACGGTGCTGGCCTGCCTCGTCAACCCCTACGGGTTGCGCGGCGCGCTGTTCCCGTTGGACGTGTTCGTGGCGCAGGGTGCGGACCACCTCTTCTACCGGCAGTACATCGCCGAGCTGCGGGGGGTGTGGTTCTTCGTCACCCGGATCCCGACGAACCCCTACGTCATCGCCTTTCTCGCCACGTTTGCCGCGGGTGTGCTCGCGGGCCTGGCCGCGTTCGCGCGCGGGCGTCTGACGTTCTTCCGTCTCGCCCTGCTGGTCCTGTTCGGCGTTTTGGGCTGGTCCGCGACGCGCAACGCCGGCGTCTTCGCCTTGGTGTACGCGACGCTGACGACCTGGAACCTGCACGATGTGTGGACCGCGCGGCCGGACGCAGGCGCGACCGCGTCCCGGCAGGTTCGCCGCCGTTCCCGGGGTGCGCCCGCCGAGCCCGCGCGCAGGCTCGAGATCGCGGCGCTCGCCGCGCACGCCGCGCTGGCGGTCGTGGTCGCGAGCGGCGCGCTCTACGCGTGGGGCGGCGAAGGGCGCACGATCGGCCTCGGCGAGCGCGCCGCGTGGTACGCGCACGCCGCCCAGCGCTTCCTGACGCGCGAGGGGATGCCGCGGCGCGCGTTCGTCAACGGGATCAACGAGGCCAACCTGACCCTGTTCGAGGGACGGGGCCGCACGCGCGTCTACATCGACCCGCGCCTGGAGGTCGTGCCGCGCCCGTTGTTCGAGGAGTACCTGGACGTGCTGCGGGCGATGGGTGCGGGCGACACGCCGCGCTGGGAGCGGTTCCTCGAGCGGCCGGGCGACGCGGTGCGCTGGCCCTCGATCCTGCTCGAGCGCGCGCGCTCCGGCGCCGCGCCCGAGGGGGTCGCGCGCGCTCCCGGCTGGCGCCCGGTCTACGCCGACGATCTCGCCGTGGTCTTCGTGCGCGAGGAGTTCGCGCGCACTGCTGCGCTGCCGCGGGTCGACTGGCGCGAATAACCCGCACCCCGGGGCAGAAAGACCGCATACTCCGTGCGGGGGAAGGTGGAGGTCGGGTGCTCCGTCGCATCGCCACTTGGTCCGTCCTTTTGCTCGTCTGCGGCACGGCGTTCGGTGCGGCACGTCCCGCGCTGGTCCGGGTGGAGCGCCGCGCGCCCGACGACCTGGCGCGGCTCCGGGCGGCCGACCTGCCCGTCGTCATGGAGATGGATCGCTGCCTGTTCCTGCGGGCGGAATCCGGCGACCTCGGGTGGCTGGACGAGCACGGCTACGAGGCGCGGGTCCTCGACAGCGACGCCTCCCGCTCGGACTTCGTGGTCGTCGGGCTGCGGCCCGATTCCGACCGCGCCGCGGTGGAAGCGCTCGGCGCGGTGCTCCTGGCCGAGGACAACTGGGTGCTGCTGCGCGTGCCGCGGAGCACCTCGCTGGAGTTGCTGCACCCGGCCCGCGTGTTCGCGACACGGCTGCCGGTCAGCCCCGTCGCCCCGCCGAAAGCCGCGCCGCCCGCGGCCCCCCCGCCCCCGGCGGTCGGGCCGGACCTGCTGCCCGACCCCTTGGTCCAGCAGATGGTCAACTCGGTCAGCCCGACCCAGATCGATCAGTTCTGGACCGATCTCACGACGAACGCGCCGACCGGGACGCGCTACTCCACCTCGCAGGGCTGCCGGGACGCCGCGGCCTACTGCTTCGCCAAGTACGGCGCGTACAAGCTGCCGGCGGCGTACCAGAACTGGAGCACGTCCCACGCGCCGAACGTGATCGGGACCCACGATGGGGCGATCTACCCCGAGAACGTGTACATCGTCATCGGCCACCTCGACGACCTGCCGTCGTACGGCACCGCGCCGGGCGCCGACGACAACGCCAGCGGCTCGGTCAACGTGCTCGAGTCGGCGCGCGTGATGAGCTGCTACGCGTTTCGCAACACGCTCAAGTTCATCAACTGCACCGGCGAGGAGTCGGGGCTGCTCGGCAGCGAGGCGTACGCCGACGACGCCGCGTTGCGCGGCGAGAACATCCTCGGCGTGATCAACATGGACATGCCCGGCTGGGCCGGGAACGGTTCACCCGACCCCGAGAACCTCGACCTCAACTACAACGACGCCTCGACCGACCTCGGCCTGCGCTTCGCGCAGGCGGCGACGACCTACGGCACGGGGCTGGCGGTGGACGCGTTCCTCTGCCCGAGCCTCAGCGCCTCCGACCACTACCCGTTCTGGACCCACGGTTGGAAGGCGGTCTGCGGGATCACCGACAACGAGGGGTACTGCGGCCACTCGGGCAACTACCCCTATTACCACACCGCGAACGACACGATCGCCAACTGCGGCAACCGCTCGTTCTTCTATTCGACGGTCAAGACGTCGGTCGCCACGCTGGCCGAGCTGGGTCAGCCGTTCAAGATCGCGCTCGGGCGCCCGGTCTACGCCTGCGGCGGGACGGCGGTGGACGTCGTCGTGGGCGACCGCGACCTGAACAAGAGCCCCGCCGCGATCGAGACCGTCACCGTCACGATCGAGAGCGGCAGCGAGACCTCCGCGGAACAGGTCGTGCTCACCGAACGGTCCGCCGACTCGATGATCTTCGAGGGCAGCATCCTGACCACGAGCGCGCCGCCCGTCCACGGCGATGGTCGATTGAGCGTCACGCCAGGCGATACGATCACGGCCCGCTACACCGATGCGCTCGACTGCAACGGCGCGACCGGCGTGCCGTACGCCGCGACGGCCGGCGTGGACTGCGTCACGCCGTCGATTTCGAACGTCCAGGCGCTGGAGGTCACCGGCAACAGCGCCCGCATCACGTGGACCACCGACGAGGCCTCGACCAGCGTCGTGCACTACGGGACGGTCCCGCCGGGGGGATCGACCGCGTCCTCGCCGGAACTGGTGACGGCCCACTCCCTGCGGCTGGCGGGACTGGCGGAGTGCTCGGTCTACTCCTACTTCGTCGAGTCGGTGGACGCAGCCGGCAACGCGGCGGTGGACGACAACGGCGGGGCGTACTACACGTTCGAGACCGGCAAGAATGTCAACCCGAGCTACCCGAGCACCGGCGGCCCGGTGACGATCCCGGACAACAACCCCACCGGGGCGAGGAGCGCGATCACCGTCTCCGACAACAAGACGGTCCTCGACGTCAACGTCGAGGTCAACATCACCCACACTTACGACGGCGACCTCGAGCTGTACCTTCTGGCGCCGAACGGTACGCGGATCATGCTCTCGAACAACCGCGGCAGCAGCGGCGACAACTTCCGCGGCACCGTGTTCGACGACGAGGCCGCGACGCCGATCTCCAGCGGCTCGGCGCCGTTCTCCGGCCCGTACCGGCCGGATGCCCCGCTCTCGGCCGCGGACGGGGTCAACGCCGCCGGGACCTGGACGCTCGAGGTCATCGACGGCGGGCCTTCCGATGTCGGCACGATCGACGGCTGGACACTGACGCTGCTCTTCCCGGCCGCGCAGTGCGGACCGCACGCGATGGTGACGGGACACGCTTGCGTGAGCGACACCTGCAGCGCCGGCGGCGCGGGCGACGACGACGGCCGCTGGGACGCGGGCGAAGACGTCCGCTTCAGCGTGGACGTCCAGAACGACGGAGCCGGGACCCTGACCGGCGTTTCCGCCAGCATCACCTCGGTCACGCCGGGCGTGGTCATGCTCGACGGCGCGGCGGATTACGCCGACCTGCCGCAGTCGGCATCCGCAACCTCGCTCGCGCCGCACTTCGCCGCGCGCTTGCCGGGCAGCCTCGCCTGCGGCGATACGGTCGAGTTCCAGGTCGTCGTCGCGAGCGACCAGGGGAGCTGGCCCGGCGCCTTCACGCACGTCGTGGGCCAACCGCTCGTCGGGCCGGCCACCCCGCTGAACGAGACGTTCGCGGCCGGCATCCCCGCCGGTTGGACGATCGTGGACGGCGGAGCGGGTGGCGGCGCCTCCGCCACGTGGACCACGGCAAACCCCTGCTCGCGATCGATCTCGTCTCCGATGGCCGCGCCGGCGGCGATGGTCGACAGCGACTGCGCGGGGTCCGGCGCGAGCCAGGACGAGCAGCTCCTGACGCCGGTCGTGGACCTGTCGTTCTCGACGGCCGCCACGCTGGAGTTCGACGAGTACTTCTACTGGTACAGCGGCGGGCAGTCCGAGGTCGCGGACGTGGACGTGCGGAGCTCGATCACCGGCGGTGCGTGGGTCAACGTCCTGCGCCAGCAGGGCGCGTCGAGCACGAACCCGGCCCACAAGACCGTGGACATCACGCCGCAGGCGGCGGGCGCCGCCGACGCGCAGGTCCGGTTCCGGTACTACAACGGCTCGAACGAGTGGTACTGGGAGATCGACAACGTCAAGCTCGGCACGATCGACGATGCGGGCTGCGAGATGACGACCTGCCCGGCGCAGCACGCCGCGCCGCCCCCGGTTCCGGACGGCCGCTTCGGCCAGCCGATGACCGTGACGCGCCCGGGCCCCGGCGGGTCAGCCCTCGACGTCCGCTGGGACGCCGAGACCTGCCCCGCTCCCGGCTACCACCTCCTGTGGGGGCCGCTCTCCGCGCTGCCAGAGTACGAACTCGGCGGCAGCGCGTGCGACCTGGGCCCGTCGGGAACGTATCGCTGGGGCAGCGTCCCGGCCGGGAACATCTGGTACGCCGTGGTCGGCGACGACGGCACCGCGACGGAGGGGAACTGGGGCGAGTCGAGCAGCGGCGTCCCGTGGTCCGGCGACAACCCGTCCGGTCAGTGCGGCTTCACCGCGCGCGACAACTCCGGCTCCTGCGGGGGACAGCCGTAGGACGGGCATGGGACGACCCGGCCACGGAGCTGCTCGACCGGGGCTCGGGCCGGGTCAGTCGGCCTCGTAGGTCAGCAGCTGCTGGCAGCGCGCGGAATAGGGACGGGGCACGCCCGGCCCCCAGTCCGGCGGCGTCGCCGGATCGACGACGGCAAAGATCTCGGTCGGGCCAAGCTCCACGATCGGCCTGAACCGGTCCGGGGCTTCGATCAGCGCCTTCTTGAACGCCCTCCGGTGTCGCAAGGACGGGGACAGGATCACGTAGCTCGCGCCCGAGTCGAGGATGGCCTGCTTCACGTCGGGCTGCCTGCCCCGCACCGGCGCGCACGGCAGACCGGCGAGGTAGTAGGGAACCGTCAGCGGCTGCGACACGACCGTCGAGCCGGGGTCGGCGATCGTCCCGAGCGTGCAGACCACGCGCAGGTACTGGCGCCACCACAGCGCCTCGTGGCCGTGCAGCTGCTGGTTGACCAGCGGTACGAACTGTATGACCGCCAGTTCGACGACCGCGATCCCCGCGAGCCAACCCGTCGCTAGCCGGCCGACGAGGCGCGGGCGCGCGAACCTGCGCGTCAACAACTCCACCCCGCCGCACAAGGCCGACAGCAGCAGCGGGAACAGCGGCATCAGCAGCCGGTAGCCGGCGGGCACCCACACCATCACGACCAGAAAGTAGACCACGGCGTAGATCGCGCCGATCTCGCGGTCCAGCGCGACGCCGCGCGCGAGGCCGACGACGATCGGCACGATCGTCAGTGCGAAGAACACGAGGTAGATCGTGCCGAGGATCGGCCGCATCCCGGGGGGCGAGGCTTCCCGGGCCAGGACGTCAATGTTGGCGAGCGGGTGCTGCAGCACGCCTCCCGTCCCGCCTTGGGTGTCGCCTGCCGCTGCCCGGGTCGTGTTCGTCAGTTCCAGAACGTAGCTGACGGGCGCCCGCTTGAGCACGATCGTCGCCAGCCAGGGCGTGGAGCAGAACAGCGTCACCAATCCGATGACCACCAGCCGCGACAGACGCGAGCGCGCCGCGAGCCCCGGGGCCCGCGCCGTGAACGCGTAGATCGCGATCGCGGGCGCCAGCACGAGGCCGACGGTGCGCAACAGCACGGCGAGACCCGAGAACACCCCGGCCAGCACCGCGTTGCGCTTCCACGGCCCGTGCTCCGCGAACGTCCGCCGCACGAACAGCAGCGCCGCGAACGAGAACAGCAGGTACGGCCCGTCGCTCATGCAGTGCAGGCCGAAGTCGATGAACGACTGCGACAGCATGGCGCCGATCACCGCCAGGAGCGCCAGCCTGCGGCCCCGCAGCGGTACCAGGAACAGGTAGGCCAGGTTGAAGCCGATCACCCCGAGCACCGCGGTCCAGGCCTTCAGCACGACCAGCGGGGCACCGAATTTCACCAACGGAGCCAGCAGCGCCGCGTACAGCGGCGGGTAGTGAGTGTGGATCGGCGCGCCGGGCAGGTGCAGGTTGACGTAACCCGCACCCTTGGCCAGCGCTTCCGCCAACAGCAGGAACTGGATGTCGTGGCCGCCGAAGTTCTTCAGGTGCGCGTTGAGGAAGTTCCCGACCACGATCAGGGCTGCCAGGTTCAGCAGGACGAGCGGCAACACGCGCGCGCGCACGGAGTCCGACACGGTCCAGCGCCACGCGCTGCCCTTTTCTCGCGACCCTTCCGCCCCGTTCGCCATCGCCCCGGCGAAAGATACTGAACCCGCGGGCGCCGACGCAATGGCATCACCGCGGGCGCCGAACCGTTTGCCCGCGCGGTCCCGAACGGGCACGCACGCGGTTGCGGCCGAGCGCCGCTGTCCACGGGCGTTGCGTCAGCCCTCGCTCTCCGCGCTGTTGGCATGCAGGTGCGCGGAGCGGACGATGCGCTGGAGGTTCTGCGGCGCGAAGAACTCCGGGATCGGCACCGTTCCGGCGTCCGTGCCGAAGAAGCGGTCGGCCTCGTGCTGGTTCGCCGCCAGCGCGCGGAACAGCGCCTTCTGCTCGTCCCCGAAGGGCTGCAGCAGGGCCCGCGCGCAGGTGCTCTCGTACATCGGCAGGACCGCCTCGTTGCGCCGGCGCTCGTACTCCGCCAGCGCCGCGTCGAGCGGCCGGTTCCCGGTCAGCCCGTCGTGGATCGCCGCCGAGAGCAGGTCCGCGTCGCGGAAAGCGTCGCTGATCCCCTGCGCGCTGAGCGGGTGCTTGTGGTAGCCCGCGTCGCCGGCGAGCGCCCAGCCGTCGCCCCACGGTCTGCGGAAGTACCCGGGCAACTCGCGCACGCCGAACAGGCGCTCGACCTGCTCGCCGCGGTCGAGGAACTCCGAGAAGACGGGCACGTTCTCCATCATCTTGCGATAGCCCTGCTCCGGGTTGCCGACCTGGAACGCGGGGGTCCAGCCGCCGATCACGAGCGTCGCGCCGTCGTTCGTCGGTATGCCCGCGACCGCCCAACCGGGGCGCACCCAGATCTCGAAGCCGGTGATGCGCGGTCCGCCCCGCCAGTACGAGTAGTAGCCGTTCGAGGCGGACGGGCGCTCGTTGTAGCGGGGCGCGTTGACCGCGCTGGCCACGATCGAGCGCACGCCGTCGGCGCCGACGACGATGCGCGCGCGCTCCTCGTGGTCGCGCCCGGCCGCGGCGTGGCCGCGCACGCCGACCACGCGCCCCCCGTCGCGCGCGATCTCGCCGACCTGGAACCCCTCCCGCACTTCCACGCCCGACTCCGCCGCCGCGTCGAGCAGCATCTTGTCCAGCACCGTCCGGCGCGGCGCCACGGCGAAGTCGATGCCGTCGATCGGCGGCGGCGTGCCGCCGAGCGGCACACCGTCGGCGTCGAGCGTGACCCGGCGGATCGGCGGCGCGCCGAGCCCGGTGATCCGGTCCAACAGGCCCCAACGCTTGGCGCGCGCCAGCCCGGAGTGCCAGATGAGGTGGCTCGAGAGCGTGTCGCTCGGAAAATGCGCCTTGTCGAGCAGCAGAACGCGGTGTCCCTTGCGCGCGAGCAGCCTGGCGGTGGGAGAGCCGGCGCACCGCGCGCCCACCACGATGACGTCGTACATCGCAGCCCCCTGATGATCGCTCGGGCGTGGCGCAAGCTTACTTCAAACCACGGTCCTGTTATAAGGGAAATTCGAGGCCGCGCCCCACTCCGGGCTTCGCGGCCGACCAGGCAAAGCGTGATCGAGCCCGCCGCCGGGGTGTCGGTGTCGACGACGCTCGACCCGACCACTTCGCCGCGCATCGTTGCAGGAGCACGGCGTCGTGCTGAACTTCGCGCCGCCGCGAGACATCGAACGGAGCCGCGCGGTTCCGTGTCTGCGTGTCCACGGGTTCGGGGCAAGTCCACCTCGATGCTGGAGTAGGATAAGGCGCTTGTAAGACAGCGGGTCATGCGCTGGGGTGGGAGGCCCGGAGAGTCGGTGGGTCTCCACGGCGGAGGCGACGGAGCATGGAGCTGAAGACCGTAGGCGTCGTCGGCTGTGGACTGATGGGGTCCGGCATCGCGCAAGCCGCCGCCGACGCCGGTTATGCAACCATGATCCGCGAACTGACGCCCGACCTGGTGGAGAAAGGGTTGAGGCGCATCAACGGTTTTCTCCAGAAAGGCGTGGAGAAAGGCAAGCTCTCGCCGTCCCGGCGGGACGAGGTTTGGAACCGAATCAGGGGCGTGACCGACCTCGCCGATTTGGGCGGATGTGATTTGGTCATCGAGGCTGTCGTCGAGTCCTTCGAGGCCAAGCGCGCGCTCTTCGCCGAACTTGACGGGGTTTGCAAGCCGGGCGCCGTCCTGGCGACCAACACCTCCTCGTTCCGGGTGTCCGACATCGCCGCCGCCACCAGGCGCCCGCAGTTGGTGGTTGGGTTGCACTATTTCTATCCGGCGGTCATCAACCAGTTGCTCGAGGTCATCCACACAGCCGAAACCTCCCCCGCCGTTGTGGAGGCGTTGTTGGACTTCGCACGCCTGAACGGCAAGCTCCCCATCCTGGTGCGCGATGCGCCCGGCTTTGCCATCAATCGCTTCTTCGTGCCGTGGCTCAACGAGGCTGCGCGGTTGCTGGATGAAGGCGTGGCCAACATCCCCACCATTGACGCGGCGGCCAGCGAGGCCTTTGGCGTCGGCATGGGCCCCTTTGCTTTGATGAATGCCACCGGCGTTCCTCTTGCCTACCACAGCGCGGCGTCGTTGACCCAGGCGCTCGGCGCGTTTTACGCGCCCGCCGCGAGCCTCAGCCGACAATTCGCCGCAGGTCGGCCGTGGGATCTGGATGGTGAAGTGGAGGCCGTCACGAAGCCAGCGGTGGCCGAGCGCATGTTGGGCGTGACGTTTGGCGTCGCCGTGAAGCTGGTGGAAGAAGGGGTAGCCACCGCCGAAGATGTCGACCGCGGGGCGACCGTGGGGTTGCGCTGGGCCAAGGGGCCGTTTGCGCTGATGAACGCTGCCGGCCTGCCCCAAGCCCTGGCGCTGGCCGAAGCGATTGAACAGCGCCACGCCGGTTTCGTCCCCCGCCTGCTGCGCACCCGATGCGAGGCGTGGCTGCTGCGCGACGTGCGTCTGACCCTGGAGGGGCCGCTGGCCGTCATCACCATCAGCCGCCCCGAGGCGCTCAATGCGCTCAATGACAAGGTGCTGCATGAGCTGCAAGCGGCGCTCACCGCCGTGGGCGAGGACCGCGCGGTGCGCGTTGTCATCCTCACCGGCGAGGGCAGAGCTTTCATCGCCGGCGCCGACATCAAGGAGATCCAGGCGTTGGCGACCGATCCCTCCGCCCTCCGGGCTTTTACCGAGTTCGGTCAGCGAGTGTGCAGGACCATCGAGGCTTTGCCGCAGCCAGTTATCGCGGCGATCAATGGCTTCGCCATGGGCGGCGGGTTGGAGATCGCGCTGGCGTGTGATATCCGGATCGCTTCGTCGCAGGCCACGCTGGGTTTCCCCGAAGTGGGGCTGGGTATTCTCCCGGGGCTGGGCGGCACCCAACGCTCCGCGCGCCTGCTGGGGCGCGGCCGCGCGTCGGAATTGATCTTCACCGGTGACCCGATCGGCGCCGACGAGGCGGCACGCACGGGATTGGTCAACCGCGTCACGTCGCCGGCGCACTTGATGCCCGAAGCGCGCAAGCTGGCCGGGCGCATCGCCAGCCGGGCGCCGGCCGCCGTTGCCCAGGCCAAGGCCGCCTTGCACGCCGCGCAACAACTGTCGCTGGAGCAGGGCCTGGTTTTCGAAGTAGACCGGGTCATGGAGGTGTTTGCCACACCGGACAGGGTGGAGGGCTTGCAGGCGTTCATCGAGAAACGCAAGCCTGTCTTCAGCGGCCAGGCGACGGAGGGGAAGTAGCCCTTATGAGCACGAACAAGAAGGCCGTCCGCAAACCAATCCGGGCCAGCGAGGCCATGAAGAAGTTCATGGCCGACTACTACCTCGAGTTGGATCACGCGACGCAAACCGGCGAGCGGAGAATTGCGTGGTGCACCAGCGTAGGT
Organism: Acidobacteriota bacterium; assembly: GCA_017994815.1. GTDB lineage: Bacteria > Acidobacteriota > Polarisedimenticolia > J045 > J045 > JAGOJY01. Next base: position 63,248 of record JAGOJY010000012.1, read on the forward strand.
CCGGCCGAGATCCTGCGGGCCTTCGGCTTTTTGGTTTATTTTCCCGAGACGCACGCGGCAATGCTCGGCAGCACGCGCACGGCGACCGACCATATTCCGTTCGCCACGGCGCTGGGATACGCGCCGGAGATCTGTTCCTACCTGACAGCGGACATCGGCGCCTTCCGGCAGGGGTTCACGCCGCTGACCAAGGCCTACGGCATCAAGGCCGTGCCCCAACCCGCCGCGTTGGTCTTCAACACCAATCAATGCCGCGACGTGCAAGATTGGTTTGGCTGGTATGCCGCTGAATTCAACGTCCCTCTCCTGGGCGTTTACACTCACCGTGGTCACACCGACGTCGCCACCCACCAGTTGCAGTCGATCACGCACCAACTGGAGGATTTGATCGCACCGCTGGCGCAAATCGCCGGCCGCAGATTCGATCTGGACGAGTTCCGGCGCGTGGTGGCGCTCTCGCGGGAATGTTCCGACTTGTGGCGGCGAGTGCTGGAAACCGCCGCCGCCGCGCCGGCTCCGTTGACGTTTTTCGACAGCGTGACGTTGATGGGTCCGGCGGTGGTGGGCCGGGGAACCCAGGCCGCGGTCGATTTCTACAAACTTCTGCTGGCGGAGCTGCAAGAGAGAACCGCCCGGGGTGAAGGAGCCATCGAGGTTGAACGTTTCCGGCTCTACTGGGAGGGGATGCCGATTTGGGGGCGGCTGAGGGCCCATTCCGAGTTGTTTGCCGATCTGGGGGCCAGCGTGCTGGCTTCCACTTACTGCAATAGCTGGATTTTCTCGGCTCTCGATCCGGACGAGCCCTTTGCCAGCTTGGCGCGCGCTTATTCCGAGTTGTTCATCACGCGCTCCGACGTCGCGAAAGAAGCGCAGCTAAAGAAGATGCTGGCCTTCTTCGGAATAGACGGTATCATTTACCACAATGCGCGCACTTGTCCCAACAATTCCAACAGCCGCTATGGCCTGCCGCAACGCCTGGCGGCGGCGACGGGCGTGCCTAGCCTGACCATAGATGGCGACCTGAACGATCTGCGCTGCCTTTCCGACGAGCAGACCAACACGAATATCGAGGCCTTCATCGAGCAACTTGCGGAAAACCGATAACCATGTTGAAAGCGTTGTTTGAGCCCAAGACCGTCGCGGTCATTGGAGCTTCCCCCAAAGAACAGAACCTCGGCAACCGGATCGTCAAGAACCTGCTGGAGTTCGGCTTCACTGGCCGCATCTACCCCGTCAACCCCAAGGTCAGCGAGCTGCTCGGCCTCCAGGTCTATCCGGCAATGACCGAGGTGCCGACCGATGTGGACGTGGCTCACATCGTCATCCCCGCGGCACAAGTCCCGCAGGCCATTGAAGCTTGCGCCGACAAGAACGTGAAGTTCGTGATCTTGAACGGCGGCGGCTTTGCCGAGGTGGGGCCCGAGGGTGCTGTCCTCCAGGCCGAGTGCCTGGAGCGCGCGAGACAGCGCGGCATCCGTATCCTGGGGCCCAACTGTCAGGGCGTCATCAATACGGATCGGGCGATAAGGGCCTACTGCAATTTCACTTTTACCCGGCCGGAGGTCGGCGTTGTCTCCATCGTCGCGTTGAGCGGCGGCGTGGGCGAACTCATTCATCAAGCTTTTGCCGAGATGGGCGTGGGGACGCGCTTATATGCGTCCAATGGCAACGCCTGCGACGTTTCCATCCCGGAGATCCTCCAGTACTATGGCGAGGACGAGGCAACGCGCGTCATCGTCCTGTATGTCGAAGGGCTCCGTGACCCCCAGGCGTTCATGAAAGCGGCAGCCGAAGTCGTCGCCAAGAAACCGGTGCTGGCGATGAAGGCCGGGCGCACGGCGGAAGGCGTACAAGCGGCGGCCTCTCACACCGGCGGGCTGGCTCGGGAGGATGTGGTCACAGACCTCATCTTCGAGAAGCTCGGTGTGTTGTGTTTTCGGGACGAGGCCGAGTTGTGCCAGGCGGCGGCCGCGTTTGCCTGTCAGCCCGTTCCCCGGGGCAACCGGGTGGGCGTGATAACGAATACTGCCGGCCCGGCCGTCATCGCGACCGACGTTTTGGTGGGCGCTGGTCTGCAAGTGCCCGCGCTCGCGGCCGAAACGAAAGCTGCCTTGAAATCCAGACTGTATCCCCAAGCCACCGTCCGCAATCCCATCGACGTGTTGGCGACCGCCGGGGTGGAGCATTTCAAAGCGGCTCTCGAGACACTGATGGGCGAAACGCAGATTGACAGCGTGTTCGTCAACTTCGTCACGCCGTTCTTCGTAGATACGGACAGCATCGCGCACGAGATCGTGGCTGTGAACCAAGCACGCCACAAGCCCGTTGTCTGCAACCTGATGACGGACAGACGCCGGTGGATGGAGACCGTCAGGATTCTGAAGGACGGCGGGGTGCCAGCATACGGATTCCCCGGCACGGCCGCCCGAGTGCTGGCGGCGCTGACGCGCTATCACGAGTTGCGAACGCGCGCCTCGGGCGTGGTCAAGACGTTTGCCGACGTGGACCGGGGCCGGGCAGAACACCTGCTCGGCGCGGCGCAGAAGACCGGTCGCAAGAGACTATCGGCGGTCGAGGCGTATGGCGTCCTCGAGGCGTATGGCCTGCCGAGCGCCGCCTGGCGACTGGCGCAGAGCGCCGCCGAGGCCGAACAAGCGGCGGCCGAGATTGGGTTCCCGGTGGTCGTCAAAGCCAACGCGGCGGGGATTGTCCACAAGACCGAACGCGGCGGCGTGGCCTTGAACCTGGCCGACCGGCAGGCCGTGCGCGCGGCGGTCGAGAAGATGCAGGCGGCGCTGCGCTCCAGAGTCGAAGCCGAGCCCCTGACTTTCTTCGTCCAGCAAGATCTGCCCGGCGGACGCGAGGTCATTCTTGGAGCCAAAGCGGAGGCCGGTGTCGGGCACCTGATCATGTTCGGCCTGGGCGGCATCTACGTCGAGATCATGAAAGACGTAGTCTTCAAGCTTGCGCCGGTGACGGCGGTCGAAGCGCGCGAAATGCTGGCGGCCATCAAGGCGGCTCCCTTGCTCAAAGGGGTGCGAGGTGAGAAAGGAGTGGACGAAGACGGACTGGTGGAACTGATCCAGCGACTTTCGCAGCTGGTGACCGAGTTGCCCGCCATCCAGGAAATGGACCTCAATCCCGTCATTGCATATCCGGAGCGCGTCTTAATCGCCGACGCGCGAATCAGCCTCTAGCAACACTCTCCCTGCGCTTATCATGGAGATGACCCGCAACCGGGAACACCGCGGAACGAACAACGAGCCCCGCATCGCCATCGTCGGCAGCGGGCCCGTCGGCGGCATCCTGGGCGCGCACCTGATCCAGGCCGGGCAACCCGTCATATTTTGCGATATCCAGGAATCGCATCTGGAGGCGATCAGGGAGACCGGACTATGCCTCACTGGCGTGTTCGAGGCGACGGTCAAATGTGACCACGTCGCTTACAGCGTGGCCGGCCTGGCCAACTTCCCCGCCGTGGATACGTTGGTCATCGCCACCAAAGCATATGTCATGCCCGACCTCGTGACTGAGCTGACCGAGCTGGGACGGCCCGGCCTGCGCTTCGTCAGTTGCCAGAACGGGTTGGACAACGAGGAATTCTTGGCTGCGTTCTTTGGCGCGGACAATGTCCTGCGCATGGTCGTCAACTACGCTGGCAGCCAAATGGGCGACGGCCGGATCCTGGCTTCGTTTTTCACCCCTCCCAACTACATCGGCGCCATGACGGCCGCGGGAGAGCCGCTGGCGCGGCGCCTGGCCGAGGCGTTGACGAGCGCCAGGCTCGAGACTCACTTTACGACCGACATCAAGAAGCATGAGTGGGAGAAGGCAATCCTCAATTCTCTGCTCAATCCGGTGTGCGCCCTTACACGCAAGCCGATGAAAGACATGATGGATCTGGTGAGCACCGAAGGGCTCGTGGAGAAACTCCTGCAGGAGGGGATCGCGGTGGCCCAAGCCGCCGGCATCACCCTCAGCGAGGGATTCTATGAGTGCGCCCTCGAGTACCTGAAGGAAGCCGGGTACCACAGAACCTCCATGCACCAGGACATCATCCGCCACTTGCCAACCGAGATTGACTGGGTCAGCGCCAAGATCGTCGAGATCGGACGGGCCCATGGCGTTGCGACTCCCTATAACCTGACGATTGCGGCGCTCATCAAGGGCCTGGAAATGGAATCGGGCGCACCGCAGGAACGGGCGTAGAAGCCACTGGGACCTGCCAACGACAGTGACCGCCAAACTCTTTGCCGGCATCGATGTCGGCACCACAACTACCAAGGCGGTCATCGTCGACGCCGAGCGGCAAGTGGTCGGCTGCTGTGTGCAGCGCTCCGGGGCCAGTTTGGCGGCGGCGGCCGACGCGGCCCTGGCGAAGGCGCTGGCCCGGGCCGGGGCCGCGCGCGAGTTGGTGCAGGGCATCGTGGCCACTGGTTATGGCCGCAAGAGCGTGGCCGTTGCTCGAGACACGGTGACTGAAATCAGGTGCCACGGCCGCGGCAGCTATCATTACTTCCGCGAAGCGCTCACCATCGTGGATATTGGCGGTCAGGACAGCAAGGTCATCAAGCTCGACGCGGCGGGCAAGTTGGTTCACTTCAAGATGAACCGCAAGTGCGCCGCCGGGACGGGAGCGTTTCTGGAGGACCTTGCACACCGGCTGGATATCCCTTTGAGCGAGTTCGGCCCTTTGGCACAGGCGGCGAGCGTCACCGCCAGCCTCGGCAGCTACTGCACGGTCTTTACCGCCACCGAAGTGTTGGATCGCCTTCGGGCCGGTGAGCCGGTGAACAGCCTCATCCGCGGCTTGTTCGACTCTATCGTCAAGCGCATCATGGAAATGGAGAGTCTGAGCGGGCGAGTTGTCATGACGGGCGGCGTGGTCGCGTATAACCCCCTCGTGGCGGAACTGCTGGGGCGGCGCGCAAACCTGGAAATCACCGTTGCCCCTCATCCCCAGGAAATGGGCGCCTTCGGGGCGGCGTTGTTTGCGGCGGAGCACTGACAAGGAGGGACTCATGCTCGTAAGGGAACGGATGACTCTCAACCCGGTCACGATCACGCCGTCAACTTCCTTTTCCGACGCTATCCGGCTGCTGCGAGAACGCGAAATTCATCACTTGCCGGTGGTGGACAAGGATGGCCAGCCGATCGGCATCGTCACGCAGTCGGATTTGTTGTACGCCGCCCCGACGACCGCGATGTCGGGTTTCGAGTTGAATTACCTCCTCGCCAACCTGCACGTGGCCAAGGTCATGACCAGCGCGCCCGTCACCGTGCTGGAGGATGTGCCGCTCGAAGAGGCGGCCCGGCTGATGACCGAAGAGAAAGTCGGCTGCTTGCCTGTCATGCGCGACGGGCACCTGGTGGGGATCATCACCCAGACCGATATGTTCAGGACCTTTGTGGAGATCTTGGACGGCGCCGTCACGAGTGAAGCGAGCACCGCGCCATTGCGGGTCACGGTGCAAGTACCTGATGTGCGCGGCGAGTTGGGTCGCCTGGCCGGCGTCCTCGCGCAGCAGGGGGGCAACATCTGCTCCGTCGCCCGCTTTCACGGCACCAACCCGGCGCACGTGTTTCTCACTTTTCGGCTGGAGGGTCTGACCGAAACGACGCTGCGCGAGACGCTTCAGGCCGCCGGCGGCGAAGTGATTCATCTCTGCCGCGCGGCTTGATTGCAGAGGAAGGTACCCGCATGCAGATGAGCCGAGCCTACATTCCCTACGGCGGTTACTGGAGCACCCCGTTCGTCCGGTGGCAGGGGAGTTTTGCCAACCTCAACGCCATTCCCTTCGCTGCGGAAGTGGCCGTGCGCGCTTTGCGCGAGCGCCAGATTTCGCCTGGAGCTTTCGACGCGCTTTGCCTGGGGATCAGTGTGCCCCAAAGACACAGTTTCTATGGCGCGCCGTGGCTGGCCGGTCTCATGGGCATGCCCGGCCTCACGGGCCCCACGATCATGCAGGCTTGTGCGACAAGCGCGCGCGTGATCGCCGCGGCAGCCGCCGAAGTCGAAACTGGCGTAGCCCGCAGCGTGTTGACCATCACTTGCGATCGGTGCAGCAACGGTCCGCATGTGTTCTACCCCAACCCTCTCGGCCCGGGCGGCAAGGGCGACGCCGAAGACTGGGTCTGGGACAACTTCGGGTTCGATCCGTATGCCAAGAACTCGATGCTCCAGACGGCCGAAAACGTGGCCCGCGAGGCCGGCATCACCACCGCCGAACAGCACGAACTGACCTTGTTGCGCTACAGCCAGTACCAGGCCGCACTCGAGGGGGCGGCGGCGTTTCACAAGCGCTACATGGTGACGCCGCTGGAGGTCAAAGACCCGGCCGGGCGCAGGGTGATGGCGAAGGTCGAAGACGATGAGGGCATCTTCCCCACCACCACTGAAGGCTTGGCGAAGCTCAAGCCGCTGCAAGGGGGCGGCACCGTGACGTTTGGCGGACAGACGTTCCCCGCCGACGGTAATTGCGGCCTGATCGTGTGCACCCGCGACCAGGCCCGCGCCCTCGGCCGCGACAAGGTCGAAGTGCAGGTGCTGGCATTCGCACAGGCCCGCGTGCGGCAGGGTTTCATGCCCCAGGCCACCGTTCCGGCGGCACGGCAAGCGCTGGACCGAGCAGGTGTGGCGCTGGACGGCGTCACGGCGATCAAGACACATAACCCCTTTGCCGTGAACGACATCTACTTCAGCCGCGAAATGGGCGTGCCGAAGGAAGCCATGAACAACTATGGCTCGTCGCTCATATGGGGCCACCCGCAAGCCCCGACCGGCATGCGGTTGATCATCGAGTTGATTGAAGAACTTGTCCTGCGCGGCGGCGGGCACGGGTTGTTCGTCGGATGCGCGGCGGGCGACACCGCGGCCGCGGTCGTCATCAAGGTCGGCTAGCGCTACGCCCCCGGCCCGGTCGGTCCGACCCGGTAGAGCAGGTCGACCCCGCCCGACACGTACAGGTCGCGGAAGTGGAGATGCCGTCGCTTGCCGCTCGACGTCTTGGTCAGCATCCCTTTCTCCACCAGCGCCACCTCGCTCACCGTGACCCCGAGCTTGAGCGCCACCCGCCGCCGCACCTCGTCGCAGATCTCCGGCAACGGCCGAGCGGCCTTCTCCGCCAGCTCGCACACGAGCACGAGGCGCTCGGTGCCGAGCTGCCCGTCCTCGACGCCGAACGCAGCGAAGCACCCCTTGCGCAGGCCCTCGACCTCATCCAGCGGCGCCTCGAAGTCGCTCGGATCGTGCTTCGCCCCGGCGAGGTTGATCCGCTCCCGCGAGCGGCCGACCCAGAACAGCTCGCCGCCGCGCAGGTAGCCGAGGTCCCCGGTGATGACATGCTCTCCCTTGAGGATCTTGGCCGACTCGTTGGGCTGGCCGAGGAACCCGATCAGCCGGGAGGGGCTCTCGAGCGCCACCTCGCCGACCACGCCATCGGGCAGCGGTGCCCCGTCGGGACCAAGGACGAGCACCCGCAGCAGCGGGTGTCCCTTGCCAGTGCTGACGACCCTCTCGGTCTCGCCGGCGTACGCGACGTCGGCCACCACCGCCTCGCGCCGCTCGTACAGCGCGGCCGACTCGAGCCGCTCGACGACGAGCGCACCGTCCGGATCGGTGAACGTGGCGCCACCGACGTTTTCGGCGCAGCCGAAGTTCGCCTTGAGCGACTCCCAGCGCACGCCCCGCGACTCGAAGCGCCGGTGGAACTCCTCGAACGTCCCGATGTGCACCTTCTCGCCGGCACTCCAGAAGCCGCGGACGTGGTCGAGCCGCACGCCCTCGATGTCGGCGTCCGCGATGCGCTGCGCCGCGATCGCGTAGCCGAAGTTCGGGGCCCAGGTCTCGGTCGCCTGCGCGTCGTGCATCACCTTGAGCCACAGCGCGGGGCGGCGGATGAAGTCGATCGGGTTCATCAGCGCGAGCGGGATGCCGCGCAGCAGGCACACCATGAGATTGTTGACGAGCCCCATGTCGTGGTAGAGCGGCGTCCAGTTCGCGAACACGTCGCCGTCTCCGAGCCGCATCGCCGCACCCATCCCCGCCACCGCGACGAGCACTTGCGGGTGCCGCCACACGCAGATCCGCGGCAGGCCGGTCGTGCCGGAGGTGAGCTGCAGCATCGCGGTCGCGTCCGCGGCGGGCTCCGCGAAGCCGGGCTCCGCTGCACCGCCGCCACCCTCGCCCACGAGCGCGGCCGTGCCGGCGTGCTTCTCCGCGAGCAACGCCGCCGTCTCTCCCATCCCCTTCGGCAGCAGGACCAGCCGCGCCGAGCTCAGCCCGGCCACGTGCCGGATCACTTCCCGGAGGTTCGAGTTCACGCCCTGGATCGCCGGCGGTGCGACGAGGAGCGGCACCGCCCCGAGCTGCAGGATGCCGAGGACGCAGCTCGCCGCGAACCCGGGGTCCGAGCTGACCAGCACCGCCGTGTCCCCCTGGCGCAGCCCGGCCTCGCGCAGCCACGCCGCCCGGCCGGCGGCGGCGCGGTGCAGCCCGGCGGTGGTCAGCCAGTTGATCGCGCCGTCGATACCGACGATCGCCAGGGCCCGCTTGTCGGGGTGGCGCTCCAGCCGGTCGTGCAGCAGACCTTGGATCGTCTCTTCGCGCCCCGCCATCGGTTACCTCCCGCCGAGCTTGCGCGCCACGGTCGCGGCGATGTCGCCGACCGTGTCCAGGTAGTCGATGCTGATCTCGTGCGCCTCGAAGCTCACGCCGAACTGTTGTTCGAGGAACGTGATCAGGGCGACCGTGGAGATCGAGTCCAAAAGGCCGCCGCTGATCAGCGCGCGGTCTCGGCCGAGGCTCTCCGGCGGAGCGCCCGGCGAGAGGCGGGCGGCGAGGTGATCGCGGACGATCTTCTCGATCGCGGCGATGTCGGTGGTCATGGAGTTCCTCCTGTGTCCGCTCGGGGCGCGCCGATGCCGAGAACGGCGGGCCGCTGGACGAGTTGCTCGTACAGCCTGTCGGATAGGATCTGGTTTCCCGTCTTGTTCGGGTGGTTGTCCCACGGCGCGACCATCAGCGTTGCCGCGTCGAGACCGTCGAACGCGTCGGCGATGCTGATCGTGTCGAAGCCAGCCTTGCGGGCCCAGTCGGCTAGCTCGTCGGCCTCGGCCGTGCTGTCGGTGCCCTCGAAGTCGCGCGGCAGCGGCACGTAGGCCCAGATCGGCACGACGCCCCGTTCGCGGCACAGCTCGACGATCTGCTGGTACCCCCAGCGCGTGATCCGGCCAAAGAACGGCCTGAGCTTCTGGACGACCTGCTGGTCCCCCATGGCCGCGTTGACATCCGTCTCCTCGAGGATCCGCGCGAGTTCCTCCGGGAGCGGGACTTCGGCGCTGCGGGTCTTCCCGAGCATCCGCAGCGTGACGCTCAGGTCGCCGCCGCTGTGCGCGATCAGCAGCACCGCGTCCGGGTCGAAGTCGATCGCCTGCGCCTCCAGCTTCGCGGCCTCCTGCACGATGCCGTAGCCGGCGACCGCGAAGTTGAGCACCTCGTACTTGAGCCCGGGACCGCCCGGACGCTCGCGGTTCAGCCGCTCCTCCAGCATCGACTCGTAGGTTTCGCCATCAGCAACGCCCGCGCCCATCTCCGGCGACGCGCCGAGCAAGGCAATCCGCCACGTACCCGGTGGCTTTCGCTTGGAGCAGGACTTGTCGCGCATGCCCCACTCGTTCGTGCTGAACTGGGCCCGCTTGAACGTCGTGTTGACCGAGATCTTGAGATCGTAGCCGCGGTAGTCGCTGACGGGGCGCGACAGGCCGGCCTTGGCGAGCGTCAGCCAGTCCTGAGGCGCCTCGACCGCCTGCGAGACCTCGGATGGGGGCGCCACCGGCGAGCCCTGCCTGCCGGCGTCGAGCAGTCCCTCGTAGTAGCCGAGGGTTCGCACCTCCGCGTCGCGCAGGTTGAGCCGCGGTTTGCCGAGGGCGGCAAGCCGCCCGGCGATCGTCTCGTCGCCCGCCGGGAACTGCTCGGCCCACGCGCCGGCAGCTGCGAGCGCGAGGCCCGCGGCCAACGTGACCGCCGAGCTCGACCAGAAGCCGAAGCGAGGAGCGCGCAGCCAGCCCCTGTCCACCACGAACGAGCCGGCGGTGAACAGGATCAGGAGGCCGGCGGCAACGCCGGCTACGGCGCCCCACTCCTCCGGGGGGCCGCTGCCGGCGCGCGCCATCGTCGCCGCCCAGTCGGACGGCGAGCTGGAGGACCAGAGCGACCAGAGCAGGCACATCACCGCGAACACGGCGAGGATGCCGGCGCCACGCCGCAGCGCGGCTGCAAGCGGGCGCGGCGGTCGCGCCGATGGGCCGTCGGCGGCCCGCCGCGCCTCGTACACGACGGTGCCGACCACGAGGAGGCCGATCGTTCCCCAGAACGCGATGTCCACGCCGGTGATCGGGAAGTTGCCGCGGATCCAGAACCACTGGTAGGAGTGGAGCAGCCACGAGCAGACAAACACCGCGCACGTCGCGAGCGCCATGGCGAGCGTGGTGCCGCGCTTGCGCAGCCGCATGAAGATCGGGAAGTAGATGATTTTCTGGCAGAAGTCCTTCCAATAGATGTTGATGCGGCGCCACATGTCGGTCAGGCTGCCCGCGAAGAAGTACCACGCATTGGTCGGCGGCAGGTTGAAGCCGAACAGGCACAGCATCCCGACGATCAGGTGGAACTGCCCGGAGATCCGCAGGTACTGCAGGTATGCCGAGAGGGCGAACAGCCCGACGCCGCCGGCTCCGTCGATTGCGGACGGCGCCGGCACGAGATAGAGGTACACGGCGCGGTACAGCGCAATGTGGACGACGCCGAGCAGCATCCAGCGCACGCCCTTGGCGTAGATGGCGTTGTCCTCCTCGTTGTAGTAGGTCCGCAGGAAGGCCTTGTAGTCGACCACGGGAAACAGCGTGAAGCAGACGTTCGGCAGCATGAAGAAGTACGAGATCCGCGCCCACGGGGACGCCGGCCGCTGTTCGTGCCGCAGGTCGTAGAGGTAGACGATCAACCGGAACATGAACATGGCGCCGAGGATCGGCAGGACCTTCGCTGACCACCGCGTCTCGACCAGGCCGGCGCGCAGCACGGCGAGCCCCGCAGCTGCGATCAGCACGAGCGCGATCCGCACCGGGAACGGCAGCGGCAGGTGGCACAAGCCGATCAGGAACAGCCCGGTGCCGGCGAGCAGCGCCCCCTCGACCGGACCGAGCACGTAACAGGCCCCGATCACGCCGAGCGCGGCGAAGAACGGCAGGCGCCATCCACTCGGCAGCCACGCGTGGACCGCGAAGCCGACCACGACGATGGGGAGGAGCTTGACGAGTCCTGTGCCCTCCTCGACGTGCAGGAGCCGCACGGCGATCGCCACCGCCAAGAGCTGCGCCGTCACGACCGTGAACCGCAACACCCTCGCGGAAAACCCCTGTTCTACCCGCTGGCCCATCCCACCACGGATTATGCCGAATCGGATCGAGGATCGGAAGTGCGCGGAGCAGCTGCAGAGTGTTCGAGACTGACGTCACGCTGCTCGCGGCCATCGCCGGCGCCGCGAGGTCGCTCGCAGATGCGGACCACGCGCGGCGGAGCGCGATGGACAGCGCACGCGCCCGAACTGGCGAGTGCGAGCCACACGGCACTGGCGAGGAACGCCGGCGCACCCACGCTGAACGCGACGGCTCGCCCGCTCGCGCGGTGCGCCCGAACCCGGACCTTCGCGGTGCCGGACGAACATCGGGAGTGGCACGAGTCGCCGCACACGCTCGTCTCGGAACCAAAAAAACGGAGGGGGCGGGGCGCCCCCTCCGGTGTTTCGATCAGCGCGGGGCGGGGATGGACCCCCGCCCCGGGGCCCTCGCGTCAGGCCGGATCGCAGGCGTCACCGATCCCGTCGTGATCGGTGTCGAGCTGGTCCGGGTTGGAGTCGTTCGGGCAGTTGTCGAACATGTCCAGCACCAGGTCACCGTCCGTGTCGGGACCCACGTCCGGGCACCAGTGGCTGTTGGGCCGCTCGCCACCGCCGCTCGCCTGGCCGAGGCTCGACTCGGCGCACGGCGGGGTTTCGCGGCTGACCAGGAAGAACGTCATCCAGCCCGCTGCCGGGGTGTAGGTGTCGATGACGCTCGATCCGGCCACTCCTTCGCTGAAGCAACCCTCGTCGTAGGACCACGGCGCGGTGCTGAACTTCGCGCCGCGGTAGACGTTGAACGGACCGGCCAGCGGTTCCGTCCAGTTGACCGTCGTCGTCGAGGTCTGGGCGTCGTGAACCAGCGCGACGCTCGGGCCGACCGGCGTGCTGCCGTCGGTGACGTCCGGCGGGCAGTTGACGTTGCCGCCGGTGCAGTACTCCGCCGGCTCGCACAGACCGGTGGACGCGCGGCACTCCTGCGTCGGCGGAGCAAACGCATCCGCCGGGCAGTCGTTGCCGACGCCGTCGCAGTCTTCGGCGACGTCGCAGAGACCGGCCGCGGCGCGGCACTGGGCCGTGCTCTTGCTGTCCGAGGGGCAACTCGCCGCAAGTCCGTCACAGAGTTCGGCGGCGTCGCAGTCGCCTGCCGCGGCGCGGCAGGTGGTGTCAGCCGGTTGCAGCTGGTCCGCCGGACAGTCGTCGGTGATGCCGTCGCAGCTCTCGGCCGCGTCACAGAGGTCGGTCGCGGCACGGCACAGCGCCGTGCTCTTCGCGTCGACCGGGCACGTGGTCGAGAAGCCGTCGCACGACTCGGCCAGGTCGCACTGGCCCGCCGAGGCGCGGCAGAGCGTCCCGGCGTTCCCGGCGGCGTGGTCGCAGCCGGAGATGGAGTCGCAGGTGTCGATGGTGCAGACGTTCAGGTCGTCGCAGTCGTTCACCGTCCAGAAGCACCCGCTGAGGGCTTCGCAGCCGTCGATCGTGCAGGCGTCGCCGTCGCTGCAGTCGAGCGGCGTGCCCGGCGTGCAGGCGAACAGTCCGACGGCGACGACCGAGTCGACCCAGTAGCCGGTCCGGCCGCTGCTGGTGTCGGTGCCGACGCGCCAGCGCAGGACCACGGTCTGGTCGTACGCGGCGACCGGCAGGTTCACGACGGGCGCGAGGAAGACGTTCGAGCTGCCGGTCCAGCCCTGGCGGCCGCCGAGCGGGTTCTGGTAGCTGGACGAGATCGTCCCAGTGTAGCCGCCGGAGACGAACGTGCCGCCGGCCGCCAGGATGTCCTGGAACGGGCCGCCGGCGATCGAGATCTCGAGCACCGCGCCGTCGTAGGTGCTCTCGAGATCGTACCTGTGCTTGAAGGTGACTTGGTAGTTGGTGGCGCTCACCGCGATCGGCGGCGAGTCGAGGACCTTGTCCGTCACGTGGGTCGGGTCGTCCGTCCACGCCGCGTTCGGCGCCGTGTCGAAGAAGGTCGTCACGGTCTGGAACGCGATGTCGCCCGCCAGGCCCTGGACCAGCGTGGTCGTCCAGCCGGCCGGGATCGCGGGCGGCGTCACGCCGTCGAAGTACTCGCTGAACATCGGGCCGCAGACGTCGTTGACCGTGCAGACGCTCCCGTCCTCGCACGGGTTCGGCGCGTTGGTGTACACGCACTCACCCGTGGCCGGAGCGCACGTATCGTCCGTGCAGCCGTTCTCGTCGTTGCAGACCACCGGCGTGCCGACGCACGCACCGGCGCTGCAGTGGTCCTCGGTGGTGCAGAGGCTGTCGTCGCTGCACGGATTCGCGTCGTTCGGCGTGTACACGCAGCCGAGGACGGTGTCGCAGCTGTCGTCCGTGCAGGCCTGGCTGTCGTCGCAGGTGACCGGCGTGTACTCGCACTCACCGGTCGCCGCGTTGCACAGCTCGGTCGTGCAGGCGTTGCTGTCGTTGCAGTCGGTCGGCGGGCCGCCCACGCAGAGGCTGCCTTCGCAGTGGTCGCCGGCGGTGCACTCGTTGAAGTCGCTGCAGACCCCGAGATCGTTGATGTTGGAGACCAGGTCGGAGCTGTTGTTGCCGAGGTTCGCGTCGTCGGCACCGCTCGCCACCGCCACCGTGTGCGTGGTGGCGACGTTGCCGGTGCAGTAGTCGGCGCGGTAGACGATCGTGAACACCGCGGGCGCGGCGGGTGCCAGGCCCCCGGCGGAGCAGGTGTAGCTGCCGCCGGCGGGCGTGCCGCAAGTCCAGCCTGCCGGCGGGGTGACCGAAACGAAGGTCATGTTCACCGGGAGGTTGTCGGTCAGGGTCGGGCTCGGCGCGGTCGCCGGGCCGTTGTTGGTGACGGTCACCGTGTACGTGACGTTCGACCCGCCGTTGACCGGGTCGACGTCCGCCACCTGCGCGACGGCCATGTCGGCGCCCGGAACGGAGCAGTTGATCGCGATCGAGAGCAGGTAGTCCTGCGCCCCGGTGCTGGCGATCGTGGTCGCCGTCACCTTCGCGTAGTAGACGCCGCTCGTGCGGATGCGGTAGACCAGTCCCTCGCCGGGGGAGAGCGGGGTGGTCGCGGTCAGACCCGTCCCCGGTGTCGTGTTGGTGCTCGTGCCGGAGTTGTTGACGTTGACCACCACCGCACCGGTCGAGTCGAGCAGCGCCAGCGCGCCGTCGTTGGCCGAGCCGTCGCGGTTCGCGTCGCAGTCGAGACCGAGGTGCACCAGGTCGCCGGCGGAGGCCGCGAACATGAACAGGTCCACGTCGCTGGTCGCCGTCAACGTCCCCTTGAAGTAGTTGTTGCTCGCCGAGTCGGCGTCGGGCAGAGCATCGTTCGGCTCGCTCTCCTCGGTCGCGGCCGAGATCGGCGGCTGGACGATCGAGTACATCCGGATCGGCTCGGCCGGGCCGGACGCGCCGGAGTACAGGTTCACGCGCAGGAACGCATCCCCCTCGGGCAGGACGGCGCCGCTGATCACCGAGGCGACGCTGCCGAAGCTGGAGTCGCCGTCGTCGTCGTCGTACTCGTAGGTGTCGGTGTCGTTGGTGACGCGCAGCTGCGTGTCGCCGTAGTTCGCCGCGATCGCATCGGTCATGGCGAACGCGCGCCAGCCGCTGCCCGGGGCGCCGAGCGAGAAGAAGTCCACGTCCAGCTTGTCGTTGAACGAGATCTCCTGCACGCAGGCCAGCGGGTTGGCCTCTTCCGGCGTCCCGTTCGGCTCGCTGTCGAGCACGCAGCGGTTCGCCACCACCGTGAACGCGCCGCCGGTCGCGGCCAGCTCGTCCACGAAGACGTAGACCTGCTGCCCGGCGGTCAGCGCCTGGCACATCACCTCTTCCGCCGTGCTCGTGTTGCGATTGGCGGCGTTGATGCAGGTGCCGACGATGACCGGGGTTGGCGCCGTCGACGGATCGCAGCTCGTCGCGACGTGGACGACCGGGTTGCCCGGGGTGTAGCCGGTCACGCGGAACGAGTACCGGCCATCCTCGGGCGCCGTGAAGCTGTAGACGACGTCGCGGCCGGGCGCCGTGGACGCCGTCTGACCGTACTGGCCCTGGCTGGTGAAGCACGTCGATCCGGCGGCCAGCTCGTAGTCGTCGATCGCGTTGACCGTGGTCCCGGCCAGCGGCGTGTCGAGCGCCAGCGCGACCGGCGCGGAGCAGCTGTCGTGTGCCGGCGGGAGCAACTGGCTGACGGCGAGCTGGATCGCGCCGGGGCTCGGCGTCGTGGTGCCCGCCGTGCCGACGACGATGTAGTACGTGGTGCCCGCGTACAGCGTCGTGGTCACGGTCGAGCGCGTCGTCCCGCCGGTGCAGGAGGAGTCGTTGTCGTTGCAGCCGATCGTCGTGAACGGCCCGCCGCAGGAGGCCGCGGTGTAGACACCGAGCACGGTGTCGGTCGCCGTGGTTCCGGGCGCCGAGGCCTGGCAGCTCGTGACCGTGTACGTGGCGGACACCGTCGGGGTGAACGTGTACCACGCGGTGTGCGAGGTCGTGGCACAGAACGCCGGGTCGCCGGTCGTCGTCGCGGCGGTCACGTCCACCGTGTCGGTCAGCACCGGGAAGCTGGCGGTCGGGATCGTCACCGCGTTGCTGCAATCGTCGTTGGGCGGCGGCAGCGGCGGCAGCGCCTCGTTGCCGAGCACGAAGTAGTCGCTGCCCGGGACGATCGGTGCGGTCGAGACGATCCCGGTCGTCGGCGAGGTCGCGGTCGCACCGCCGATCGAGGCGTACGTGCCGTTCGGCAGGTCGGACTGCGCGACGCGGGCCGTAACCGGGGTCCCGACGATGTCGTCCGCTCCGTACGTGAGCTGGATCGTGGCCGTGCTCGTCGTGAAGATGTTGGCCGTGTTCTCCACCCGGTAATAGCGCGCCGAGTTGAGGTAGACCAGCGGCGCGGCCGGCGTGCCGCCCGTCGCGCCCTCGATCGCGCGCGCGGTGTACGTCTGCAGCGCGCCGTTCGAGTGGAAGTTGCCCAGAACCAGCGGCCGCCAACCGACCGCCGAACCGATCGCGAAGTTCTTGGATGCGTTGGTCGAGCTGTTGACCTGCACCGCGAGCGGCCCGTTGACGTAGCTGGTCGCGCTGCCGGCCGTCGGCGTGGTGATGCCGGTGCCCAACGTCAGGAGATTCGAATCCGACGTGCTGAGCACGCCGGTGGTGAGGACGAAGCTGTTGGTGAGCGCGAGGCCGCCGCCGGACAGGATCACACCGTTCGGGTTCCCGATCGTGATCGAGTAGGCGGTGCGGCTCGGCGGGAGTTCCAGCCCCGTCGTGCGCGGGACACCCTCGCCCATGTACAGGACCTGGTACCCGCCGCTGCCGATGTTGAACGTCGGCGCGACGTCGAAGTTGCCGCCCGGCGAAGTGAAGCCCGAGGAGCCGATCTGCGTCACGGCGGAGGTCGTGCCGCCGTTACCGAGCGTGATCTTGTCGCTGCCGGTCAGAAGGCCGCGGAACAGGTTGACCCGCAGCGTGGTGAACGGGCTGGCCGTGATCGCCACGCCGGCGCTGTTGTCCATGCTGATCCCGTCCAGCGGGACGGTCACGGTCCCGGCGCCGCCGAACGTCTGGGCGCTGGTCCCGCCGAAGTACAGCCGGCTGCTCGCGGTGGTGCCGCTGATCGTCCCGTCGTTGGTCAAGTTGCCGACTAGCGTCAGGGCGTAACCGTTGAGCGTCAGCGTCGTGCCCGAGTTGATCGTGGCGCTGAGCCCCATGGAACCGCCGGTCTGCAGTGTGAGGGTGTGCCCGGCGGACATGTTGTCCAGCACGAGGTTGGGGAAGAGCGTCGGCACGCTGGAGCTGCTGGCGACCATGTCGTACGCCTGCGCCGCCCCGGAGGCCGCGTTGCCGAACTGCACCGTGCCGCCGGTGATGCTGTAACTGCCGGTCGCGGCGCGGAAGTCGCGCGGGCCCGAGCTGGCGGTGTTGGCCAGCTGGACCACGATCGAGCCGCCGCTCATGGTGAAGCTGGCGCCGGACGCAGTGCCCATGTCGAAGCTGCCGTACGACGAGGAGGTATTGCCGAGCATGTTGACCGTGACCACGCCTCCCGACTGGTTGTACGAGGCGGTGCTGGTCGAGGAACTGACGCCGAAGCGGCCGGCCGCGTTGACCGCCCCGCCCTCGATGATCACCGAGCTGCCGGAGGCGAAGCCGATCGAGTTGCCGGACGTGTTGCCGATGTTGAACGTGCCCTGCGAGATCCGCAGCCGTCCGGTCAGCGTGGCCGAGCTGTTCATCGCGTTGACCGTGAAGTTCGGGTTGTTGAGCCAGAACCCGCCGGTCGACGGGATCGAGTAGCTGGCGCTGAGGAAGACGTTGCTGGCATAGGTGAAGCTCCCGGAGATCTTCAGCGTGCCGGTGTAGGGGCTGGAGCTGAGGAAGCCGGTGGTGTCGCTGGGGGTTGCCCCGCGCACGGTGAACGGCGCGGTGATTTCGAGCACGCTGCCGACCACGCCCTTGCTGAGGGACAGCAGCCGCAGGTCGGTCGTGCCGCTGCCGGCAAGGGTGTTGTCGGTGCTGTTGACGAAGCGCAACTCGGCGCCCGCCGTGTTGCCGTTGGTGCTGAAGTCCAGCGTGCCGTTGTTCGTCAGGTTGGCGCCGACCGAGAGCATGTGCCCGGTCGTCGTTCCCGTGGCGGCAGACTGGAATGTCCCGCCGGGGTTGATCGTCACGCCTTGCACCACCGTGAGCGTGCGGGCCGCGGCCGCCTCGAACTCGAGCACGCCCGAAGTCCCCTGCCCGACGGTCAGCATGTTGATCGTGGGCGCCGTGTCGATGGTGACGGTGCAGCCGTCGCCGATCGTGACGTTGTCACCCACGCCGGGCAGCACGTTCGTGCTCCAGGTGGACGTCGAACTCCACAGACCGCCCGTACCGGCGCAGCCGACCTCGACTGCCGGGAGCGTCGCCTGCGTCCCGGAGAGCGCGGAGCTGGCGGCGCCCTCGGTCACCGCGAACACCTGCCAGTAGTACGGTGTGCCCGGGAGCAGGTTCGTCGCCGGGTACGAGGTGGCACCGGCGGGCTGCAGGGCCTGGAAGACGTAGGTGATGCCGTCGGTCGAGCGGAAGACCGCGTACCCGGCCTCGTTGGTGGCGTTGTCGGTCCAGTTCAGCGTCATGCCGGTCTGCGTCACGTCCGTGAACGTGAGGTCCGTCGGCGCGGCCGACGGGATCGGCGGGACGAAGGCGTAGACCTGCCCGGTCGCGGGCTTGGTGCTCAGGCTGGTCGTCTCGCTCGTGGAGCTGACCGGCGGATTGGCCGCCGTGCTGCCGAGCGAGAGGTAGTTGCCCGACCCGGTGGCCGAGGCCGCGATCCCGATCGAGGCGCTGCCGGAGTTGACGTTGGCCGCGCCCTGGGCATAGACGAACTCGACTTTGCCCGTGCCCTCGTACAGCTTGACCTGCATCGAGATCACCGCGCCGCCGGCGTTGTAGTTCCACTCCCAGTTCAGCCACTCGAAGGTGAACACGCGGCTGCCGGCGGTGCCGGTCGTCAGGTACGACGCGAACGAGCCGCCGCTGGCGCGCCCGTCGTTGTCGTCCCACAGCGGCGCCAGGAGCGGACGGATCGACGTCGCGCTCGTCGCCAGGTTGTTGGTCAAAGACGCGGTCGCGCTCGGGTTGAACGACAGGAACCCGTTCGAGCTCGCATACACGTTGGTGTAGCGGACGCCCATGAACCAGAAGTCGAAACCGATCGGCAGCGCCGCCGAGATAGCCTCGTCGACCTCGACCGTCGCGACCCGGGTGGAGCCCACGAGCGGCGTGAACGTCCCGGCGCTCGGGGTGAAGGCGTAGTTCGTGATCGTGCCGGCGTCGAGCGGCGTGATGACATCGCCGTCCTTGTCGCCGTCGGACATCTCCTTGATGCCGGACGGGATCCCCAGCAGTGCGGGAGCCCCGTTGACCAGCGTCGCCGGCGGGGGCGAGGCTGGCGCGGGATCCGCCCCTCCCCCGGCGCTGGCCAACGACACCGCGCCCCATGCGATCAGAAGAACGCAGAACAACAGCCGAGCGGTTTTCATGGCTCCCCTCTCCCGACTCTCGTGACGTTGACCACATCACACGAACGCAGCCCCCGCCGCGCTCGCGCGCCTCATCCGGATTCCAAGCCCCGGGGACACAGCACCCGCGCACCGCCTGGAGCGGCGGCCCCCTTTCCGCGGACGGCGGCCATATACCGCCAAACCCGCGACCGGCAAATAAAATTTCCAACTCCAGGCACCCCGCGTGGACGCACCGGCTGGCGGACGCCCGCCGGACGACGTAGCCTCGTGGCCCGAGTTTCGAAAAATTGGTGTCATGTCAGAGTTAAGGAGCAGACGATGCCCATCCGCACCGCCGAGGCCGAGTGGAACGGTTCGATCCGTGACGGCCGCGGTACCCTGAAGGTCGGCAGCAAGGCGTTCGAGACCCCCTACGACTTCCCGTCGCGCTTCGAGAGCGGAACCGCGACGAACCCGGAGGAGTTGATCGGCGCCGCGCACGCCGGCTGCTTCTCGATGGCGCTCTCCGCGGCGCTGGGGCGGCAGAACTTCCAGCCGCAGCGGATCCAGACCCGGGCCGAGGTCGCGCTGGAGAAGGCGGGCGAGGGGTTCCGGATCTCCTGGGTGCACCTGCACACCGAGGGGGTCGTCCCGGGCATCAGCCCCGAGCAGTTCGCCCGGGTCGCGGACGACGCGAAGGCGAACTGTCCGGTCTCGAAGGCCTTGGCCGGCGTGGAGATCCGCCTCACCGCCAACCTCGTGAACGAGCGGCGCTGATCGCAAATCGCGACGCGTCACTCCGTTCTATTGTTCCGTAACGCGCCCCGCTTCACTGCAGGGGGTACATCTCTCCCTGGCGCGCGACCGCGCAGCCGGCGCTTTCGATGCTCGCGCGCTCGGGGGTACCCGGGCGCAGCGCCGGGTTCGTGTGGTTGAGGTGGATGAAGCGGACCCTTGCCCGCCACCCGGCGGGCAAGGCGGCAATCCGGCGCAGCGTGTCGGCGATGAACGGGTGCGGGATGTCGGAGAGGTCGCGGCCCGGCAGCTCGGCGCCCGAGTAGAACGTGCCGTCGAGAAGCGCGACGTCGGCCCACCCGAGGGCGTCCGGCAGCGGCGTCGCCCAGCGGTCCCACGCGTCGATGTCGGGCAGGAACAGGACCGTGCGCGACGGACCCCGGATCCGGAACCCGACGGTCTCGCTGTACTCGTCGCGGTGCGGCACGCTGAACGGGACGACCTCGAGGTCCGGGGCCAGCGCGACGGCCCGCCCGTCCTCCAAAGGCGCCAGCGCGATGTTGCCGAGGCGCACCAGCTGCTCCCACGGGGCGTTCGACTCGAGCAGCGCCCGCATGCGGGGCATGGCGTGCACGGGGACCGCCCGCGTCCCCATCACCTCCCGGCCGAGGTGCGCCAGGCCGGTGTAGTGGCCGACGTGCGCGTGCGTCAGGAAGATGCCGTCGATCCCCGGGCGCGACGCCGTGGGCGCGACTTCGTCCAGCAGGCGCAGCTGGGCCGGGAAATCCGGCGTGGCGTCGAACAGCCAGCGCCGGGACGTGCGCGGGTCCACGAGCGCCAGGGCCGTGACGTTCGACCCGGGCGACTCCCCCTCCCAGGCGCGGGTGCAGCACTCGCGCCGGCAGCCGGCCTGCGGCCAGCCGCCGTCCTGCGCCACTCCGAGAACGAGAACGAACGGTCCGGGAGGGGGGGCCGCCGGGCGCGGCGCGCAGGACGGGAGCAGCACCAGCGTCAGGCCGAGCCACCACGCGCCCGCGTGCCTCATGCCTGACCTCCTCCGCTCCACGGGAAGGTGGGCCCCGTCGGCGGGGGCCGCGCCGCTACAATACCGAAGGATGGCCGGGTACTACGAGAAGCGACTCGCGGGCGCGCGCCTGCGCGCGTGCTACCGGCTCGCCCCGCCGCGCGTGCAGCAGCACCTCGAGGCCGAGATCCGCCACGTCCTGCAACGGGTGCCGCTCGGCGCGGACGTGCTCGAGCTGGGGTGCGGCTACGGTCGCGTCGTCGTCCGCCTGGCCCCACGCGCGCGGTGGATCGTCGGCATCGACACCGCGATGGAGAGCCTGGTCCTGGCCCGGCACCACGCGGCGGACTGGCCCAACACCGAGTTCGTGCAGATGAACGCCGCCCGCCTCGCGTTCCACGAGTCGTCGTTCGATACCGTCATCTGCGTGCAGAACGGGATCAGCGCGTTCGACCTTGACCCGACGCGCGTCGTGCGGGAGGCGCTCTGCGTCACCCGCCCTGGCGGACGGGTGCTGTTTTCCAGCTATTCCCCGGCGTTCTGGCGCGAGCGGCTGCGCTGGTTCGAGCTGCAGGCGGAAGAAGGGCTGATCGGCCCGATCGACTGGCAGGCCACGCACGACGGCACCATCGCCTGCTCGGACGGCTTCCGGGCGGGGACGATGGGGGCGCAGGAATTCCGCAGTCTGTGCGCCGGATCGGGCATCGACGTCGCGGTCAGCGAAATCGACGGCTCGTCGGTCTTTTTCGAGCTGAGCGTTCCCGGCCGCGTTTCGCGCTGACGCGCCGAGGCGGGGTATTCTCTCGGCCGCCGCTTGCGGCATTGCGAGGAGCCCATGTCGCGCCTTTTCGCACCGGTTGCGCTCGTCACCGCCTTGGTCCTGCCCGCGCCCACCCTGGCGCAGGCCCCTGCGGCGGCCCCGCGGCCAACAGCCACCCCCGCGCCGGCACCGGACCGCCCGCTGCAGCAACTCCCCTACAGCCCGAGCCTCGACCTGACCTCGCTCGACCGCGAGGTCGATCCCTGCGCCGATTTCTACGCCTTCGCCTGCGGGGGTTGGCAGGAGCGCAACCCGATCCCGCCGGACCAGTCGTCGTGGAGCGTCTACCGCAAGCTGTACCAAGAGAACCTGCGCTTCCTCTGGGGCCTGCTCGAGGAGGCGGGGCGCCCGGCCGGGAAGCGCAGCGCGGACCAACAGCGCATCGGCGACTACTTCGCGGCCTGCATCGACACGGCCGCGGTGGACCGGCTCGGGGCCAAGCCGATCGAGCCCGCGCTGCGCGAGATCGCCGCGCTGAGGGACAAGAAGGCGCTCGCCGCGTTCGTCGGGCGGCAGCACCTGGCGATGGACAGCGGCGCGCTCCTGTTCGGCTTCGGCTCGGAGCAGGACGCGGCCGACTCGACGCAGGTCATCGCCGGCCTGTACGCCGGCGGGCTCGGGCTGCCCGACCGCGACTACTACCTCAAGGACGACGAGCGCTCGCGGGAACTGCGCGACAAGTATGCCGCGTTCGCGAAGGAGATCTTCCGCCTGCTCGGCGACGAGGACGGCGTAGCGGCGGCGAACGCGGCCACGGTGCTCGCGATCGAAACCGAACTCGCGCGCGCCTCGCTGACGCGGGTGGAGAAGCGTGATCCGCACGCGGTGTACCACAAGATGACGAGCGCCGAGCTGGCCCGGCTCGGCCCGTCGTTCGACTGGCCCGCGTACTTCAAGGCGGCCGGGATCGGCCGCGTGCCGTCGCTCAACGTGTCCGAGCCGGAGTTCGTGCGCGGGCTGGAGCGGCAGCTCCGCGAGCGCAGCCTCGGCGAGTGGAAGACGTACCTGCGCTGGCACATCGCCCGCGCAAGAGCCGAGTACCTGTCGCGACCGTTCGCCGAGGCGCACTTCGCGTTCTACGGCAAGGCGCTGCGCGGGCTGGAACAGAGCCCGCCGCGCTGGAAAGAGTGCGTGGAGTGGGTCGACCGCGACCTCGGCGAGGCGCTCGGCAAGGTCTTCGTCGAGAAGACGTTCAGCCCCGAGATCAAGAAGCGCGCGCTGGACGTGACGCGCCGCGTGCAGCAGGCGATGGAGCAGGACATCAAAGAGCTGCCGTGGATGGGCGAGAAGACCAAGCAGCAGGCGCTGGCCAAGCTGCACTCGATGGTCAACAAAATCGGCTACCCCGACCGCTGGCGCGACTACTCGGCGCTCACGATCAAGCGTGACGACTTCGCGGGCAATGTGACGCGGAGCCTGGTGTTCGAGTCGCGGCGGCAGCTGGCGAAAATCGGCAAGCCGGTGGACCGCGGCGAGTGGGGCATGACGCCGCCGACCGTGAACGCCTACTACAACCCGCAGATGAATGACATGAACTTCCCGGCCGGCGTGCTGCAGCCGCCGCTGTTCGACCCGAAGATGGACGACGCGCCGAACTACGGCAACACCGGCGCGACGATCGGCCACGAGCTGACGCACGGGTTCGACGACGAGGGCCGCCAGTTCGACGCCCGGGGCAACCTGCGCGACTGGTGGACCGCGGAAGACGCTGCCGAGTTTCAAGAGCGGGCGCAGTGCGTCATCGACCAGTACGCCCGGTACGTGATCGTGGACGACATCCACATCAACTCCCGCCTGACCACGGGCGAGGACATCGCCGACCTCGGCGGAACGCTGCTGGCGTACCGCGCGTGGCGCGCGGCGACGGCCAACCAGCGGCTCGCGCCGATCGACGGGTTCACGCCGGACCAGCGGTTCTTCATCGGCATGGCGCAGTGGGCCTGCTCGAACATGCGCCCGGAGGAAGAGCGGCTGCGCGCCGTGACCGACCCGCACTCGCCGACGCGCTACCGCGTCAACGGGGTCGTCGCGAACATGCCGGAGTTCAAGGACGCGTTCTCCTGCCGCGAGGGTCAGCCGATGGTCCGCTCGACGCCTTGCCGGGTGTGGTGACGGCGGCGCCCGGGGGCGCCGGGGGGCTGCCGGCCGGCCGCCGCATCGGCCGGTACCGGATCGACGCGCTGCTCGGCCGCGGCGGGATGGGCGAGGTCTACCGCGCGACGGACGAGAAGCTCGCTCGCACCGTGGCGCTGAAGCTGCTGCCGGCCGGCGCGGTGCCGGACGATCTGGCCCGGGCGCGGGCCATCGCGGAGGCGCGCGCCGCCTGCTCGGTGTCGAACCCGCACGTCGCCACCGTGCTCGACGTCCTCGAGCACGACGGCGCGCCGGTCCTGGTCATGGAGTTCGTCGACGGCGAGCGGCTGGACGAGGCGCTCGGCCGCGGACTCGACCGGGCGCGGCTGGTCCGCTACTTCGCCGAGATCGCCGACGCCCTGGCCGCGATCCACGCCGCGGGGCTGGTCCACGGCGACCTCAAGCCGGGCAACGTGCTCGTCACGGCGTCGGACCACGCGAAGGTGCTCGACTTCGGCGTCGCGCGTCCCGCCGTGCCGCGCGAGCCGGGCCGTGACGAGACGGCGCCGACGCAGCCCGGCGGTCCTGCCGGCGCCTGGGGCGCCGGCACGATCGCCTACATGTCGCCGGAACAGCTCCGCGGCGAACCGCTCGACCGCGCGAGCGACATGTTCTCTTTCGGCGTGATCTTGTGCGAGGCGCTCTCCGGGACGCACCCGTTCCGGCGGGCGTCGCTGCTCGACACGGCGCACGCCGTGCTGCGCGAGAACCCGCCGGCGGACGCGCTCGAGCGCTGCGGGACCCTGCGCGGCCTCGTGCAACGGCTGCTGGAAAAGGACCGCGGCAATCGCGGTGGCGACGCGGCACAGGTCCGCGCCGAGTTGCTGGCGCTGACCCCGTCGCCCGCGCCGCCGCGGGTGACGCTCCCGCCACGCGGCCCGCGCCGGCGCGCGCTCTGGATCGGCGCCGCGCTCGTCGCCGCCGCGGCGCTCGCGCTCGGCGCCTGGGCGGTGCTGCGCGCCCCGCGACGCCCCGCGCCCGTGCCGCCGGCCGAGGACGTGCTGGTCCTCGAGCGCCGGGCGCGCCAGCTCGTCGACGAAGAACGGGCGGCGGAAGCGATCGCGGTCCTCGAGCGCGCGGTCGCCGCGCACCCGGAGGCGGCCGGCCCGCGCGCCCTGCTCGCGCGGACGCTGTTCCGCTCCGGCTTCGAGCGCCGCGCGCGCGAGGCCGCGCTCGCGGCGCGCACCGCCGCGGCGAGCGGCGCCGTCGGCGCCGAAACCGGCGCGGAGGTGGAGGCCACGTACGCGCTGGTGTTCGGCCACCGCGACGAGGAGGTCCGCGCGTGGCGCAAGCTCGCGGCGCTGCGCCGCGACGACCCGCGCGCGCTGCGCGGGCTGGCGCGCGCGCTGCTCGACGCCGGGGCCCGCGAGGACGCGCTGCAGCAGGTCGAGCGCGCGCTCGCGCTCGATCCCCTGGAGCCGGCCGCGCGGCTGGTCCGCGGCGAGATCCTGCTGGAACTCGGCCGGCTCGACGAGGCGACGGAAGAGGTCGACGGTGCCGAACGGGCCTACCGCCTGCTGGAGCAGGAGGTGGGCCTCGCGCGCGCGGCGGAGCTGCGCGGGCACATCGAGTTCGCGCGCGCCGATTTTCCCGCGGCGGTCGCGGCGTACGCCGCGGCGGCCGAGCGCTACAGCTCGGCCGGCCTCGCCGCGCTGGCGGCACAGGCGCGCAAGGCGGAAGCCGACGTGCGGCTGAAGCTCGGCGACACCGCCGCGGCGGCGGAGCTGTACCGCGCGGCGGAGCCCGAGCTGCGCGCGGCCGGGTCGTACGCGCTGTTGGTCAACATGCTCGGCAGCGAAGGGGCGCAGCTCTACCTCGCCGGGCAGTTCGACGCCGCCGAAAGCGCGCTGCGGGCGGCGCTGGACGAGGCACGGCGGCTCGAGAACCCACGGCTGATGCTCTCGCCGCTCTCGACGCTGGCGAACCTGCTCGCGTACCGCGGCCGCGCCGACGAGGCGCGGGACGTGGCGCGCCAGGCGCTGGCTCTGGCCCGCGAGACCGGCGACCGCGAGAGCGAGTTCTTCGCGCGGATGACGCTGGGCGACCTGGAGCTGCAGGAGGGCGCGCTGCGCGAGGCCGAGCGGACCTTCCGCACGCTGGCCGAGGAGGAGCAGGGTCCGGCGGGCTCGCGCGAGCGTCGCGCGTACGCGCTGATCGCGCTCGCGCAGGTGCTGGAAACCGCGGAGCGGCCCGGCCCGGCGCTGGACTGCGCGCTGGAGTCCGTGCGGCTGAACCGCGAGCTGGGCCTCGCGCCCGACCTGGGCTACGCGCTCGTCGGCGCCGCCCGCCTCGAAGCGCGCCTCGGCCTGTTCGCCGACGCCGGGCGCGACCTCGACGAGGCGGAACGGATCGCCTCGCGGGCCGGGCTCACCGACCTCGGCGCCGCGGCGCGCGTCGCGCGCGGCACCCTGGCGCTGCGGCGCGGCGAGTTCGCCGAAGCGGCGCGGCTGTTGTCCGGGCCGGCGCCGGACGACCCCGGCCTCGCCGTGGCCCACGCGACCGCGCTGGTCGAGGCCGGCCAGGTCGACGCCGGCGCGACGCTCCTGCGCCCGCTCGTCGGTTCGGACCGGCTCGCGCCGCCGCACCGCGCGCGAGCCGAGCTGGCGCTGGCGATCGCGCTGCGGCGCGCGGGGGATCCGGCGGGCGCGGCGAGCCATGCCGGGAGCGCGCTCGCGGCCGCGGAAGAACTCGGGCTCGCGCTGACCGCCGCGCGCGCCGCGGCGCTGCTGGCGCGCCTGCCCGGAGCCGACCCGGCGCAGTTGGCGCGGCGGGCCGCGGCGCACCTCGAGCGCTACCTGGCGGACGTTCCCGCTAGCCGGCGCGCCGCGCTGCGCACCGCCTGGGACGTCCGCGACGCGGCGCCTTGAGCGATTTCTCCGGCGGGCCGAAACCCGCGTCGCCGCGGCGCGTTGCATAATCCCCGGGAGGAGGCTCCCGGATGTCGAGCCAGCCCAGCGTCCTGCGGCCCGTGCTCGTGCCCACGCGGATCCCGCCGAAGATCTCGGTGCGGCCGCGGCCCCGCGCCGGCTCGGTCCTCGCGGGATGGGAGGTCGACGGCAAGGAAGCCCGGCCCGGCACCGCCGGGTTGATCAGCTACACCTACCTCGTCCCGGTGCGACGCTTCCTGATCGAGCTGGAATCGAACGGCATCGTCGCCTCGTTCCCGGTCGACGCGGCGACGCTGTTCGTGCGCAGCTCGGTTTCCTCCCCGGCGCGGCGCATCGACATCGTCCGCGACTCCTCGGGAGTCCTGATGTGGAAGCTGGACGGGGCGATGCTCGCGACGTGCGATCCGCGGCCGGGGCGGGCCGACTCGTGCAGCGGCAGCGGGCTGCCGGCCGAGTTCTTCGGCGAGCTGTGCGGGATGTTCGCGTCGAGCGGCGGCGGGATCCTGACGCCGCGCCTGGTCATCGACTGGTAATCACCCCTCGCGGTTCTTTCGCAAGCCGTGCTGGCGGATCTTGGTCGAGAGCGTGCGGCGGTCCACGCCGGTCGCGACCGCTGTTTCCTGCACCCGCCCGCCGTGCCGTTCGAGCGCGCTGCCGAAGTACAGCGCCTCGAAGCGGTCGCGCGCCGCGGGCCACGGCAGCGCGAGCAGCGCCTCGCTCCCGCCTCGCGCGCCACCGCCCGCGGCCGCGGCGATGTCGGGCGGCAAGTCGTCGAGGTCGAGCACGCCGTCGCGGTCGAGCACCGCGGCGCGCTCGATCACGTTGCGCAGCTCGCGGACGTTTCCCGGCCAACCATAACGGCCAAGCGCCCGCAGCGCGCCGGCGGCAATCCCCGACAGCGTCCCGCCGTCCGCGCGCGGGAAGCGGGAGAGGAACGCCTGGGCCAGCGCCGCGACGTCCTCCGGCCGCTCGGCGAGCGGCGGGAGCACCGCCTCGACCACGCGCAGCCGGAAGTAGAGGTCGGCGCGGAAGGCGCCGCTGGCGACCATCGCTTCGAGGTCGCGGTGCGTCGCCGCCACCAGCCGCACGTCGACGCGGCGCCGCGCGCCGCCGACCCGCGCGATCTCGCCGGTCTCCAGCGCCCGCAGGATCTTCGGCTGCAGCGCGAGCGGCAGCTCGCCGATCTCGTCGAGGAAGATCGTGCCGCCGTCGGCGCGCTCGAACGCGCCGGCGCGCGCGACGTCGGCGCCGGTGAACGCGCCGCGCTCGTGGCCGAACAGCTCGGACTCGGCGAGCGCCTCCGGGATCGCGGCCGCGTTCAGGACGACGAACGGCTTGTCGCGCCGCGGGCTGGCCTCGTGCGCGAGGCGCGCGAGTTCCTCCTTGCCCGAGCCGGACGGCCCGCGAACGAGGATCGTCGCGCGCGTCGGCGCGGCGCGCCGCACGACCTCCAGCGCGGCGAGGAACGCCGGGCTCTCGCCGATCAGCGCGCGCGCCGGGGCGGCGCTGCCGGGATCCGGGACCCGCGCGCGCTCGCGGCGCAGGCTCGCCTCCAGCGCCTCGCGGCGGCGCGACTCGACGTCGAGGGCCAGCGCGGTCTCCAGCAGCGGACCGGACACCCGCGCGTACGAGGCCAGCGCCGCGGCGTCGGCCGCGGCAAGCGGGCGCTCCAGCTCCAGGTACGCGATCGCGACGACCTGGCCGGCGGTCCCGGGGAACCGCGCCCCGGCCAGCGCCACGTCGTCGCCCAGCGCGCGGAGCGTCGTGCTGAGCGGCGTCGCGGCGGGCGCGCGCTTCACCGGGCCGCGATCGTCGCGGGCCAGCACCGCGTCGAGGAAGCCGCGGCTGAGGCACGCGGCGCCCGGCGCACCGCCGCTCGCGCGCAGGACGAAGCGCTCCTCGTCGACGGACAGCAGGAATGCCCGCCGCGGCCGGGCCAGTTGCAGCACGCCCGCGAGGACGCGCGACCACGCGTCGCCGCCGGCGGCGCCGGCGAACGACCCGAGCGCGGCGACCACGCGGTCGGCCAGTTCCCCCGCGGGGAGATCCGCAGGCTCGACCTCGACCCGGTCGCCGCCGGCGAGGAGGACGTCCTGCGCCAGTTCCTCGCAGGCGTGCAGCGTGTAGGGCCCGATCTCGACTGCCGCCCCGCTCTCGACCGGGACCTCGGCCCCGGCGGCGACCGCCCGCCGTTCCCCGCCGCGGACGATGAAGGTGCCGTTGAGGCTGCCGAGGTCCTCGACCAGCAGCTGGCCCGCCGCGGCGCGCAGCCGGGCGTGGCGGGCCGAAACGCGCGGGTCGTTGAGCCGGACCTCGCAGGCCGAGGAGCGGCCGACCGTGAGCGCGCGGTCCGCCTCGAGCGGCACCGTGCGCCGCTCGTCGCCCGACAGCGCGGGCGGGACCACGAGGAGGTTCGGGGGCATCGGCAGCTTCCCGGGGCGAAGATAGCACCCCGGCGAAGGGAAGTCCTCTTCCCGCTGCGCGCCGTGCGGGAAGCAGGCGTCCCGCTTTTTGCGGGCTTGGAGCCCCGCGCGACCGGCACGGGCCTTGCGTAGTGCCCGGCGTATGTCCGTCGCGGAGTGGATCGAGGAACCGGGGGCGCTGCTCGGCGGGGTCGAGCAACGGGCGCTCGCGCTCGTCGAAATGTCGGGCGCCGCGCCCGGGCTCGCGCTGCTCCTGGTCGCCCGGGACGGATCGATCTCGTGGGCCGGGGAGGGCCTGCAACGCCTGGCCGGGCGCGACGGCCGCGAGTTGGCCGGCCAGCCCCTGCGCGCGCTGTTCGGGGACGCGGGCGAGGCGGCGGTCCGGGCTTCCATCGCCGACCGTGCGCAACTCCGGGCCGGCACCCTGCTGCCGCTCGCCCTGCTCGGCCGCGACGGTCGGCGCACCCCGGTCCGCGCGGTGGTGACGGAAGCCCCCGGCGCGGAGCGCGCGCTCCTCGTCCTGCTGCACGCGGCCGCGCCGGCCCCGGAGGCCGGCCCCGGCGGCGTGGGCTCGCTGCCGGTCCCGGCGCTGCTCGTCCGGCGCGGGATCGTGGAAGACGCGAGCGCCCCGGCGCGCGCCGATGCCGTGCTGCCCGCCCCGGGAACGCGCTTCGAGGACCACGTCGGCAGCGAGCACGTGCTCGTCGCGCGGGAACGGATCCGCCGCGCGGAACGCGGCGAGCGCGCGCGGCCGCTGGCCTGCGCGATCGGCCCCCGGCCCGATGGCGCGGCCCGCGCGCGGGTCGTGCTGGAGTTCTGGCCCTACCCGTCCGCCGGGCCCGGCGCCGCGCTGCTCGTGGTGCGCCGGGCGGAGGCGCAACCCGGCGCGCGCCCCGCCGTCGCGCCGGACCAACTCAGGCTGCTCGCGGAACTCTGCCACGACCTGCAGAACCCGCTCGCCGCCGCGCGCGGCTACGTCCAGATGCTGAGCGAGGAGCGGGTCGGGCCACTGCAGGCCGAGCAGAAGCCGGCGCTGCGCAGCGCGTTGCGCGCCCTCGAGCGCGCCACGACCCTGGTCTCCGGCTGCATGGACCTGGCCGTGGGCGAACTCGCGCCGGTCCGGGCGACGGAGGAACTGGACGTCGCCGAGCTTCTGCGCGAAACGTGCGCGCAGCTCGGCGAGCGCGCGCGGAGCGCCGACGTGGAGCTGGAGGTACGCCCCGGCCCCGCCGGTTGCCGTGCCCGCAGCGAGCCGGGCGCGCTCGCGCGCGTGCTCGACAACCTGGTCGCGAACGCGATCAAGCACAACCAGCGGGGCGGCACGGTCGTCCTCACCTGGCGCGAGCTCGGCGCGCGCGAGTTGCTGCTCGAGGTCTCCGACACCGGCGTCGGCATCCGGCCCGCCGACCGCGAGCGCGTGTTCGAGCCGTTCCGGCGCTGCGGGAGCGGCGCGCCGGGGCTCGGTCTCGGGCTGGCGATCGTGCGCGGACTCGTCGAGCGTCACGCGGGGAAGATCGACATCGACAGCCCGCCGCAGGGTGGCACGCGCGTGCTCGTCACCTGGCCGCGCGCGGAGCGGCCGGAGAATACAAACCGTTCAGTCATGGAGACTTGACGGCGCCCGGCCGCGTGCGGGTGCTATTCTTCGCGCGCCCGATACGCACGTGACGGACCTGCATGCCGACTCGCTCCTCGGACTCGAGGGAGGAGGTCCGCTTGCGGCGGGCTGTCCTTTTGATCCCGCTCATCGCGTTCACCGCCCAGGCGCAGGAAGCCGCACCGGACGCGGCGCTCGTGCGCGAACTGCTCCAGCGTGTCGAGCGGCTCGAAGCCGAGGTGCAGCAGTTGCGGGCGCGCTGCGCCGGCGCGGAGCCGACCTCGGCCGCGCTTCCCGCCGCGCTGCCGCCGCCCGCGCCGCGGGAGGAACTCGCGCTCGCCGCGCCGGCCCAGCTCGCGCCGGAGCCTTTGCCGGCGGAGCAGGCGCTCCACGTGAGCCGCTCGCCGGCCGGCTTCCCCGAGATGCAGCTGCGCGGCTTCTCCGACGTGTCGTACCACTCGGCGCATGCCAGCAACGAAACCGGCGCGACGGACGGCGCGGGACCCCACGACGAGGACTCGAGCTTCGCGCTCGGCCAGTTCAACATGTTCATCACCTCGCAGCTCGCCGACCGGCTGAGCATCCTCTCCGAGGTCGTCGTCGACGCGAACTCCGAGAACCGCATCGCCATCGACCTCGAGCGCCTGTTCCTGCAGTACGCGTTCAACGACTACCTGAACGTGAGCTTCGGCCGCTACCACACGGCGATCGGCTGGTACAACACGGCGTACCACCACGCGGCGTGGCTACAGACCGCGACCGGGCGGCCGCGGCTGTTCGCCTTCAGCGGGTTCCTGCCGATCCACGAAGTCGGGATCTCGAGCACCGGGCGCATCCCCTCGGGATCGCTGGGGCTGCGCTACCTCGCCGAGGTCGGGAACGGTCGTCGCTCGCGCTCCACGGACGACGAGTCGGTCCAGAACCTGCGCGACGAGAACGACCACAAGGCCTACAACGTCGGCCTGTTCGCCCGCCCCGAGTGGCTGCCGGGGTTCCAGGCCGGTTTTTCGTACTACGCCGACGAACTGCAGCCGGAAGGGCTGCCGAACATCGACGAGTCGATCTACGCCGCCCACGCCATCTACCAGGCGCCGAACTTCGAGTGGCTCAACGAGGCGCTGCTCCTGCGGCGCACGGCGGACAGCGGTGAGGACCTGCCCGAGACGCGCGGCGCCTACACGCAGGTCTCGCGGCGTTTCGGCGCCTTCCGCCCGTACCTGCGCTACGAGTACCTGAACCAGCCGGAGGACGACCCCGTGCTCCCCGGCGAGGGGCGGCTGCACATCCCGACGCTCGGGATCCGCTGGGACTTCGCCGAGTTCGCGGCGTTCAAGCTGCAGTACGACCGCATCCTGCGGCGGGACGAGCACGACACGAACTCGTTCACCACCCAACTCTCGTTCACTTTCTGAGCCGGGGGGATCGTGAGCGACAGGAAGGTGGTTTTCCGGGTGGCACTGGCGCTGTCGTTCGTCTGCCCGCTCGGCGCCGGCGCCGTCGCGCAGGATGTGCGCCGCGACGTGGCGATCGTGGTCCGGCCCGAGGTCCCGGTCGAGGACCTGAGCCTGCGCGAACTGCGCCTGCTGCTCCTCGGCGAGCGCCAGTTCTGGAGCCCGGGGATGAAGGTCACGCTGTTGATGCGCGCGCCGGCCACTCCCGAGCGCGAGGTCATCCTCAAGCGCGTGTACCAGATGAGCGAGGCCGAGTTCCGGCGCTACTGGATCGAGAAGGTCTTCCGCGCCGAGGCCCAGAGCGACCCCAAGATCGTCTACTCCAACCAGACGGCCACCGAGCTGGTCGCGGCGATTCCCGGCGCCGTGGCCTTCGTCGACGCGACGCAGGTCCCGAGGGGGCTGAAGGTGCTGCGCGTGGACGGTCACCTGCCGGGCGAGAAGGGCTACCCGCTGCGCTAGGGGCGCGTGGCGCTTCTCGGCCGAAGACAAGGAGGGAGGAGGAAGTTGGTGTTCGGCCACCGCCGACGACGAGCGACGCCGCCAGCGGCCCGCAACCGCCGGCGCCCGCAGGGTGCCGGGCGGCACGGGGCTGGCTGCTGGTCCCCGGGCGCCCGGAACGCGACGCCGCCCAGTACTCGGACAGGCTCCTAGGACCGGCATGAGCATCCGGCAACGCATCTCGATCGCCTTCCTCCTGGTGCTGGCGCTGTTCGGCCTCAACCTCGTGGTCTTCTTCTGGAGCAGTCAACGGCGGCAGCAGACGGTCGAGGAGCTGCGCCGGGCCAGCGCGCGGCAGGTCCTGCTCTCCTCGGTGCGCGAGGACCTCAACGACGTCCAGAAGCAGGTCCGGTTGTTGAGCCAGGAGGCCGCGCCGGGCGGCGCCGCCGCGTCCGACGTGGCCAGCTTCAACTCGCGGCTCGAACGCGTCGCCGGCGAGATCCGCAGACTGCGCGAGATCGCGGAGCCCGGCCGCGAAGGGAAAACCGCCGAGTTCGAGCAGGCGTTCGGCCGGCTCGCCGAGTCGTGGCGCGTTTTCTACCGCAACCTCGGCGTGCACCAGGGCGCCGCGATTTCCGAACTCGTGCTGCGGGCCGAGCCGCTCGGCCACCGGGTGACGCAGGAACTCCTGCCGGACCTGCAGCGGGACGTCACCAGCAGCGTCGAGGACGCCAGCGCGCGGTTCTTCAGCGTCGCGCGGCTGACGGCGCAGATCACGATCCTGATCTTCATCCTCTCGTCGCTGGTCGCGGTCGGCGTCGCGTACCACATCTCGCGCTATCTCGCGCGCGGGCTGCGCCAACTCCGCGAGGGAGCCAAGGCGATCGGCAGCGGCCAGTACGGCGCGACGATCGCGTTCGCGGCGCGCGACGAGCTGGGCGACCTCGCCGCCGGTTTCAACGACATGAGCCGGCGCCTGCAGTCGGCGCACGCCCTGTTGACCGACGCGAACCAGGAACTGGAGCGCAAGCACGAGGAGCTGCGCGTCGCGCGCGACGCGGCCGAGGAGGCCAACCGCGCCAAGAGCCACTTCCTGGCCAACATGAGCCACGAGCTGCGCACGCCGATGAACGCGATCATCGGCTACAGCGAGATGCTGACCGAGGAAGCCGAGGACACCGGCCAGGCCGAGCTGATCCCCGACCTGCGCAAGATCAGCGCCGCCGGCCGGCACCTCCTCGTGCTGATCAACGACATCCTCGACCTGTCGAAGATCGAGGCGGGCAAGATGGACCTCTACCTCGAGGACTTCCAGCTCGCCCCGGTGGTGGAGGAAATCGCGGCCACGGTCCAGCCGCTGGTCGAGAACAACTCCAACACGCTCGAACTGCGGCTCGCGCCCGACGCCGGCATGATGCACGCCGACCTGACCAAGGTGCGCCAGTCGCTGTTCAACCTGTTGAGCAACGCCTGCAAGTTCACGAAAGAGGGCCGGATCGCGCTGGAGGTCCGCCGCGAGCGCGAGGACGGCCAGGACTGGATCGCGTTCCGCGTCGCCGACTCCGGCATCGGCATGACGCCGGAGCAGATCGCGCGCGTGTTCGAGTCGTTCACCCAGGGCGACCGGACGATCGCCAGCAAGTACGGCGGGACCGGTCTCGGGCTGACGATCACGCGCCGGTTCGTCGAGATGATGCGCGGCACGATCGGCGTCGAGAGCGAGCCCGGGCGCGGCACCACCTTCACGATCCGGCTGCCGGCCACGGTGAGCGAGCCGCGCGACGACCAACCGGCTGCCGCGCCGGCGCCGCCTCCGGCGGCGGGCGAGGCCCGCGATGCGCCGCTGACCGCGCTCGTCATCGACGACGACCCGGTGGTCCGCGACCTGATGCAGAACTTCCTCGGAAAGGAAGGTTACCGCGTCGTCACGGCCGGGAGCGGCGAAGAGGGGCTGCGGCTCGCGCGCGAGATCCACCCCGACGCGATCACCCTCGACGTGATCATGCCCGGCATGGACGGCTGGTCCGTCCTGCGGACCCTCAAGTCCGACCCGCAGTTCGCCCGGACCCCCGTGATCCTGCTGACGATCATCGACGACAAACGGATGGCGTACGCCCTCGGCGCCTCCGACTACCTGACCAAGCCGGTCGAGCGCGAGCACCTGCTCGCCGTGCTGCGCAAGTACCGGACGACCTGACGCACGCCGTTCACGGAGCTCGCGATGTCGAGAATCCTCCTGGTCGAAGACAACGAGATGAACCGCGACATGCTGGCGCGACGGCTGGCGCGCAAGGGGTACGAAGTGCTCGTCGCCGTCGACGGGCAATCCGGCGTGGACCAGGGGCGGGCCGAGCACCCGGACCTGATCCTGATGGACATGAGCCTCCCGGTTCTCGACGGCTGGGAGGCGACGCGGCAGCTCAAGTCCGCGCCCGAGACGCGCGCGATCCCGGTGATCGCGCTCACGGCGCACGCGATGTCGGGCGACCGGGCCAAGGCGATGGAGGCCGGCTGCGACGATTACGACACGAAGCCGGTCGACATGCCGCGCCTTCTGGGCAAGATCGAGGCGCTGATCCAGCGCGGTCCGGCGGAATGATGTTCGAGCAAGCTCGCGGTCCGACCGCCGAGAGCGGCCGCGCCCTGTTGGGACAGCTGCGGCACGAGCTGCGCACCCCGCTCAACGCCGTGATCGGCTACAGCGAGATGCTGCTGGAGGACGGCGGGGACGCGCGGGGGGCCGCGAGCGTCGCGGCGCTGCGGCGGATCCACGAGGGCGGCACGCGGCTGTTGGCGATCCTGAACGGCGCGCTGGATCCGGAGAAGCTGGAGGCGAGCGGCGGACGGCCGGACCTGGGCCGCATCGAGGCCGAACTCCGGGCCCGGACGCGGCTGCCGCTGGAATCCGTCATCGCGCACTCGCGGCAGCTCCTCGGCCAGCTCGGCGCCGACGATTTCGCGGCCGACGTGCGCCGCATCCACGAGGCGGCGCTGCGGCTGCGGGCCCAGCTCGCCAGCCTGCGGCACATCGGCCGCGCCGCCAGCGAGTCGGCCGACGTGTTCACCCCGACCTCGCTGGAGTGGGTCGCTCCCGCACCCGGGGGCGGCGAGCGCGGCCTGCTCCTCGTCGTGGACGACACGGAGAACAACCGCGACATCCTCGCGCGCTACCTCGTGCGCCGCGGGCACGAGGTCGTCACCGCCGCCGGCGGCGCCGAGGCGCTCGCGCTGCTGCGCGCCCGCCGCTTCGACCTGGTGCTGCTCGACGTCGTGATGCCCGAGATGAACGGCTTCGAAGTGGTCCAGACGATGAAAGCCGACGGTACCCTGGCGCAGATCCCCGTCATCTTCATCAGCGCGCTCGACGACCCGACCGGGAAGGTGCAGGCGCTGCGCGCTGGCGGCGCCGACTACGTGACCAAGCCGTTCCAGGCCGAGGAAGTGATCGCCCGCGTGGAGAACCAGCTCAAGCTCTCGCGCCTGCAGCTCGACCTCGCGCGGCAGAACCGCGAGCTCGTCCGCAAGAACGAGGAACTGGTCCGGGCGCAGCGACGCACCGAACTGGTGTTCTCGGCGCTGGCCGAAGTGCTGCCCGGCACCGTGCTCGACGACAAGTACCGCCTCGAGGAGATGATCGGCACCGGCGGGTTCGGCGCGGTGTACCGCGCGACGCACCTCGGGCTCGAGCTGCCGGTGGCGGTCAAGGTCTTCCGGCCGATCTCCGGCAACGACAGCCCGGCCGCCCTGGAGCGGTTCCGCCAGGAGGGCGTCTCCGCCGCGCGGATCAAACACCCGCACGCGGTCGAGATCCTCGACAACGGCATCTCGTCGAGCGGCATCGCCTACCTGGTGATGGAGCTGTTGACCGGGCGCACGCTGGCGGCGGAACTCGGGGCCGGCGAACCGGCCACGCCGCAACGCGCGGTCGAGGTCCTGCGGCCCGTGTGCGCCGCGCTGGCCGAGATCCACGCCGCGGGCATCGTCCACCGCGACATCAAGCCGGAGAACATCTACCTGCACCAGGACCGGCGCGGCGAGGTCGTGAAGCTGCTCGATTTCGGTGTCTCCAAGATGCTCGGCGGCGACGCCGCGACCAGCCTGGCCCCGACGATGACCCGCGGCGTCGTGGGCACGCCGGCCTACATGGCGCCGGAGCGCCTGCTCGGCGAGCCGTACGACGGCCGCTCCGACGTCTACAGCCTCGGCGTGATCCTGTTCCGCATGCTCTGCGGGCGGCTTCCGTTCCAGGTCGAGGACGGGACCGGCTACGCCGTGGCGATCAAGCAGCTGACGAGCGAAGTGCCGTCCCTGCGCGGCATCAACCCGCGAGTCCCGGAACCGCTCGAGCGCGTCGCGCTGGACGCGCTCGCGCGCGAGGCCTGCGACCGGCCGACCGCGCGGGAGCTGGCAGCTTTGCTGGAGCAGACGATCGCGGGTTCTTAGCTCGCGGTGGAGGTTCGATGGCACGGCAGGATCAACAGGAACTGCACGGCGAGTTCTGGACGCCGGACCGCGCGATCGTCGAGCGCGCGCACGTGCGCGACTACGATGCGCTGCGCGAGCTGGCCGAGGCCGACCCGCAGGCGTTCTGGGCCGAGAGGGCGCGGCAGCTCGAGTGGTACGCGCCCTGGACGAAGGTCCTCGACGACAGCAACGCGCCGTTCTACCAGTGGTTCACCGGCGGGAAGACCAACGTCGTGCTGAACGCGCTGGACCGGCACCAGTCCAACGCGACGCGCAACAAGCTGGCACTGATCTGGGAAGGCGAGGACGGCACCCTGCGCACGTTCTCGTTCCACGCGCTGCACCGCGAGGTCTGCCAGTTCGCGGCGGTGCTGCGCAGCATGGGCGTGGCCAAGGGCGACCGCGTCACGATCTACTTGCCGCGCATCCCGGAGCTGCCGATCGCCATGCTGGCCTGCGCCAAGATCGGCGCCGTGCACTCGGTGGTCTACGGCGGGTTCTCGGTCGAGTCGCTGCACAGCCGGATCGAGGACTCGGGCTCGCGCGTGCTGGTCACGGCGGACGGCGGCTACCTGCGCGGTAACATCATCCCGCTGAAGGAGATCGCCGACGAAGCGCTCAAGCGGGCGGGCGTCGTCGAGCACGTCATCGTCGTGCGTCGCACCGGGCAGGCGGTGCACATGGAGGCCGACCGCGACTACTACTACGACGAACTGCTGACGCTGCCGATCGCGCGTCCGACGTCCAAGAACGGCACCGAGATCATGGACGCCGAGGACCCGCTGTTCCTGCTGTACACGTCCGGCAGCACCGGCCGGCCCAAGGCGATCGTGCACACGCACGGCGGGTACCAGGTCGGGATCTCGACGACGCTCGAGCTGGCGTTCGACCTGAAGCCGGAGGACCGCTGGTGGTGCGCCGCCGACCCGGGCTGGATCACTGGCCACAGCTACATCGTCTACGGCCCGTTGATCCTCGGCGCCACGTCGATCATGTACGAGGGTGCGCCGACGCACCCCTACCCGGACCGCTGGTGGAAGATCGTCGAGAAGTACGGCGTCAACATCCTCTACACGGCGCCGACGGCGATCCGCGGCCTGATGCGCTTCGGCGAGGCGTGGCCGAACCGGCGCGACCTGTCGAGCCTGCGGCTCCTCGGCTCGGTCGGCGAGCCGATCAACCCGGAGGCCTGGCGCTGGTACCACCGCGTGATCGGCCGCGGCAAGTGCCCGGTCATCGACACGTGGTGGCAGACCGAGACCGGCATGTTCATGATCACGCCGGTCCCCTCGCTCCCGCTGAAGCCGGGCTCCGCGACGAAGCCGTTCCCGGGCGTGCGCGCCGAGGTCCTCGACGAGGACGGCCGCCCCGTTCCCCCGGGCGAAGAAGGCAAGCTGGTGATCAGCGCGCCGTGGCCGGCGATGATGCGCGGCGTGTACAACGACCCGGAGCGCTACCGGCAGCTCTACTGGTCCGAGTACCCGGGGAAGTACGTGACGGGCGACTCCGCGCGCGTGGACGAGGACGGTTACTTCTGGGTCATCGGCCGCGTCGACGACGTGATCAAGGTCTCCGGCTACCGCCTCGGCACGGCCGAGATCGAGAGCGCGCTGGTCAGCCATCCGTCGGTTTCGGAGGCTGCCGCGATCGGCATCCCGCACGAGGTGCGCGGGAACGTCATCTACGCTTACGTGATCCTCAAGACCGGCGTCTCACCGTCGCCCGAACTGGCCGAGCAGCTGGTCCAGCACGTGGGTCACGAGGTCGGGCCGATCGCCAAGCCGGAGCGGCTGGAGTTCGTCGCGTCGCTGCCGAAGACGCGCTCGGGCAAGATCATGCGCCGCGTGCTGAAGGCGCGCGCCACCGGCGCACCCGAGGGCGACCTCTCCACGCTGGAAGAAACGTGAGCTCGAAAAGTCACATTGATGAAAACCGGGTGCGTTAACGGCGAACCGGCCTGACGCACCCGGTGAGCTTCGGCCCGGTCGCTGTCGGCGGGGCCGCGCTGGGTGGGCGGTGTCCACGCCTCGCCGGGGCCGGTTGTCAGGTGACGAAGCGGTAGATGTAGGGCTTGACGTTCTCGTTGGGCCGGGCGCGCAAGGTGCCGCGGTAGGCCGACTCCAGCTCGGGCGGCAGGCCGACGCGCCTGGGGAACAGTCGCCGGGCGAACAGCGCCCGGCCGTGCAGCGGGCGCCGGGCCAGGCCCAGGACCATCGCCGGGGTGCGGCGCGATTGTTCCGCCGTGCGCTCCGACAGGCCCTTGGTGTTGTTGCG
>JAGOJY010000013.1 GCA_017994815.1 Acidobacteriota bacterium
TCACCAGAAGTCGGTGCGGGGCGCTCGCGCCGTTGTAGTCGAGGTAGCCGAACACCACCGTGCCGTCGC
The DNA here is from genome assembly GCA_017994815.1 of Acidobacteriota bacterium. Taxonomy (GTDB): domain Bacteria; phylum Acidobacteriota; class Polarisedimenticolia; order J045; family J045; genus JAGOJY01. The sequence continues at coordinate 70 of JAGOJY010000013.1, forward strand.
CGCAGAACGCGAGCGTCGGGTCGCCCTGGTTGGAGTACTTCTGGTGCGGCGCCGGGCCGTCGACCCACGTCGCGCCGCCGTCGAGGCTGGAGTACCACGCCGCCGTCCAACGGCCGAGCCGCGCGTCGTTGGCCCCACCGACCAGGTTGAGCGCGTTGAGCGGGTTGAGCGCGATCGTGGTCTCGTTCTGGTCGCGCCCCGAGCTGTCCTGGTTGACGCGGATGTTCGTCGCGTCGGCGGCGAGCCGGCCCGCGTTCGTGGTCGCGGGCTCGAACGTGAACACCGGCTTGCCGTCCGGGATGTCGCCGGAGTCCTTCTCCGGCGGCCGGACTTCGGGGGAGCGGATCGGGCGTGGCGTGGCGCACGCGGCCAGCGCTGCGCACAGCGCCACCGGCAGGATGAGGCGTCGGGCTCGCGACATCGGGATATCCCTCCTCGGAACCCGGAATGTACGTCCGGGCGCTCCCGCGGCGGAAGCCTAAAATGAGCGGCCTGGAACGGAGGCCGGCATGAGCGAGCTGGTCCTGCCCACCGGCATCGACCCCGCGATGACGGCGCTGCTCGTCGTGGATCTGCAGCCGGACTTCATGCCCGGCGGCGCGCTGCCCGTCACCGGCGGCGACGCGATCGCCGCGCCGATCGCCGAGCTGGTCCTGTCCCGGCGCTTCCCGGTGCTGGTCGCGACCCAGGACTGGCACCCGCCGGACCACATCTCGTTCGCGGCGAACCACGTCGGCCGGCAGCCGTTCGAGGTGATCGAGCTGTACGACCGCGAGCAGGTGCTCTGGCCGGTCCACTGCGTGCAGGGCACGCCCGGGGCCGCGCTCCATCCGACGTTGATCACGGGGCCCGCCGCGGCGATCGTGCGCAAGGGGATGGACCCCGCGGTCGATTCCTACAGCGCGTTCCGCAACAACCACGGGCCGGACGGCTCGCGGCCGACGACCGGGCTGGCGGGGTACCTGCGCGACCGGGGTGTCACGGGCGTCGTGGTCTGCGGACTGGCCCGCGACTACTGCGTCAAGTGGTCGGCCGAGGACGCCGCCGAGGCCGGCTTCAGGGTGCACGTGCTGTGGGACCTGACGCGCCCGGTCGATCCGGGCTCGGACGAGGAGGTCCGTGCCGCGCTCGCCTCGCGGGGTGTGCACATCGTCGCCAACCTATAATCCCGGTCGCGGCGGGCCGCCGACGCGCGCGGCCCCGCGTTCCCGAACCCGACCGGGGTGCCCGATGCCCGACTGCTGGCCCGAACCCGCGGCCTCGTGCCGCCCCCGCTGCTGCTGATGACCGCCGCCTGGGAGTGGTTCGGCGGCATCCCGCCCGTCGGCCAGGCGCTCCTCGCGACGATCGGCACGTGGCTCATGACCGCGCTCGGCGCCGCGGTGGTCGTCGTCCGGACCGACATCTCCCGGCGCTATCTCGACGCGTCGGTCGGCTTCGCCGCCGGGGTGATGATCGCCGCGAGCTTCTGGAGCTTGCTCGCGCCGGCGATCGAGATGGCCGAGGCGAGCTACGGCGTGCTGCGCTGGGTCCCCGCGCTCGTCGGGTTCGTGCTCGGCGCGCTGACCATGCGGGCCGCCGACCGCATCCTGCCGCACATGCACGCCGACCTGCGCACCGTCGAGGGCGTGAAGACGTCGTGGCACCGCTCGACCCTGCTCGTGCTGGCGATCACGATGCACAACATCCCCGAGGGACTCGCGGTCGGCGCGGCCTTCGGCGCCGCGACGCACAGCGGGGGATCGGTCGGCGCCGCGCTCGCGCTCGCCCTCGGCATCGCGCTGCAGAACTTCCCCGAGGGGACGGCGGTCGCGTTGCCGTTGCGGCGCGAGGGCGTCGGCCGCGGCCGCGCGTTGTGGTACGGCCAACTCTCGGGCGTGGTCGAACCGTTCGCCGGGGTGCTGGGGGCGTGGCTCGTGATCGGCGCCTCGGCCGTGCTGCCGTACGCGCTGGCGTTCGCCGCGGGGGCGATGATCTTCGTCGTCGCCGAGGAACTGATCCCCGAATCGCAGCGCGGCGGCCACGTGCACCACGCGACCAGCGGGGTGATCCTCGGCTTCGCCGTCATGATGACGCTGGACGTGGCGCTGTCCTGACGCCCCGGGACTATAATCCGCGAACCGCCAGAGGTAAGCGGAGAGGAGGGTCTTGTGCGTCAACGTCTCGCGGTTGTTTGCCTGCTCATCGCGGGCATGTTCGTCTGCTTCCACGCGCTCGCCGGCGACGAAGCCCCGGCGGGCAGTGCCGCCGCGGCGTTCGCCCGCATCAAGGCGCTCGAGGGCGAGTGGACAGGCACCGGCGGCCACCGTGGCGAGGCCGGCCAGCCGGGCAAGGTCATCTACAAGGTGACGGGTGCGGGCAGCGCGGTCGTGGAGACGATGTTCCCGGGCACGCCGCACGAGATGGTCACGGTCTACCACCTCGACGGCGACGACCTCGTCCTGACCCACTACTGCGCGGCCGGGAACCAGCCGCACATGAAGGCCAAGCTCCCCGCGAGCGGCGACCGCCTCGACTTCGAGTTCGTCTCCGGGACGAACATCAAGCCGGACGGGATGCACATGCACGAAGCGACGATGGTCTTCGAGGGCCCGGACAAGCTGCGCGCCGCGTGGACGAGCTTCCAGGCCGGCAGGCCCGGCCCGGTCGCCGAGTTCGTCCTGACCCGCTCGAAACCCAACAATCCGTGACGGCGTCCAGTTTCAAGGCGCGCGGGATCGGACGACACCGACGCGCGTTCAGCGCGGCGCCGCCATGATCGCGACGGCGTCCAGTTCTTTGTAGGGGCCGCCGCAGGCGGCCCACAAGCGACACGATTCGAGGCGCGCGGCGATCGGACGCCGACGCGCGTTCATCGCGGCGCCGTCGCCTTCGGCGACCCCTACGGGGTGGTACCGTCGGGGTACTGTTGGAAGGAGCCGTTGGCGAAACAGATGTCCGCGTCGGCGGTGCTGGTCGCGCCCCCGGAACACCCGTCGAGCTCGCCGTTCTTGCCCGGCGAGACGATCACGTACTCCGCGCCGTCGGAGCGGACCTCGAGCGGGTGTCCCCAGCCGTCGCGCATCGGCATCTTCTTGATGAAATCGGGTTCGAGGCGGGCCCGCAGGCTCTCCAGGTCCTCGACCTCGGGGTACCGTCCGCCGTCCCTCGCGTAAAGCTCCATCGCCCCGCCGATCGCGCGGATGTCGGCGACCGTCCGCTTCTGCTTACCGCGCTCGACCGCGTGCACGAAGTTCGGGATGAAGATCGCGGAGAAGATGCACAGGCACGGCACCGAGAGCACGAGCACCGCGCACAACACGATGACGACCACCAGCAGGGTGCGGCGTTTGCGGGGAGCGCCGCCGGGCGGTGCGATCGGTCCTTCGCTCACCGGGATCCTCCCGGCGCGGGCGCGGCGAGGTAGCGCCCGAACCAGTCCTGGATCGTATCCCACCACAGCACGGCATTGGCGGGCTTGCCGACGAAGTGCCCCTCGTCCGGGAAGTACAGGAAGCGCGACGGCACGCCCTGGCGCTGCAGCGCGGTGAACAGCTGCATGCCCTGCGTGACCGGGACGCGGAAGTCGAGTTCGCCGTGCACGACCAGCGTCGGCGTGCGGAACGAGCCGGCGGCCGAGGACGGGCTCAGCTTCTCGTACACCTCCTGACTGCCCCAGAACGGCCCGCCGAGGTCCCACTCGGGGAACCACAGTTCCTCGGTCCCGCCGTAGAAGCTGCGCAGGTCGTAGAGCCCCGCGTGGGACACGAAGCAGCGGAAGCGCCCGCCGGAGTGGCCCAGGAGCCAGTCCACGAGGTACCCGCCGTACGACCCGCCCGCCGCGCAGGCCATGCTGGCGTCGGCCTCCGGCGCTTCCTTGCGCAGCGCGTCGAGCGCCGCGAGCACGTCCTGGGCCGGCTTGCCGTTCCAGTCCTTGTTGATGCTGTCGGTGAATCGCTGGCCGTAGCCGGTCGAGCCGTGGAAGTTCACGGCGACGACGACGTAGCCGAACGCCGCGAACTGCTGCAGGTTCCAGCGCGTGTGCTGCTCGTCGAGCGTGGCCCCCTGCGGCCCGCCGTGGAGGACGAAGACGACCGGGATCTTCTCGCGCGGCGCGCGCGACGACACCGGCGGCATCACGACCAGCGCGTGCACGCGCTCGCCCGCCGCGCCTGCGAACCACATCTCGCGCGGCTGGCCCAGTTCGAGCTGCCGCGCCAGCTCGGCGTTGTGGCGCGTCAGCGGCGCGAGCTGTCCCGTGGCGAGATCGAGCCGGTACAGCTCGGGCAGGAGCGTCAGCGACTCCAGCGTCAGCACCGCCGCGCCGCCCCCGGGGGCGACGGCGAGGTTCTTGACCGTGCCGCCCTGCACGAGCAGCTCGACGCGCCCGCTGTCGACCTCGACCCGGTACAGGTTGACCTTGCCCTTGTCCTGCGCGCGGAACAGCGCGGCTTTCCCGCCGTCGATCAGCTCGTAGTCCTCGACCGAGAGGTCGGGCTGCTCGAACACCGGCCGGACCTTCCCCGGGCCCTCGCGCAGCATGAGCATCCGCCGGTCCGACTCGTACCCGGCGCGCGGTTGCGAGATCCAGAACAGTCGCTGGCCGTCGGCCGCGAAGCGCGGCGCGACGTCGTTGCCGTCGCCCGGGCTGGCGGTCTCGCGCGGGCCGGCGGGGTTCGCCGGGTTCAAGAGCTCGATGTCGTTGTCGGTGCTGGCCGCCGCGAGCGCGGCCCGGTTCACCGCGAGCGCGACCCGCCGTCCGTCCGGCGCGAACGTCATGTCGTGGTCGGTCCCGAGCGCGATCGGCGGCGCGTCCACCGTGCCCGGCGTGAGGTCGAGCGGCGCGGCCCCGCGCGCGAGATCGACCAGGTACACGTGGTGCCGCTCGTCGCCGCGCCACTCGTTCCAGTGGCGGTAGAGCAGGTGGTCGAAGACCTTGCCGCTCGCCTTGCGCTCCTGCGCGGCCGCGCGGCGCGCGCGCACGCACGCGAGGTCCGCGCAGTCGTCGAACGACGTCGACGCGGCGAGCAGCGACCGCCCGTCGGGCGCGAGCTGGAACGAGTCCACGCCCTCCGGGAGGTCGGTCACCTTCTCGCCGTCCCCGCCGGTCGGCGGCACGCGGTAGACCTGCGCCGGCTGCCCGCCGCGCGCCGAAAGGAAGTAGATGAACCGGCCGTCGGCCGACCACGCGGGCGACGAGTCGTTCCCCGGCTGACGCGTGAGGCGCAGCGACTCGCCCCCGCCGACGGTCGAGAGCCAGACATCGGTCTGGCCGCGGTTGTCGGCGACCGACCACTCGACGAGCTGGTACGCGACCGCGGCGCCGTCGGGCGAGACCGCGGGCGACGCCGGGCGCCGGATGCCCCACAGGTCCGCCGGCGTCATCGGCCGCGCGGCGGCGGCCCAGGTCGTGGCGCAAGCCCAGAAGAAAACGACGACGAAAGAGAATCGGCGCATCGGAAGTTCACCCCGAAGACCACCGGAAAAGAAAAGCCCCGCCGACCATCCGGCGGGGCTCCTGCGTTCAGGATGGGATTTGCCGTCAGCCCTCGGCGCGCCGAACGTGGCTGGCCTGGGGGCCCTTCGGTCCCTGGGTGATCTCGAACTCGACCTTGTCACCCTCGGCGAGCGACCGGAACCCGGAGCCCTCGATCGCACTGTAGTGCACGAAGACATCCGGCCCGTTGTCCTGGCTGATGAACCCGTACCCCTTCGCGTCGTTGAACCACTTCACTTTACCTTGTGCCATTGCCCTGAAACCTCTCTGCCACGGGGTCGCTCATGGGACCCTTCGAGCCTTGCGGCGGCACCCCGCGGCCCAGGCAGCGGAATACGCTCCCGCAACACAAAGGACTTGGGACGTGGGACGCCGGCCTTGACGAGACACGTGGAACATTCTGTATCCCGCGCGGGCCCCGGGGCAAGCGCCGCCTCGTTTTCGCCCCGGCTTACTCCTTGCGGATCCTCCGGAAGGCGGCGAGCGCCCGGTCCCGCGCCAGCGCGTGATCGACGATCGCCGGCCCCGGCTCCGGGACCCAGCGGCGGGTGTAGGCCCCGTCCGGGTCGAACTTCCGGGCCTGCAGGACCGGGTTGAGGATTCGGAAGTAGGGGGCGGCATCCGCGCCGCAGCCCGCGACCCACTGCCAGTTGAGCGTGTTGCAGGCCAGGTCCGCGTCGACCAGCGCCTCCCAGAACCAGCGGGCGCCGTCGATCCACGGCAGCAGCAGGTCCTTCACCAGGAACGAGCCGACGACCATCCGCACGCGGTTGTGCATCCAGCCCGTGCTCGCCAGTTGGCGCATGCCGGCGTCGACGATCGGGAACCCGGTCCGCCCCTCGCGCCAGGCGGCGAACTCCTCGTCGTCGCGGCGCCACGCGAAGCGCGCGAACGCGGGGCGCAGCGGCTGCTGCGGCGTGTGCGGGAAGTGGTGCAGCAGGTGGTACGAGAACTCGCGCCACGCGAGCTGGCGCAGGAAGCTCTCCGCCGGGCGCGCGAGGCGCGCGTCGAGCCCGGCGGCTTCCGACACGGCACGCCACGCCTGTCGCGGGCCGATCTCGCCGAAGCGCAGGTGCGGCGAGAGCCGGGACGTTCCGTCGATGTCGGGACGGTCGCGGTGCGCGGGGTAGCGGGCGAGTTGCTCGTCGATGAAGGTGGCGAGGCTTTCCTGCGCCGCGGCCTCGCCGGGCGTCCACGTGTCCGACCACGCTGCTTTCGAGCCCAGCGCGAGGTCCTCGACGGCATGCGATGCCGGCCAGCGCGGCGGGGCCGCGATCCGCGCCGGCGCCGGCAGCGTCGCGCCGAGATCCTGCCGCGCGAGCAGGGCGTTCCAGAACGGCGTGAAGACGCGGAACGGACCTCCGCCGCTCGTGCGCATCGCCTCCGGCTGGACGAGCAGCGACGCCGGCGCCTGCTCGACCGCGAGCCCGTCGGCGCGCAGCGCCGCCGCAACGCGCGCATCGCGCTGCGCGAAAGCCGGCTCGAGCCGGCGGTTCCAGCGCACCGTCCGCGCGCCGGTCGCGCGCGCGACCTCGCGCAGCTCGTCGAGCGAGCCGCCGGCCCGCACCACGAGGCGCGAGCCCGCGTCGCGCAGCCGGGCGTCGAGCGCGACGAGCGAGCGACCGAGCCACCAGCGGCCGGCGCTTCCCGGCGCCCACGGGGCTTCTTCCTCGGGAGCCCAGATGAACAGCGGGACCACCGGCTCGCCGGAGGCGCACGCCGCCGCGAGCGCGGCGTTGTCCGCGAGCCGCAGGTCGTGGCGGAACCACACGAGCGTCGCCATCGCGCGGATTATGACAGGGGATAGCTGTGCGACCTGTCGCCCCGAGCTACGGGGCGAGTTCGATGCGCATCAGCGGCTGATCGGCGCGGACCTCGGCGCCGTCCGCGGCGAGCACCTCGCGCACGATGCCGCGCGTGGCGCCCGAACGCGGCTCGAAGAGGATCGGCGAGAAGCACTTCATCACTTCGACGAGGGCCAGCGTGTCGCCCGCCGATACGCTGCCGCCCGGCTCGACGTACGCCGGCGTGCCGGGCGCGGGCCGCCGGTAGAACGTGCCGTGCGTGGGGGAGCGCACCTCCCACAGCGACGCCGGTGTCTCGCGCTCGGCACCGCCGGCGCTCGCCGCGCCGGCGTGCGCCAGCTCGGCGGCACCGAGCACCGCGAGCACCTGTCCGTGCTCACACGCGCTCCACGGGTGTTCGAGCGCGACCTCGCGGAGCTGGCCCGAAGCGCCGTCCGGCACGACCAACTCGTACTCGCGCTCGAGGCGGCGCAGAACGCCGGCGCGCGACCCGGGGACGAGGATCTCGCCCGCGAGCCGCGACCAGCGGACGTAGCCGGGACCCGGGCAGGCGAGCGCGGTGCCGCCGTCGGCACGTGAGCAGGCGAGAAGCTGCAGCCGGCGAAGGCTCATCGGTTCACGTCGGGAAAGCCCGGGCCGTGCCCGGGCCGGGGAAGAGCGCGCGTCACGCCTGCGCGCGGGGCGCGAACCAGTTCATCTCGCGCTCCATGTCTTCGGACAGCCCGTTGATGACTTCCTCCCAGTCCACCTCGCCGCGCTCGAGGATCGAGTCGGCGATCCGCCGCGCCGCGTGACGGCCCAGCCGGTCGAGGAAGTCCTCGTTCTCGAGCATCCACTTCTGGAACGATACGACGCGAAGTGACACCGTCGTGCTCCACTGGTCGCGCGATTGCGGACGCGACCTGGATGACAACGCTAGCAGAAAAAGACGGTGGGCGCGCCACAAAAGCCATGTTCGAATTCGTGTAGTTTGTTCGGAGTTCTCGTGCTGTCGAAACGTTGACGGCCGTTCGTGATCGATCGTGAGGCGCTCGCATCATCCGCACCCTTCTTCATCCGCGAGCACCGCGAGGTCGTGCAGCGTCCAGATGCGCGGGTTCCGGACCGTGCGGTAACCGATCGATTGATACGCCATCTCGGCGAAAGCCGCGAGCCAGCCGCGCAACTCGGGCACCGCGACCACCTCGTCGACATCCATCTGGGCCGCCGCCGCGTGCGGGTCCATGTCGCGTGCGATCTGCTCCTCGATGCCGCGCATCCCGGCCAGGGTCTTCTCGCGCTCCTCGTCGCTCTTGGCGATCACGTTGAAGTTCTCGTCCAGCTTGGTGCGGTAGGCCCCGATCGAGAGCGTGCGGCCCTCCATCACGGCCAGCCGCGTGATCGGCGTCGCGAGCTGCAGCACCGGCTCGTACGGCATCCCGGCCATCGCGTAGTACCCGGCGCCCGAGGCCTTGCGCAGCAGCACGGTCATCGTCGGCACGGTCGTCGTGCTGTTGGTGTAGATCAACGACGAGCCGTAGCCCAGAAGGCCCTTCTTCTCGGCCTCCAGGCCGATGTCGAACCCGGCGATGTCCTGCAGCCAGACCAGCGGGATCCCGTCCTCGGCGCAGGCCCGCGCGAACTGGCTGATCTTGGCGATCCCCTCGCGGTACAGGATGCCGCCGGCGCGCTTCTCGCCGGCCAGCTCCGGGTGGTCGGTCAGGCCGGGGTTGTTGGCGATGAAACCCAGCCACAGCCCGCTCACGCGCCCCACGCCGCAGATCATCTCCGGCCCTTTGCGCACGAAGACCTGCCGGAACAGCGAGTCGTCCACCAGCCGCGCGATCACCTCCAGCATGTCGTAGGCGTGGCGGTGGTCGGGCGGGAACAGCGCGCCCAGCTCGTCCAGCGCGAAGCGCGGCGGCGCCGGCTCGGCGCCGCGCCGGTAGTAGTCCGCGCCGGAACTCGGCAGCCGGCGGATCTCCTCGCGGATCCGGACCAGCGCGGTCGCGTCGTCCGGCACGCGGAAGTCCGCGCAGGACGAGAGGTGGACGTGGATGTCGGGCCCGCCGATGTCGAGCGAGGTGATCGTCTGCGACTTCCCGCCCTTCACCAGCGCCGCGCCGGCGATGACCATGTACGCCTGCTCGGTCATGTACACGACGTCGCTGATGATCGGCATGTAGCCGCCGCCGGCGATGCAGTCGCCGAACACGCCCGCGACCTGCGGCACGCCCGCGGCGGAGATGCGGGCGTTCATCTTGAAGATCGCGCCCGCGCCGGTGCGTCCCGGGAACGTCAGCGCCTGCTCGGGCAGGAACAGCCCGGACGAATCCACGAGGTAGATCACCGGCAGGCGCAGGCGCAGCGCCATCTCCTGCGCGCGCTCGATCTTCTCCGGCGTCTGCGGCCACCACGACCCGGAGGCGACCGTGTTGTCGTTGGCGATGACCATCGTCCAGCGGTCGTGGATCCGGCAGAACGCGGTCAGCACGCCCGCTCCGGGTGAAGTGCGCTTCTCCGGTCCGAACAGCCGCCCGTCGTTGACCAGCGTGCCGACCGGCAACACCGGCGAGCCGGGGTCGGCGAGCTGCTCGAGCCGCTCCCAGGCCGTCATCTTCCCGCGGCGGTGCACGCGCTGGACGTACTCCTCGCCCCAGCCGGCGCGCACGGCGGCGCGCCTGTCGAAAAGGCGCCGCTCGAGCGGGACCATCGCCTCGCGATTGCGCAACGCGGCGTCGCGGTGGAGCGCGGAGCCGATCGGGTGGAGTGCCAGGCGGGCCATCAGGCGACCTCCCGGCGCCCGCCCCGGGCTGGCGCGGCGGACGCCTCCAGTATCAGGTGCGGTCAGCTTTCCAGCACGGAGCGGTCGCTCAGAAGCGACGTGTCGTAGTCGCCCGAGGCGAACCCCGGGTGGGCCAGGATCTTCAGGTGGGCCGGGATCGTCGTCGGCACGCCCTCGACCCGCGCGGTGGCGAGGCACCTCCGCAACGTTTCGATCGCGTCCCCCCGTGTCCGGCCGTGCGCGATGACCTTGGCCACCAGCGAGTCGTAGAACGGCGGCACCTCGGCCGGCGGCTCGATGTGCGTGTCGATGCGGACGCGGCCCGGGCCGAGGTCGGCCGGGAACTCGAAGCGCGCGATCCGCCCCGGCGCCGGCTGGAAGTCCCGCGCCGGGTCCTCCGCGTTGATCCGCGCCTCGATCGCGTGCCCGTCCCACGCGACGTCGCCCGTCGCGATCCCCAGCCGCTCGCCCGCCGCGACGCGGAGCTGGTGCTCGACGATGTCGATCCCGGTCGTCATCTCGGTGACCGGGTGCTCCACCTGCAGGCGGGTGTTCATCTCCATGAAGTACAGCGCGCCGCCGGCGTCGCGCAGGAACTCCATCGTGCCCGCGCCCTGGTAGCCCAGCGCCGCGAGCGCGTGGACGATGCGCGCGCCCAGTTCCTCGCGCGTGCGCGGGTCGAGCACCGGGCTCGGGGCTTCCTCGACCAGCTTCTGGTGCCGGCGCTGCACGGAGCACTCGCGCTCGCCGAGGTGCACGGCGTTGCCGAAGCCGTCGCCGAGCACCTGGAACTCGATGTGCCGCCCGCGCTCGATGTACTTCTCCATGTACAGCGACGGGTCGCCGAACGACGCCCCGGCCTCGCGGCCGGCGTCCGCGAACGCCCGCGCCAGTTCGTCGGCGGAGCGCACCACGCGCATCCCGCGCCCGCCGCCGCCGGCCGAGGCCTTGAGCAGCACCGGGAAACCGATCCCGGCGGCGCGCTCGACCGCCTCGCCGGCGTCGCGCAGCACGCCCTCGGAGCCGGGGATCGTCGGCAGGCCGAGCCCGGCGACCGTCTCGCGCGCCAGCGCCTTGTCGCCCATCAGCCGGATCGCGCGCGGCGTCGGGCCGACCCAGGCGATCCGCAGCTGGCTCACGCGGGTCGCGAACAGCGCGTTCTCCGCGAGGAAGCCCCAGCCGGGGTGGATCGCCTGGCAGTCCTGCTGGATGGCGGCCTGCAGGATCGCCTCCTGGTCGAGGTACGAGCGCCCGGGGTGCGCCGGCCCGATGCAGACCGCGGCCTCGAAGTGGGCCAGCCACGGCGCGCCGGCGTCGGCCTCGCTGTAGACCGCGACCGGCTTCACGCCCAGCCGGCGGCAGGTGCGGGCGATGCGGACCGCGACCTCGCCGCGGTTGGCCACGAGCAATCTGCGAAACATGCGCGGATTATAGAGATCGCCGCAGCCGGTTACCGCAAACCGATCCCCCGGCACGTGTTTCGCGGTAGCTTTCCGGTCGAGAGGCACCGATGAGATACCTTCCCTTGATCGTCGCGATCGCGGCGGCCGTCCCGGCGCTCGCGGGAGGCCCGAGCGAGGACGGGCTCGGGGTCACCGTGGGCTGCGCGCCGGAGATCCGGCGCGCCTCCGTCGCCGATCCCGACCTCGTTCCCCTCGATCCGCAGCAGCACGAACTCGGCGACCGGCTCCTCACCATCGCGGTGGTCGGCGGCACCATCGTCCCGGGAGTCGGGCCGGTGGACGCCGCCGGGCCGGTGAATGCCGCGCCGGTCGCGGCGTTCCCGTTCCGCGCGATCCCGGTCGGCAACTCGGTCTGCCTGTACGGCGTCTGCCCCGGCGGCTGCGGGCCGCTGGACTTCGCCTGCCGCGCCGGCGCCGCGCCGAAGTCCGGCCAGCCGACCCGCGTGCCGGCCCGGCCGTTCCGCGCCCCGGCGCGCTGACGCTACCGCGGGGCGGGCGGCAGCGCGCGCAGGTGCGCGGTCGCGCGGTTCTTCGTCGTGAAGTCGCGGTACGCGCGCAGCGCCGCGGCCTCGTCGATCCCGGTCACGCACGCCGCCTCGGCCGCCGGCACGTCGTGCTCCCACGCGTACAGCAAGAGGTCCTTGTCGAACGGGATGCGGAAGAAGAACTCCTGGTCGCTGACCGGCAGGCTGAAGGTGTCGGGGCTCGGTGTGCGCTCGATGATCTCGCGGGTGACGTCGAGATGCCGCGCGAGCTGGTAGACCTGGTCCTTGTACAGGTGTGCGAGCGGCTCGACGTCGCTGCCGCCGTCGCCGTAGCGGCAGAAGTCGCCCAGCACCAGTTCGGTGCGGTTCGTCGTCCCGCCGACGAGGTAGTTCCGCCGCTCGGCCTCGTGGTACAGGTGCAGCATCCGCGAGCGGATCTTGATGTTGGCGAACGCGGTGAGCTTGTGGAACTCGTCGATGCCGAGCCGCCGCGTCGCGGTCCCGCCGTCCGGCAGGCGGACCTGCAGCAGGTAGAAGCTGAACGCGTCGCGCTCCAAGAGGTCCGCGGGCAAGACGATGTTGTAGGCGGAGCCCGGCACGGCCTCGGGCACCAGCGCCCGCAGGTACGCGTCGCGCTCGGCGTAGCGCTCGACGCTGTCCACCGTGGGCGTGATGTCGATCTCGCGGTGCTCGACGCCGAGCGCGCGGGCGTGGGCGGCGGCGAAGCGGCTGCTCACCGGATTGGACTCGCGCTCGGGCAGGATCAGCCCGACCACGTGCTCGGCGCCGACCGCGCGCACCGACAGCGCGAGCGTGAGCGCGGAGTCGATGCCGCCGCTCAGCCCGACCACGACGCCCTTCCGGCGCAGGGCCCGCGCCTGCTCGGCGATCCACCGCGCCACGCGGTCCGCTTCGGCGGCTGGGTCGATCTGCAACACGTTGCGGTGGAAGGCCATGCGCGTCTCCGATCGGTGCGAACGTAAGCGGGCGCCGCGCGCCGGTCAATCGCCGCCACGGCGCGGAGCAACCCCGTCCGCCCGCCGTTCGTTACAGAGGAGACGGCGACGGCGTACCGGGGTGAGGGTGCCGTCCGGCCGGCCGGAGGGACCGATGCGACCCACCCCCGAGCGCGCGCGCCGGGCCTGCGCCTTCGTCGTGCTGGTGGGGGCCGTCGGCCTCGCCCTCGCCGGCCCGCCGGCGACCTCGCCCGGGCCGGCGCCCCGCGTCCCGAACGAACACCGGATCCCGCGCGCCGCCGGCCCGATCACCGTGGACGGCGTGCTGGACGAACCGGCGTGGTCCGGTGCGCTCGCGCTGCCGATCGCCTACGAGGTGCGCCAGAGCGAGAACGGCCCCACGCCGGTCGTGACCCGCGTGCTGCTGATGTTCGACGACGACAACCTCTACGCCGCGTTCCGGGCCGAGGACCCGGAGCCGGCGCGCATCCGCGCGCACTTCACCGACCGCGACCGCGCGTACGAGGACGACTTCGTCGGCCTCGCGCTCGACACCTTCGACGACGCGCGGCGCGGCGTCGAGTTCTTCGTCAACCCGCTCGGCGTGCAGTCCGACCTCGTCATCACGAACGCCACCGGCAACGAAGACGACACCTGGGACGCGATCTGGGACTCCGCCGGGCGGATCACCGAGTCGGGCTACGACGTCGAGATCGCGATCCCGTTCTCCTCGCTGCGGTTCCACCCCGGCGCGGGCACGAAGCGCTGGGGCGTGGACGCGTTCCGGGTCTACCCGCGCGAGAAGAGCTACCAGGCCGGCCTCGTCCCGCGCGACCGCAACCGTGACTGCTACCAGTGCCAGTTCGACAAGCTGGTCGGCTTCGAGGGCGCGACGCCCGGCCGGAACATCGAGATCACGCCGACCATCGTCGCCTCGGCCAGCCGCGAGTTCGACGGCGAGCTCGGCCGGCTCGGCGAGCGCGACGACGACCTGGAACCGGGCGTCACCGCGCGCTGGGGCCTCACGCCGAACCTGACGCTGCAGGGCACGCTCAACCCGGACTTCTCGCAGGTCGAGGCCGACGCGCTGCAGCTCGCGGTCAACGAGCAGTTCGCGCTGTTCTACCCGGAGAAGCGGCCGTTCTTCCTCGAGGGGGCCGACTACTACGCGACGCCCCTCGACCCGGTCTACACGCGCACCGTGACCGATCCCGACGCCGGGTTCAAGCTCAACGGCAAGGTCGGCCCGAATGCGATCGGCGCGTTCGTCGCCCGCGACGACGTCACGAACCTCCTGTTCCCCGGCCCGCAGGGCTCCGCGAGCACGCTCCTGGACCAACAGGCCGATGCCGGCGTGCTGCGCTACCGGCGCGACGTCGGCCGCGGCTCGACCGTCGGCGTCCTCGGCACCGGCCGCCGCGGCGACGGCTACGAGAACTACGTCGCGGGCGCCGATGCCGACCTGCGCTTCGACGAGCGCAGCAGCCTGCAGTTGCAGTGGCTCGGGTCGTCCACGCGCTACCCGCGCGAGATCGTCGCCGAGTTCGGGCAGCCGGACGGGCGCTTCGACGACGACGCGCTCTACGCGCGCTACCTGTACCAGCAGCGCAAGGCCGAGATCTACGCCGAGTACCTCGACGTCGGCCCGCGCTTCCGCGCCGACCTCGGCTTCCTGCCACAGGCCGACTGGCGCCGCGCGACGGCCGGCGGTTCGCGGATCTGGCGCGGCACCGCCGACACCTGGTACTCGTCGATCATCCTCGGCAGCGACTGGGACCGCAGCGAGCAGCACGACGGCACGCTGATCGAGGAGGAGTTGGAGGCGTGGTTCGAGTTCAGCGGCCCGCGGCAGTCGCTGGTCTCGCTCGACGCCGGCGTGCGCGACCGGCAGTTCGGCGGCGTCACCTTCGACCAGCAGTTCGTCAACCTGACGACCGAGGTCACGCCGTTCGGCGGGCTGAACCTGCGGCTGTTCGTCAACGCCGCGGACGACATCGACTTCGAGGGCGCGAGCCTCGGGCTGGGGGTGCGCGACGGCAACCGCCTGCGGATGGAACCGTCGCTCACCTGGTACGCCGGGCGGCACCTGACCACGCAACTCGCGCACATCTACCGCGACCTGCGGCTGCCCGAGGGCTGGCTCTTCCGCGCCAACCTGACCGAGCTGCGGCTGGTTTACCAGTTCTCGCGGCGCACGTTCGTGCGGGCGATCGTCCAGCGGACCGACATCGCCAACCACGCGCGCCTGTACGAGGACCTGCTCCCGCGCCGGACCCGCAACACCGACGGGCAGTTCCTGTTCTCGTACAAGATCAACCCGGTCACGGCCCTGTACGTCGGCTACAACGGCAGCTACTTCCGGCTCGACGACGAGCCGACGGACCCGGTCGCGCGCACGCTGTTCGTCAAGCTCGGCTACGCCTTCGTGCTTTGACGCTCGGACGCTCGGACAGGCTCCCAATCAGTCCGCGCAGGCCTCGAGGTCGACGTCGGTGAGCCCCGCGGGCGCGCAGGCGCCCGCGAGCAGTTTCTCGAGGCGGCGCACGCGCTCGGCGTTCTCCCGCGGGTGACGCACGGGATCGAGCATGTTGGGTGCCGGCAGCATCGCCACGAGCCCGAGGAACTCACGGTCGTCCAGCTCGCCCAGCTCCTTGCCGAACCAGCGCCGCGCGCCTTCCGGGAATCCGTTGACCGGTCCTGCGGGGGATTCGCCCAGGTAGGCCGTCGCCAGGAACGCGCGCAGGATGTCGCGCTTGGCGACGACGCCGTTCAGCGCGAAGCGCGTCAGCGCCATCAGCTCGAGCTTCGCCAGCCCGGGCGTGTAACGCTCGAAGAAGATGCGCTTGCCAAGACCTTGCGAGACCGTCGTCAGCCCGGCTCCCGGTGTGGCGAGATCGATCCCGTTGTTGCTCCAGAACGTCGGGTCTTCGACGCGCAACAGCATGCCGATGCGGTGTCCGGGAATCGCGTCGATCGTCGGGTCGATCTCGCCGAGGATCGCCTGGACCGCGCGCGGCGCGTGACGGCGCTCTTGCGCCACGCGCCAGCCGAGGTAGGCGGCATAGCCGGCCGCGAGCGCTACCGCCGCGCCCGCAATGATGCGCGCCAGCTTCCGGAGCATCAGACCTCGCCGGGGAAGGCGACCGCGTCGCGCGCGCCCGGCAGACCGAGCACGAGCGCGACGAGCCGGTCCACGCCGAGCGCGATCCCGGCGGCCGGCGGGTGGCCCCACTCCAGCGCGGCAAGGAACGCCTCGTCCAACTCCGGGACCGCCAGCCCCGACCGGCGCCGCAGCTCCTGGTCCGCGAGGTGCCGGCGACGCTGCTCGTCGGGGTCGGTCAGCTCGTCGAAGGCGTTCGCCAGCTCGACCCCGGCCGCGTAGACCTCGAAGCGCAGGGCGACCGGCCACTCGGCGTCCGCCCGCACGCGCGCCAGCGCGGCCTGCGTCGCGGGGTACTCGGACAGGATGGTGACGCGCCCGCGGCCGAGGCGCGGCTCGACGTCCTGCAGGAACAGCCGGAAGAAGATGTCGTCCCAGCTGTCACCGGCATCGACGGAGATCCCGCGTGCCACCGCCGCCCGCGCCAGCTCGTCGCGGCCGCGGTGCCGCGCCAGGTCGAGCCCGAGGTGGCGCTGGAACGCCTCGCGCACCGTGAGCCGTTCGGGAGCGGCCGACAGGTCGCAGCCCTCCACGCGCGCGGGGTCGCGGCCGGCGGCGAGCGCGCAGCACGGCAGCAACGCGGCGACGTCCGCCGCGATCGCGTCGAGCCCCTCGTGCGCGCGGTACCACTCCAGCATCGTGAACTCGGTCGTGTGCGCGGGGCCGCGCTCGTCGTCGCGGAACACGCGCGCCAGCTCGAAGACGCGCTCGGCCCCGGCGGCGAGCAGGCGCTTGAGGTGCAGCTCGGGGCTGGTGATCAGCCAGCGGCCGTGCCCCGCGGGAAAGGGGACCAGGTGCGGTTCCATCCCCGGGCAGACGACGCGCGCCGGCGTCTCGACCTCCAGGAAGCCGCGTTCGCGCAGCAGCGCGCGGATCCCCGCGACGATCTCCGCCCGGTCGGCGAGCGTCCCGAGGCGCCGGCCGAGATCGCGGTCCTGGTCGGCGGCGGGCCCGCGGCTCCGCGCGAGCACCACCACGCCGGCGAGCTTCCCGCCGGGCGCGAGAATTCCGGCGACGATGTCGCCGTGCGCAACACCGGGCACCGGCGCGACGGGCGTTTCGGCGGAAGCATCCGCGAGGCTGAAGGCGCCATTCTCGACGCGAACGCGGCCCGCGACCGGGACAGCCGGCGCACCCGCGCGCAGGCGCGCGAGCGCCGCGCGGATCGGCACCCGGGATGTGTTCCGCTCGCCCATGACTCGACAGAGTAGGGAACAGTCCAGTCTGACCGCGACGAAGGCGCCAGGCCGGACCGTCGCCGTCAGCGTTTCACGCGCTCGACGTACTCGCCGGTGCGCGTGTCGATGCGGATGCGCTCGCCGTTGTCCACGAACATCGGCACCATCACCTTGGCCCCGGTGGCCATCAGCGCCTGCTTCATCGCGTTCGTCTTGGTGTCGCCGCGCACCGCCGGCTCGCAGTCCACGATGTCGATCTCGACGAAGTTCGGCAGGTCGATCGAGATCGGCCGGCCGTTGTGGAACAGCATGCTGACCTCGAGGTTCTCGGTCAGCCACTGGCCCAGGTCGCCGACCTGGCTCTCGTTCAGCGCGATCTGTTCGTAGGTCGAGGTGTCCATGAAGTGGTATTGGTCGTCGTGGTACATGAACTGCATCGGGCGCTCCTCGAGGTGCGCCTCGTCGATGCGTTCCCCGGAGCGCCAGGTCCTTTCGACCACGTACCCGGTCACGAGGCTCTTGAGCTTGCAGCGGGTGAAGGCGTTGCCCTTGCCCGGCTTGACGAACTGGGCTTCGACGACGATGTAGGGCTCGCCCTCGAGCTCGACCTTCGTGCCCTTGCGCAGATTGCTGGTTTCGTACACGTTCCCACCTCTGCCGACCTTCGCCGGCGCGGCCGCAACCCTCGCCGGCGGCGGCAAAGCGCGCATTATAGGCGCTTCGAGGACGACGCTCTTGGCTCCTTTTCCCCGCGCGCGCACCCGGGCCGGATCGCCCCCCGTCCCGCTGGCGGAGGCGGCCGAGCGGCTCGGGACCCGCGTGGACGCGACCTTCCGGCAGGCCGCGCGGCGCTTCCCGGTGCGCTTCCCCCGCTCTTACCTGGACCTCGCGCGCCCGGGCGACCCGGACGACCCGGTGCGCCGCATCGGCTGGCCCGACCCCGAGGAGATCCGCGACGATCCGGAGGCGATCGCCGATCCGGTCGGCGAGGACCGCCTGCGCCTGCACCCGCTGCTGCTGCGCAAGTACCCCGACCGCGCGCTGCTGCTGGTCACGGCTCGCTGCCACTTCTACTGCCGCTTCTGCTTCCGGGCCGGCGCGCAGCGCGAGCCCGGCCCGGGGGAGGTCGAGGAGGCGATCGCCGTGCTCGGCGCGGCCCCGTCGGCGGCGGGCGTGCGCGAGGTGATCCTCTCGGGCGGCGACCCGCTCGTGCTCGCGGACGCACGGCTGTCCGAGATCCTGCAGGCGCTCGCCGCCCTGCCGCGGCTCGAGCGGATCCGGATCCACACGCGCGCGCCGGTCCACGACCCCGACCGCGTCACACCGGCCTTGGTGCGGACGCTGCGCGAGGCGAGCCCGCGCCCCCTACGCGTCGCGGTTCACGCCTCGCACCCGCGCGAGCTGACGCCGGCGTTCGACCGTGCCGTCGCGCTGCTGCGCGGGGCCGGGATCCCGCTTTTGAACCAGACCGTTCTCCTGCGCGGCGTCAACGCCGACGCGCGCGTCCTGGCCGAGCTGTTCGCCGGCCTCGCCGCGCGCGGCGTGCGCCCGTACTACCTGCACCACCCGGACCGCGTCGCGGGTGCGGCGCGCTTCCGCGTGACGATCGAGCAGGGGCTCGCGATCGACGGCGAGCTGCGGGGGCTGTTGCCGCGGGAAGAGCTGCCGGCGTACGTCCTCGACCTGCCGGACGGCTCGGGGAAGGTTCCGGTGGCTTCGCTCGAGAGGGCCGGGCCGCGGCTGTGGCGCTGGCGCGGGGACGGCGGGGGCGAGTCGCTGTACGAGGACATCGAACGGGGGAGCGCATGGCGCGATCCGGGTACGAGTTCCACCCGCTGACGAAGGACCGCTGGCGCGACCTCGAGACGCTGTTCGGCGAGCGCGGCGCCTGCGGCGGCTGCTGGTGCATGTGGTGGCGGGTCCCGAAGGCCGAGTTCGTCGAGCGGAAGGGCGAGGGCAACCGCAAGGCGCTGCGGGCGCTGGTGGCGAAGGGAGCGCAGCTCGGCCTGTTGGCCTACGCCGGCGGCGAGCCGGTCGGCTGGTGCGCCTTCGCGCCGCGCGAGGATTACGTCCGCCTCGCGAAGGCGCGCACGCTCAAGCCGGTGGACGACCAGCCCGTCTGGTCGGTGACGTGCTTTTTCATCGCGCGCGGGCACCGCGGGCGGGGGCTGAGCGTGGCCCTGCTCGACGCGGCGGCCGAGCACGCGGCCCGCAACGGCGCGCGGATCCTCGAGGGCTACCCCACGGCGACCGAGAGCCGCCTCCCCGCGGCGTTCGTCTACACGGGGCTCCCGTCGTCGTTCGAGAGGGCCGGGTTCGTCGAGGTGGCGCGCCGCGCGCGCACGCGCCCGATCATGCGCCGCGCGCTGCGCCGGCCCCGCTCCAGCTAAATAACCCGCCGTTAACTTGCCGGGCCGCGCCGCGATCCTATGATCCTCGCGCGCAGCCCGCGAACTGCGCGCGGCCGGGACCTTCCCGCCCGCCGATCCGGAGGTTCCGCATGTCCCGGTTGCTCGCCCGGTTCCTGACCGCCGTCCTCGTTGCCTGCGCCCTCGTGGCCCCGCTCGTCTTCGCCGGGACCTACGACGTGGATCGCTCCCACAGCTCCGTCGTGTTCTCGATCCGGCACTTCGTCAGCCAGGTGCAGGGCCGGTTCGGGGAGTTCCAGGGCGCGCTGGTCTACGACGAGGCCAACCCGTCCGCGTCGTCGGTCGAGTTCACCGTCCAGACCGCCAGCATCGACACCGACAATGCCAAGCGCGACGACCACCTGCGCTCGACCGATTTCTTCGATGCCGAGAAGAACCCGACGATCAGCTTCCGCAGCACCAAGGTCGCGGCGGACGGCAAGGACGGCCTCCTGGTCACCGGCGACCTGACGCTGAAGGGCGTGACCAAGTCCGTCACCGTGCCGGTGAAGGTGCTCGGCGTGATGGACGCCGGCAAGATGGGCCGCCGCGCGGGGTTCGCCGGGACGTTCACCGTGAACCGCAAGGACTACGGCATCACCTGGAACCGCGCGCTGGACCAGGGCGGCTTCCTGCTCGGCGACGACGTGGCGATCACGGTCAACATCGAGGCGGCGGCCAAGCCGGCCGAAGCGGCGGCGAAGTAAGCCGCGGAATGGACGCGTCGCTCCGCGCGCTCCTGGCCGGCATCATCGACTACGCCGGGCTGTTCCCCCCGGCGTCGCTGGCGCTGGACCCGGCGATCCGGCAGTACGCGGCGCACCGCGCCGAGCCGGAGAGCTGGATGCTCGCGCGCTTCGTGTGCCCGGTGGCGCGTCTCGCGGAACTCGACCCGTACCGCGAGCCCCTGTTCGCCGCGGGTGCGCCGCTCGCCGTCTGCGCCCTGGGCCGCGCCAGCGCCGACCGCGGCGCGTTCCTCGACGCGCTCGCGGCCGACCTGCGCGAGATCCGGGCGTTCCTCGATCGCTGGGACGGGCGCGCGCTCGTCCCGGTCTACGAGGTGCGCGCG
Source organism: Acidobacteriota bacterium (assembly GCA_017994815.1). Classification (GTDB taxonomy): domain Bacteria; phylum Acidobacteriota; class Polarisedimenticolia; order J045; family J045; genus JAGOJY01. The sequence continues at coordinate 20,834 of JAGOJY010000013.1, forward strand.
CCGGACGACCTGCGCGGCGACGAGCAGCGCGCCGGCGAAGCGGCGGGCCGCGCGCTGGAGCTGGTGCGCTCCGCCGCGCTCGACCTCGACCTCTTCATCGAGGTCCCGCTGCCCGCCTTCGGGGCGGTCGGGGCCGCGGCGGCAGCGGCGCACGGCCTCGCGCGGGCCGGCGCCGGTTTCAAGCTGCGCACGGGCGGCACGGAGCGGGCCGCGTTCCCCTCGGCCGCGCAGGTCGCCGCGGCGCTGATCGCCTGCCGCGACGCCGGGGCGCGGTTCAAGGCCACCGCCGGCCTGCACCATCCGCTGCCGCGCCACGACGACGCGACCGGCGCGACGATGCACGGCTTCCTCAACGTCTTCGGGGGGGCGGCGCTCGCTCACGCGGGCGGGATTCGCGCCGACGAACTCGGGCGCATCCTCTCCGCCGCGGATCCGGGGCTGTTCCGGTTCGAGGGCGGCGAGTTGCGCTGCGGGTCTTGGCGCGCGAGCGCGGCGGAAATCGCGACCGCGCGGCGCGAACTGGCGCTCGCCTTCGGCAGCTGCAGCTTCGACGAGCCGCGCGACGACCTGCGGGCGCTCGGCCTTTTTTGACCCCGTGGCCGGCCGCCGGCCGCGACCCGTACCATGACGAGGTGACGATGACCCTGGATCAGACCCGCGACCCCGGCCTGCGCTCGTTCGTGCCGGTCGCGCGCGACTCGCACTTCCCGATCCAGAACCTCCCGTTCGGCGTGTTCCGGCCGCTCCCGGGAGGCCGGCCCCGCGTCGGCGTGGCGATCGGCGAGATGGTCCTCGACCTCTCGGCGATCGAGGAGGCCGGGCTGTTCCCGGGGACGGTCCTCGCCGGCCGGCGCGTGTTCGGCACCGGGCGGCTGAACGAGTTCCTGGCGCTCGGCCGTAACGCGTGGCGCGAGGCGCGGATCGCGGTCAGCGGCCTTTTGCGCGAGGACGAGAAGCGCCTGCGCGACCAGCAGGTGCTGCGCGACGCCGCGCTCCTGCGGCGCGACGCGGTCGAGCTGCTCCTGCCGTTGGAGATCGGCGATTACACCGACTTCTACTCCTCGCGCGAGCACGCCACGAACGTCGGCACGATGTTCCGCGGCGCGCAGAACGCGCTGATGCCGAACTGGCTGCACGTCCCGATCGCGTACCACGGGCGCGCCAGCTCGATCGTGGTCAGCGGGACCCCGATCCGCCGCCCGAAGGGGCAGAGCCTGCCGGCCGGCGCGAGCGCGCCGGTGTTCGGGCCGAGCCGCCAGCTCGACTTCGAGCTGGAGGTCGGCGCTTTCGTCGGGCCCGGCAACGCGCTCGGGCGCCCGGTGCCGGTGGCGGACGCGGCGGAGCACCTGTTCGGCCTCGTGCTGGTCAACGACTGGAGCGCGCGGGACGTGCAGGCCTGGGAGTACCAGCCGCTCGGGCCGTTCCTGGCGAAGAACTTCGCGACGTCGATCTCGCCGTGGATCGTGACGCTCGACGCGCTCGAGCCGTTCCGCGCGGCGGGACCGCCGCAGGAGCCGACCCCGCTGCCGTACCTCGGCAGCGCCGACCCGCGGACGTACGACATCGCGCTCGAGGTGTTCCTCGAAACGGCGCGGATGGATGCGCCGCAGCGGATCTCGGCGACGAACTTCCGCCACCTGTACTGGGACCTCGGCCAGCAGCTCGCGCACCACACGGTCAACGGCTGCAACCTGCGCCCGGGCGACCTGCTCGCGTCCGGCACCATCAGCGGGGCCGAGAAGGACTCGCGCGGCAGCCTGCTCGAGTTGGCGTGGCGCGGCGCCGAGCCGCTGGTACTGCCCGGGGGCGAACAGCGCGTGTTTCTCGAGGACGGCGACCGGGTGGTGATGACCGGCTGGTGCGAGGGGCCCGGCTACCGCGTCGGTTTCGGCGAAGTCGAGGGGGAGATCCTCCCCTCGTTGTGAGGTTGGCCGTGCGCGTGCTCGTGATCGAGGACAACCTGTTCTTCCGCCCGAAGCTGGAGGCCAGCCTGCTGGCCGGTGGGCACGCGCCCGCGTTCGCGGCCGATCCGGGCCGCGTCGAATCCGCGCTGGCGGACGGGGTGAACGTGGTGCTGGTCAACGTCGCCGCGCGTGCGCCGTGGGCGGAACTCGTCGCGCTCGTCCGGCAACGGGCCGGCGACACGCTGCCGATCGTCGGCTACGGGCCGCACGCCGACCTGCCGCTGCGCGATCGCGCGATCGCGTCCGGTTGCAACGACGTGGTCCCCAACGGCACCATCGCCGCCGACGCCGCGCGCGTGGTGGAGCGATATGCCGGATTCTGAGCCGTCCCCCGCGATCCCGGAGCAGGTCCGCGAGGGGCTCGAGCTGTTCAACCGCGGCGAGTTCTTCGAGTGCCACGAGGTGCTCGAACTCGCCTGGCGCGCCGAGCCCGGCCCCGACCGCACGCTGTACCAGGGCGTGATCCAGGCCGCGGTCGCGATGTTCCACGTGCGCCGCGGGCGCTGGCAGCCGGCGCAGATCATGCTGCGCCGGGCCCTGCCGCGGCTGCGGTTGTTCGAGCCGGCCTGGCGCGGCGTGGACGTGCGCCGGCTGGTGAGCGAGCTCGAGCGCTGCTCCGCATCCTTGGAGCGGCTCGGCCCCGACCGCATCGCCGAGCTGTCCTCCGGCCCTTTTCCCCGCATCCGCTTCTAGCCCTGGCCCGGTCGGGGGAGGACAAAGAGGCGACAGGATGCTGATCCTGTCCCGCCGTTGTTGTCCGGCTATGCGGAATTTGAGAACCATCAGTTGGAGCGCCTTGCGGAGCAACTGCGAAAAGATCATCTGGAGAAAACGAAGCCGATCACGAAACCCGGCTCAACCACCCAGCCGTTTTACAGCAAGAAACGGACTTGACCGGAGCCTTCGCGTGCTGTGGTTCTGGATTGGCGTTGGCCACACGCTAGTGTGGTTCGGTCTTCTTGTGGCGGTCTGGCTGAGCCCCGCGGGTTTCGGATGGAAGCTAATGTGTGCTTTTCTCCTTGCGTTGTTCAGTCCGGATCTTGAGTCGCTCAAGCGTGCTTGTCGCGAAGCGCGTGCCGGACGATCAAGGTGTAAGTGAGCGTCGAATCATGAGCGCAAGGCTCGCTAGGCCGGGTGCATCAGTTGACGAAACGCCGGTCAGGAAGCCCGTCGAGACCACCGGCGGGACGAAGGCGCGGCTGGCCGAGACGTTCCCCCCGCTATTCCGCTAGAATGCTCGGCCGCTACAGGAGGAAACATGCGCGAGCCTGCGATCGATTCCCGCGACCTCGAGACCTGGGCCGGCTACCTGCTCGACCATTCGCTCGGCGGCATTCGCCCCGAGGACCGCGTGATGATCAAGGGCGAGCGCATCTGCTGGCCGCTGATGGAGGTGCTCGAGCGGCGGGTGGTCGAAGCCGGGGCGGTTCCCGACGTCTACCTGGTCCCGCCGAACAACGACCGCGGGCGCGTGTGGTCCGCGACGATGGGGCGCGCCGCGAACGCCGACCAGCTCGGCCGCGTGCCCGAGTGGCACCGCAAGCGCTACGAGTCGATGACGAAGTACGTCGAGGTCCTCGGCGCGGAGGATCCGTCGCGCTACACCGGCCTGAGCGCGGCGCAGTTCCAGGGCATCGTCGCCGCCGACAAGCCGTTCCTCGACCTGCGGCTGTCGAAGCCGTGGGTGATCACGCTGTACCCGACGCCCGGGTTCGCGCAGCTCGAGGGGATGGACCTCGACGAGTACACGCGGTTCCTCGTCCGCGCCTCGACCGAGGACCCGCGCCCGCTGCGCGCGGCCGAGGAGCGCATCGCGCCGCTGTTCCAGCGGTCCAAGCTGATCACCGTCACCACGCACTGCCCGCACCTCGGCCGCGAGCTGACGCTCTCGGTCAACATCGAGCCGAGCATCCCCACGCTGTCGTACGGGCTGCGCAACTTCCCGGACGGCGAGGTCTTCACCAGCCCCGACGCCCGCCTGACCGACGGCGAGATCTACGTGGACCTGCCGGTCAACTACGCCGGGCACGACATGAAGGGGATCTACCTGCGCTTCGTGCAGGGGCGGATCGTCGAGTACCACGCCGACACCGGCGGGGAACACCTCGCGGCGATCATCGAGACCGACGACGGTTCGCACCGGATGGGCGAGATCGCGCTCGGCATGAACCCCGGCCTCGACCGCGCGATCAAGCACCCGCTCCTGGTCGAGAAGGTCGGCGGGACGCTGCACCTCGCGATCGGCGCGAGTTACGACGGCTGCTACGTCGAGGATCCCGCGTCGGAGGCCGGCCGCGCCCGGATCGAGGCGCTCGCGCAGAGCGGCGTGCTCAACCGCTCCGCGCAGCACGTGGACATCGTCACCGACTTCCGCCCCGGCGGCTGCGGGCGCCGCGTGCTGTTCGACGACGACGAGATCCGCGTGAAGGACGGCGTCTGGGTCCCGGCCTGACCCGCGCTACGCGGCGGGCAGCCAGACCTCGATCTGCAAGAGGTTCTGCTCGGGCGCCTCGCGCACGCTCAGCCGCATCCCGTACGCGGCGAGCGCGCGCAGCGGTTCGGTGACCAAGAGCGGATCGACGCGCAGCCGGTCGTCGACCGACCACGCCAGCCCGAGCCGCAGGCCGGCCCCGGCATCCTCCAGGCTGACCCGCACCGGCGCGGCGACGTGCCCGCGCCCGAATACGCGCTCCATCAGCCCGGCCAGTGCCTCGCTGGCGTCGGTGGCGCGCACCGCGACGTGCGAGTTGTGGGCCCGCAGGTCGAGGATCAGTTCGCCGCGCTCGCGGCGCGCCGCGTGCCGCGCGGTGACGACCTGCTCCAGCGCGTGGGGCAGGTCGCAGACGACGTGCGGCCGCAGGAGCTGGCGCAGCTCGGCGCAGCTGGAAAAGACCTGCGCCGCGGCGTCGGCGACGGCCGCGGGGTCGAAGCCGACCGGTTCCCCGGGGCGGAACGTCACCGAGTCCAGTTCGGTCTCCAGCGTTGCCAGCGCCGTGCCGAGGCTCTCGAGCGCGGGATCGCCGGCGTCGAGCGCGGCCGCGGCGCCCTGCAATTGGTGCAGCCGCTCCGCCGCGCCGCCGGCGACGGCCGAGGCGGCGACGCGGAGGCGCTCGGCGATGCGCGGACCGATCGGCTGCGCGGGCGCCAGGTTGCGGCAGATCAGGCGCAGACCGTCGAGGTCGCTGCGGCCCCAGCCCGCCGCCTCGACGAACTCGCCCGTGATCTGCCACGCCAGCCGGATCGCGGCCTCGCGCGTGGCGAGCCGGGCCCGGCCGGCCTCGGCCGCGCGCCGCTCGCGGCGGCGGCGGTGCCGGCGGTAACCGGCCAGCCCGCCGGCGAGGCCCGCGCACGCCGCGCCCGCGACAAGGGCGCCGCCCGGGCCGGCGAGCAGGTGACCCGTCGCGCAGACGAGCGCGCCGACCCCCGCCAGCGAAGCCAGGTTGTTCCACCGCCCCGGCACGGACGTGCCCGACACCTCCCGAGCCCTCGCTTACATCCCCCCGTCCTGCCTCAGTTACGGCGAGAAACGGCTTTCAGCAAGCGGAACGTCGCCCCGGGCGCGATCAGCCGGAGAAAGTCCAGTCCGGGATGTCACCGCTCGCACCGCCCGAGGCGTGCGGGCGGACCTCGGCCGCGTAAGCGGCGATCCCGTCGAGCGCCTGGAACAGGCGGCCCTCGACCAGCAGCGCCGGCACCCGCGCCACGCCGCGCCCTGCGGCGCGCTCGGTCAGCCGCGCCAGCATGCGGGCCGCGGCGTCGTCGCGGGGCGCCTCGCGCAGCGTCGGCTCGGGCAAGGCCAGGTCGCGGCTGACGCGCAGCAGGAGGTCGGGGTCCTCGGGGTCCTCGCCGAGCGCCCAGACGTGCCGCCAGATGCGGTCGGCGACGGCCGCCATCGCTTCCTGCCCGGACCGATCCCGGACGAACACCGACGTCCTCAGGAGCGGATGCGAATCGAACGGGAAGCGCGCCGGGCGCACGAGCGGCAGGCCGAGACTCGCGGCCCGCTCCGTCAGCGTGCGCCAGTCGGGGTCGGTGGGCGTCGCGAGCACCTGCGAGTCCACGGGCTCCAGCGAGCAGGAGGCCGCGCCGTCGCGGCACAGGCGCGGCACGAGCGCGGACGCCACGTACGACGCCGGGTCGGCGTAGTCGAAGTAGAAGACGGTGTGCCTCGGGAGCGAGGCCTCGAGAGGCAGGTTCACGGGATCCTCTGACGCCGGTAGGCAGCTAGGTAAGCATACGTCCGCGGGCGCCGGACGGCCGCCCGGAAACCCCGGCGCCCCGGTGAGATGGCGGGTGGCAGGGTATGCTGTCGGCGCGAGGTGAGCATGCACACGTTGGTCTTGCTGCGGCACGGCGAGAGCGTCTGGAACAAGGAAAACCGCTTCACCGGCTGGACGGACGTCGACCTGTCCGCGAAGGGGCGCGAGGAGGCGGCGGAGGCCGCGCGGCTGATCGCCGGGCGCGGGCTCACGTTCGACCTCGCCTACACGTCCGTGCTCAAGCGCGCGATCCGCACGCTGTGGATCGTGCTGGACCAGATGGACTTGATGTGGATCCCGGTCCACCGCACGTGGCGCCTCAACGAGCGGCACTACGGCGCGCTGCAGGGGCTCAACAAGTCCGAGATGGCCGCGAAGTTCGGCGAGGAGCAGGTGCAGATCTGGCGCCGCGCCTACGACACGCGCCCGCCAGCGCTCGAGGCCGCCGACCCGCGCGCGCCGGCGAACGACCCGCGCTACGCCGACGTCGCGCCGCGGGACCTCCCGCTCAGCGAGTGCCTCAAGGACACGGTCGCGCGCTTCCTGCCGTACTGGACGGAGACGATCGCGCCGGTCGTGCGCTCCGGGAAGAAGGTCCTCATCGCCGCCCACGGCAACAGCCTGCGGGCGCTGGTGAAGCACCTCGACAACGTCTCGGACCAGGAGATCGTCGGGCTCAACATCCCGACCGGCGTCCCGCTGGTGTACGAGTTGGACGCCGACCTGCGCCCGATCCGCCACGAGTACCTCGGCGACCCCGAGAAGATCCGCGCCGCGATCGAGGCCGTCGCCAAGCAGGGCAAGAAATCGTAGTGGCCGGCGGAGTCCGCCCGGCACACCACGTTCCGTTCCCGGTCCGGTGATGTTCGCTCTTGCCGCGCCCGGATAAACGGTTGCCCCGAGGGAGTTAAGACCGTACATCAACCTCGGACGCGTTCGCGCACTGGGCAAGGGAGGATCACCCGGGCGTGCGGTGAGCTCGTTTCGCGATTCGAGCGGCAGCGTCGCCCGATCCTCCCGGCCACCCGGCAACGGGAACGATCCCCGTCCGCGTCCCACCGGCTCGCCGGCGCACCGGCGGGTCCACCTTCGCCACGGGGATGACATCCCAACCGCTTTCGGCCCCCACCCCGGGGGGCGGGAGCGGCATTGGAGGTTTCCGGTGAAGGTTGCCCGGTGGGCAGGCTCGGTCCTCGTCATCCTCGCGCTCGTCTTGCCGGTCGCAGCTTCACCGCCGGCGCCTCACGTCGCCGTCGCGCTGCGCGGCGTGTCGGTCGCGGACGCCGCCGCGCTGGCCGCGGGTGAGCCGGTGCGCGTCGCCTTGCGCCTCGACGGCTGGCAGCGCCTCGCCGGTGTTCTCACGGGGACTTTGCGCAGCACGTCGCCGGGCGCGGTGGTGGTCGGGGACGCGACCGCCGCGTGGCCCGCGGCGAACGCCGCCGACCCGGACGTCGCGGAGTTCGAGGTCCAGCTCGTCCCCGGCATCCCGTGCGGCACCGCGCTCGGGTTCGAGATCGCACTCGCGGATGCCGGCGTGCCCGCGGGCGCCATCCCGTTCGAGATCGTGACCGGGCTGTCGCTGGACGGACCGGCGCTGCGGATCGGTGAGGCGCTCGCGCAGGCGACACCGCTGCGCGTCGTCGCGGGCGGCCCGGGGTTCGCGGTCGCGTTCGCGCGCCCGCTCGCCGGCGAGAGCGCGGTCAGCCTCGCGCTGCTCGACGGCGACGGCGTCCCGGTCGAGATCGTCGACATCGCGCCCGCGCCGCGCGGCTCGGCGCGCAACGTCGACGTCGCGTGGAACGGCTTCGAGTTCGGGGTGGCCTGGGAAGAGGACGCCGAGGCCGGCCCGCGGGTCCTGTTCGCGCGCGTCGCCGCCGCGGGCGATGTGCCGGCCGCGCCGGTCGTGGTGAGCGAGCCCGGCGTGCCGTGCCGGCGCCCGCGGCTCGCGTGGAACGGACGCGACGCCGAGTGGGCGGTGACCTGGGAAGACGGCCGCGGGCTCGACGACGACGTGCGCATGGCGCGGCTCGACCGGGCCGGTGCCTCGATCGGCTGGGACACCACGGTCGCCGGTGGTCCCGGCGACCAGCGCGCGCCCGCGATCGCGTGGGACGGGCAGCGCTACGCCGTCGCTTGGCAGGACTCGGTTTCCGGCGAGTGGGCGGTCAAGCTCGGCTGGCTGTCGGCCTCGGGCGACAGCGTCGGCGCGCCCTGGTCGTTCGGCGGCGGCCCCGACCGGGCCAGCCATCCCGAACTGCTCGCGTCGACCGACGGCTCGGCGGTGCTCGCGTTCGTGGACCAGCTGCCCGGGTCGGATCTGCCGGCGATCCGCGTCCTGCGTTCGGACGTCGCGGAGGCCCCGGTCGATCGCGACGCCTTCGGCCCGGCAGCGGCGGGCCTCGCGCCCGCGCTCGCGGCGGCGCCGGACGGTCCGTGGCTCGCGTGGTCCGGGGCGCCCGGGCTGGCGCTGCGCCTCGGCCGGGCGGGCGGCGACCCGGCCGGCGTGCCGCTGCGCGAAGGACTCCCCGGCTCGGCGGTCGGGCTCGGCTCCGCCGCCGGGCGGCTGCTCGCGGCGTGGCTGCTGCCGTCCGCGGACGGCGCCGAACTGTGGGTCCGCGCGGCGCGCCCGCGGTCCGTTTGCGATGCTGCCGCCGAAGAGCCCGTGGCCGCGCCGCCGGCCCCCCCGGCGGGCCCGCTGCTCGACTGCGACCCCACGCTCGAGATCTGCGACGGGCTGGACAACGACTGCGACGGCTCGACCGACGAGGAGACCGGCACGCGCTACGTCGCCCCGACCGGCGTCGACGCGGACAACGCCTGCAACGTGCAGGGCTCGCCCTGCGCGACGATCGGCCACGCGGTTCTCACGGCGTGCGTCGACGAGACGATCTCGGTGGCCGAGGGCACGTACACCGAGGACGTCGTGCTGGACAAGCGGGTGACCGTCGACGCTTCCGGGCTGGCGATCAACACGCAGCTCCACGGGACCGGCACTGCCGACATCGTGAGCATCCTCGCCGCCGGCGCGGTCTGGGACGGGATCGAGGTCAGCGGCAGCGCGGCGCATGCCTGCCTGAGGATCGGCGACGCCAGCCACACCGGCCTGCGCGACGTCGAGATCCGCAACGGCGCGTTCTACGGCTGCCGCAACGGGATCGTCTTCGATTCGACCGGCGTGCCGACCGGCGGCGGCCAGTGGAACCGGATGCTGGGCGTGGACCTCCGCGACAACGTCGGCGACGGCTCGGCCGACGGGGGCGTCGGGCTGCTGCTGACCGGCGGCAACGGCAAGATCGAGTTCAAGTCCAGCATCGTGCGCAACAACGCCGGGACCGGGCTGCGCGTCCTCGCGCCGCCGGTCGGGCAAGCCAACGCCACGATCGTGATCGCCGGGAACAACATCTTCGGCAACGGCTCCGGCGCGAACGGCGACGGCGTCGCCGGCATCGAGGTGCGCTCGGCGTCCGACGTGCACATCGAGGGCAACGACGTCCACGACCACGTCGGCCAGGCCGGCGACGACGGCCGCGGCATCGTGTTCGACGGCGTCACCGGCAGCCACGCCTTTTGCACGCGGATCCGCAACAACGAGACCGGTTTCGAACTGCGTGGCGGCAGCTCGGCGATCTCGCTGCTCGAGGACCGCTTCACCGGCAACACGGGTCGCGGCCTGTTGGTCGAGGCCGGCGCCGCGACGCAGGTCAGCGTCAACGAGTCGATCTTCACCGGCAACGCGACCGGCATCGTCAACCAGGCGCTGGAGACGCTCGACGCCACGCACTGCTGGTGGGGCGCGGCGTCGGGCCCGGCACCGGTGGGAGCCGGCGACGCGGTCAGCGGGCCGATCGACACGTCGCTGTTCCTGGCGCGGGCGGACGCTCCGGTGCTCGTGCGGCGGCCGGCCGACTCGGGCTGGGACCCCTCGCCCGACACCTGCTACCAGAGCTTCGGCGCGGCGGCCGCGGCGGCGGCCCCGGGCAGCTTGCTGCTCGTGGGGGAGGGGACGTACTACGAGCACTCGACGATCACGAACAGCGTGAACATCGAGGGCGTGCCGGGCGGCAGCGGCTGCTCGCCGACGATCATCAGCGGCGAGCAGTCCGGCGGCACGCACCTGCCCGCGTTGGTGCTGTCGGGGCTGTCGGGGATCGACGTCCGCAACCTGACGATCCGCGACACCGGCCTCGGCAACGTGTGCGGCCAGAACACGGGGCTGGAGATCGGCCTCGACCTGCGCAACGTCTCGGGCTCGAACTTCGAAAACCTGTGCCTGCGCCAGAACGGCGTCACCGAGCTGCGGATCTACGGGAACTCCGACGGCAACACCTTCCGCAACGTCAGCATCGACGGCGCGATCCGCTACGGCGACGGGACCGACATGTGCGGCCACCGCTCGCGCGAGGGTGTGCTGATCGACGGCGGCCCGGCCTGCGAGGGCGGCGCCGGGGCGATCGCGCAGGGGAATGTCCTGCTCGACGCCGACATCGCCTTCGTCGCGCGCGGCGTGTCGCTGCAGCTCGCGGACGACACCGAGATCGCGACGAGCACGATCAACGCCTCGCCCGCGGCGGCGTGGGACGGCGGGACCTACTCGGTCAGCGTGCTGGTCGGACTGGCCGACGACACGAACATCCACGACAACGAGATCGGTGCCACGGGACAGAGCGAGGGCGTGCGCATCGCCGGCCGGGCGGCCAGCTCGTGCGCGACCGAGATGACCGACAGCCAGCGCACGCTGTTGCGCGAGAACCTGATCCGGCACACCAGCGGAGCCGGCGTGCGGCTCTACCGCGGCGGCGGCGACCCCGGCGGGCCGGCCGCGAGCGACGTGAGCTGCAACGACATCGCGCAGAACGGGACCGGCGTGCTGAGCGACTGGGTCGGGGCGGTCGGCGGCGCGCAGAACCGGCTCGCGCTCAACGACGTCCGGCTCAACACCGTCGGCGTGCGCAACTTCGCCGCCGAGGACCTCCCCGCGACACCGATGTGGTGGAACTCGCCCAGCGGCCCGGGCGGTGCGGGCCCGGGAACCGGCGACTCGGTGTTCGGCGCGGTCGCGTTCGGTCCGTGGCTGTCGACCTCGGCCCGCACGGACAACGACGGCGACTCGTACTCCGAGTGCGCGGGAGACTGCAACGACACGCAGGTGTCGATCTTCCCCGGCGCGACCGAGATCTGCAACGGCGTGGACGACGACTGCGACGGCACGATCGACGACAACGCCGTGCCGCTGACGTTCTACCGCGACGCCGACGGCGACGGCTACGGGCACACGGGCGACACGGCGCAGGGCTGCACGCCGCCGGCGGGGTACGTGGCCAACTCGTCGGACTGCAACGACGCCGACGACTCGATCCACCCCGGCGCGGCCGAGGCCTGCGACGCCGTGGACCAGGACTGCGACGGCTCGATCGACGAGGGCCTGCCGCTCGACACGTTCTACCGCGATGCCGACGCCGACGGGTACGGCAACGCCGCCCAGACGACGCAGGCCTGCGGCGCCACGCCGCCCGACGGGTACGCCGCCAACTCCGCCGACTGCAACGACGCGCGCGCCGACATCAACCCCGGCCGCCCGGAGATCTGCGCCGACGGCCTGGACAACGACTGCGACGGCGCGCCGGACGGCTCGGACGCCTCGTGCGCGGGTCTGGCGATCACCGGGCTGCGGTTCCAGCCGGGCAGCGCGAGCGCGCTGGAGTGGAACGGCGCGGGCGGCGCGTCGAGCTACGGGCTCTACCGCGGCGACATCGCGGCCGCCGGCTGGGGTGGCTACACGCACCGCTGTCTGGCCAGCGAGCTGCCGACCCCGGCGGCCCAGGATCCCGCGAGCCCCACCGCTGGCGCGGCGTTCTACTACCTCGCCGGCGCGCTGGTGAAGGACGCGCAGGGCGAGATCACGGGGGGGCCGCTCGGGGCCAGCTCCACCGGAGCCTGGCGCCCCGAGCCGAGCGGACTGGCGTGCGGGCCGCGGGTGTACGTCGATCCCGACGCGGTCGGCGGCGGTACCGGCCTGAGCTGGGCCGACGCGTTCACGACCGTCAGCTCGGCGCTCGGCTACGCCCGCTCGCGCCCGCGCGCGCTGGAGGTCTGGGTCAACGGGACGGTCAGCAACCCGGCCGTCGAGCTGCAGGGCGCGCTGCGCGCGGGGGCCGTCGTGCTGGGCGGCTTCGCCGGCAGCGAGACCAGCCAGTGGCAGCGCGATCCGGCGCTGAACCCGACCACGTGGGGCGGCTCGGGCGGGATCGTCGTGCGCGCGACGCATGTCGGCCTCGTCCTCGACGGGCTCGCGCTGCAGAACGGAACCGACGGCATCGTCGCGACGCTCGACGGGCAGAAGCTCGAACTGCACAATGTCGAGCTGCGCGGCCTCTCGCACCGGGGCGTGGACGTGACGGCGGACGGGCCGGCCGGCGGCTCGCTGGTCGTCGACGACTCGACGTTCGACGGCTCGGCCCAGGAATCGGTGCGCGCGGTCGCGGCGCGCGGCACGCTGGGCGGGCGCCTGCGCGCGAACAGCTTCGCTGGCGGCTCCGCCGCGGCGATGCGGTTGGAGGCGCGGCCCGCGTCGGGGCCGGCGGAGATGGCCGTCGAGGTCTTGGGCAACACCGTGAGCGGCGGCGCCGCCGGCGCGGTGCTCGGCGCGTACGGCGACGACGCCGGCCACGCGGCGACGCTCTCGTCCCTGTTCGCCTCGAACCTCGTCCGCACCACCAGCGCCGAGGCGCTGCGGGTCGAGGCGTCCGCGAGCTACGCGACCTTCGCGGGCGCGTCGGCGGTGCGCGCGATCCCGGCGGTCGTCGGCAACACGCTCTCCGGCGGCGGCGCCGGGCTGCGCTGCCTGGCGACGCGCAGCGACACCACCGCCAACCCGGCCCTGCACGAGGTGCGCGCGACACCGCAGGTCTGGGACAACCTGCTCACGTTCGCGGTCGATGCGGCGATCGAGGAGTCCGCCGACTCCGTGGCGACGAACCTGGTGGCGGACCCGGTTGTCGTCGGCAACGACTTCTTCGGCAGCGCGGTCCTGTACCGGGACGAGGGGACCACCCCGCTCGGCTCGATCGCCAGCGTCAACGCGCTCGCCGGCGCCCGCGACAACTACGACCAGGACCCGCTGTACGTGAACCGGCCCGCCGGCGACTACCACCTCCAGCCCGGATCGCCGTGCCTCGACCGCGGGCACAACGACGCGCCCGCGCGCGCCGCGCTCGACATCGACGGCCAGCCGCGCGTCCGCGGCGTGGCGCCCGACACCGGCGCCGACGAACGCTGACCTGGCGCCTTCAGCGCACGGACAGCGTTTCCACGTAGACCAGTTCGCAGGCCCCCGGGCCGGCGTCGTTGCGCGTCATCGACGTGCGCCAGCGCCAGTTGTCCGCGCTCGTGACGTCCACGAGCAGCCCCTCGATCGTGACGATCTCGCCGGCGCGCACGTCCAGCAGCCGGCCGCGGATCTCGTCGTTGGCCGGGATCATGTGCATGTTGGCGCTGTGGCGCACGATGTCGATGCGCGGGATCGGGTAGACCGCGGCCTGCCACATGTAGCAGCGGGAGTTCTGGTCGATGTCCATGCGGTCGAGCACGACGCTGTCGGACATCGGGCCCCAGCCGAGCGCGAGGTCCACCGGCGCCAGCTCCGCGTCGCGGCCGGACCGGTAGCGCGCGCGGTGCAGCACGCGCGCGTCGATGCTGACGCGCGCCCGCGGGTGCAGCGTGAACTCGCCGAGCGCGAACGGCTCGTCGCGGACGGACTTCTGCACGGGGTCGTCCGGCGCGAGCACACCGGGAGCGCGCTCGACCCTGCTCTCGCACGCGGTCGCGAGCAGCGCGATCAGGATCAACCCGGCCCGGCGTCCCACGGGGGAAGAAGATCGCCCCGGCCGGCGGCGAGGCAAGCCGGCGCGGCCGCCCGCGGCGACGATTGACAGGCACCTGCCGTTCCAGTAAGACGTCCGCAACTCGTCTCTCGCGCATGCCGCGCCGTGGAAGGGGAAGCCCGATGATCCCGCGCCACCCGAGCACCGCCCTGCTGCTGCTGGCCCTGACCCCCGCGGCCCTGGCCGGCTCCCGCAACGTGGTCGTCAACTCGCTGGAGGACAGCGCCTCGCCGCCCGCGGGGACGGTCACGCTGCGCGCGGCGCTCGCCGCCGTGCGCAACAACGGGCGGATCACCTTCGACCCCGCGCTCGACGGTGGGACGATCGAGCTGTCGATCGTCGGCGAAGAGCACTCGGTGCTGATGGCCGAGATGTTCCCGATGGGCCAGTTCGCCGGCTACGGCGAGCGCGACTACGGTCGCTCGGCGCTCTACGCGCGCAAGAACGTCACGATCGACGCGGCCGATCTCCCGCACGGGATCGAGCTGGCGTGGACCGGCGGCGATACCGACCGCGCGCGCGTGCTCGCCGTGTACGGCGACCTGACGCTGCGCAACGTGACGATCCGCGGCGGGTACGCCAGCGCCGAGCCGATCAGCGGCGGGACGCAGCCGTACACGCTGGCCCGCGGCGGCGGCCTCGCCGTCTGGGGCACGGCGCGGCTCGAGCGCTGCACGCTCGCCGGCAACCGGACCGACGGCGACCCGAACGCGAGCCGCGACCGCGGCTCGTTCGGCGGCGGGATCTACGGCGACCGCATCATCATGAGTGACTGCGTGGTCAGCGGGAACTGGGCCCGCGGCTACGGCGCGGCCGGCGGCGGCGTCTACTCGGTCGGCGGCGAGGGCACGACGGGCGGTTCCACGCTGGAGCGCTGCGCGATCACCGGCAACCGCGTCACCGCGCAGCACGCCTACGGCGGCGGCGTGTACAGCGACGGCGGCGGCCCGGGCAGCTCCCGCACGCTGACGCTCGAGAACTGCACCGTCGCGCGCAACGTCGTGGAGGATCACCCCGAGATCGGCGAGCCGGCCGGCTCGCAGTACTACTACCGCGGCGGCGGTGTCTACATGTCGAACGGTTCGTTGGCGATCACGAGCTGCACCGTCGTCGAGAACGATGTCTCCGGCATCCCGGCCATTTTCCGCGGCCGGCCGAACATGGGAGGCGGGGCGATCGCGGCCACGATCGGCGACGCGCACGTGGTCGAGCAGATGGAGCTCGCGCACTCGATCGTCGCGGGCAATCGTCTCAACGGCGTCGCAAGCGACGTGTTCACCGGGTCTTTGATCCACTTCCAGAGCTACGGCCACAACCGCGTCGGCGCGATCGACTTCGACCAGATGCTGGTCCCGATCCCGCCGTGGTGGTCCTTGAGCCGCCGGCATTGGCCGAAGGTCGGCGACGAGGAAGGGACGGCGCTCGACGACGTCGTGGTGCTGGCCGAGATCGAGCGCCATCCGTGGATCGTGTCCCAGGGCACCGACGCGGGACAGCCCGCCGTGCTCTGGTACCCGCCCGCGGGCAGCGCGCTCGACCAGGTGCCGAAGAAGAAGTACCGCGTCCGCTGCACCCTGGCGCAGCAGGTGGTCCACCGCGACGGCGAGATCCTGAACCTCGTGCTCGAGCGGCTCCGGACCGACTACGCCGCGCAGCTCGGCAGCGAGTTCGGCTCGGACTTCGGCGACATGAGCGGCGTGACGTTCGTGCCGATCCCGCGGGAGTGGCCGTCCGATCCCGGCAACGCGGACTGGATCCAGTTCTGGCACGACCTCGACGCCGAACTCGACGGGCGGCTCGGGTCGGTCGGGCTCGGCGACGAGTTCTGGAGCACCTTCAAGCCCGACCCGGGCGAGACCGGCGTCAAGGTCAGCCGCCACTTGGATGGGCACGGCATCCGCCTCGCCGCGAGCGACCAGCTCGGGCAACGCCGGCCGGCGGGCGCCGCGGGCGACATCGGCGCCGTCGAACGATAGCGCCGCGCTTCAGCGCAGGACGCTGACGATCGGGCGCCGCGCGGCGCGGATCGCCGGCGGCGCCCCGCCGACGAGGCCCATCAGCAGCGCGAACCCGAGCCCGGCCGCCAGCAGCCCGGGCGTGACGCGGAACGCGAACGCCAGGTGCGAGAACGTCTGCCAGTTGATCGTGCCGGTGGTCACGCCGTTGATCGGCAGCACGACCAGGCAGCCGAGAATCCCCCCGGCCAGCGCGATCAAGAGCGACTCGATCACGAACGACAGCACGACCGAGCCCGAGCCGAAGCCGAGGGCGCGCAGCGTGCCGATCTCGCGCCCCCGCTCGGCGACCGCGGAGTACATCGTGTTCAGCGCGCCGAAGACCGCGCCGACGCCCATGATCGCCGCGACCAGCGTCCCGAGCGTCACGATCAGGTTGGACAGCATCTCGGACTGCTTGCGGTAGTAGTCCAGCTCGCGGTCGACCTGCACCTCGAGCCGCGGGTCGGACGTCAAGGCGTCGCGGAAGCGCCCGAGTTCGTCCGGCGCGGCGAGGCGCGCCGTGACCGACTGGAACACGCCGCGCGGGCGCTGGTAGACCTGGTTCAGGACGTCGGCGTCGCACCACAGCTCGGACTCGAACGCGCTGCCGCCGGACTCGCTGACCCCCACGACGCTCCAGGTCGCGCCGCCGAAGCGCAGCGACGCGCCGAGGTCGAACCCGGTGTAGGCGCGCTGTGCGTTGCGGCCGACAACCAGCTCCGGCAGGCCCGGCCGGAACATCCGCCCTTCGACGAGCCGGACGTTGTCGCGGATGGCCAGCACCCGCGGCGAGACGCCGCGTACCTGCACGTTGGCGTCGGTCCCGCTCGAGCGCAGCGGGAACGCGGCGACCACCACCACCTCGCCGCTGACCAGCGGCCCTTCCGCCCCGCGCGCCACCCCCGGCGCGTCCTCGATCACCCGCAGCTCGTCGAGCGAGATCGCGCTGTCCATCTCCGAGACCGCGCCCGCCCGGCGCACGATCGCGTTCCCCGGCGAGCCGGACGACACCATCGCCGCGCGGAACCCGCGCGCGAGCGAGAGCACCGCCACGAACACGGCGACCGTGCCCGCGATCCCGAGCACCGCGACCAGCGCCGAGGTCCAGCGCACGCGCACGCTGCGGACGTTGTAGATGACGGGGATCACCGCTCAGTTCCGCCGCAGCGCGTCGACCACCGACAGCCGCATCGCGGTCAGCGCCGGGAGCAGTCCGGCGAGCAGGCCGAACAGCAGCGTCAGCCCGAGGCCGGCCGCCAGCGCGCCCCACGAGACGTTGAACGTCGGCAGCATCCCGCCGGTCGGGTCGCCGAGCGACTTGGCCAGCGCCAGCCCGACGACCCCGCCGAGCAGCGCCACGGTCAGCGCCTCGGCCAAGACGATCAGGAGGACGGTCCGGTCGCGGAACCCGACCGTCTTCATCACCGCCAACTCGGCCGTGCGCTCGCGCACCGACATCGCCATGGTGTTGCCGGTCACCAAGAGCAGCGTGAAGAACACGACGCTCCCGATGACCATCACCAGCAGCTGGATGTTGCCCATCTGCTTGACGAATGACGTCGCGAACTCCTGCTCGGTCGCGGTGCGCGTCTCGTACGGCGAGTTGGCGAAGCGCTCGTCGATCGCCCGGATCACCGGGACCGCCTGGCCGGGGTCCGCCAGCCGCACGACGTACCAACCGACCGTCCCGTGGAACCACCGCGGCGCGCCTTCGTCGAGGTACTCGTAGTGGAACCAGAACTGCGTGTTGTCGTCCTGCTCGCGCGTTCCCTCGTAGATCGCCCGCAGGTTGAACTCCCAGGTCCCGGGGAAGATCGTGCCGAGGATCGGGATGCGGTCGCCGATCTTCCAGCCGAAGCGCTCGGCCGTGTCGCGCCCCGCGATCGCGCCCTGGCGGTCGGCGAGGAACGCCTGCCACTGGTCCTCCGGGATCGCGTACTCGGGGTAGATCCGGTGGTAGCTCTCCGGCTCGATCGCGAACTGGGCGAAGAAGTTCTTCTCGTCCTGGTACACGCCGCCGAACCAGCAGCCGAACGTCACGTCGGTCACGCCCGGGACCTGCCGCAACCGCTCCTGGTACGAGTGCGGCAGCGGCTGGATCAGCGAAACCCGGTTGATCACGACCAGCCGGTCGGCCCCGGCGACGTCGATCCCGGCGTAGAACGCGCTGTGGATTCCCGCCAGAAGGCCGAACAAGAGCAGGGCGACCGCGAACGAGCCGACGGTCAGCACGGTGCGCAGCTTCTTGCGCCCGAGGTTGGCCCGCAAAAGGTGCCAGTACTTCAAGCCGGCCCCCGCGCTGCCTCGACCAGCGAGCCCTTCTCCAGGTGCAGCGTCGTGTGCGCCCGCTCGGCCACGCGCGGGTCGTGCGTGACCATCAGAACCGTCTTGCCGAACTCGCGCACCAGCCGCTCGAGCAGCTCGACGATCTCGTCGGCGCTCTTGCGGTCGAGATCGCCCGTCGGCTCGTCGCACAACAGGAACGTCGGGTCGGCGACCAGCGCGCGCGCAATCGCGACGCGCTGCTCCTGCCCGCCGGAGAGCTGCCGCGGGTAGTGCTTCATCCGGTCGGCGAGCCCGACGATCGACAGCGCGGACTCGACGTGGCGCCGGCGCTCGGCGCGCGACAGGCGCGTCAACAGGAGCGGCAACTCGACGTTCTGGAAGGCGGTCAGGACCGGGATCAGGTTGTAGAGCTGGAAGATGAAGCCGACGTGCCGCGCCCGCCACTCGGTCAGGCGCGCCCCCGACAGGCTCGTGATCTCGTCCCCCGCGACCGAGATCGTGCCGGACGACGGGACGTCGAGCCCGCCGAGGAGGTTGAGGAGCGTCGTCTTGCCGGAGCCCGACGGTCCCATGAACGCGACGAACTCGCCGGCGTCCACGTCGAGGTTCAGCCCCTGCAGGACGTGGATCTCCTCGCCGCCGCGGCGGTAGGTCTTGTCGAGGTTGCGGGCGCGGATCAGGCTCGCCGTCGCGCGCCGGCCGCTGACGTCTACCATCGGTTCACTCCACCCGCACCGGCTGGCCGTCGCGGAGTTCCGGCCCCTCGACGACCACGGCCTCGCCCTCGCTGACACCGGCGAGCATTTCGACGTCGGAGCCGAGTTCTGCGCCCGCCGTGACCGTGCGCATCTCGACGCGACCGTCGCGGACGACGGCCACCATCGACTTGCCGCCGACCTGCCGCAGCGCCGCCTTGGGCACCAGCGCCCGGGCCGCGCGGGCCGCCGCGCCGGCCTGCTCGTCGGCGAGGAAGCTCACCTTGACCCCCATGTCGGGCAGAAGCCGCGGGTCGAACAGCACGTCCTCGGCCAGCGCGATCCGCACCTTGACCGTCGCCTTCTGGCGGTCGGCGGTCGGGATGACCGTCCGCACCGCCGCCGGGATGCGCCAGTCGGGGTAGGCGTCGAGCACCGCCGTCACGCGCTGGCCGGGGCGGATCTTCGCGATGTGCGATTCGTTGACGTCGACCTCGATCTCCAGCGATCCCATGTCGACGATCGTCGCGATCCCGGTGCGCGTGAACCCGCCGCCGGCCGAGATCGGCGACACCATCTCGCCGCGCTGCGCGTCCTTCGACACCACGATCCCGGCGAACGGCGCCCGCACGGTGCAGTTGTCCAGCTCGTCGCGCGCCACGCGCACGTTGGCCTCGGCCGAGCGTAGCTGCTCGCGCGCCAGGTCGAGCCGCGCGCGCAGGCTGTCCACGGCCGTGGCGGCGTCGTCGAGCGCCTTTTGGCTCTCGAAGCCGGAGGCGCGCAGCTCGCGGGCCCGCGCCAGTTCGCGCTCGGCGTTCGCGAGGTTGACCTCGAGGTCACGCCGCGCGGCGGCGGCGACGTCGCGCTGCGTCTCGGCCGCGGCGAGGCGCGAGCGGGCCTCGGTGTCGTCGAGCCGCGCCAGCACCTGCCCCGGCTCGACGCGCATCCCCTCCTCGGCGTAGACCTCGGCGACCCGGCCGGTGATCTTGGCCGCCACGGTCGCCCGGCGGCGCGGGGTGACGTAGCCGCTGGCCTGCAAGAGCGCCTGCTCTCCGCCGCCTGGCGCCGCGCGCGCCGCGGCGACGCGCACCGCCGGCGTGCGGCCGAACAGCGCGTACGCCGCGGCCAGCGCGGCCACCAGCGCGACGCCGAGGACGAGGACCAGGACCAGGCGGCGCGGCGAACCGCGCCGGCGCCGCGCGCCGTCGTCGATGCGCAGGCTGGAGAGGTCGGGGGGCGCGGGCATGGAAACCGGCGACTCAGTCCTTGCCCGGCAGGACGTGGATCGCCTTGACCAGCAGCCGGACCTTGTCGCCGGGGGCGAGGTTCATGTGCTCCACCGACTCGGTGGTCAGCACCGACGCCATCGCCGCGGGCAGCGTGACATCGAACTTCACCAGCGACATCACGTCGCCCTTCTTGACCGACGTGACGGTCGCCACGACCTCGTTGCGCGCCCCGTGCTTCATGCCGCTCCTCCTCGCTCCCGCCCCGCCCCGGCGGCCGGAATGCCGGGATTCTGATCAGTCCGACCGCGGGCCGCCACCGCCGCAGTACACCCGCGTCTCCGGCAGGACCTCGGGCGCGGCGAGGGCCTGCCGGCAGGCCTCGGCCTGCGCGCCGGCGTCGCCCCGTGCGCCGGCGGTCATCGCCAGCCCGAGCCACGCGCGACCGAGCGTGCGGTCGATCTCCAGCGCGTGGCGGAAGGCGGCGTCCGCGTCCTGCAGCCGACCAGCTTTCAGCCGGCGCGCCCCGGTCGCGAGCAGCAGGTTCAGCTGGTGCGGGTTCTTCGCCAGCGCCGGCTCCAGCAGTTCGAGCGAGCGCGCCGGGTCCTTCTCGCAGGCGAAGCCGAGCATCGCCGCCAGCGACACGTCGCGCCGCAACCACGGCGCGCGGCGCGTCGCCGCGCGCGCCGCGTCCAGCGCGGCGCCGCACTCGGCGCGCCCGTGCGCCGCGAGCGCCGCGTTCAGCCGCGCCTGCGCGGCGATCTCGCGCGCGCCGACCGCGCCGCCGGCCAGCGCCAGCGCCGCGCCGGCGACGACCAGTGCGCGCCGGAGCGCCGGCGAGCCGATCGCGAGCCGGCCGCCGGCCGACCAGGCGCGGCCCACGATCCACCACGCCGCGACCGCGCTGGCCGGCGAGTGCAGCGGGAAGCTGACCAGCCCGTGGACGGCGACGCCCGCCAGCGCGGCGAGGCGCGCCGCGGCGTGCGCGCGCGCGGCGCCGTCGGCGGCGCGGCAGAGCGCGCGCAGCGAGAGCGCGATCGCCCCGAAAAGCGCCGCGAGCTGGGCCAGCGCCGCGGGCAGGCCCAGCTCCGCCGCGAACTCCAGCGGCTCGTTCTCGGCGTGCTCGGGCTGCCGGTCGAGCCCGAACCCGGGTGTCGCGAGGCTCCGGTCATGGGCCAACGGGTACACGGCGGCGAAGCGCCCCGCGCCCCAGCCCGCCAGCGGGCGCTCGCGCGCGAGGTCCCAGGTGTTCGCGGCCAGCGCGCGCCGGACCGACACGGTGTCGCCGCGGGACAACGACGCCACGGTCACGCGCACCGACGGCAGCGGCTCCGTCCCGCGCACCGGGACGAGCAGCGCGAGCACGACGATCGCGATCGCCGCGACGAGGTCGTAGGGTGCTCGCCACCCCGGCGCCGCGCCGCGGCGCGCGCGGCCGGTGAGGACCATGAGCGCGAGCGCCAAGCCCCAGCCGAGAAGCGCGCCGGCCCAGCCCCCGCGGCTGCGCGTCGCCACCAGCGCCGCGGCGCCCAGCCCGCACGCCAGCGAAACCGACCAGCGCGCCGCCGGGCCGCGCGCGAGCGCGCGTGCCGCCGCGGCCAACGGCACCAGCACGACGAATGCTTCGGCCGCCATGTTGCGGTTCGCGAACAGCGCGCCCGGCGGGCGCGCCTGCGGCAGCCCCGCCCAGCCGAACCACGCCTGGGCCAGCCCGGCGAGCCCGGCGAGCGCGACGGCGACGGCCGCCGCCCACGCGACGCGGTCGTCGGCCTCGCCGGGCGCGCTCGATCCGATCCAGGCCAGGAGCCACAACGCGACGAGGAGCGCGAGGTCGCGGGCCACCGCAGCGAGTTCCGGCACGGGCGCGAGCGCGAGCCCCGCCGTGCCACCGACCAGCGCGATCGCTAAGAGCGCCCCCAGCCCGCGCGACGGCGCGAACGGGCGGCGCGCGATCGAGAGCGCGGCCACGAGCGGCACGCCGAACAGCACGAGCGCCTCGCGCGGCGCGTTGGCCGGCCGCTCGAGCCCGGGGACGATCGAGAGCCACACGGCGAGGAGGAACAGCGCGTCCCAGCTCCGCGCCGCCCGCGAACCGGATGAGTCCACGCGCGCGGTATACCACAGGCCGGGGGGACCGGTGGCACGCCAAGTCCCGTCGTTCGCACGTGCTTTCGTGTCGCGAGGTGAGGCGAGGGTCAGCTGTGCCACCTGTCCCGATCAGTGGCTCGCGAACCAGTCCACGAGACGCTGTTGGACGGCGGGCAACTGCAGCGCCCAGACGAGCAGCAGGCCGCCGAGGCCGATCAAGGCCGCGAGCTGCGCGCGCACCGCGGCCACCGCGCCGCATCGAGCCACGGCCGTCGTCGCCGCGCTGCGCGCGCGTTCCGCGGAGGCCGAGATCTCGTCGTCGCGGAGCAGGCTCTCGAGGTGCTGCGCGACCAGCTCGGCGGAGTCGTACCTGAGCCCGGGCTCCGCCATCAGGCGCCGCAACACCGCCAGCATGCCGTCGGGGATGTCGCCACGCTGGCCCGCTTTTTCCAGGGCCGCGGCCGGGTTCTCCGGCACGCCCGCGGCGAACATCACCTCGTAGAGGACGGCGCCGAGCGCGTACAGATCGGCTTCCGCCGAGCGCCCACCCTCGGGCGGCGCGTACCAGTTGCGCTTCCCGGCCTCGCCGACGTAGTGCTCGGGCAGGCCGAAGTCGGTCACCCGGATCGCGCCCGCGCGGTCGAACATGATGTTCGACGGCCGCACGTTCCCGTGCACGACGCCGTGCCGGGCGGCGTGCGCCAGCGCGCGCGCGACGTCGCGCCCGATGCGGGCAGCCTCCTGCCACGGGTGGGGCTGGACCAGGCGCTCGCGCAGGTCCCCGCCGGGCAGGTGCTCCATCACCATGATGAACGAGTCTTCGCGCTCGGCGACCGCGTACAGCCGGACGATGTGCGGGTGCTGGACGCGCATCATGGTCCGCGCCGTGCGCAACGCCTCGGCGTTCTTGAGGTAACGCTTGACGACGATCTTGTCGCCGTGCGGTCCGCCGCGGCGCACGAGGTACACCGACCGGCGGTCGTCCTGCCGGATGACGTCGAGCAGCTCGAAGCGGCCGTGCGAGGCGAACGCCGTCGCCGCCCCGCGTCGCACGCGGTCGTCGAGGTGCTGCCCCGCGAGCGCGTTGACCAGCGCCTCGCGGAACGCCCCGGCGTCCGCGTAGCGCGCCTCCGGATCGAACGACAGGCTTTTCTCGAGGATCGCCAGCAGCGCGTCGGGGATCTGCGCCGAGGCCGACAGCGCGGCATCGGGCTGCGGCAGCCGGCCGGTGACGATCCGGTGCAGGATCACGCCGAGCGAGTAGACGTCGGCCGCCGGGCCGACGCCGTCGAACGAGACGCGCTGCTCGGGCGCCATGAACGCCCGCGTGCCCAGCGCCGTCCGGCGCGGCTCGGAGTCGTCGCTCGGCTCTTCGACGGCGGCGGCGCGCACGGCCGCGATGCCGAAGTCCGACATCTTCACGTGACCGTTGCGGCCGACGAGGATGTTCGCCGGCTTCACGTCGCGGTGGATGATGCGGTTGCGGTGCGCGTAGGCGAGGCCGCGGGCCGACTGCATCAGGATCGTCAGGGCGCGGTCCTGGCTGATGCCGCCGCGCGAGAGGATCTCCTGCAGCGTCTCGCCTTCCACGTACTCCATGACGATGTACGGGCCGTGCGAGCACGTGCCGCGGTCGATGACCTGGACCACGTTGGGATGGCTCAGCCGCGCGAGCACCCGCGCTTCCTGGTCGAACAGGTCGACCATCTGCCGGTGCGCGAGGTGCTCGTGGCGCAGGATCTTGACCGCGACGCGGCGCGCGAGGCTGACCTGCTCCGCCTCCCAGACTTCCGCGAACCCGCCGCGCGCGAGGAGCCGGATCAGGGACAGCCCCTGGACGCTCGGCACACCCTCGGCGCGGACCTCCTTTGGGCGGTCAACCAGCGTGGGGGGACCGGGCATCAGGGCCTCCGCAGCCGGCTCATCGGCCCGGTGGCCGGGAACTGAACACCCGGCCGGGAAGTCGGGCGGCATCCGCGACAACCGTTCGCGCGCGGCAGTTAGCTCGAAACGACCCCCGCGCCCCGCCGCGCTTCCGTATGATCCGCAGGACACGGAGGACTCGCCCGATGCGCGACACGATCGGCCGCATCAGCCGCAACCCGATCAGCCTGGCCGGGGCGGCCCTGACGACGGCCAGCGCCCTTCTGATCCTGATGCTGTTCGCGATCGAACTGATCGGCTTCACCGGCGGACCGTACCTGGGGATCCTGGCGTTCCTGATCCTGCCGGCCTTCTTCGTGCTCGGCCTCCTCTTGATCCCGGTCGGACTGTGGCGCCAGCGCCGCCGCGATGCGCAGGCGGCGCGCGAGGGCCACCCGCCGGCCGCGTTCCCCGTGATCGACCTGAACCGGTCCGGCACGCGGCGCAACTTCCTCCTGTTCGTGGCGGCGACGGTGATCAACGTCGTGATCCTCGGCATGGCGATGTACAAGGGCGTCGAGGTGATGGACTCGACGGAGTTCTGCGGCGAGACCTGCCACTCGGTGATGGCCCCGGAGTTCACGACGTACCAGCGCTCGCCCCACGCCCACGTCGAGTGCGTCGCCTGCCACATCGGCCCCGGCGCGAACTGGTTCGTCAAGTCGAAGCTCTCCGGGACGTGGCAGGTGGTCTCGGTCAACCTGAACCTCTACCCGCGCCCGATCCCGGCGCCGATCGAGAACCTGCGCCCGGCGCGCGAGACGTGCGAACAGTGCCACTGGCCGAGCAAGTTCGTCGGCGACCGGTTGAAGGTGATCACGCATTACGCCGACGACGAGGCCAACACGGAGCAGAAGACCGTGCTGCTCCTGCGCGTGGGCGGGATCCAGGGGCGCGAGTCGCGCGGCATCCACTGGCACGTCGACCCGAAGATCAAGATCCGCTACCGCGCCGACGCCACCCGGCAGACGATCTACGAGGTGGAGCTCACCGCGGCGGATGGCAGCAAGCGCGTCTACGCCAAGCCGGGGCAGCGGGTGCCCGCCGAGGCCGGCGAATGGCGCACGATGGACTGCATCGACTGCCACAACCGGCCGACGCACATCTACCGCCTGGCCAAGCCGGAGCTGGACCAGTCGATCGTCGAGGGGCGCGTGGACCGCTCGCTGCCGTTCATCGTCCGCGAGGGGCTCGCGGCGCTGCAGAAGGACTACGCCAGCCACGAGCAGGCGGCGGAGCAGATCACCGCGCAGCTGCGCGGGTTCTACCAGCACAACTACCCGCAGCTCCTGGCGGGGGACAAGCGCGCCGCCCTCGACTCTTCGATCGCGCAGATCGTGCAGATCTACCGCACGAACGTGTTCCCGTCGATGAACATCAAGTGGGGCACCTACCCCAACCACATCGGACACGAGCAGAGCCCGGGCTGCTTCCGCTGCCACGACGACGAGCACCAGTCCGCGGACGGCAAGTCGATCTCGCAGGATTGCTTCACCTGCCACTCGCTCCTGGCGCAGGAAGAGGAGAACCCCGAGATCCTCCAGCAGCTCAACCCGTGAGCGGCCGGCTGCCGAGGTGAAGCCCATGAAGAACCCGCGCCTGACCCGGATCATCGCCACGCTCGGCCCGGGCTCGGCCAATCGGCGGACGCTGCGCCGGCTCGTTGCCGCCGGCATGGACGCCGCGCGCCTGAACATGAGCCACGGCACGCACGCCGACCACCGGCGGATGGCGCGGCTCGTGCGGCAGGCGGCGCACGCGGCGGGCCGGCCGATCGGCCTGATGGTCGATTTGCAGGGGCCGAAGCTCCGGCTCGGCGATTTCGCGGGGCCGCTGCGGCTGCGCCACGGCATGACGCTGACGCTGACCACGCGCGCGGCCGAGGCGGACCCGGCCGCGGGGGTGATCCCGGTGGCCTATGCCGACCTGCCGGTCGAGGCCGCGCCGGGCCACGAGCTGCTGCTGATGGACGGGCTCGTGCGCCTCGAGGTGCAGCGCATCGCGCGCGGGCGCGTGATCTGCCGCGTGGTCGAGGGCGAAGAGCTGACCGCGCGCGCCGGGCTGTTCCTGCCGCAGGCCAAGGCGGTGCGCCTGGCGCTCTCGGCCAAGGATCGCCGCGACCTGGCGCTGGCGGTCGAGCTGCAGGCCGACTTCCTCGCGCTGTCGTTCGTGCGTCGCGCGCAGGACCTCGTGCAGGCGCGCCGCCTGCTCCGGCGCCTCGGCGGCGACCAGCTCCTCGTGGCCAAGATCGAGACGCGCCAGGCGCTCGAAAACCTCGACGAGATCCTGCTCGTCTCGGACGCGGTGCTCGTGGCGCGCGGCGATCTCGGCGTGGCCCTGTCGCCGGAACAGGTGCCCGTCGAGCAGAAGCGGATCCTGAACGCGTGCTGGACCGTCGGGCTGCCGTCGATCATCGCGACCCAGATGCTGGAGTCGATGCGCCACTCCTCGCGGCCGACGCGCGCGGAGGCCTCCGACGTCGCCAACGCCGTCCTCGACGGCGCGTGGGCCGTGATGCTGACCGCCGAGACAGCGGTGGGAGAGTACCCGGTCGAGTCGGTCGCGATGATGGACCGCATCGTGCGCTCGGCGGAGCCGATGCTGTTCCGCCAGCCGCGGCGGCCGCACTCGCCCGCGGGGCTGCGCGTGGCGGAGGCGCTGGCGGAGGCGGCCGTGACGATGGCGATCGACGCGAATGCGCGCGTGGTCGTCGCGCTGACGCGCAGCGGGGCGACCGCGCGCCAGCTCGCGCGCTACCCCCTGCGCACGCCGACGTTGGCCTACACGCCGAACCCGCGCACGCTCACCCGGCTGACGCTGATGCGCGGCGCGGTGCCGCGCCGGCTGCGCGAGCAGCCGTCCCTGGACTGCGCGATCCGCCGCATCGAGGCCGACCTGCGGCGCCGCAAGGAGATCGCGCGGGGCGACCTGATCGTCGTCCTCGGCGGCTCGCCCGAGGAGCCCTTGGGCACGGTCAGCCGCCTGGCGCTGCACCGGGTTCGCTAGCCGATCGCCCGCGCGGTGCCGGCTCCGCACGACCGCGGCGGGCGCGTCTGGTGCGCACCCCGGCATCGACGTATGACCTTGCCCGGACAACTCCGGTGGGTCGCGCAGGGGGAAGCCGGCGCGCCCCGCAGCCATGGGCCGGGGGACCGGGGACTCCAGCAAGGCCGAGTCTGGAGAAGTCCCCGGCCCCCCGGACCCCGCGGCTAGCGCGGCAACTCGGCGACGATCCGCAGCCCGCCGTCCGCGGGCAGTTCCGCCCAGACCGACCCGCCGTGCCCCGAGGCGACGCGGCGGCACAGCGCGAGCCCCGCCGTGCGCGGCTCGGCGGCGCCGGGCGGGAGCGGGTCGAACACGCTCTCCAGCCGGTCCGGCGCCAGCCCCGGTCCCCAGTCCCGCACCGACAGGCGCACCAGCCCGTCCCCGGCGGCGAGCGACACGCGCACGCCGCGCGGCGAGTTCCCGTGGCGCGCGGCGTTGTCCAGCAGTTCCGCGACCAGCCGGCCGAACGCCCCGGCATCGACGCTGGCCGGGACCGCGCGCAGCGGCAGGTCGGCCTCGACCGGGACGTCGGAGCCGGCGCCGGAAGCGAACGCCACGAGCGCGTCGCGCACGAGCTGCGCCACGTCCGCCGGCCGGCACGCGAGCGGCGTCTCGTCGGCCAGCGCGATCTCGCGGCGGTTGCGCTCGGCGAGCCGCGAGAGATCGCGCGCGATCAGCACGCTGGCGATCGGCGCGCCGTGCGCCGCGCGCGCGCGCACGAAGCGCAGGAGCAGCATCCGCGCCGGTCCGCCGCCGAAGCTGACCCGCGCGGTCTGCACCGACTCGCCGCGACCCGAGGCGACGAACGCCAGCCACGCCCCGCGCACGGCGGTCGGGATCTCCATCTCGCGCACCGAGCGCCCGTGGGCGGCCGCGGGCAGCCCGAACAGCTCGCAGGCCGCGTCGTTGCACAGCACCACGCGGTCCGCGTCGTCGGCGACGAGCAGGCCGTCCTCGAGCGACTGCGCGGTGGCGCGCAGGATCTCGTGCTCGCGCCGCGCGGCCTCGGCGTTGAGCAGCAGTTCCGCCTGCAGCTGCTGGCGCTCCGTGAGGTCGATCAGCGTGACGAGGCGCCCGCCGGGCAGGACCGAGTCCGAGACCGCCTGGACGCGCACTTGGCACAGGAACGACAGGCCGTCGCGGCTGAACGCCGTCAGCTCGAGCGAGCCGCTGCCTTGCCGGATCAGCTCCAGCACCTGCAGCCCCTCGGCTTCCATCGCGTAGGGGCCGGCCACCACGCTCGCGCTCTCGCCGCGCAGCGTTGACCGGCCGAGCCGCAGGTGCTCCTGCAGCCAGCGGTTGCTCCACTCGATCCGGCCGCTGGCGTCGGTCAGCGCCAGGCCCAGCGGCACCGAGTCGACCGCCTGCGAGCGCTGCAGCTCCTCGCGAATGCCGACCGACGCGGATTCGCGGCCGGTGCCGACCTTCTCTCCCAGACGCATTTCCGCTCCGCGGCCGCTCCCCGGGCGGGAGCGCCCCTCGCGCGGGCAGGTTGCAAAGCCCGTACCCACGAGGAACCTCGGTCCCGCGGCAGCCGGCGGGCAAGGGCCGCGCAATCCGAACTTGCCGAGCGGCACGCCCGGGCCTGCGGACGGGAGGGGTGCCCCGGAACGGGCCGCCCGGGCGTTTCAAGCTGGCACACCGGGCCCGGGCACCCATATTCGATCCTGAGAGGAACAGGGCGAAACAACGGGGAGCTGGCCGTGGGAGTTGTCACCGAACAGGCGCCGGTCGGGATCGCTGCGCGCGCCACCGCGCGGGTGCTGGTCGTCGACGACGAGCCGGGCACCCGGCGCCTTCTGGCGTTCAACCTCGAGCGCGCGGACTACCGGCCGCACTGCGTGGAGACCGGCGAGGACGCCCTGGTCGCGATCGACGCCGACCCGCCGGACCTCGTCCTGCTCGACCTGATGCTGCCGGGGATCGACGGCATCGAGACGCTGCGCCGGTTGCGCCGCCGCCATCCCGAGTTGCCGGTGATCGTGCTGACGGCGCACGGTTCCGTCGAGAACGCCGTGGAGGCGATGAAGCTCGGCGCGCGCGATTTCCTGACCAAGCCGATCGACGCCGGGCGGCTGACCGTCGCGGTGCGCAACGCGCTCGACTTCCAGCACCTCGCGCGCGAGCTGAGCGACCTGCGCCAGCGGCTCGGCGCGGGCGGGTTCAGCGAGATCGTCGGCGCGGACGGCGGCCTGCGCGAGACGATGCGCATGGTCGAGAAGGTCCTGCCGACCGACCTGACGGTGCTGCTGCTCGGCGAGTCCGGCACCGGCAAGGACCTGTTCGCGCGCACGATCCACGAAAAAGGCCCGCGCGCCGGCGGGCCGTTCGTGGCCATCAACTGCGCCGCGCTGCCCGAGGCGCTGCTCGAGAGCGAGCTGTTCGGCCACGAGCGCGGCTCGTTCACCGGGGCCGTCCGCACGCGCGCCGGCAAGTTCGAGGCCGCGCACGGCGGCACGCTGTTCCTCGACGAGATCGGCGAGATGAGCCCGGCGCTGCAGGTGAAACTCCTGCGCGCGATCCAGGAGCAGACGATCACGCGGCTCGGCGGCGCCTTCCCGATCGCGGTGGACGTGCGGATCATCTGCGCCACGAACCGCGACCTCGGCGCGCTCGTGCTCGAGGGTCGCTTCCGCGAGGACCTGTTCTACCGCGTCTCCGTCTTCCCGGTCACGATCCCGCCCCTGCGCGAACGCCGGCAGGACATCCCGCACCTCGTGCGGCACGTGCTCGAGCGCGCCTGCGGCGGACGCACGCCCGCGGTGCACCCCTCGGCCATGGCGCTGCTCGAGGCGTACGACTGGCCGGGCAACGTGCGCGAGATGCAGAACTGCCTGCACCGGGCGCTGGTCCTCGCCGGCAGCGAGGCGATCCAGCCCGAGCACCTGCCGGAGGAGATCCAGTCGGCCGGCCTGTTCGGGCCGCGCTCGGCGCGCGCGTGCGCGGCGGAGGCCGGGGGCTCGGCGGACGGCGCGCTGCCCACGCTCGAGGAGGTCGAGCGCCGGCACATCCTGCGCGCGGTCGAGTTCTACGGCGGGAACCTGAGCCAGGTCTCGCGCGCGCTCGGGATCGGCCGCACGACGTTGTACCGCAAGCTGCAGCGCTACGGCTCGGCCTGAGCCGGCCGGTTCACCAGGGAACCAGGACCGCGCCGGTCCGGCGAGCCCGCCCGGTGCCAGGAACCACCTCTCGCGTATGATCGAGCCCATGTCCGCTCCTCCTGCACGCGCCGGCGCGGGTGCCGCGCGCAGCGCCGCCCGGCCCCACGGATTGCCGGCCGGGACCGTCAGCTGGCTCGAGATCGACCTCGGCGCCGTGCGCGACAACGTGCGCGCCTTCGCCGCGCGACTGGCGCCGCCATCGCGGCTGGTGGCGGTCGTCAAGTCGGACGCCTACGGCCACGGCATGGCGCTCGTGGCGCCGGCAGCGCTGGAGGCTGGCGCGGCGTGGCTCGCCGCCGGCGGTCTCGTCGAGGGCATCGCGCTGCGCCAGCTCGTCGGCCCGGCCGTGCCGATCCTGCTGCTCAACCACGTGCCGGCGGCCGACGCGGGCGCCGCGGTGGAGCACGACCTGCGCCTGACGCTGTACGACGCCGACGCGCTGCCGGCTCTCTCGCGCGCCGCGTTGCGCCTCGGCCGCACGGCGCGCGTGCACGTCAAGATCGAGACCGGCACGAACCGCCAGGGGCTGCCGGTCTCGCGGGCGCTCGACCTCGCGCGCCTGGCCGGCGCGATCCCCGGCCTCGAGCTGGAGGGGATCTCGACCCACTTCGCGGACATCGAGGACACGACGGACCACGCCTACGCCGAGCGCCAGCTCGCGGCGTTCGCCGCCGCCGTGGCCCGCTTCCGCGACGAAGGGATCGAGCCGCCGCTCGTCCACGCGGCCTGCTCCGCGGCCACGATCCTGTTCCCGGAGACGCATTTCCAGCTCGCGCGCGCCGGGATCGGCATCTATGGCCTGTGGCCCTCGCGCGAGACGCTGGTCTCCGCGCGCGAGCGCGGCATCTCCGCGTTCCGCCTGCGGGCCGCGATGACCTGGAAGTGCCTCGTCGCGCAGGTCAAGGACGTCGCGGCCGGTTCTTTCGTCGGCTACGGCCGCACCTGGCGCGCGACGCGCCCCTCGCGCATCGCCGTCCTGCCGGTCGGCTACTACGAGGGCTACGCGCGCGCGCTGTCGGGCCGCGCGCACGTCCTCTTGCACGGGCAGCGCGCGCCGGTCGTCGGCCGGATCTGCATGAACATGTGCATGGTCGACGTCACCGACATCGCGCAGGCGCAGGCCGGCGACGTCGCGGTGCTCCTGGGCGGCGACGGCGAGGAGGCGATCCGCGCCGAGGACCTCGCCACCTGGGCCAGCACCATCCACTACGAGATCGTCTCCCGCATCCACCCGTCCCTGCCGCGGATCGCGGTCTGAGGGCCGGATCAACCTTACCAATATCAATTTCCTTGTTTCTCTTGCGTTACCTTCGCTCCGGCCCGTATAAACTACGCGCCGCCCAGGCTCCCTTCCGGCGGCGGAGGACGGATGCGCCGCCAATCCCGCTCGCTGTTCCCGCTCTTCGTGTGTTTCGCTGTTTCTTCGTGTACCGCCGCGCTGGCCCTCGTCCCGCGCGGGGACTCCTCGCGCTTCGACCCCCTCGCGATCGCGCCGCCGGGGCAGGTGATCCCGACGGTTGCCGAGCCGGCGGACGACCTTCCGTCCACGGACGCGCTGCGAACCGGCTGGAACGACTTCTCCGCCCGCCACGGAGGTTGGGCGGCCTGGCTCGACCACCGGACCGGGCTGCCGACGCTGGCCCAGGGCGCCGGGATCCCCTGGATCTCGGGCACGGCCAACGTCCTGCCGCTCGCCGAGGGCGACCCGCTCGCGCTGCTCGAGGGCCGGGCCCGCACGCTCCTGGCCCAGAACGAGCACCTGCTCGGGTCGTGGCCGGCCCAGCTGCAGCTCGACCGCGAAGCCTCGAAGAAGGTCAACGACCACGTGTGGCAGATCGTCTTCCGGCAGGTCGTCGACGGCGTGCCGGTCGAAGGCGCGCGCCTCGAGTTCCAGGTCGCGCACGGTAACCTCGTCGCCTTCGGCGCCGAGCGCCTGGCCCGCGTGCGCGGTCCGCAGGTCCCGCGGATCGGCGTGGCCGAGGCCGAGGCCGCGCTGCACGAGTACCTCTCCGTCCGGTCGGCCTCCGAACTGGAACAGGACGCGCTACCGCTCTTGACGCTCGTGCCGGTCGACCCGCAGGGTGTTCCCGCGGGCCGTTGGGCCGGCGTGCGCGGCGAGGGCTTGACGCACCAGCTCGTCTGGCGCTTCCGCTTCCACGTCCCGGGCGAGGAGGCGCGCTGGGTCGCCGACGTGGACGCCCGCACCGCGCAGGTCGTGGCGCTGTTCGACGACACGCGTTACGACCGCGTCAAGGGCGGCGTCTTCCCGCTCTCGAGCGACGGCATCGGTCCGGAGGGCGTCGAGGTGCCGGGCCTGCCGGTCCCGTTCGCCGACATCAGCATCGACGGCGCACCGGCGATCACGGCCAGCGCGCACGGGCAGTACGCCTGCTCGACCCCCGGCGCGGCAGCGCGCACCACGCTCAACGGCCCGTACGTGCGGATCAACGACGCCTGCGGGCTGGTCAGCGAGACGGTCTTCTGCGGCGAGACGCTCGACCTGCGGCAGGGGCCCGGGACCAACTGCGACGTGCCGGCCGGCTCGTCGCCGGGCAACACGCACGCCTCGCGCACCTGCTTCTACCACGTCAACCGGCTGAAGGAGAAGCTGCGCTACTGGCTCCCCGGCAACGCCTGGCTGCAGGGCCAGGTCACGGTCAACTCCAACGTCAACAACACCTGCAATGCGTCGTGGGGCGGTTCGCTCAACATGTACCGCGCCGGGAACGGCTGCCGGAACACCTGCGAGCTGTCCGGCGTGTTCTCGCACGAGTTGGGGCACGGCCTCGACCAGAACGACGGTGGCGGCTTCGACAACCCCTCCGAGGGCTATGCCGACGTCGTCGCGATCCTCGAAGCGCGCGAGTCGTGCGTCGGCCGCGGCTTCAGCGACAGCAACTGCAGCGGCTACGGCGACGCCTGCCTCGACTGCACCGGCGTGCGGGACGAGGACTGGGCCAAGCACGCCTCGAACACCCCGGCCACGCCGCAGGGCTTCCTGACCAACAACTGCGGCGGCGGCGGCGGCCCGTGCGGCAAGGAAGAGCACTGCGAGGCCCGCGTGAGCGCCGAGGCGATGTTCGACCTCGCCACGCGCGACCTGCCCGCGGCGGGGCTGGACGCCGACAGCGCCTGGCAGCTCGCCGAGCGCCTGTTCTACCAGTCGCGCAACGGTTCCGGCGGGTCGGCCTACAACTGCGCGCTGCCCTCGTCGGACGGCTGCGGCACCGGGAGCTGGTTCCACAAGCTGCGCGTGGCCGACGACGACGACGGCAACCTCAACAACGGAACGCCGCACGCCGCGGCGATCTTCGCCGCGTTCAAGCGTCACAACATCGCCTGCGGCACCGCTGCCGACGCCGCGAACAAGAACACCAGCGCCTGCCCGTCGCTGTCGCAGCCCGCGCTGTCCACCGCGGTGGAGGGCAGCGGGATCCGGCTGACCTGGAATTCGATCGCCAACGCCGCGAAGTACCGCGTGTTCCGCGGCGAGTTGGGGTGCGACCGCTCGCAGGTCCCGGTCGCCGAGGTGACCGCGCCGGCGACGACGTGGCTCGACCCGGACGTGGCGAGCATCATCGACATCGCGTACCGCGTGCAGGCGGTCGGCTCGAACGCGGCCTGCGAGAGCCGCGTTTCCAACTGCGAGACCGCGTCGTACATCAGCCTCGCCGGGCGGATCGAGTTCGTCCGCCTGAGCTACGGCTGCGGTGAAACCGTCGTGGTCCAGGTGGTGGACGGCAACGCCGGCCCCGGCCCGCTCGCGGTCCAGGTCTGGTCCGACAGCGAGACCGCGCCGGAGACCCTGTCCCTCGTCGAGACCGCCCCCGGCTCGCACGTCTACAGCGCCAACCTCGCGACCACGACCGGCCCGGCGGTTCCCGACGACGGCGCGCTCGCCGTCGCGGGCAACGCCCAGCTCACCGCGAAGTACGTCGACGAGAACGACGGCACGGGCACCGCGGTCGCTTCGTTCGGTTCTTCGATCATGGACTGCGGCGCCAGCGCGCCGGGCATGCCGCAGGTCACCGACCTGACCGACTCCAGCGCCATCGTCCGCTGGACCACGCCCGAGCCGACCACGGGGCGCGTCGAGTGGGGTGCGACGCCGGCCCTGGGCAGCGTGGCCCAGGACAGCGCGCTGACGACCGACCACGCGGTCACGCTCTCGCCGCTCAACGAGTGCGGGCGCTACTACTTCCGCATCTTCGCGATCGACCGCGCCGGCAACGAGGCAGCGCTTGATGTCGGCGGCCAGCCGTTCGCGTTCAACGGCGGACGCATCCCCGGCTTCTTCCGCGACGACTTCGAGACCAACAGCGGCTGGGGTCTCGCCGGCGAGTGGCAGCTCAACACGCCGCAGGGCAAGGGGACCAACAACCCCGACCCGGCCGCGGCCTTCGGCGGCGCGAAGGTGCTCGGCCACGACCTGACCGGCCTCGGCGCGCGCCCCGGCGACTACGAGCAGAACATCGTCCAGCGCGCGACCAGCCCGGTGCTCAACGCCGCCGGCAAGACCGGCGTCGAGATGAAGTTCCAGCGCTGGCTCAACGTCAACCGCGGCACGACGGCCGCCGTCGAGGTGCGGGTCAACAACGGCGCCTGGCAGCGTGTCTGGACCAGCAACATCAACTTCGGCCAGCGCGCGTCGAGCTGGTCGCAACAGACACTCAACCTCTCGCAGTGGGCCGACAACCAGGCCAACTTCCAGGTCTCGTTCCTGCTCGATTCGGGTAGCGACTCGGGCGCCTCGAGCTGGAACGTGGACCGGCTCGTGGTGCGGCAGAGCAGCCAACCGCTGGGCGAAGTCTGCGGCGGCTGCGCCGGCGCGCCGGGGTTCGGCGGCGCCCTGGCGGCGAGCGACTCGGACCCGTGCTCGACCGTGGGCGGGGCGGTGATCACGTGGGACCCGGCTGCCTCGTGGGGCACCGGGGTGTCGGGCACCTACAGCGTGTACCGCTCGACGACGCCCGGCTTCACGCCGGACGCGTCGAACCGGATCGCCACCGGCCTTGCCACGACCTCCTACACCGACACCAGCGCCGCGCAGGGACAGACCTACCACTACCTGGTGCGCGCGGAAAACAACGAGAGCTGCGGCAGCGGCCCGAACAACGGCGGCCTCACCGACTCCAACACGGTGTATCGCTCCGTGACGATGGCGTCGTCGCAACCCCTGCCGCCCGCCGTGAACGGGCTCGGCATCCAGCCGCCGATCGAGGACGACCTGCGGCTGACGTGGGCCCCGACCAGCGCGAGCCTCTACGACGTGTACCGCTCGGCTTCCCCGGCGAGCGGCTTCTCGTCCGTCGTGCAGTCGCCACTGCCGTCCGCGTTCGATGATGGCGCCGCCGCCGACGGCGACAGCTGGTACTACCTGGTCCGCGGCTCCAACCTCTGCGGCCAGGAAGGCCCGTAGAAGCCGCCGCCAGGCGGCCCGCGAAGAACGGCCACGCGATGGGGGGACAGGTAAAACACCTGTCCCCCCTTGCGTTGGGTCCCGAAAACCGGCACAAACTCCGCCCCGTATGCCCGAATCTCGCGAACGCGCGCGCGCCGCCGGCCTGGCGACGATCGTGATCACGCTCCTCGGCTGGTCGAGCGTGCCGCTGTTCCTGCGTCACTTCGCCTCCGACATGGACGCCTGGACCAGCAACGGTTGGCGCTACGGCTTCGCCGCGCTGCTGTGGGCCCCGGTCGTGGTCTGGGGCCTGCGCGCGCGCACGCTCCCGCCCGGGATTTTCCGCGCCGCGCTCGTGCCCGGGATCGTCAACAGCATCGGCCAGGTCTTCTTCACCTGGGCGCACTACAAGATCGATCCCGGCCTGCTCACGTTCGGGCTGCGCACGCAGATCCTGTTCGTCGCCGCCGGCGCGTACCTGCTGTTCCCCCAGGAGCGCCGTCTGGTCCGCACGCCCTGGTTCTGGCTGGGGGTCGCGCTGGTCCTGTGCGGGACGGGCGGCACGATCCTGCTCGGCGGCCACCCGCCGCGGCTGGACCAGATCGCCGGCATCGCGATGGCGATCACCGCCGGCCTGTTCTTCGCCAGCTACTCGGTCAGCGTGCGCTACTACATGAGCAGCTACCCTTCGGTCACGTCGTTCGCCGTCATCAGCCAGTACACCGCGCTGGCGATGGTCGTGCTGATGCTCGGCATCGGCGACCGCGCCGGGGCGAGGCCGTTCGACCTGCCCGGCATGCAATTGACGTTGTTGCTGCTCTCCTCGGTGATCGGCATCGCGCTGGGACACGTCGCGTACTACATCAGCATCAAGCGTCTCGGTGTCGCCGCGTCGTCGGGCGTCCTGCAGGTCCAGCCGATCTGCGTGGGGACGGCGTCGTACTTCCTGTTCCACGAAGTGCTCACGCCCGCGCAGTGGGCGAGCGGGGCCCTCGCGGTGACCGGCGCCGTGGTCATCCTGCTGGTCGAGCAGCGCGTGTCGCGCGAGCCGGTCGGCGAGCTGAAACCAGCGGGCGCCTGA
Source organism: Acidobacteriota bacterium (assembly GCA_017994815.1). GTDB lineage: Bacteria > Acidobacteriota > Polarisedimenticolia > J045 > J045 > JAGOJY01. Next base: position 57,840 of record JAGOJY010000013.1, read on the forward strand.
CTCGTCAGTCAGTAGCGCATCGTCCGCGAAAACTTTTGCAGGACCCTGTCGATCCAGGACTTCTCCATTCGACTACCCAACGCAGGGGCCGGCGCTGCCGGCCCGCCTGCGCGAAACCGTGAGGCCGGAACCCGCCCGGCCCGTCTGTGGGGGCCGGCGCAGCCGGCCCGGAAGGAGCACGAGACCGATGCGCTACATGCTGCTGATCTACGACAGGGAATCCGAGTGGCCGAAGATGAAAGAGGCCGACCAGCAGGCGATGATGGCCGAGTACTTCGCCTTCACCGACTCGATCCAGAAGAGCGGCAACTACATCGCCGGCGACGCGCTGCAGCCGGTCGCGACGGCGACAACGCTGCGGGTGCGCGAGGGCAAGGCCCTGACCACCGACGGCCCGTTCGCCGAGACGCGCGAGCAACTCGGCGGCTACTACCTCGTGAAAGCCGAGAATCTCGACCAGGCGCTCGCGATCGCCGCGCGCATCCCGTCGGCCCGGTCCGGCTCGATCGAGATCCGTCCGGTCATGGAGTTCGACGGGCCCTGAGCCGTGTCCGGGCCCGGAGGCCGCCCGCCGCGTAACATACCGGCGGGCGGCCGATGGACCGGACGATCGAGCGCATCTACCGCGAGGAGTCGGGGCGAATCCTCGCCACGCTGATCCGCGCCCTGGGCGATTTCGACCTGGCCGAGGACGCGCTGCACGAGGCGTTCGTCGAAGCGCTGGGGAGCTGGCCCGCGGCGGGTCTGCCGCACAATCCCGGCTCGTGGCTCATCGGCACCGCGCGGCACAAGGCGATCGACCGGCTGCGCCGCTCGCGGCGCTTCGACCAGGGCGGGCTGGACCTGGAGCGGGTCGGCGGCAGCGCCGATCCCGACCTCGACCTCGACCGGCCGCCGATCGAGGACGATCGTCTGCGGCTCGTGTTCACCTGCTGCCACCCCGCGCTGGCGATCGAGAGCCAGGTCGCGCTGACGCTCCGGACGCTGTGCGGCCTCAACACCGAGGAGATCGCGCGCGCGTTCCTCGTTCCGACCGCGACGATGGCGCAGCGCCTCGTTCGCGCGAAGAAGAAGATCCGCGACGCCGGCATCCCGTACCGCGTCCCGCCGCCGGAGCTCCTGCCCGAGCGGCTCGACGCGGTCCTCGCGGTGATCTACCTCGTGTTCAACGAAGGGTACGCCGCGACATCCGGCGACAGGCTCCTGCGCGCCGACCTCTGTAGCGAAGCGATCCGGCTGGCCCGCCTCGTCTCCGGGCTGATGCCGCAGCGCGCCGCTGCGCGCGCGCTCCTGGCGCTGGTGCTGCTGCACGACGCGCGCCGCGAGGCGCGCCTCGCGCCGGACGGCGGGATCGTCCTGCTCGAAGAGCAGGATCGCGCGCGCTGGGACCGCGCGCAGATCGCGGAGGGTCTCGCGCTGGTCGAATCGGTGCTGGCCCAGGAGCACCCTCCCGGACCTTACGCGATTCAGGCCGCGATCACCGCGCTGCACGCGCAGGCCCCGACCGCAGGCGACACGGACTGGCCGCAGATCGTCGCCCTGTACGAGGAACTGCTCCGGCGGTACCCGGGCCCCGTCGTCGCGCTCAACCACGCGGTTGCGGTCGCGATGGCCCGCGGACCCGAAGCCGGCCTGCGGCTGATCGACGAACTGGCAGCGCGCGGCGAACTGGCGTCGTACCACCTGCTGCCGGCCGCGCGCGCCGACCTCCTGCGGCGGCTCGGCCGCCGCGAGGAAGCGGCGGCGGAATACCGCCGCGCGCTCTCGCTGGTCACCAACGCGCCGGAACGACGCTTCCTCGCACGCCGCCTGGCAAGTGTCATCCAGGACGGGACATAGGCGCTGACCAGTGGCCGGATGCCGGCCGCTCGAGTCGGTCGGCGGAAGAACCGCTGCCGCCGGTACCAGCGACGGCCGGCCGCGCCGTGGCGGCCGGCCGTCACCAGCTCAGGGACAGGCGCCGCCGAGGTCCTGCGGGACGTCGCACGAGCCGAGCGCCGTGGCCTCGGGACGCTCGGTGCCGTTCGACGCCGTGCCGTAAGTGCCCTCCCGGCTGGCGGTCTGGCCGACGAGGACGAAGTACAAGAGGTCGCCCGGCCCCGGCTCCGGCGGCGCGAACGTCGCGTGACCCGTCGTGCCGAGCGCGCAGGCGCTGCCGGTCCACGCCGGCGCGCCGGCGATCGGCCCCATGCCCCAGAAGGCCGCGGTGTCGAGGGCGCCGCAAGCCGGCGCGTAGTCCACGATCACGTCGGCGCCCTTGAACGAGCACCACAAGGGATCGCTCGGCGGACTGACTTCCTTCGGCGTCGGCACCGCGCCGGAGGCGCAGGAGTAGGCGAGCAGGGCGTTCGTGATCGTGATGTCGTCGATCCACCAACCGGTCCCCGCGCCCGAACTGTCGCTGCTGAACCGGAAGCGGAACTTGATCTCCTGGTTCGCGTAGTCGGCGAGCGAGGCGGTGTAGCCGCCGCCGGTGTAGACCGGCGCGGCATTGGTCCGCGAGAAGACGCTGTTCGTTCCGCTGGGCGGGATGCCGCACTCGTTGCCGGCGTTGGCCAACGCATCCGGGTAGTTGACCGTTGCCAGGTGCGTCCAGTTGACGAAATCCGGACCGGTCGCGACCTCGACCTCGCCCGCGTCCTTGTTCGTCTCGATGTCGTACTTCGACGCGAACTTCAGCACGGCGTTGGCCTGCAGCCGGACGACCGGCGATGTCAGCGGGGCGCAGACGCGGGAGCCGTAGCTGCCGGTCGCGTAGACGCGCGGTCCGATGTTGCCGCCGGTGAGCTGCACCGACCACGGCGAGGTGCGGACCATCTTGGACGCGCCGATGTCGCCCGCGTCGTCGCGCCAGGTGCCGGGGACCTGGTTACCGGTCGGCGCGGAGAAGCGCGTGACGGTGTTGGTGTCCTCGGCGCCGCTCGCGGCGTCCACCGCGTGCGCGGTGTAGTAGTACGTCACGTTGTTCGACAGCGCGCCGTGGTCGTTGTAGAGCTTCTCGCGCAACCCCGACGCGATCAGGTTGGCCGGTCCCGGCGTGAACGGCGTGGTCGTGCTGCGGTAGACGCGGTACGTCACCGGGCCGTTGCAGTACGGCTCGGCGTCGGGCCACGTGACCTGCAGCGTGCAGGTCGACAGGGCCGGGTTGGTGACCGCCGCGACGCCGGTGAACGCCGGCGGCAGCGTGCACGGCCCGGTGGTCGTCGCGCTGGCCTCGGCCGAGTCGGGCGACTCGCACCCCTGGAACGCGCGGACCATGTAGTAGTACGGCACGCCGCCCGAGACGCCCTCGTCGGCGTAGGTCGTCGCCGGCACCGGCACGGTCGCGATCTGCTTGTACGGCCCGCCGCTGGTCAGCGAGCGGAACACGCGGTACTCCGCGATGTCCGGCACGCCGGCCCAGTTGACCTCGATCCGCGACTCGCCGGCCGGGTCGGCCGTGACGTAGGCCGGCGCCGCGGGGTGGCCGAGCTGGATGTCGACGATCGCCGGGCCGCTACCGACGGTCACCTCGCGCGTGATCGTGCAGTAGCCCGGCATCGAGTACGTCACGTGGTACGTCGAGTTGGGCCGCGCCAGGAAGTGGTACAACCCGCGCGAGTCGGCGTGCCGCTGCGATTCGCCGTGGGTGTACGTGACCTCGGCGACCGAGAACTCCGCCGCGAGCGGCAGCCCGGTGTGGGCGTCGATGATCCGGCCGCGGATCGCCGGGCCGTCCACCGTCTTGTCCAGGAAGAAGCGCCACGCCACGCGCTGGCGCTCGACGGTGATGTCGCGCCAGGTGTTGTAGTCCGGCTGGAACCCGGTGTCGTTGACCTCGATCGAGAAGCCGTAGACCCCGTGCCGCGCGTACTGGTCGTCGATGCTGCCGCCGTCCACGACGTAGATCGTGGAGTGGATCGGCCCCGTCGCGTACAGCCCGGGCTGCCCATCGTCGTTGAGCAGCATGTCGTTGAGCTGGTGCGCGATCTCGTCGATCGACGCCATCTCGTCCGGGTCGGTGCAGCCGTAGGGGTACAGGATGTACTCGCCGTACGAGTGGTACGACAGCGAGAAGAACGGCCGCACCTGATCGGTCAGCGCCGTCATCGCCTGCGTCTCGGGCTCCGAGCCGGCGGCGGTGCCGCGGAAGATGTCGGACGAGCAGTACCCGTCCGAGCCGCCGCAGGCCCCCCAGAACGAGGGATAGTTGCGGTTGACGTCCACGGCGCACGCCGGGTGACGGTTCTTGCGCCAGCCGGTGTCGCTCGTGAACACGTACATCGCGCCGTCCGGGTTGACGCTCGGGACGATGTAGATGTTGAGGTTGTCGACCCAGTGCTGGACCTGCGGGTCCGTCGCGTAGCGCGAGGTCAGGTACTCCCACATGTCGCGGCAGATCTCCGGCGTCATCACCTCGCGCGCGTGGTGCTGCGCGTCCATGATGAAGCTCGGCCGGTCGTTGGGCAGGCCGACGTCCTTGGTGATGTGCAGCGCCCACACCGACTGGCCCTCGTACAGCGGACCGCCGAGCAGGATCTTGCGCGCCAGCGTCGGGTAGCTGGCGACGATCTGGTCCATCAGCGCCGAGAGTTCCTGCGGGTCGGTGTACTGCGAGAGCGCCTCGATGCCCTCGCCCGGCATCCAGCGCTGGCGCACGGTGTAGACGAAACCCATGTCGCGCAGCCGCTGCAGGTCGGCCTCGCCGCCGACCACCCCGGCGGCGTTCGCCTTGCGGCTCACGCCGGCGATGTCGAAGCCGGCCTTGGCCAGCTGCGCCAGCGTGTCCGGCGTGTCGAGCCGAACGTCGACGAAGTACCGCGACTCGCCGTCGGCGCGCGCGGGCAGCGCGACCCCCACGACGAGCAGCAGCAGCAGCGCGAGACAGACCTTACCCCAGAACGACCCCGAGGCCGCTCCCCTCGATTGCGGCATCCCGACCCCCAATGGCCGCCCTGGGCCGGGCGGCGGCGAAGCGCGGACCGACGTCACCGGGCACACGTGCGGCACTGCGCGCGGCGCCCCCGAAGCAGATACGGGTAAAGCCACGCCCGCGCAAGCGCTCGCTTTCGCCGGGGGCCGCAAGCAGCGCCGCTGCCGGCCCTCCGGCTCAGGGGCAGCTCCCGCCAAGCTCCTGCGGGAGGTCGCAGGCGCCGACCCCGGACGCTTCCGGGCGCTCCAGCCCGGCCGACGACCGCCCGTAAGAACCCTCGCGCTGGCCGTCCTGCCCGACGAGGACGAAGTAGACCAGCCCGCCGGGACCGGGGTCGCCGGGATCGAACGCGCCCCGCCCGGAGGTACCCAGGCCGCAGGCGGCGCCCGACCACTGCGGGCCGCCCGCGATGGGCCCTGCGCCCCAGTAGGCCGCCGTGTCGAGCGCGCCGCAGGCCGGGGCAAAGCGGACCTCGATGCCGGTGCCCGCGGCGGCGCACGAGATCGGCGCTCCGGGCGCGCCGACCTCCTGCGGGGTGGGCGGGACTCCCGACGTGCAGGCCGCCGGGATCAGGGCGTCGCTGACGGCGATCTCGTCGATCCACCACCCGGCGCCGACGGAGCCGCCGTCGGTGCCGAGGCGGAAGCGCAGCTTGACCTCCTGGCCGGCGTACGCCGCCAGCGCGCCCGAGTAGCCCCCGGCCGCGTAGGCCGGCGTGGCGTAGCTGCGGGAGAAGACCGTGTTGGTGGTGCTGGTCGGGATGCCGCACTGGTTCCCGCTGTAGCGCAGCCGGTCGGGGTAGTTCACGGCCAGCGGCGTCCAGTCGGTGAACGCGGGGCCGCTCGCGACCTCGACCACGCCCGCGTCGTAATCGGTCTCGATGTCGTACTTCGCCGCGAACGAGAGCACCGAGCCCGACTGGACGTGGATCGCCGGCGAGGTCAGCGCGGCGCAGATGCTGTTGCCGTACGTGCCGGTTGCGTAGACCAGCGGCTGCAGGTTCCCGCCGGTCGGCTGCACGGACCACGGCGCGGCCAACTCCATCCGCGCGCTGCCGCTGTCGCCGGCGTCGTCGCGCCACGTTCCCGGAGCGAGCGGGCCGGTCGGCGTCGCGCTGCGCGTGACGGTGTTGGCGTCCTCGGCGCCGCTCGCCGCGTCCACCGCCCGCACGATGTAGTGGTACGGCACCTCGCTCGCCAGCGCCGAGTGGTCGGCGTAGCTCGTGCCCGCGAGGCCCGCGGCGACGAGGTTCGCCGGCCCCGGCGCAAACGGCGCGGTCGCGCTGCGGTACACGCGGTAGCTCACGGGGCCGGCGCAGTACGGCGCCGCCGCCGGCCACGACACGAGCAGCGTGCAGGTCTCGCTGGCGTTGTTCGCCACCGCGCCCGCGCCGGCGAACGACGGCGGCAGCGTGCACGGCCCGCTCGTGGTCGCGCTGGCCGCGGGCGAGTCCGGCGACTCGCAGGCGTGGAACGCGCGCACGACGTAGTGGTACGGCACGTCTCCCGAAAGGCCCTCGTCAACGAAGTCGCAAGTCGGGGCGGCCACGGCGCCGACCTGCGCGTACGGTCCGCCGGTGTCGAGCGCGCGGTACACGTGGTACTCGGTGGCCTCGTCCACGCCCTGCCAGCTGACGCGGATGCGGCCGTCGCCGGCGGGTTCGGCCGCGATGCCGGCCGGCGCCGGCGGGTGGCCGAGCTGCACGTCGACGACCTGCGGGCCGTCGCCGACCGTCACCGTGTGCGTGGCGGTGCAGTAACCGGGCAGGGCGAAGCTGACGTTGTAGGTGTTGCCCGCCTGCGCGAGCCAATGGTAGAGCCCGCGCGCGTCGGCTTGCCGCGCCGACTCGCCGTGGGTGAAGGTCACCTCGGCCACCGAAACCGTGGCCGCCAGCGGCTCGCCGGTGTAGGCGTCGGTGACCTTGCCGCGGATCTGCGGCGCGTCCAGCGTCTTGTCGAGGAAGTAGCGCCAGGCGACGCGCTGCCGCTGGACGGTGACGGTGCGCCAGGTGTTGTAGTCCGGCTGGAAGCTGGACTGGTTGACCTCGATGACGTAGGCGTAGGCGCCGAGATCGCCGTACTGCGTGTCCACGCTGCCGCCGTCGGCGGAGTAGATCGTGGAGAAGATCGGGCCGGTGCGGAACTGGCCGGTCTGCCCCTGGTCGTTGGGCAGGATCGCGTTGAGCGCCTGGGCCACGCCGTGCATCGCCGCGCGCTCGTCGGGGTCCGTGCAGCCGTACGAGTACATCAGGTACTCGCCGTAGGAGTGGTACGAGAGTGCGAAGAACGGACGGACCTCGGCGGTGAGCGCGATCAGGGCCTGCGTCTCCGGCTCGGAGGCGGGCGTCGGGCCGCGGTTGGTGTCGGAGGAGCACGAGCCGCTCGAGCCGTAGCACGCGCCCCAGAAGAACGGGTAGTTGCGGTTCAGGTCCACGGGGCAGTCGGGGTGACGGTTCTTGCGCCACCACGAATCGTGCTGGAAGACGTACATCGCGCCGTCGGGGTTGCTTGTCGGGACGATGTAGATGTTGATGTTGTCCAACCAGCGCTGCACCTGCGGGTCGGTCGCGTAGCGCGAGGTCAGGTACACCATCGCGTCGCGGGCGATCTCGGCGGTCATCACCTCGCGCGCGTGGTGCTGCGCGTCGAGGATGAACGACGGCCGGTCGTTCGGTTCCCCGACGTCCTTGGTGATGTGCAAGGCGTAGAGCTTCTGGCCCTCGAACAGCGTGTCCTCGAGCAGCAGCTTGCGCGCGAGGTCGGGGTGGTTGGCGACGACCTGGTCCATCGCCGCCGACAGCTCCTGCGGGTCGCTGTACTGCGACAGCGCTTCGATTCCCTCGCCGGGCTCGCGCGTCTCGCGCAGCCAGTAGACGAAGCCCAGCTCGCGCAGCCGCGCCAGCTCGTGCTCGGTCGCGATGACGCCGGCGTTGCCGGCGACAGCATCGAACCCGGCGATGTCGAACTGCTCCTCGGCCAGCTTCTGCAGTTGGTCCGGAGAATCGATGCGGACATCGACGAACGACCTGGAACCCGGATCGGCGGCGAACGCCGCAACCGGGATCGCGAGGCACACCAAAACCACGGCCGCGGACAGGCCCCGCATGTGCAGCCCCCAGCATCACGACGCAGGCCGGTGGGGTGGCCTGACTCCGGGAGGATACCGCGAGACGGGCGGCCGGCAGCCGGGCGGTGCGAAAACCGCCCGGCTCGCCTGCCGCAGCCAGCTCCTAGCGCAACGAGGTCAGCGTCAACCGGACCTTGCGCGTCTCGTCGCGCCGCAGGACCGTGAGTTCGACGCTCTTGCCGACGCCGGCCTGCTCGAACTCGTACGCCATGTCGTCGAGGCTCTCGACCTTCTTGCCGTTGACGGCGACGATGGCGTCGCGGATCTCGATCCCGCGGCGGGTCCGGCGCAACCCCTCGAGCCCGGCCTTGGCCGCGGGGCTGCCGGGCTCGACCTGCTGCACGACGACGCCCTTCAACTCGTAGCGCTGCGCGACCTGGTCCGGCAGCGGCACGATGCCGATCCCCGGCGTCTCGATGCGCCCGTGTTCGATCAAAGACGGGATCAACCGCTTGAACGTGTCGATCGGAACGGCGAAGCCGATCCCCGAGAAGGTGCCGCTGGGGCTGAAGATCGCGGTGTTCATGCCGATCAGCCGGCCGCTGGAGTCGAGCAGCGGGCCGCCGGAGTTGCCGGGGTTGATCGCGGCGTCGGTCTGGATCACGTCGCGGAGCCGGCGCCCGCCGAACGACTGCAGTTCGCGGCCGAGCGCGCTGATCACGCCCACGGTCAGCGTGTGGTCAAAGCCGAACGGGTTGCCGACCGCCAGGACCCGCTGGCCGACGACGAGGCTGCGCGACTCGCCCTGCGTGACCGGCTTCAGCCGGTCGCGCGGGGCGTCGATCTTCACCACCGCGAGGTCCTTCGTCGGCGCAGTGCCGACGACCTCGGCGTCCCACTCCGACTGGTCCGAGAGCGTGACCGTCAGCCGCCCGTTGTTCTGGAGCGAGGGCTCCACGACGTGGTAGTTGGTGACGACGTGGCCGTCCTTGTCCCAGACGAAGCCGCTGCCGGCGCCGGCCGGGATCTCCTGCACGTCGAGCGTGAAGAAGTCCCGGCGCACGGCGATGCTGGTGATGAAAACCACCGACGCCGAGGCGTTGCGGAACACGGCGATGTCGCGCTGCTCCTCCGGGCTCAGCCCGGGCGGGATCGGCCCGAGGGTGTCGCGGCCGGTCGGCGCGACCTGCGCGGCCGGCTGCGGCGGCGCGGCCGCCTGCGCGGGGTCGCCGCTTCGCCGCGCGTTGTCGGGCGGCGCGGCGTTGGGCTCGGAGGGTTGGCAGCCGTGGATCAGCGTGACGGCGAGCAGCGCCAGCGCGAACGTGCGGAACTTCATGATCCTGTCTCCTGCGCGGCCGCGAGGCCGTTGCGGAACAACGCCAGGCCGGCCGGCTCGATCTCGGCGGCCGGATCTGCCGCCCGCCGCCAGTCGGGGTGCTGCCAGGGGTGGAGGAAGGCATCGGGGTGCGGCATCAGCCCGAGCACGCGGCCGCTCACGTCGGTGACGCCAGCCACCGCGCGCGCGGAGCCGTTCGGGTTGTCCGGCCAGCGCTCCGTCGGGCGGTCCGCCGCATCGACGTAGCGCAGCGCGACCTGCCCGCGCCGCTCCAGGCGCGCCAGCGTCTCGTCCGAGTCGACGACGAACTTCCCCTCGCCGTGGCGCGCCGGGACGTCGAACGGGCGCGTCAGCCCGCGCGTCCACAGGCAGCAGCTCTGCGGGTCGGCCGCGAGGCGCACCCAAGCGTCGCGGTAGCCGAGCCGGTCGTTCGCGCCGAGCGCCGCGCGCGGGACGAAGTCGTGCGCCCCGCTCTCGGGGCCCGGCAAGAGCCCGAGCCTGACCAGCGTCTGGAAGCCGTTGCAGATCCCGAGCACCAGGCCGCCGCGCGCGAGGAACTCCGACAGGTCCTGCTGCAGGTGCGCCCGCACGCGCGTGGCCAGCACGTACCCGGCCGAGATGTGGTCGCCGTACGCGAACCCGCCGATGAAGACGATCAGGCGGTAATCCGCGAGGCGCTTGTCGTGGCGGCGCGAGAACAGGTCCGTCAGGTGCACGAGGTCCGGCTCCGCGCCGAGCAGCCGGAACGCGTGCGCCGTCTCGGCCTCGCAGTTGAGCCCGAACCCGGTCGGGATCAGCACCCGCGCGCTCATCGCCGCCTCCACGCTCGCGGGCCGGCGGCGCCGGCCGCTACGAGCGCCGACCGCGCGGACGGTGCGAAACACCGTCGTAGGGACCGCCGCAGGCGGCCCGCTCCGAGCGGCCGTGAGATGAACGCGGTACTCCGGGCCCTCATGGCCGTTCCTCGGCGCGCCACGCGAGTGCCAGTTCCTCGACCGGGGCGTCGACGATCGCGCGGCCGTCGAGCAGCAGTTCCAGCCGCTCGCCGGCGAACGTGCCGATCACGGCGGCGGAGTGCCCCTCGAGCGCGTCGAGCAGCTCGGCCGCGTCGTTCTCGCCGACGGTCAAGAGGAAGCGCCCGCACGATTCCCCGAACAAGAGCGCCTCCCAGCCCGGCGCGCCCGCGACCGGCACGTCGCGCAGGTCGATGCGCACGCCCGATCCCGCCGCGCGCGCGAGGTAGAACAGCGCCGGGAGCAGCCCGCCGCGGCCGATCGCGTGCGCCCCGCCGGCCAGCCCGCCGCGGATCGCCTCCGACACCGCGCGGTAGCGCGCGGCCCACGCCGCCGGCCGGCAGCGCGGCACCGACACACCGGTCGCCCCGCGCGCCGCGGCCCACTCGCTCGCGCCCAGCTCCGCGCGCGTCTCGCCGACGACCACGATCATGCGATCCGACGGCCGGCGCTCCAGCGTCACGGCCAGCCGCGCGTCCTCGATCACGCCGATCGCCGATGCGAGGAGCGTCGGCGGGATGCTGATCCGCTGCCCGGCGATCACCGCGTCGTTCTTCATCGAGTCCTTGCCCGAGATCAGCGGCACGCCGTAGGCCTCGCAGGCCTCGGCCAGCCCGCGGCAGGCGCGCACGAGCTGCGCGAGACGGTGCTCGGCGTCGGGGTTGCTCGGGCCGGGCAGGGGATCGATCCAGCAGAAGTTGTCGAGCGCCGCGACGCGGTCGAGACGCGCGCCGCTGGTGATCACGCGCCGGACCGCCAGGTCGAGCCCGGCCTGCGCCATCGCGAAAGCGTCGATGTCGGAGTAGGTCGGGAACACACCGTCGGCGACCGCGAACCCCTCCCAGCCGGCGTGGTCGATCAGCATGACCGTCGCGTCGGACGGCACGTCGCGGTGCGTGCCGATCCAAGGCTTCACGATCGACAGGCCCTTGACCTCGTGGTCGTACGTGCGCGCGAGCAGCTCGTTGGACGCCAGGTTGTACCGCGCGAGCAGCAGCGCCGCGTGGGCATTGCCGGCCTCGGGCGTCGTCGGCACGGGCAGCGGTTCCGGATCGCCGCCCTCCGGCGGCCGCCAGCACGCCTTGAGCCGCATCTCCGGCAACCCGTCGTGCAGGAACTCCAGCGGCAGCCACGCGACCGTGCGCTCGCCGTACGTCACGTGGAGCATCCCGTCCGCGGTGAACTCGCCGAGGTCGGTCGCCTCGACCTCGCGCCGCGCCGCCAGCTCGAGGAACTCCTCGAGGCGCGCGGGCGGCACGGCGACGCTCATCCGCTCCTGCGCCTCGGACAGCAGGATCTCCCACGGCGCGAGCCCGTGGTACTTCAAGGGCGCGCGCGCGAGGTCGAGCCGCGCCCCGCCGGGGCCGCGCGCCATCTCGCCGATCGAGCTGGACAGCCCGCCCGCGCCGTTGTCGGTGATCGACGTGTACAGGCCGCGGTCGCGGGCCTCGAGCAGGAAGTCGAACATCATCTTCTGGGTGATCGGGTCGCCGATCTGCACCGCCTGGACCGGGCTCTCCTCGGTCAGCTCGGCACTGCTGAACGTCGCGCCGTGGATCCCGTCCTTGCCGATGCGGCCCCCGACCATGACGATCCGGTCGCCCCCCCGCGCCAGCTTCTCCTGCGAGGGCCGCCCGGCGACCGTCACCGGCAGCCGCCCGATCGTCCCGCAGTACACGAGCGGTTTGCCGATGTAGCGCTCGTCGAAGAACTCCCAGCCGCGCGCGTAGGGGATCCCCGACTGGTTCCCGCCGTCGATCACGCCCGCGTGCACCCCCTCGCGCACGCGGCGCGGGTGCAGGAGCCCCGCCGGCAGCTCGCCGGCGTGGTCGGGCGGCGCGAAGCAGTAGCCCCAGACGTTGGCCAGAAGGTCGGCGCCGATCCCGGTGCCGAACGGATCGCGGTTGACGCCGACGATGCCCGTGATCGAGCCGCCGTACGGGTCGAGCGCCGAGGGCGTGTTGTGCGTCTCGACCTTGAACACCAGGTGGTGCCGCTCGGTGGCCGCGATCACGCCGGCGTTGTCCTCGAAGACCGAGACCAGGAACGGCGCCGCCCCGCTGCGTTCCGAGCGGCGGCGGATGCTCTCGGTCGAGCCCTTGATGTAGGTCTTGAACAGCGAGCGGATCGTCGCGGGCTCGCTGCCCGGCTCCTCGTGCTCGATCGTGGCGTTGAAGATCTTGTGCTTGCAGTGCTCGGACCAGGTCTGGGCCAGGCACTCCAGCTCGACGTCCGTCGGGTGCGGCGGCAGCCGCAGGCTGAGCCGCAACGGGTCGCGCCCCGCGCGGCGGTAGAAATCGCGGATCGCGCGCATCTCGTCCAGCGTCAGCGACAGCAGCCGGTGCCGCGACAGCTCGAGCAGCCCGGCGTCGGGCAGCTCCAGCGGGATCGCTTCGACCTCGGGCACCGCGGTCTCGGCCACCTTCGGCACCGCCAGCGACGGCGGGGAGGACCGCCACTCGTCGTGGAGCTGGACCGCCACCCGCTCGATGACCTCGTTCGCCAAGAGCTCGCGCGCGATGCGTTGCGCCTCGGCGCGTGACGCGCCGGACAACAGGTACAGCCGCGAGGTGTAGACCACGGCGCCTTCGCCGAGGTCGCGGCCGAGCAGGTCCTCGATCGCGACCCGGGCGCTCTTGCCGACCGGGTCGGTCACGCCGGGCTTGAAGCCGACGCTGACCGCGACGTCGAACGGGCCGTCCTCGAGCCGTCCGACCGCCCCGGCCTTCAGCACCGGCCCGGCGAAGTCCTCGGCGATCCGCCGCGCCTCCTCGGCCGTGATCTCCGCCTCGACGTGGTAGACGTCGCGCGTCCGCACGCGGCCGACCGCGATCCCGAGGTGCTCGCGCACCTTGCGTGCGACCGACTCGCCCCGCGGGTCGACGAACCCCGGCCGCGTCCCGACCTCTATGCGCGTGATCATGGAGCGCGAATTCTACCGCCACGCCCGCGGGACCCGCCGCCCCGCGGCCTCGAAACGCCCCCGGCCAGCGAGTTTGCAGGCCGAAACAGCACGATAATCCTCCGCGGAAGGGGGGAGCGTGGACAAGAAGACCGCGGAAACGGCGTGCCAGGATCTCGACGAGATGCTGGAAACGGGGCTCAAGTCGCGGATCGACACGATCGAGCTCCAGTGGCTGAGCGGCGAAGGCCTGGAGGTGATGTTCTTCACGAACGAGAACGGCGTCGGCGGCGTCCTCGACAAGCGGGGGGGACTGGCCCTGTACCGGCTCGTCCGCCAGCTCGCGGGCCTCGACGACCGGGAGGAGGGGTCCTTTGTCCGGACCATCGGCGGGAAAGAGGTGACGGTCGTGGTCCAGACCTACGAGAATTTCGGCGAGACCGTGCTCCGGCTGAAGCTCCCGTGGGCGCCGAAACGTCGCGGGTCGGGAGCCGGGAAACGATGATCGAGATCCGGGACAAGCAAACGCAGCGCGTCCTCGGCACGATCGACCAGAACGAGCTGCAGTTCCTGGTCGACGAACTGGAAGAAGAGTCCGAGGACGACCGCGACTACTGGATCGACGAGCCGACGCTCCAGATGCTCGAGGCCGATGGTGCGGCGCCCCGGCTCGTCCAAATGCTGCGGCGCGCCCTCGGGGACCGCGAGGGCATCGAGATCGTCTGGGGCTAAGCGGCGCCGACCGGCCGCGCGGTCAGGGCGCGGCGGGCAGCGTGAAGTGGAACGTCGCGCCGGCGCCGGGCGTGGACTCGACCCAGATTCGCCCGTCGTGGCGCTCGACGATGCGCTTGCAGATCGCGAGTCCGACGCCGGTTCCGGGATACTCGCTTCGGGTGTGCAGGCGCTGGAAGATCGCGAACACGCGTTCCTGGAACTGCGGCTCGATGCCGATGCCGTCGTCGCTCACCGACAATCGCCACCACTCGCCGTCGCGCGCGGCGCCGACGTGGACGTGCGGGACCGCGCCGGGCTGGCGGAACTTGATCGCGTTGCCGACGAGGTTCTGCAACAGCTGCGTGAGCTGCGACTTGTCGGCCAGGACCGTCGGCAACTCGTCGTGGGCGATGACGGCCTCGCTCTCGGCGATCGGCGTGTGCAGCGCCGCGAGCGCCAGCGCGAGCGCCTCCCCGACGGCCACCGGCTGCGCCGGGCCCGCGAGCGTGTTGACCCGCGAGAAGTTCAGCAGCGCGTCGATCAGCTCGCTCATCCGCGCGCCGGCGTCGGTCGCGAAGTCGATGTACTCGTCGCCGGTGGGGTCGAGCTTGCCGCGGTACTTGCGGCTGAGGAGCTGCAGGAACGACCTCATCGTCCGCAGCGGCTCCTTGAGGTCGTGCGAAACCGCGTAGGCGAACTGCTCGAGGTCCTTGTTCGAGCGCGCCAGCTCCTCCATCGCGCGGTGCAGGCGCTGCTGGGCCAGCTTGCGCTCGGTGATCTCCTCGGCCGCGACAGCGATGCCGATCACCTGGCCCTCGCCGACCTTCAGCGGCCACCACTGCTCGCGCCACCAACGGGGCACGCCGGGCTGCGCCGGCGTGGTGCCGGCGAACTCGACGTCCCGCACGGGCTCACCGGTGCGGAAGATGCGCTCCGCCAGCTCCTCGGCCAGCGGCGCGAGATCGGGCACGATCTCGCGGACGGTCCGGCCGATGTGCGCGCTGGCGGGCACGCCGTTGATTTCCGCCATCAGGCGGTTGGCACGCAAGAACCGCAGCTCGCTGTCGAACACGCACAGCGCCACCTGCGCCGAATCGTAGATCGCCTCGATCTCGGCCAGCTGCCGCGAGATCAGCCGTTCGCGGTCGCGCAGCGCCTGCAGGTTCTGCTCGCGTTCGGTGATGTCGGCCGTCACACCGTAGACGTGCACCAGCCGGCCCTGCTCGTCGAACGCGCCGCGGCCGGTCTCCTCCAGCACGATCGTCGTGCCGTCGTGGCGCACGAGCCGGTACGTCGCGCTGTAGGTGTCGTTCGCGGGCGTCAACGCGCTGACGAGCGCGACGAATCGCTCGCGGTCGTCGGCGTGGATGCGGCGGAAGTAACCCTGCCCGGTATCGCGCGTGACCTCTTCGTTCCCGCGAAGCGCGAGGATCTCCGCGCAGTCCGCCGACCGCAGGACCTCGTCCGTCAGTGGAAACCACTCGAAGGCGAAGCTGCGGGCCAGCCGCAGCGCCTGGCGCAGCCGTTCCTGGTCCAGCTTGAGCCGGGCGCGAGTCTGGTCGCGGATGACCGAGACGATCAGCTGGCGCCCGTCGCGCTCGAACTGCCACGAGTGGATCTCGACCGGGATGCGGGTTCCGTCACCGGCGACGAGCGTCTTGTGGTGCAGCAGCGAGCCGTCCCGCGCCAGCCGCGCCGAATCGTCCGGCAGCAACTCGAACTCGCGCCGATCGAGGATGTCGAGCGGCGTCAGCTTGTGCATTCCCTCGACGGGGATGCCGAGCAGTTCGCAGATCGCCGGGTTGGCGTAGATGAACTGTCCACGCGCAGGGGAAACCAGCTCGTGCATGACGATCCCGTCGCTGGCCAGGTCACAGATCAGCCGGAACGTCGTTTCGAGAGCCGGCGCCGCGGGTTGACCGCTCCGCCGGCCGCGCTCACCGCGCTTGCTTGGCATGACCCCACTCCCGCGCCAGAGCATACGCCAAGTGGCAAGGCGGCTCGGCGGAAGCCAGCGGAGTAAGGCATCCCCGTCAGAGAATCTCGAGCGGTGTCTCCGAGCGCGGCGGCGGGAACGCGCGGTCGAGCACCGCCAGGTCGTCGTCGGACAGCCACAGGTCGAGCGCGGCGGCGTTCTCGCGCACGTGCCGGCGGTTCGACGCCTTCGGGATCGCGACGACGTGCTCGTGGTGCATGGCCCACGCGAGCGCGACCTGCGGCGAGGTCGTCTCGTGACGCCGCGCGACTTCGGCGAGCGCGTCGTGGTGCGTGAGGTCGCCCTGCTCGAGCGGCGTGTACGCCATGACGCAGATCCCGCGCTCGGCGCACCAGGGCAGGAGACCGGCCTCGATCCCTCGGCGCTTCAAGTTGTACAGCACCTGGTCGGCCGCGATGCCGGCGCCGGCCGGCTTCGCGTCGGCCGCTTCCATCGCCCGGCGATCGAAGTTGCTGAGCCCGAAGTGGCGGACCTTGCCCTCGTGCACGAGCTGCTCGAACGCCTCGAGCGTTCCCTCGAGCGGGTGGGGGCTCTCCCAGTGCAACAGGTACAGGTCGATGTACGACGTGCCCAGCCGGCGCAGCGAATCCTCGGCGGCGCGGATCGTCCCGTCGCGCGAGGCGTTCTGGGGCAGGACCTTGCTCACGACGAACACGTCGTCGCGGCGGCCGCGGATCGCCTCGCCGACGATCTCCTCGGCGGCGCCGCCGCCGTACATCTCGGCCGTGTCGATCAGGTTGACGCCGAGGTCGAGCCCTTCGTGCAGGGCGTTCACCTCGGCCTGGCGGAGGCGCGCGTCCTCGCCCATGCGCCAGGTCCCGAGGCCCAGCTTGGGAATCCGCATGCCGGTCCGCGCCTTGAAGTAGCGCACCCGTCCTCCCGTGGCTTACCGGAACGTTCGCTCGTCGGGGGTCTCCGAAAGGTTACCCGGCCGGCGGTGCTTGCCGCCAAGGCGGGATCGGCGTACCTCTTCGCCGGTCCGATCCCGGCCGCCCGATGCCGCGGAATCACGGGAGTCACGGAACATGTTCAAAGCTCCAATCGCACCGGTTCTCGCGGGGGTGGTGTGCGTGGCCCTCGGCGGAACCGTCGCCGCGCACGGCGCGACCAGCGTGGTCGCCGCCGACCTGCGGGCGCCGGTGAAGATCGAGGTCACGCCGCTCGGCAACGCGCTCGTCGCCGAGGCCGGCAACGGTCCCAACACCGGGCGCATCTCGATCGTGGACCTCGCCACCGGCAGCGTGCGCACGCTGATCGACGGGCTGCCGTCCGGGTTCACACCACCCGAGGGCGACGCCTCGGGGCCCTCGGGGCTGGCCCTGCGCGGCCGCACGCTCTACATCGCGATCGGCAACGGCGACGCGACGATCGCCAACCCGAACGGCACCCCGACCGAGCTGCCGAACCCGGCCCCCTCCTCGCCGATCTTCAGCTCGGTGCTGGCGCTGTCGTTCCGCAAGGAAGCCGAGCGGAGGACCTCCGGGTTCGCGCTCGCGCCCGAGGACCACGCCGCCCTGGCCCGGGGCGAGGAATTGACGCTCCTCGACGCCGAGGGGAACGAGGCCCGCCTGCGCCTCGTGGTCGACATCGAGGATCACGTCCCGGCGCCGACGCCGGAGGCCCCGGACGCGGTCGTGCCGTCCAACCCGTTCGGCATCGCGTTCGTCGGCCGGTCGCTGTTCGTGGCCGACGCCAGCCGTGACCTGATCTGGGAGTTCGAGCCGGGCACCCGCGGGCCGAGCGAGCTGGTCGCCTTCCCGCCCGCCCCGAACCCGAGCCCGGTCGGGCCCCCGGTGATCTCGCCGGTGCCGTCGAGCCTGCGCGAGTTCCAGGGCGGCCTGGTCACCACCCGGCTGACCGGCTTCCCGTTCCCGCAGGGCGCCGCCGACGCCCGGCGCGTCGATCCCCGGACCGGCGACGACACCGTGCTCGTCGATGGGCTGACCATGGCGATCGACGCCCTGCCGCTCGCGGCCACGCGCCAGAGGGGCATCCTGTTGGCAACGCTGGAGTTCAGCCTGGACCCCCTGGCGAACGGGCCCGGCCGGCTGCAGCTCGTGGACACCGCGAGCGGGCAGTCGCTGGTCCTGGCCGAGGACCTCGTCTCCCCGACCTCGCTGGCCCTGGACCGGCGGGGCGGGGGGCTGCTGGTGACCGAGATCTTCACCGGGCGGCTGCTCCGGGTCACCCCCGGGGACGAGGCCGCCCCGCGGCGGCGGAACCACCCGCGGCGCTGGTTGCGCTGACACCACGCTGGCCCGGCCCGGCGCTCCCGCCGGCCGGGCCCCCCCGCGGCGGAACGACGGTTTGACACCGGGCTCACGCGGCGAATAGAATTCCCTAGCTAACCCGTAAGACCCCCATCCCATTTGCCGTTTCAACCCGCCGCTGGAGCCGGGAAATGTCGACAACCCGTGTGGACAGGGGCCGCGTGGAAGTCTGCGCGGACGAGTGCAAAGGGTGTCTGCTGTGCGTGAGCGTCTGCCCCGCGCACTGCCTCGAGGTGACGGCCGCGCTGAACAAGCAGGGCTACCACCCGGTCGCGTACACGGGTGAAGGCTGCACGGCCTGCGGGTTCTGCTTCTACGCGTGCCCGGAACCGGGCGCGATCATGGTCTTCAAACTCGTCAAAACGGCGTAGGGGAGGTGCCAGATGCCGCAACCCGCAGGGCTCCCCGCCCGCAGGGCTCCGATTCTGATCAAGGGCAACGAGGCGATCGTCAAGGGCGCCATCCTCGCGGGGTGCCGCACCTACTTCGGTTACCCGATCACGCCCGCCAGCGAGATCGCCGAGTGCGCGGCGCGTGACTTCCCGGCGATCGGCGGGGTCTTCATCCAGGCCGAGTCGGAGGTCGCGTCGATCTACATGTGCTACGGCGCCGGCGGCGCCGGGGTGCGCACGATGACCGGCTCGTCCGGCCCGGGCATCAGCCTGATGCAGGAGGGGCTGTCGTACTGCGCGGGCGCCGAGGTGCCGGTCGTGGTGGCGACGATCATGCGCGGCGGCCCGGGGCTGGGGAACATCGGCCCGGAGCAGTCGGACTACAACCAGGTCGTGCGCATCGGCGGGCACGGCAACTACCGCAACCCGGTGCTGGCGCCGGCCAGCGGGCAGGAGATGTGCGACCTGACCATGCTGGCCTTCGAGCTGGCGGACAAGTACCGCACTCCGGTGTTCATCGCGACGGACGGCTTCACCGGCCAGATGATGGAACCGGTCAGCTTCCCCGACCCGATCCCGCCGCGCGCCGAGCACGACTGGGCGGTGCGTGCCGACGCGGCCTCGCGCAAGAACCTGATCTCCTCGATCTATCTCGAGCCGGACGAGCTGGAGGAGCACAACCGCAAGCTGCAGCGCAAGTACGCCGAGATCGAGCAGAACGAGGTGCGCTTCAGCGAGTTCATGGTCGAGGACGCCGAGTACCTGGTGATTGCCTACGGCATCGTCTCGCGCGTCCTGCGCTCGACGGTGCACCTCGCGCGCGAAGAGGGGATCAAGATCGGCCTGTTGCGGCCGGTCACGCTGTGGCCGTTCCCCAAAAAGCGCATCGCCCAGCTCGCGGGGAAGGTCAAACAGATCATGACCTTCGAGTTGTCGAACGGGCAGATGGTCGAGGACGTGCGGCTGGCGGTGGAGGGCCGCGTCCCGGTCGGCTTCTACGGCCGGATGGGTGGCAACGTGCCCTCGGCCGAGGAGTGCCTCGACGTCATCCGCAAGATGGTCGGGGCCGGAGGTGAGCGATGAGCGCGCCCGTCTACGAACCGTTCCTGTACAAGCCCCGCTCGTTCTACGAGCTGTACGAGCGCAAGTCGGGCGACCAGTCGCTGACGCACTACTGCCCGGGCTGCGGTCACGGCGAGCTGCACAAGATGATCGCCGAGGCGATCACCGACCTCGGGATCGCCGACCAGACGGTCCTGATCTCGCCGGTCGGCTGCTCGGTGTTCGCCTACTACTACTTCGACGTCGGCAACGTGCAGGCCGCGCACGGCCGCGCCCCGGCGGTCGGCACCGGCGTGCAGCGCTCGCGCCCGCACTCGATCGTCATCTCGTACCAGGGTGACGGGGACTTGGCCGCGATCGGCCTGAACGAGATCCTGCAGGCCGCGAACCGCGGCGAGAAGATGGCGGTGTTCTTCGTCAACAACGCGATCTACGGCATGACCGGCGGCCAGATGGCGCCGACGACGCTGCCGGGGATGGCCACGACGACCTCGCCGTCCGGCCGCGACCCGAGAGTCGCGGGCAACCCGCTCCGCATGTGCGAGATGATCGCCACACTCGAAGCGCCGGTGTACGTCGCGCGCGGCGCCCTGGCCGGGGCCAAGGAGATCAACCGCGCGCGCAAGCTGGTGCGCAAGGCGCTGGAGACGCAGGTCGCGCGCAAGGGATTCACGTTCGTCGAGCTGCTCTCGACCTGCCCGACGGGCTGGGGGATGCCGGCGCCGGAATCGCAGACCTGGATCCTCGAGAAGATGGTGCCGTTCTTCCCGCTGCAGGTGTTCGTAGACAAGACCGACCACGAGCCCGACCAGTTCGTGCCCGCGCCGGAGCCCACGCCCGACCGGATGCACGAGGTGCTGCGGATCGTCGCCAGCGACCTCGGGGCGTTCAAGAAGTCCGAGCCCGACCCGCGCTACGCCAACCCGCGGCTCAAGATCGCCGGCTTCGGCGGGCAGGGCGTGCTGCTGCTCGGCCTCGGCATCGCGCAGTGCGGGATGCTCGAAGGCCGGCAGGTCTCGTGGCTCCCGTCCTACGGGCCGGAGATGCGCGGCGGCACGGCGCACTGCCACGTCAACATCAGCGACGAGGAGATCGGCTCGCCGCTCGTGTCGCGGCCGACCGTGCTGATGGCGCTGAACCAGCCCTCGGTGGAGAAGTTCGAGTCGCAGCTCGTGCCGGGTGGCCTCTTGATCCGCAACAGCTCGATGATGACGGCGCGCCCGTCGCGCAGCGACGTCGAGGTGCTCGACGTGCCGGCGAGCGAGGTCGCGGACAAGCTCGGCAACCCGCGCGCGGCGAACATGGTCATGCTCGGCGCGTACGCCGGCCACACCGGGATGATCCGCAAGGAGACCTGCCTCGGCGCGCTCGGCGAGATCGTGAAGAAGAAGTCCCTGATCGAGCTGAACCGCAAGGCGATCGAGGCCGGCTTCGCGGTCGGCCAGCAGGCCCGGCGCTAACTCGAGCCGGCATCCGGACCTGGGGGGGGCGGGGCGGGTCCCCGCCCTCTCCTTTTTCGGGAGGCCGTGAGGGCGGCAGCCGACCCGGGACACGCCCCCGCGACCCCCGCCGGCCAAATCCGGGCCCATCCGAAATCGTCCGGGCCGTCTTGACAGGACGATGACAGAGCACCCTCACGATACGGATCGATTGGAGGTCCCATGCGATCCAGGATCCTGGGGATCGGGAGCGCGATCCCCGAGCACGTCCTGACCAACGCCGACCTGGAGAAGCGGGTCGACACGTCCGACGAGTGGATCCGAACCCGGACCGGCATCTCCGAGCGGCACATCGTGGACGCCGACACGAACACCAGCGACCTCGCGGTGCAGGCCGGGACCGAGGCTATCCAGCGTTCCGGGCTGAATCCGGAGGAAATCGACGCCCTGATCGTGGCCACGGCCACGCCCGACACCGTGTTCCCCTCGACCGCGATCTGGGCCCAGCCGAGGCTCGGACTGCGGACCATCCCGGTCTTCGACATCTCGGCGGCCTGCACCGGCTGGCTCTACGGCTACATCGTGGCCGACGGGCTGATCCAGGGCGGGACCTGCAAGCACGTCCTCGTGATCGGGGCCGAGACGCTGACCAAGATCACGAACTGGCAGGACCGCGGCAGCTGCATCCTGT
The DNA here is from genome assembly GCA_017994815.1 of Acidobacteriota bacterium. GTDB lineage: Bacteria > Acidobacteriota > Polarisedimenticolia > J045 > J045 > JAGOJY01. The sequence continues at coordinate 79,633 of JAGOJY010000013.1, forward strand.
TCGGCGACGGCGCCGGGGCGACGGTGATCGGGCCCAACGGCGATCCCCTTTCCGGCCTCCTGGCCCACACGTGGGGCGCCGACGGCCGGCTGGCCGAGCTGTTGATGCAGCCCGCCGGCGGCACGCGGATGCAGGCCAGCCACGAGACGGTGGACCAGAACCTCCACACGATCCGCATGAACGGCAACGAGGTGTTCAAGTACGCCGTGCGCGCGATGCAGCAGGCCTCGGAGGAAGTGCTGGCGAAGGCCGGCATGACCGGGGCGGACGTGAAGCTCTTCGTCCCGCACCAGGCGAACATCCGCATCATCACCGCCACCGCGGAGCGCTGCGGCATGCCGATGGACAAGGTCTGCACGACGATCCGGAAGTACGGCAACAACTCCGCCGCCTCGATCCCGATCGCCCTGGCCGACTGCGAGGCGGAGGGCCGGCTGACCAAGGGTGACGTCGTGCTCGTCACCGCTTTCGGCGGCGGTTTCACCTGGGGCGCGGCCCTGTTCCGCTACTGAGCTTCGGCGCGCCGGAATCCCGCAACCGGCACCGACATGGTGCGGATGTGCCGAGAACGAATTCAACGCGAGCCGGGGTCAGTACAGGAGAAAAGCCTCGCGGCGGGCGGTGAAGTCCGCCAGCTCGGCCTGCCACGATTCCCGGATCTCCGCTGCCGCGGCGCCGGCTTCGATCGCCGCGCGCCAGCCCGGGCCACCGGCCAATAGGTCGAACGCGGGCCGGTCGGACACGAACTCGTACGGTTCCCGGCGCCAATCGAAGCGTCCGGGGTCCTGTGCGCGGGCGGCGATGACCAGCGCGAGGCCCGCGACCACCGGCGGGAAGGCGCGGCGCTCCACGACGTGCACCTGCACGCCCTGGCACTCGAGGCCCGCGTGCTTGTGGAACGCCGGCACGAAGCGGACCGGCCGGAAGCGCGCTCCCGGCACGTTCGCCGACTCGAGCGCGCGGGCGAGTTCCCGCGCGTCCAGCCACGGCGCGCCGACCAGCTCGAACGGGCGCGTCGTCCCGCGGCCCTCCGAGAGGTTCGTGCCCTCCACGAGGCACCCTCCGGGGTAGACCGCGGCGGTGTCCAGCGTCGGCATGTTCGGCGAGGGCATCACCCACGGCAGCCCGGTCTCGTCCCACCACTGCTCGCGCTTCCAGCCGCGCGCCGGGACGACCTCCAGCTCGACGTCGATCCGGCGCTCGGCGGCGGCGAAGCGCGCCAGCTCGCCGAGGGTCATCCCGTGGCGCACCGGCACCGGCAGCTCGCCGACGAAGGAGTGATACCCGGGCTGGACCAGCCCGCCTTCCAAGCTCACGCCGTCGATCGGGTCGGGGCGGTCGGCGATCACGACACGCACGCCCGCGCGCGCCGCCGCGGCGAGCGCGCGGATCACCGTCGCGGCGAACGTGTAGTAGCGGGCGCCGACGTCGGCGAGATCCGCGACGAGCACGTCCACGCCTGCGAAGTGCTCCGGCCGCGGCGTCAGCGAGTCCTCGCTCTCGCCATACAGGCTGACGACCGGCAACTCGACCAGCGGATCGAGCGTCTCGTCGACGCGCACCATGTCCTGCCGGCCGCTGCCGCCGTGCTCGGGGGCGAACAGCCGCGCGATGCGCGCGCCGGCGTCCCGCAGCACGGCCGCGGCGTGGCGCAGCGTCCGGTCCACCGACGCCGGGTGCGCGAGCAGCGCCACGCGCGCACCGCGCACCAGCCCCGGCTTCTCCTCGGCCAGGACCTCGATTCCCGGGCGCACGCTCATCGCAGCTCCGGGAACTCCGGCTCGGGCTCCAGCTGCTCGACCGGGATCTCCGGCTCGGGCGGTATCCCGGCGCCGGCGAGCATCTCGACATCCACCGTCGCGCCCGAGCGGGCCACCTGCCACGCGGCCCGCCCGTCCAGCGCGTCCAGCTTCGCCGCGCGCAACCACGCCTCCGCCGTCGCGGCGAACTCGTCGGCCTCGGCGGGCGAGTCCCACGCCGTGCGCAGCACGACGCGCTGCGCGCCCCCCGGCTCCGAGAGCAGCGCCAGCCGGTCGCCGTCCCAGCCCGCGGCCGCGCTCGCCGCACCTTCCGCGCCGAGGCGCGGCGCGAGCCACAAGCGCAGGCCCGCCTCGCCCAGCTCCATCGCGCTCTCCACGCGCCAGCCCGGCGCGAGCGCCGGCGGCGCGACGAGCACCGGCTCGTCGCCGGCCCGCTCCGGGTGCAGGAGCTGCTCCGTCGAGTTCGGCGGGCGCCGCCACAGGAGGTCCACCGCCTTCCAGCCGCCGCGGCGCCACGCCGCGGACACGTGGTCCAGCCCGAGCACGTACGGCTCGACCAGCGACGCCCGGACCCACGCCGGGGCCCCCGCCAGGCGCGGGTAGCTCGACAGCGTGTCGGCCTCGATCGCGAGCCGCAGCGCGCCGCTCGGCGGCAGTGTCTTCGCGTCGATCGTGAGCCCCTGCCGCCGTGCCGCGAGCAGCATCATCGCCAACAGCGCGTCGCCCTCCGCCAACGCGTGGCGCGCGGTCAGCAGATCGTCGCGCGGGCGCAGGGCGGGGTCGTCGATCAGCCGCGCCAGGTCGAAGTGCTGGTCCGTGAGCGCGTGGTCCAGCTCGTGGGCCAGCACCGCCTCGTCGGCCCACTCCGGCAGCCCCTTCGTGGCCTCGGCCGGCAGGTCGACGACCGTGAGCTGTCGTGTGCGCGTGTTGTAGTACCCCGCGACCTGTTCCGACAGCAGTTCGAGCAGGCTCTCCTTCAGCGGGTAGTCCCGCGGCAGAAGTTCCAGCTCGGCCAGCATCGCGGAGCGGGCCGGCGCCTCCGCGTCCGGCAGCATCTCGTCCACGAGCGCCCGCATCTCCGCGCGCGCCTCGTCCGCCGAGCGCGTCGCGGTCGGCACGGCGCGCAGGAACGGCAGTTCGCGCACGCGGGCCAGCTCCGCCGAGAGCGCCCCGATGTCGGGCGCGGCGGGCGCGCCGGACACCGCGAGCGTCACGACCAGCGCCGCCGCGAGAAGGGGCCCGCGGCTCAACGTTGGTTCCGCTGGGCGGCGTGCCGCCGCTCGTGGTACGTGTCGGCCATCGGGGAGGGCAGCACCAGCGCGGCGGCGTCGGCCACGCGCATCGTGACCGCGGCGACGTAGGAACGCTCCACCGCGGGCGCGCCCACGAACAGCGTCAGCGCCACCAGCATCGCGCCGGCGAACAGCATCGCGCCGGCGAGGGCCACGACGCCGCCGGCGAGGCGGTCGAGCCAGCCGATCTGGGCGCCGGCGACGAGCTTGCGCGCGAGCCACGCGACGAGCGCCGTCAGGAGCAGGCCCACGACGACGATCGCGACGAACGCGGCCGCGCGCGCGACCTGCGGCGAGGCGAACACGCCCGCGAAGCTCTCGCTGAGCGTTCCGGCAAAGCGCAGCGCGAGGGCCAGTGTGATCGCGAGCCCGGCGACGCCGATGCCGATCCGCACGAGACCCTTGAACAGGCCGTACAGCGCCGCCGCCGCGAACAGCACGCCGAGCACGATGTCGAGCACCATGGCGACAGTCTACCCCGACACCCGCGTCGTTTGCGGGTGCCGCACTGCACTGTCCCGGTTGGTCCGGTCGCTGCTCGGGGTAAATCAACTCGCGACGAGAAAACGCGAGGGCGTCCTTCTCAGGACGCCCTCGCGCCGTGCCTGCCCGCCCCTCTCTGATCGAGACCGGCCCCCATCTTGTGTCGCCGCGTCACATCCTGAGCGTGTACGTGCTCCCCGGCGGCGTGGTGATGAACAGGAAGATCGGCTGACCTTCCTTGACGTAGTCGAGCTTCTCCGGCTCGGTGCGCAGCGTGACCTCGGCGTTCTGGTCCACCGTGATCTTGTCCGGCAGGCGCTTGGCGCAGGTGGCGGGCGCCTTGAGCCGGTAGGTGCCGTACGGGATCGCGCCGAAGTTCTTGATCGGGAGCCCGTTGAGCGTCACGACCGGCCGGCACTTGTCGTCCTGAGCGCCGAACGCGAACGAGAACGAGTTCGGGTTGAGCACGACCGGGTCCGGCACGCCACCCTGGGTGAGCTGGAACTCGAGCGGGTGGATCGTCGGGTCGGTCGAGCTGACGCGGTAGTAGCCCGGCGGCAGCACGACGCGGAACGTCTCGAGCCCCGACGACGTGCGCTCGGCGAAACGACCCGCGGCCAGCTGGAACGACGCCTCCGAGAACGGGTCGGTGCGCCCGCCGATCCTCTCCATCTTCAAACTTGCCAGCTGCGAGGGTGCGTACTCGCGCACGTTGAACCGCGTGACCACACCGGAGGACCAGAACAGTTTCAGGTCCTCGACAAGGTCGCGCGGCGCCGCGGTCTGGTACGCGATCTCCATCGCGCCCGGCAGCAGGCCCGGCTTGGCGCTGCGCACCAGGTCTTCCTGCCAGTCCACCGGGTCCATCCCCAACAGCTCGATCACCTCTTCGTACTGGACGATCGAGCCCTCGAGGTCGACGCCGCGCGCGTGCAACAGCGACGCCTCGAAGTGCGCCTTGGCGACCGTGTACTTGATGTCGTCCAGTGCTTTCTGGTCCTTGATGAACAGCTGCGCGGTGGCGTAGCGGTTGTCGAGTTCCTCGACGTACTTCTCGACGTCGTGGATCGCCGAGGTGACCATCTCCTTGGTCACGCCGTCGCCCTGCAGCAGCACGTGGTAGCTGACGATCGCGCGGTACAGGTCGGTGACGCGCTCGAGTTCCGAGCCGACGGGGTCGTCGGCGACCTGGGCGAGCGCGGCGGGAACGAGCGACGCCGCCAGCAGGATCAGGGCCCAACGCACGGGGCGGAACATGGCTCAGCTCCCCTGGCCGTCGGCTTCGACCTGCGAGGCCTTCGCCGACAGTCCGAACTGACGCAGGATGTTGATGTAGTTCTGGCGGAACGGCTGCAGGTCGTTGCCCGCGTACTTGCGCCGTGCCTTGTCGTAGGCGTGCTCGGCGTGCATCAGCGCGTTGATCTTGTCGCCGAAGTTGGCCTCGGCGCGGCTGAGGTCGAAGAAGCCGACCTCGTCGCCATCCCACTGGAAGGTCGTCGACTCCTTGGCCGCGCGCAGCGCCTCCTCGAAGCGCCCCTGGTTGAAGTGCGCGTACGAGATGACGTGCAGGCTCGTCCCGTACTGCACCTGGATGTCCTTGTTCCCGGGGTCGAGCTTGAACGCCACGCGGCCGTACTCGACCGCCTGCAGCTTGTACTTGTGGCCGTCGAGACGGCTGGCGTAGTCGGCCATCTGGCGGTAGATCTCGGCCCGTTCGCGGTGCCCGCGCGTGGTGTCGGCCGCTTCCTGGAACGTGTTGAGCACGTCCTCCGGCTTGCTGTCCTCGGCGCTCATCAGGTCGAGGCCGGTCTGCCACAGAACGCCCGCGCGCACGTTGCCCGAGTCGAAGCCGACGACCTGGTAGAGCTGGGTGAAGCGCTGGTCGAAGGTGCTGCCGAACCCGAGGCGGCAGGCCTCACGGACGCGGATGCGGTAGACGTCGGGAACTGAGGAGCGCCGCGCCATCTCGAAGCAGCGGCTGATGTACAACAGCGCGTACTTGGCGAACGCGGTGTACTCCTCGCCGTCGCGCGGCTTGCCCGCCAGTTCTTCGTGCCGCGCCAGCAGCGCCTTGTACATGTTCCAGTGCGCGGCGTTCTCCAGCGCCAGGTTGCGGAAGTGCTCGTCCTTCAGCTTCTCGTAGTAGACCGTTCCCAGCACGTTGTGCTTGAAGAACGGGTCGTCCTGCAGGATCTTCAGGCTCTTTTCCATCGAGCCGATCACGTCCTTCTCGAAGTCGTACTTGAACGTGGTCGGCGCGGACTTCCACAGCTCGAAGCGCGCGTGCCCGCCGAGGAACGAAACCATCGCGTAGTCGGCGCCGGCATGCGGCAGCCCGGCGACGTCGAGCGCGGAGACGTAGGCGTCGGCGGCCTCGGCCGCGGCGGACCAGTTGCGCTCGTTGTAGGCCGCGACGGCGGCCTGGCGCAGCGGTTCGAGGTTCGGCGGCGGGGCCGGGGTGTCGGCGGCGAGCGCCGGTCCGGCGAGGAGCGCCGCGGCGGCGAGCGCGGCGAGCAACAGGCGATCGGGTCGGGTCGAAGGGCTCACGTTGCACCTCGAAATCTGTGAACGGCTCGGTCCGGCTGTCCCGCGGCGCGGGACCGCCCGGACGCGACGCTCCGGCTGACGCATCGGTCAGCGCTCTACTTGGCTTGAGCGGCCGGTTCGGCGGCGGCGATGCGGATGACCGTCACGTGGTGCAGGTCGGACGAACGGCCGTCGGCCCCGTGGGCCCGGATCTCCAGCTCGTTCGCGCCAACCCGGGGCAACCCGGCGTCCGGCACCTCGAAGTAGCTCCTGAGCGGCGCGTCGGACGCGCCTTCCGGCGCCTTGTCCAGCTTGACCAGGTCGTCCGGCTCGGCCGGCCGGAGCAGCGCCTGCCGCTGGCCGACGGTCACGCGGTCGATGGCGACGCGCGAGAAGACCACCCCGCTCACGGTCACGAACGCGGCGTTGCTCGTGGCCGCGATCGGGTGCAGCGCGACCAGCGGGCGGAAGCCCTCGAGGTTGAACAGCGGCTTTTTCTCGGGTGCTTGCTGCGGGTCGGGCGCTTGGGCGAGGGCCACCGCGAAGACCGCGGCGATCAACAGGATCGGAAGGGCACGCACAGGCCTCTCCTCATTTCGGCATCCCCCGGGCGAATATGTGTCTGCCGTGAACACCGGCAAGCGCGAGGTGCAGGTGGATGCAGGGCGAACGGCTGCGGACTCTGGCAGGCGCGCGCGGAGCCGGCCGCGGCGCCGCGCCTCGAGTTACGCCTCTTCCTCGGGGAGTTCGCGGTCCGCCGGGGCGGTCGGGACGAGCTGCACCTCGGTCACGCGGGTGCCGTGCACGGCCGAGGCGACCAACTCGTGGTCGCCGAACGGCACCTTCTCGCCCGCCTTCGGCACGTGGCCCAGTTCGGACTGCAGAAGACCCGCGACCGTGTGCACGTTCTCCGGGACCTCCGGGGCGGAACGCACGAGTTCCGCCGCGCGCGACGCGGGCAGGCCCGGGTCGAGGATGAACCCGCCCCCCGGCCGCGCGCGCACCGGATCGACCTCGCCGACGTCGAACTCGTCGCGCAGCTCGCCGACGAGTTCTTCCAGCACGTCCTCCAGCGCCACGATCCCGGTCGTGCCGCCGTACTCGTCGGCGACGATCGCCATGTGCGAGCGCGCCTGCTGGAACATCAGCAGCAGCCTTTCGAGGCGCAGGTTCTCCGGGACGACGAGCGGCGGGCGGGCCATCTTGCGCAGGTCCGGCGTCGTGCCGGCGGCGAGCGCGGGGAACAGGTCCTTCACGTGCAGGATCCCGACGAGGTGGTCGAGGTCCTCGAGCATCAGCGGGTAGCGGCTGTAGCCCTCCTCCTGCACGCGCGCGAGCAGCTCCGGCAGCGGGCGCGTCAGGTCGAGCGCGACCACGCGCGAGCGCGGGACCATCACGTCGCGCGCGCGCCCGCGGGCGAAGCGGAACAGGTTCTCGACCAGCGCCGCCTGCAGCGCACCGATCTGGCCGTGCAGCGCGCTGCGGGCCAGGATCGTGCGGATCTCCTCCGCGCTGTGCGGCATCGTTTCGGTGCCGGCGCGGGCCAAGCCGAACGGCTTGAGGATCAGCCACGCCGACCGGTTGAGCAGCGCCACCAGCGGCCACGACGCGAGCCAGAAGGCGCGCAGCGGGAAGGCGAGGTTCACGGCCACCGGCTCGGCCAGCGCGATCGCGACGCTCTTCGGCACCAGCTCGCCGAGCACGACGTGCAGCATCGTGATCAACAGGAACGCGGCGACGAACGAGGCGGACAGCGCGGCCGGGCCGATCCACGAGGCGGCCGGCGAGAACAGCGCGGCGAAGAGCTTCGCGAAGGCCGGCTCGCCGAGCCAGCCGAGGCCCAGGCTGGCCAGCGTGATGCCGACCTGGCAGACCGAGAGCGTCGCGTCGAGGTGCTGGACCAGGTACAGCGCCCGCGCCGCGCGGCGGTTCCCCTGCCGCACCAGGGCCCGCAGCCGGCCCGGCCGCACGCTGACCAGCGCGAACTCGGCGGCCACGAACAGCGCGTTGGCCCCGACCAGCACCAGGGCGGCGGCGACGAACAGCAGGCTCGCGCCGAGGCTCTGCGGTTCAGCATGCATGGCGGTTGCTATGATAGCGGCATGTCACCGACCGTATTCTGGGACTGCGGCGGCCAGTTCGACCTGGCCGACATCGACGGGAAGCTGTACGTGCCGGGCGCCGTGACGATCCGCGCCCGCCTCGCGCGGTTGGCGGCGCACGCGCGCTCGCTCGGCACCCCGCGCATCGCGCTGCTGGTGACGCACCAGCCGGGCGATCCCGACATCGCGGAGAAGCCCGACTACAAGGCCAGCTTCCCGGCGCACTGCCTGGCCGGGACGCCGGGACACCGGCAGGTGCCGGAGCTGGCGTTCGCGCAGCCGGTGGTCATCGCGCGCGACAAGCAGGACAGGAACGCGGTGATCGACCGCGTCCGCGCCGGGCGCGACGAGATCGCCGTCGAGATCCCGACCTTCGACCCGTGGTCGAACCCGATGAGCGAGGTCGTCCTCGAGACGCTCGGCCGCCGCCGCGTGATCGCCTACGGCATCCCCGCGGACCGCAGCGTGGTGCCGTCGATCGAGGGGCTCCTCGCCCGTGGGCTGGAGGTCCTCCTCGTCCGCGACGCTTGCCGGCCCTTCGCACAGCCCGCCTGGGATACAGCGATCGCCGGCTGGGCGGAGCGCGTCGCCCTCGTCTCGACCTCCGACGTGCTCACCCGCCTTTCGTAAGACCTTCCCACTTCTCGAGGAAGCGTGCACCCTGCCGGCGGACCGCTCGATTTGGTAACTGAAGCGGGGGGGTAGGCGGCCAGCCAACATGCGGCTGGGCCATGACGGCGGAATGAGGCAGTGAACCGCGGCCGCCGGCTGAAGACGCCGGTCAGGGCAGGTGGGCCGCTCGTCCGCCCGCGATGAATGACATGGCGAAACCGCACAGCGGGAGCAGGACCGCGACGATGGCGGCCAGCGTCCACAGTCGATCGATCCAGGGGCGCCGCGACGGCCGGCCGGTCGCGAACAGCCCGAAGGCGCACCCGGCCGCGAAGCCGCCGAAGTGCGCGGCGTTGTCCACGCCCGGCACGAGCAGGCCGAAGACGACGAAGTTCAGCGCGGCCCAGAAGAGGAGTTGCGGCGCGACGTGGCGGAACGCGATGTCGCGGTGCAGGTAGCCCATCACGATCCCGTAGCCGATCAGCCCGAAGATCGCGCCTGACGCACCGGCCGCGATGCCGCGCGGCGAGAGCACGGCCGAGACGGCGAAGCTGGCGATGCCGGTCCCGGTGAACAGCACCAGCAGGCGCCGGCCGCCGACCGCCGACTCGACCAGCGGGCCGAGGTTGGCCAGGGCGTAGCCGTTGAACAGGATGTGCATCAGGTTCCAGTGCAGGAACACCGGGTTGACCAGCCGCCACCATTCCCCGGCGAAGAAGATAAGCTGCGTGATCTTCGCGCCCATCTGGATCATCAGCTCGGGCGCGGGGGCGAAGGGGCTGCGCGACGAGGGCGCGGCGACGACCATCGCGACGTAGATCACGACGATCGCGCTCAAGAGCGCGGTGGACGCCGAGCCGAAGTTCGGCAGCAGGAACGACGCCGGGCCGCGCCGGCCGGGTGCCCGCCCCAGCGCGGCGCCGCACTCCGGGCAGACCCGGTCGGACGAAGGCACGAGCGCCCGGCACGCGGGGCACATCCGGTGCTCGGCCCGGCGCGGCAGCGCCGGCGCCGAGTCGTCCTCCGTCCGCGCCGGCAGCGGCCAGCGGCGGCGGCTTCGTGAGATTCCGAGGCGCGAGAGGATCTCCCGCACCAGGTCCGCGGTGTCGGCGAAGAACTTGCGCAGCATCAGGCTCGCTCGGTCACGGGTTGGGCGGCCCTTTCCACCTCTCCCAGATCGCGTTCAGCGCCACCGTCACGACGACGAACACGACCGCGGCGATGAGCCACCCGGTGGACGGGACGGCGGCCCCGGGCGGCAGGGCGGCCAGCCAGGATTCCATCGATCCTCCCGGCCGGATTATGCACGATCGGGCGCGCGGGTCCCCCGCGGGCGCACATGGTAGATTGGCCGCCGTGAAGGTGACGCTGATCACGGAAGAAGGGCGGCGGCACGAGATCTCGCTCGACCGCACCCGGATGAGGATCGGCCGCGGCGCCGAAAACGAGATCTCCATCCCGGACGGGAAGCTCTCGCGCCACCACGCCGAACTGACGGACACCGGCAGCGGCTGGCAGGTCGCCGACACCGGCAGCAAGAACGGCACGTTCGTCAACGGCCGGCGGATCAGCGCGCCGACGATCCTCGGCCCCGGCGACCTCATCGCCTTCGGCTCGTCGCGGCTCGTGTTCGGCGAGGCGCCCCAGGCCGCGCCCGACATCATCGCCACCGACAGCGGCTCCGAGCGCACCGTCCACGCGCTGCGCGTGGCCGACGCGCCGTCCGCGGGCGTCGCGCGGCTGCTGATCGACGCGGCTCGCGAGATCGCCGGCCACCAGTCGCTGCAGGGCGTGCTGGGCCGGTTGCTCGACCTCGCGCGCGAGGCGACCAAGGCGGAGCGCGGCGTGATCGCGACGCTCGGGCCGGAGGGGCGGCTGCAGCCGGTTGTCTCGACGGCGGCGCCGGGCGAGCCGCCGCCGGTGATCAGCCGCTCGGTCCTGCAGCGCGTCACCTCCGAGGGCTCCGCGCTGATCCTCGAGGACATCGCGCTCGACGTCGTGCTGGCCGCGGCGCAGACGCTGGCCGGCGTCGGCGTGCGCTCGATCCTCTGCGCGCCGCTCGGCACGGCGCGCCCGCCTTTGGGGCTGATCTACCTCGACAGCCTGCGCGGGCGCGCGGTGTTCGAGCCGACGCACCTCGAGGTCGTCGCGGTCCTGGCCGGGATGGCCGCGGTGGCGCTGGAGAACGACGCGGCGCGCGTGCGCGAAGCGATGCGCCGCCGCCTCGAGGCCGACCTGGCGGCGGCGGCCGACATCCAGACCACGCTGCTGCCGGCGCGAGCCGACGTCGCGCAGGGCTACCTCGCGGAGGGGTACCACGGCGCCACGCTCAAGGTCGGCGGCGACATGTACGACTACTTCACGCGCCCGGACGGGTTCGGGACGATGCTCGCCGACGTCGCGGGCAAGGGGCTCGCCGCATCGCTCCTGATGGCGAACCTCCACGCCCGCTGGCACTCGACGATCTGGACCGAAACCCTGCCGCGCTGCCTGCCGCGCCTGAACGACGAGCTCGCGGCCACGCTGCCGCCCAACCGCTTCGTCACGATGGCGTTCGGCCTCGCCAACCGCGAGGAGCGGCGGCTGTCCTACGCCAATGCCGGACACACTCCGGCGATCCTCTACCGCGACGGCGCCTGCGAGCTGCTCCCCTGCACCGGGCCGCCGCTGGGGCTGATCACCGGGATCGAGTTCGAACTGATCGAGATGCCGTTCCGCGAGGGCGACCGGCTCGTGCTGTACAGCGACGGCGCGGTGGACCAGCGCGACGCGGGCGGGGAGCCGTACGGCACGGAGCGCCTCGTCGAGGCGGTCGCGCGTGCCGGCGCCGCGCCGATCGCCGCGATGCTGGAGCAGGTCCGCGAGGACATCGAGCGCCACGCCGGTGACACCGCGCAGGACGACGATCTGACGCTGACGGTCCTGGCGTTGGCGTGAAGAGCGGGGCGCGCCCCGCGAGAAGTGGAGTCTGCGATGCACACGAGGAAACGACTGCTCGTCCTCGCGGCGGCCCTGCTGGCGATGACCGGGCCGGCCGCGGCGGCGCTGTTCGAGAGCCCGTCGCCCGAGTTGATGTACGTCGGCTCGGCCGCCGAGTTGGAACCGGGCGTGACCATCCTGCGCGATGCGGCGGCGTTCGAGGCCGCGACCAAGGGCCTGGATCCGCCGTTCGGCGGGCAGGTGCCCGATTTCGAGAAGCTCACGGTGCTGCGGGTCGTCGGCCGGCCGAAGCAGAACGCCTGCCGCGAGACGGTGCTCAAGGAAGTCTCGACCCGCTTCCGTTCCGCCACGATCGTGCTGGAGGAAAGACGCGGGGACGACGGTTGCCGCTGCGCCGAGGTCGTCAGCCCGTCAAGCGTGTGGTTGGTCTCCGTCGGCCGGTCCGTGCGCCGCGCCGACCTGGACGTGAGGGAAACCGTGACCCCCTGCACACCGGAAACGACGGCCCGGCCGGCCGGCCCGCCGCCGCCGGAACTGATCCTCGAGAGCTCGTGGGACGAGCGCGAAGGCTCGCGCGTGGTCACCAGCGCGGACGATTACGCCAAGATCATGCAGCGGCTCGGCGCGGGCGACCGTGGCGCCGACGTGGATTTCGCCCAGAGCCACGTCGTGGTGATCACGACGCGGCCGCGCGAGAACGCCTGCCGGCGCACGCGCCTGATCGACGCCCGCACCGCGGCGCCCGACCTGGTCGAGTTCGACGTCGAGGAGGTGTACCCGGCGCAGGGCCAGATGTGCGCGCAGATGTACTCCGCGCCCAAGGCGTTCGTGTACCGCGTCCCGGCCAGCGTGACCCACGTCAAGGTCAGTACGCGCGAGGTGCGGTGAACGCGGGGCGCGGCGGCGCGCCGCGCCCCGCGCAGGGCTACATCTTGAACGAGACCGTCGCGCCGTAGAGGTCGATCTTCGACTCGTAGCTGCCGAGCGGCACGTCGCCGCTGCCGATCGGCGGGGGCAGTTCGCTGTCCGGCAGGTCGTTCGCCGTCACGCTGACGTCGTCGAGTTCGATGTGCATCCAGTAGACGTCGAAGCCGATCTTCTTGCCCTTGAACCCGTACCCCAGCGTGTAACCGACGCGGTCCGAGTCGGGGATCGAGGGCCGGAGATAGCGCAAGGGGATCGGCGAGTCCTCGGTGTAGGCGCCGAAGCGTAGCTGGTGCGCCTCCGCGAGGTCCCACGACGCGCCGAGTCGGAACGACGTCGTGTCGTCCCAGTTCTCGGGCACCAGGATGTCGCCCACGGCGCCCTCGTTCTCCAGGTCGACCGCCAGCTTCTCGAAGTCCGACCAGGTGATGCGGTGGACGTCGAACTCGAACTCCCAGCGCTCGAGGCCGGTGTAGGCGACGCCGGCCGCCATCGTCGCGGGCAGGTCGAGCGTGCCGCGCCCGGGGCCGTTCGGGAACAGGAGGTTCCACGGCTGGAGCGGGACCGTCGGCAGATTGCTGAACGCGATCTGGCCGTCGAGTTCCACCGAGAAGCCGTGGCGGTAGTTGAACCCGAAGGCCCAGTCGTCGTTCTTCCAGTGCACGGCCGCGTTCCAGCTCCAGTCGCTGCCATTGCCGGACAGGTCTGCCTTCGGCTCGAACAGCGCGTACGCGGAAGTGGAGACCGGCACGGCGACGAACAGGTTGCGGCTGAACTCGCTCAGCTCGGCGTCGATGTAGTCGACACCGAGCGCGGCCGACCAGCCGTGGCCTAGCGAACGCGCGAGGTTCACGTTCCACATCAGCGTCTGGAGGTCGGCGGTCCCCGAGGTGAAGCGCCCGGCGAACTTGTCCGGCCAGTCGGTGATCAGGCCGAACGGCGTCGTGAGCGAGAGCCCGACCGCCCACGGCGACTCGCCCAGGCGCTGGACGTAGTAGACGTGGATCGGGGTGCCGGTGTGGTCCTCCATGTCGAACTTGTCGTCCCTGTACGGCGCGAGCCCGAGCGGCGGGATGTTGAAGCGCTCGAGGTCGGACTGGAACGTGGTCTCGCCGAGCATGACGAACGAGCCGCCGAGTCCGAGCCAGCCCCCGCTGAAGTTCGCGATCGCGGCGGGGTTGTAGTAGCAGGCGGTCACGTCGTCCGCGCGGGCGACGAAGGCGACGGCTTGGCCGGAGGCTTTGGCGCCCTGCTCGTACAAGTGAAACCCGGATGCGGCGGCCAGCGCCGGGGCCAGGCACAGCGCGAGCACGAGAATCCCCCTCGATACCGATCGGGTCCTCACGGATCCTCCTTCCCCCGACATGGGGCGGGCGTAGGATATCGCTAACCGGATAGTCATCTTGTGTTAGGAGGTGGAGTCAGGGGTTCGCGATGGCCTCGGAGAGCGCGGCGATCGCGTCACGGCAGGCCCCGAGCGCGGCCGCGATCGGCCAGCGGGAGAGCCCGGAGACGCTGACGATCCGGCCCGCGCGCACGAACGAGCGCTCCGGCGGGCTGTCGAGCGCCTCGGCCAGCCTCTGCCGCACGGCGCGCCCGTGGTAGTGCTCCCAGCCCGGCGGCGGCTCGGGCCACGTCAGCCCGCCCGAACTCTCCTGCGCCGTGCGCACCAGCACCACCTGCCCTGGCCGCAGGGGGGCGGGGGCCAGCGTCACCTCGCCGCCGCCCAGTTCGAGGATCTCGCGCAGCGGCTCGCGCCCGCCCTCGAAGAGCTGGTGCAGGACGATCCGCGCGTGCGCCGGGGTGGGCGGGGCCTCGTCGCGCATCGGCCGCCCGGAGGCCCACAACATCCGCGAGAAGCCCCGGTCCCGGCCGTCGAGGTTGACGACGACCTCCGCGCCGGTCTCCTGCCGGATGCCGCGGAACGCGCAGTTCAGTTCGAGCTGGGTCCCCCGCGCCGCAGCCAGGCGCAGCAGTTCGAACGTCAGCCGCCGCGCGCTGAGCACGGCGTCGTCCTCGCGCACCAGTTCGTCGCCGAACTCGCCCGTCTCGCGGTGCACCTCGTACCCGGCCGCGGTGAGCGCGATCTCCAGCCGGCGCGCGAGCGCCGGGTCGGCCGAGGGCGGCATGCGCACCGCGTGCCGGCAGCGCAGCAGGCCGACCGGGCGGCGCGTGGCGAGCAGCGCCTCGCGCAGCAGGTCGTAGCCGGTGCGCGCGCGGCGCGCGAAGGCGGCGAGGTGCTCCGGCGTGGCGCGCGCCCACGATGTCGGCCCGCCGGGCGGGCCCAGCCCGCGGACGACGCCGGCCGATAGCGCCGTGCCCTGGCTCGCCGGGCGATCGATCGAGCAGACGAACGGCGGGTCGCCCTCGCGCGAGCAGATCCAGGCCAACAGCGCGCCCGTGAGCCCCGCGCCGACGATGAGCGTTCGCGGCGATTCGCTTGTTCGGCCCGGCGGCATCTCCCGTCCGCGCCACGCTGGCGGCGAGGCGTGTTGTCAACCCACCGGGACAGGAACCAAGCCACGTCGGCACGCCGCGCGCCTACCCGGATGCGCGATACTCACCGCTTCTGGTGCAATAGGAACCCTCGCGCCACGCGACCCAGCGCCCGTGCCCGGACCAGAGAAGAATTCGCCGATGCATCGCTTCCCGCCACATCTTCTTGAGCGCATCGCGAAAGCCCTCTCGCGGGCGGGAGTCCCGCGGAGCAGCGCCGATCTCGCGCGGGAGTTCCTCGGAATGGGGCTCCTGGACGAGCCGATTGCCGACCGGCTGCTCGCACCGGTGGCGGAAGACGCGCGGTTCGTGCGCACCCCGGCCGGTTGGTGCTTGAGGGCAGTTGGTAATGAGGAGCGGGCGCCGGCCGACATCGAGCTGTCTTCGCCGTGCCTCGTGGTCTTCGCGCCCGCCCGCGTGCCGGGCGCATCCTCCCGCGTCCTCCCGCCCGGTGCGGAGCCGCGTTACTCCCTGGCTCTGGCCGGCGCGGCGGAGGTCCAGCGCGCGGCGGCGCTCGGCGTCCGGGTGCCGGACGGCCCGGCCGTGGCGCTTTTGGGCGCCGCGCGGCGCCTGCGCGGGTACCGCGGCCCCGCCGATCCGCTGCGCCTCGCCGGGAGCCTGCGCACGCCGCACGTCGAGGCGGAGGGGCTCGACGGGATGGCCGGCGTCGTGGCGGCGATCTGGGAGCGGCTGCGCGACGAACTCGCCCTGGAGGACGTCGCCTGGCTCTCGGATCTCGAGGGGCTCCTGCGCGAGCGCCTCGAGTCGGCGGACTTCTCGGGCAAGGAGTTCGGCCCGGCCGACCTGGCCGGGTTGGCGGAGGGTCCCGGCGTCTACGCCTTCCGCGACGCGCGCGGCGCGGTGCTTTACGTCGGGCAATCGTCGTGCCTGCGGGCCCGCGTCGGATCGTACTTCGCGGGTCCGCCGCGCGACGAGAAGGACCGCGCCATCCGCCGCAGCGCGGTGCGGCTGCAGACGCGGGCGCTCGACAGCGCACTGGACGCGTTGATCGAGGAACTGCGCTGGATCCGCCGCCTGCGGCCGGCGCTGAACACGCGGCGTGACGTGCGCGGCGCCGCCGCGCCGGGGGACGGCGTGCTGGTCGTGCCGCGCACCGGCGCGACGCCGGGCGCGGTCCTGTTCGCGATCGCAGGCGGCGCGCTCGGGAGCCGGCACCCCGTCTCGGGAACCGGCGCGCGCGCGCGGCAGGCGGCGCGCAAGGCGGCCGCAACCCTGTTCGGGAGTTGGCGCGAGGCCGCCGGCGCGCGCGAGGCGGCGCTGCTCCAGACGTGGCGGCGCGTGCACCCCGAGGCGACGTTCGTCGAGCGCGACGACGTGGCCGGCCCGGACGCCGCGGCCGAGGCGCTGATGCGCGCGATCCGTGCGCTCGACGACGGGTGAGAAGCAGGAACCTCAGCGCAAGCTGTCGGCGGCGTGGTACGAGGAGCGGACCAGCGGTCCGGCCTCGACGTGCCGGAACCCGAGGCCCATGCCGAATTCCCGCCACTCGGCGAACCGCACGGGCGGCACGTAGCGCATGACCGGCAGGTGCTCGGCGCTCGGGCGCAGGTACTGGCCCATCGCCAGGATGTCCACGCCGGCGTCCGCGATCCACCGCATCACGGCTTCGACCTGCTCGTCGGTTTCCCCGAGCCCGAGCATGATCGCGGTCTTGGTCCGGCCGCCGAACTCGGCCTTGCGCAGCGACGCCTGGCGCAGGAGGTCCAGCGAGTGCTCGAAGCGCGATCCCGGCCGTGCCACGCGGTACAGTTCCGGGACCGTCTCGATGTTGTGCGAGAAGACCTCGGGTCGCGAGGAGAGCACCGCGTCGAGCGCCGCGGCCGGCGACTGCTTGAAATCCGGCGTCAGCACCTCGACCGCGCACCCGGGAACGCGCGCGTGCACCGCTTCGACGACGGCGTGGAACTGCGCGGCGCCGCCGTCGCGCAGGTCGTCGCGGTCGACGGAGGTGATCACGACGTGCGCCAGGCCGAGCGCGGCGACCGCCTCGGCCACGCGGCCCGGCTCGCCCGGGTCCGGCGCGGCCGGCGGGCGCCCGGTGGCGACGGCGCAGAACCCGCACCGGCGCGTGCAGACATCACCCAGGATCATGAACGTCGCGGTCCCGTGCGACCAGCACTCGAAGACGTTCGGACAGCGCGCTTCCTCGCACACCGTGTGCAGTTCTTGCTCGCGCATCAGCCGGCGGACGCGGTTGTATTCCGGCCCGGTGCCGACGCGGATCTTCAGCCAATCGGGTTTGGGCCCGGAAACGCCGCCTTGGCGCGCGCGCCCGGCGGGCGAGTCGGCAGGCGGGATGAACGGCGGGAGGCGGACCGGCATGCGGCAGATCTTAGCGCGGCGGCGCCCCGCGCGCCCCGCGCGTCAGATCTCGAGGTGCGGGTCCTCGCCGTAGGCCGAGCCGAGGTGCGACAGGCGGTTCAACAGCTCGGCGAAAACGCAGTAGAGCTTCTCGATCTCGGGCTCGTCCACCAGGCGGCGCTCGGCCTCGACGTACAGCTCGTCGACATTGTCGGGGAACTCCGGGCCGAACCAGCCCTCGTCCGGGCGGACCTCGACCAGGTGCACCGCCGATTCGAGCAGCGCCGCGCGCAGCTCGGCGCTGCCGACCAGGCGCCGCACCTGCTCGGGCCGATTGCCCTGCACGACGAACTCGCGGTCGAACGGGGGATCGCCCAACTCGATGTCCTGGACGCCGACGAGGCTGGCCAGATCGCTGAGCACCGACCGGCGGCGCAGGCGGAAGCGGAAGGCGTCGGGGTTCATGAACGCCGCACGCAACCGCGTCACGACCGCCGACGAGTAGCCGGCGATGTCGGCGTGCACGTCGAGCGTGACGACGAACGGGCCGTGGCGCACGCGCAAAACGCGCCCGTCCCACGGCGCGCCCTGCATGGCGTCCTTGATCGCGCGCCAGACCTCGTCGCGGTGCACCTGGAAGACGTCGCGGCTCACGGCCATGTCGTCATTGTGCCACGGCCGGCGCGCGCCGCTTGTACGCCCGGTAACGGCCGATCTCGCCGGCCGGGTCGTAGTTGCGCTCGACGAACGAGCGGAACTCCGCGAAGCGCAGCATCTGCCGGTACGAGTCCTCGGGCTCGAAGCCGTTCTCGTCGCGCGTGCCGACGAGGATCACCGCGGGTGGCGCGGCCCGCAGCTCCTCGAGAAAGCGCGCCCGCCGTTCGGCGAGCCCGGCAAAGCGCCGCGACAGCGGCGAGTCCGTCAGCAGCAGGTTGTGGAACGGGTAGACCGTCGCCGGGCGGCGCCCGGCGAGGAAGTAGGTCCCGGGCGAGATCCCCCACACCAGCACGCGCTCCGTCTCGCGCGAGTTCGCCTGGGTAAAACGCACCAGCGCGTCCTCCTCGGCCGGCAACTCCGCGCCGTTGGCGAGGCCGCGCAGGTACGCCCCGCGGTCGATCGCGCCGCGCCGGTACGCGAGGTCGATGCCGTACGCGGTCCACCAGCGCGAGGCCTGCCACGCCGCGAGCGCGGCACAGGCCACGAGCACCGCTCCCGCGAGCAGGCGCAGGGGGCCGGCGCGCAGCGTTGCGCGCGCCGTCTCGACCAGCCCGCACGATGCCGCGAGCGCGAGCGGCGGCACGAGCAGCAGGAAGTGGTATCCCGCGAGCTGGCGCTGCAGCGCGACCGCCGCGAAGCAGGTCACTGTCCACGTCGCGAGCCAGACGCCCTCGCGCGAGCGCCGTGCCAAGAGCAGCGCCACCCCGAGCGCCGCCATTCCGCAGAGGACCGGGACGCCGGCGCCCGGCGTGCGGACGAGGTCGCTGAGCGTCGTGCTCCAGCTCACGTCCTGGCTCAAGTCGCGAACGTACAGGCGGTTGTACTCCCAGACGGCGCGCAGCATGTCGTCCAGCGCGCCGCGCACCGCGAAGTGTCCCAGCGCGGCGAGCCCGGGCAGCGCCGCGCCGGCGAACAGCGCGAGCGAACGGCGCAGCGTCGGCCGCACGCCGTCGGCGAGCCAGCTCCAAGGCCACGCCGCGAGCAGGAGCAGCGCCGGCACCTTGTACAGGCCCGCGAGCCCGGTCAGCACACCGCAGCCGAACGCGCTCCATCCGCCGCGCGGGGCCAGCGCGAGCCCTGCCGCGGCGGTCATGAACAAACCGAGGAACTCCTCGGCCTGTGCCCGGTTCCAGTACGTTCCCCACGCCGGCGACCACATGCCGGCGAGGAGGAACGCCGCGGCGGCCAGCCCGGCCCAGCGGCCCCACAGCCGCGCGGCGACGAAGAACGCGACCGCGCCGCTGGCCAGGAGCCACAGCGCCTCGAAGGTCCAGAGCGCACCCACCGACGTGCCGAACAACGCGAACGCAACCGGGAAGGTGAACAGCATCGCCGGCGGCTTGCTGTCCCAGATGTCGCGGTACGGCAGCAGGCCTTCGCCGACCCAGCGGCCGAAGCAGGCGAACAGGCCCTGGTCCATCCCCATCGGCTCGACCGCGCGCACCCATGTCACGGCGGCGAACGCGGCGAGCGCCGCGCCCAGCGCGAGCACGAACAGGACGGGCCGGGAACCGGATGTCGGGCGCTTCGGCACCCGCGCACTATACCGCCGCCCGGCATCGGGCCCGCCCGCCACGCGCCTTCATCACCAACTCGTGCCCGAAGGGACGCGCCGTCACGCGCGATGTCTGAAGACGTAAATCGCCCAGCCCACCGTCTCTCGCCCCCAGCGAAGATACAGAGCCTTGTCCTTGGCCACTCGTTCCAGAAGCTCCGGCACATCCGGATCGTCCGGGTGGCAGCGGGCGAACTCGGCCGCCGCATACCACTGCAGACCTTCGTACCGGTCCCAGTCATCCTTGCTGCTCACGAACGTGTGTACCAGCTCGAGGTCCCGTTGCTCGCCGGCCTCTGCATTTCCGAAATGTGTCCCGAAGAAGTCTTTGCCGCCGATGCCGCAAGGTACTCCGCCGATGGCTGCTGAAGCCAGTAGGGCTCCCCGACGATCACCCAACCACCGGGCGCGATCATCTCCGAGAGAGCGCCCAGAGTCTCCGCGTGACCACCGAACACCCAGCTCGCGCCGATGCAGGAGGCCAGAGTCAAGATGCGCGGCTGTTCGGGCTTGAAGTCGGAGCCGTTCATCTGGGTGAAGACGACCTCCGCCCCCTGCGCCCGCATCTGGAGCTGCCTCTTCGCCTCGGCGATGCAGAACGGCGAAATGTCGATCCCGATTCCACGGACGCCGTACGCTTCAGCCAGACGAATCAGGAACTCGCCTTTCCCACAGGCGATGTCGACCACGCGCGCTCCCGCTGGAAGCCGCAAGAGATCGACAAGTCGCGCGAGCTTGTCGCTGCTTGTGGGATTACACACCACGTGTTCGCGGTGTGTGATGTCGTAGAACTTCCAGAGGTCCATGATCCTCGCTCCTTCGGCGGCCTGACGGCGCCAATCGCAGGCCGGGCCGCCCGCCGCTCGTGATCGAGCGGCGTGGCATGCGCCTATGCCACCTCACGATCGCGCTGTGACCGGCTTGCGCTCATGCGACTCCACGTCAGCATTCACACACGCGGCGGTGCGCTTCAGCTGAAGCACCGCCCCTCCACCCTACCAGCCGAGAATAGCTCACCGGGCGGCGCTTTCTGCTGGAACCGCTTGTTAGTCCGGCCGCGCCTCGATCGTCATCAGCCAGTACGCACCGCCGTCCGTGTCGACGAACTGTCTGCGCCGCGCGAAGCCTGCCTTCTCATACGCACGGACGGCTTGCAGGTTCGCGACCGAGGTGGCAAGCATGATGGTGGACGCACCGCCCGCGACAAGCCGGTCGACCAGGAGCATGAGTGCGCGCGGCCCCACGCCGCGGCCGATCCAGTCGATCTCGCCGACGGTGATATCGATGTCGACGGCGTCCAAGGGGACCTCGTGGAGTCCCGCCGCTTCGAGCTCCGCCCGGTCCGGGACTTGCCACCGAAGGTATCCGACCGGGGAGCCATCGACGGTGATCAACGCCTCACCGCCAGCGGTCGGCGGCTTCGAAACTTCGAGGAGCGTCTTGCGGGGATCACCCCACCACTTGGACACGTGAGGCTGCCAGAGCCACGAACGAAGTAGATCCCCGTGGCGCTCCGGAAGAAAGGCTGAGAGTTCGACGTGATGAACGGGTGACTGCGCCATCCCCACCCTCCAGCTGCTCAGGCTGGTGCGTCGGTGCAGCGGCCGGCCGCGCAGCGGACCGTCCGCTGCAACCTGTTGTTAGGTGGCATCCAGTCACTCGCCACCACGTCGCACCTCGTAACGCAGCTCGACGGTGCCGCTCTGGTAGGCTTTGACTTCCACGAGATGGAGGGCGACGTCCCGGTCGAGCCTCTCGAAGAAGGAGATCCCGTCACCAATCAAGATCGGCAGGATCGAACAAGACACTTCGTCGGCCAGCCCGAGACGAATGCACTCGCCGGAAACCACCCCGCCGCCAACAAACCAGATGTTGCGGAACGCGGGGCGTAGGCGCCCGTTCACGAACTGCGCCAAATTTCCCGAGTAGAACTCGACGCTATCCCGGGTCCGTGGCAGACCCCGCGTCGTGAGGACGAAGACGGGTTTGTCGCCGTACGACCATCCCAACCCTTGGCGTTCGAAACGCAGAGCGGTCTCGTAGGTCCGCGATCCCATGACGTAGCAGTCGATCGTCTTGAGGAACGCCTCAACGAATCCTGGATCCATGGCGTGGCCGTCCGCGAACTCGTCCGAGGTCTCCATCCAGTCGACGCTCCCGTCCTTTCGAGCGATGAAGCCGTCGAGGCTCATCGCCATGTGGACTGTTACGCGCGAGTCAGTGTTTGCCATCGTTTGCCTTCGTCAGGCACGTATGCCACTAACACTTACACCCAGCCGCGGCGCCTACTTTCGTACGCGAGTCTCCTTGGGCGGCGTTCACGGAAAGCTCGGTGACTGGACGAGCGCGACTACGCCTCGTTGTAGGCTCGCTCGAGCTCAGCCACGTCGAGCTTCACCATCGTCATCATGGCTTCCATCACCGCCTTCACCTTCCTGGGGTCCCTGTCACGGATCAGCTCGGTGAATCGTCTAGGAGTGTAACGTCCTTTCTGTAAATTCGGGGAGGACCGGTGTCGTTGGGGTGCGCATTGCTGGCGGAGCGGAGGTCGGCGCGCTCTTTGCGCCGACCGGAGCGGAGCCAGCAATGCGCCGCGCGCC
>JAGOJY010000014.1 GCA_017994815.1 Acidobacteriota bacterium
GGGGGACCGGCTGGAGCTGGAGATCGTGCTGACGAAGGCGATCGCGATGGATCGCGGCCTGCGCTTCGCGATCCGCGAGGGCGGCCGCACCGTCGGCGCGGGCACGGTGACGGAGATCATCGAGTAACGCGGCGGCGGGGCTCCGCCCCGCACCGCGCGCTGAAGCGAACCACAGGGCGGCTCGCCGCCGCCCGAAAGGCAGGGCGATGACCAACGAGAAGATCCGGATCCGGTTGCGGGCCTACGACCACCGGATCCTGGACCAGTCGACGACGGAGATCGTGGACACCGCGCGCCGGACCGGCGCGCGCGTGGCCGGGCCGATCCCGCTGCCGACGCTGCGCAGCATCTACACCGTCCTGCGCTCGCCGCACGTGGACAAGAAGTCGCGCGAGCAGTTCGAGATCCGCACGCACAAGCGGCTCCTGGACATCCTCGATCCGACACCGGAGACCGTCGACGCGCTGATGAAGCTCGACCTGCCGGCCGGCGTGGACGTCGAGATCAAGGCGTTCAGCTCCTGAGCGGGAAGATCGAGAGGACGCGATGGTGAAGGGATTGATCGGCAGGAAGGTCGGCATGACCCACCTGTTCCGCGACGACGGACGGGTGGTGCCGGTCACCGTGCTGCGCGCGGGGCCGTGCGTGGTCGTGCAGCGCAAGACCTCCGAGCGCGACGGTTACGAAGCCGCGCAGCTGGGCCTCGTCGAGGCGCGGCCCGTCCGGCACGCGAACAAGGCGACGGCCGGCCACCACGCCAAGGCCGGCGTGCCGCCGACCCGCGTGCTGCGCGAGTTCGACTTGGCCGAGGGCCAGGACCCGAAGCCGGGCGACACCGTGACCTGCGAGCTGTTCGCGCCGGGCGACAAGGTCGAGATCCTCGGCACCAGCAAAGGTCACGGCTTCCAGGGCGTGATCAAGCGCCACCACTACCGCGGCGGCGCGGCGACGCACGGCTCGATGTTCCACCGCGCGCCCGGTTCCGTGGGCGCGTCCGCGTGGCCCTCGCGCACCTTCGCCGGCACGCGCCTGCCGGGCCAGATGGGCGGCAAGAACATCACGGTCAAGGGCCTCGAGGTGGTGAAGATCGACGCCCAGCGCAACCTGTTGATGGTTCGCGGCGCCGTCCCGGGCGCGGCGGGAAGCCTCGTCGTGATCCGGCGCGCGCGCGGCGGCGCGGCCGCGAAAGCGGAGTGAGCCATGCCCGAGATCGCCGTTCACAACGCCAAGCACGAAGAGGTCGGTCGGCTGCAGCTGCCGGACGCGGCCTATGCGTACCCGTTCAAGCGCCACCTGCTGTACGAGGCGATCCGGCACTACCTGGCCTCGGCCCGCGCCGGGACGCACAAGACGAAGAACCGCGTCGAGGTCAGCGGCGGCGGCAAGAAGCCCTGGCGCCAGAAGGGCACCGGGCGCTCGCGCCACGGCTCGACGCGCTCGCCGCTGTGGCGCAAGGGCGGGATCGTGTTCGGCCCGGTGCCGCGCGACTACGGCTACCCGTTCCCGAAGCAGGCCCGCCGCCGCGCGCTGGCCTCCGCGTTGTCGGACAAGGTCCGCGAGGGGCGGATGGTCGTGCTCGAGGTGCTGCCGGTCGACACGCCGAAGACCAAGGCCCTCGCCGCGCTGGTCCGCGACTCGCTCGCGCTCGACGGCAAGGTGCTGTTGGTCTACGACGGCGAGAACGCCGCCGTCGAGCTGGCTTCGCGCAACCACCCCGCGATCGGCGCGGTGCGCGCGCTGCAGCTCCACGCGTACCACGTGCTGAACTACCAGACCGTGGTCATGACCCGCGCTGCCGCCGAGCAGCTCGGCGAGGTGCTTTCGCGATGAGCGCCCTGACCGCCTGGCAGGTGATCACGCGCCCGCGGTTGACCGAAAAGTCGACCCGCCTGCGCGAGGAAGCGACGCGCTGGAAGAAGTCGGGCGAGAGCTACGTCTTCGACGTCAACCCGCGCGCCAACAAGGTGCAGATCCGCAAGGCCGTCGAGGAGATCTTCGGCGTGCAGGTGGCGCACGTGCGCACGATGAACGTGCGCGGCAAGCGTCGCCGCTACGGGCGCTTCGAGGGCATGCGCAAGAACTGGAAGAAGGCGTATGTGACCCTCGTCCCCGGCAGCAAGAAGATCGACTACCTCGAGGACTGAGCATCCGGCAACAGGGAGAGGCGCGAGCATGCCGATCAAGAGCTTCAAACCGACATCCGCGGGTCGCCGCCAGATGGAGGTGCTCGTTTCGCCCGAGGTGACCTCGGAACGGCCGCACAAGCCGCTGCTCGAGGGCAAGCCGAAGACCGGCGGGCGCAACAGCCTCGGCCGTGTTTCGGCCTGGCAGCGCGGCGGCGGCCACAAGCGCCGCTACCGCGTGATCGACTTCAAGCGCGACAAGGACGGGGTTCCGGGGCGGGTGACGAGCATCGAGTACGACCCGAACCGCTCGGCGAACATCGCCCTGGTCACGTACCTCGACGGGGAAAAGCGCTACATCCTCGCGCCCCTCGGGCTGGCGGTCGGCCAGGCGGTGATCGCCTCGAGCAGCGCCGACATCGTGGTCGGCAACTGCCTGCCCTTGGCCTCGATCCCGGTCGGTACGACCGTGCACAACGTCGAGCTGCGGCCCGGCAAGGGCGGGCAGCTCGTGCGCAGCGCCGGCTCCTCGGCCCAGATCCTGGCCAAGGAAGGGGAGTACGCGCACCTCAGGCTGCCCTCGGGCGAGGTGCGGCTCGTCTTGATCAACTGCCGGGCGACGATCGGGCAGGTCGGCAACATCGACCACGCCAACGTCAGCATCGGCAAGGCCGGGCGCTCGCGCTGGCTCGGCAAGCGGCCGATGGTGCGCGGCGTGGCGATGAACCCGGTCGACCACCCGCACGGCGGCGGCGAGGGCAAGACCTCCGGCGGCCGCCACCCGGTGACGCCGTGGGCCGTTCCGACCAAGGGTCACAAGACCCGCAACAACCCGCGCACGGACCGCTTCATCGTCCGCCGGCGCGGCCAGAAATGACGGTCCGCCGCCGCGGCGGCGCTGATCGGGAGGCGTGATGGCGCGATCGGTGTGGAAGGGTCCGTTCGTGGACTCCCACCTGCAGCGGAAGATCGAGGACATGAACCGCCGCAACGACCACAAGGTCGTCAAGACCTGGGCGCGGCGGTCGACGGTGGTGCCCGAGATGATCGGCCACACGCTCGCCGTGCACAACGGGAAGAAGTTCATCCCCGTGTACGTGACCGAGAACATGGTCGGCCACAAGCTCGGAGAGTTCGCGTTGACGCGGACCTTCAAGGGCCACTCGGGTGCGTCCAAGGACAAGAAGGTGAAGGCCACGAAGTGAGCGAGGACCGACCGATGATCTCGCACGCCAAGCTGCGTTTCCTCAAGACGAGCCCGCAGAAGACGCGGCTGGTCGTGGACCAGATTCGCGGCAAGGACGTCGGTGATGCGCTGGGAATCCTGAAGGCCAGCCGCCGCCGGGTCGCGCGGGAGCTCGAGAAGCTGCTCTCTTCCGCGATCGCCAACGCGCAGGGGCGCGAGGAGCGGGTCGACGTCGACCGGCTGTTCGTCGCGCGCGCGTGGGTCGACGAGGGCCCGTCCGAGCGCCGCGGCCGGCCGGGGACGATGGGCCGCTACTTCCCGTTCAAAAGGCGGCGCAGCCACATCACGCTGGAACTTGACTTGCGGCAGTGACACGGGGCGGGAGCCTTCCCGCCGACAGCGACGAGGACCCATGGGCCAGAAAACGCACCCCTACGGCTTCCGGATCGGGTTCAACAGGACCTGGAAGAGCCGCTGGTTCGAGCACAAGCGGTACGCCGAGTTCCTGCACGAAGACCTGAAGCTGCGCGAAGAGCTGAAGAAGAAGCTGTTCAACGCCGGCATCAGCGAGGTCGAGGTGGAACGGGCCGGCGAGCACAAGCTGAAGATCAGCCTCTACACCGCGCGCCCGGGCATCATCATCGGCCGCAAGGGGACCGAGGTCGACAAGTTGCGCGAGGAGCTGAAGACCCGCACGAACCGCGAGGTCTTCATCAACATCCTCGAGTGCGACAAGCCGGAACTCGACGCCCAGCTCGTGGCGGAGAACATCTCCGGCCAGCTCGAGCGGCGCATCGCCTTCCGCCGCGCGATGCGCAAGGCGGTGGAGTCGGCGCAGCGCTTCGGCGCCAAGGGCATCAAGATCCGCTGCGCCGGGCGCCTGGCCGGGCACGAGATCGCCCGCGCCGAGTGGTACCTCGTCGGCCGGCTCCCGCTGCACACGCTGCGCGCGGACGTCGACTATGGCTACGCCCGCGCCTCGACGACCTACGGCGTGATCGGCGTGAAGTGCTGGATCTACCGCGGTGAGCAGACCGAGATCGTCCCGCGCGTCGGGCAGCAGCGCTAGCGGAGAACAAGGACAATGCTGGAACCCAAGAAGCCGAGATTCCGCAAGCAGCACCGTGGCCGGACCAAGGGGCTGGCGGTGCGCGGTTCGACGATCGCCTTCGGCGACTTCGGCCTCAAGGCCATCGCGCCGGGCTGGATCAGCGCGCGCCAGATCGAGGCCGCCCGTATCTCGATGAGCCGCGCGGTCAAGCGCGGCGGCAAGATCTGGATCCGGATCTTCCCCGACAAGCCGGTCAGCAAGAAGCCGGCCGAAACGCGCATGGGATCGGGCAAGGGAGCGCCGGATCACTGGGTGGCGGTGGTCAAGCCGGGCAAGGTCCTGTTCGAGATGCAGGGCGTGCCGCTGGACGTGGCCGAGCACGCGATGCTCCTCGCCGCGAGCAAGCTGCCGATCCTGACCAAGTTCGTGCAGCGCACGGCGTGAGCGGGGTGAGCCGATGAAAGCCAGCCAGCTTCGCGACATGAACCTGGACGACCTGCACAAGGAGGAGCGCGAGCTCCGCCAGGCCCTGTTCAACCTGCGGGTGCAGCAGGCGACCGGCCAACTCGAGAAACCGCACCGGCTGCGTGAAGCGCGGCGCGACCTCGCGCGCGTGCTGACCGAACTGAACAAGCGCCGACCGGCGCCAGCCAAGGAGACGCGCTGATGTCAGACGCGACGCCCGCCCGCGGGATCGGGCAGCACAAGGTCGGGACCGTGGTCGGCAAGCCCGGCGCCAAGACCGTGACGATCCTCGTGCAGCGCCTGATGGAGCACCCGGTTTACGGCCGCTACATCAAGCGTTCGAAGAAGTTCCTGGCCCACGACGAGCGCGACGAGTGCACGCTCGGCGACACGGTCGAGATCGTGGAATCGCGGCCGCTGTCGGCGCGCAAGCGCTGGCGCGTGCGGCGGATCGTCTCGCACGGGGAGCGCGCGGCGCTGGCCCAGGCCGAGGCGGCGGCGGCGGCGGAAACGGAGCAGGCGTAGGGCTGCCTCGGCGGCCGGCACGACAGGTAAACCGTAGGGGAAAACGGCGATGATCCAGATGCGGACAATGCTGACGGTGGCCGACAACTCGGGGGCCAAGAAGATCATGGCCATCGGCCTGCGCGGCGGCCGCAAGGGCAAGTACGGCGGGCTCGGCGACGTGATCACCGCGGCGGTCAAGGAAGCCAGCCCCGACGGCACCGTGAAGAAGGGCACCGTCGTCAAGGCGGTGATCGTCAGGATGCGGCGCGAGCACCGGCGCAAGGACGGTTCGTACATCGTGTTCGACGACAACGCCGCGGTCCTGATCAACGAAGCCGGTGAGCCGGTCGGGACGCGCGTGTTCGGTCCCGTGGCCCGGGAGCTGAGGGAGAAGAAGTTCACCAAGATCGTCTCTTTGGCCCCCGAAGTGCTGTGAGAGAGGCGGACGAGACCATGCACATCAAGAAGGGCGACGAGGTCGCGGTCATCAGCGGCAAGGACAAGGGCAAGCGCGGCAAGGTCCTGCGCATGCTCCCCGACAAATCGCGGGCGATCGTCGAAGGCGTGAACATGATCAAGAAGCACGCCCGGCCCAACCAGCGCATCGGCGTGAAGGGCGGGATCGTCGAGCGCGAGGGGCCGATCCACGTTGCCAAGCTGATGCCGATCGATCCCGAGTCGAAACTCCCCACCCGGGTGGGGCACAAGTTCCTGGTCGCCGGCGACGGGAGTCGGCGGAAGGTGCGGGTCGCGCGGCGCTCCGGCGCCGAGCTCGACCGCTGAGGCAGCGATGGCGTACACACCGCGATTGAGGAAGGTCTACGAGGACGAGATCCGGCCCGCGCTGATGGAGCACTTCGGCTACAAGAACGCGATGGCCGTGCCGACCGTGCACAAGATCGTGATCAACATGGGCACCGGCGAGGCCTCGCGCGACCCGAAGCTGCTCGACGAGGCGGTGGCCGAGCTGACCGAGATCACCGGTCAGCGGCCGACCGTCCGCCGCGCACGCAAGTCGATCTCGAACTTCAAGCTGCGCGAGGGCATGCCGATCGGTGTCGCCGTGACGCTGCGCGCCGGCCGGATGTGGGAGTTCCTCGACCGGCTGATGAACCTCGCCCTGCCGCGGGTTCGCGACTTCCGCGGGGTGCCGGCCAAGGCGTTCGACGGCCGCGGGAACTACACCCTCGGCGTCCGCGACCAGCTGATCTTCCCCGAGATCAACTACACCAAGGTCCAGAAGGCGATCGGTATGAACGTGACGATCGTCACCTCGGCCAAGACCGACCCCGAGGCGAAGGAACTTCTGTCGCGCCTCGGGATGCCGTTCGCGCGCTGAGCGCGCAGGAGACCGCGATCGTGGCCACCACCGCCAAGATGGCTCGCATGGAAAAGAAACTGAAGTTCGCCGTCCGGACGCGGAACCGCTGCCGGCGCTGCGGTCGCCCGCGGGGCTTCCTCAGGCGCTTCGAGCTGTGCCGGATCTGCTTCCGCGACCTGAGCCTGCAGGGTTACGTGCCGGGCGTGCGCAAGGCGAGCTGGTGACCGAGAGAACTGCGGAGAGGAATTGCCGATGTCGATGACCGATCCGATTGCGGACATGCTCACGAGGTTGCGCAACGCCCTTTTGGCGGGGCACGAGCACCTCTCGCTGCCCTCCTCGCGGATCAAGCGCGAGATCGCCCGCATCCTCAAGGACGAGGGGTACATCCGCGACTTCCATCACGAGGACGACGGCCTGCAGGGCAAGCTGCATATCGACATCAAGTACGGCCCGCAGGGCGAGCGCGTGATCAGCGGCCTGCAGCGGATCAGCTCGCCGGGTCGCCGGGTCTACATCGGCCGCGGCGACATCCCCGAGGTCCTCGGCGGGATGGGCATCTCGATCCTGTCGACCTCGCGCGGGGTCATGGACGGCCGCTCGGCCCGGCGCCTCGGCGTCGGCGGCGAGTGGCTCTGCAACGTGTGGTAGGAGATCCGCTCATGTCGCGCATCGGATACAAGCCCGTTCCCGTGCCCTCGGGGGTGACCCTGCGGATCGGCGACGGATCGGTGGAGGTCAAGGGGCCCAAGGGCACGCTGCGGGTCCCCGTGCCGCGCGGGATCTCGGTCGCGGTCGAAGAGCAGCAGGCCAAGCTGTCCCGCCGCGACGACGCCAAGCCGCAGAAGGCGCTGCACGGCCTGACGCGGGCGCTGCTCGCCAACGCGGTGCACGGCGTGACCGCCGGCTACGAGCGCCAGCTCGAGCTGGTCGGGACCGGCTTCCGCATCGAGAGCGCGGGCAACACGCTCAAGCTCGCGCTCGGGTTCAGCCACCCGGTCGTCTTCCCGCTGCCGCAGGGCATCAGCGCCCGGGTCGAGGAGAAGAACACGGTGGTGGTGCTGAGCGGCATCGACAAGCAGCAGATCGGCCAGGTCGCCGCGGACCTGCGCGCGCTGAAGCCGCCCGACGCCTACAAGGGCAAGGGCGTACGTTTCCGCGGCGAAGTGGTGCACCTCAAGCCCGGCAAGGCGGCCGGCAAGTAGCGGGGCGGCAGCGATGTTCAGGGTCAAGGATCGCAGGCAGGCGCGGGTCAAGGTCCGCAGGCGCATTCGGGGGATGGTGGCCGGTACGGCCGAGCGCCCCCGGCTGGCGGTGTTCCGCAGCCTGAAGCACATCTCGGTGCAGGCGATCGACGACGCGGCGGGCAATACCGTCGCCGCCGCCTCGACGCTCGACAGCGAGTGCCGCGAGAAGTCGCCGCGCGGCGGAAACATCTCCGCGGCCAAGGTCGTGGGCGCGACGATCGCGGCGCGGCTGAAAGCCAAGGGGATCGACGCGGCGGTTTTCGACCGCGGCGGCTACCGCTACCACGGCCGCATCAAGGCTCTTGCCGACGCCGCCCGCGAGGGCGGGTTGAAGTTCTGACGGAGGTCCAGTGGCGTTCGACAGGGACAGGGACCGGGACAGGGACCGCGAGGGTTCGGACCTCCGGGACCAGGTCGTGTACATCAACCGCGTGACCAAGGTCGTCAAGGGCGGCAAGAACTTCTCGTTCTCGGCGCTGGTCGTCGTCGGCGATGGCAAGGGCCGCGTCGGTTACGGCACGGGCAAGGCCAAGGAAGTCCCGTCGGCGATCGCCAAGGGGATCGAGAAGGCCAAGCGCGCGATGGTCAAGATCCCGCTCAAGGGTCGGACCATCCCGCACGTCGTCGTCGGCCACCACGGCGCGGCCAAGGTCCTGCTGCGCCCGGCGTCCGCCGGGACCGGCGTGATCGCCGGCGGCGCGGTGCGCGCGATCCTCGAGACTCTCGGGGTGCAGGACGTGCTCGCGAAGTGCCTCGGCACGCAGAACCCGCACAACGTCGTGCGCGCCGCGTTCGAGGGGCTGCGCCAGCTCAAGGATGTCCGCGAAGTCGCGCGCCTGCGCGGGCTGCCGGTCGAGCACGTCGACCCGATCGCCGCCCAGGCCGCGTCGCGGCCGCCGGTCGAGGTCAGCGCCGGTACGGCTCCGGGAGGTGAGGCGTGAGTGCGGACGGGAAGCTCAGGATCCAGCAGATCCGCAGCGGGATCGCGACCAACCCCAAGCACCGGGCGACGCTGAAGGCGCTGGGGCTGGGCCGGATCGGCCGGATCGTCGAGAAGCCGGACAACGTGGCCGTGCGGGGCATGGTCGCGGCCATCCCGCACCTGGTCGTCATCCTCGCGGACGAGGTCGGCGACAGCCGCACGAAGCGGCGAAGGGGCTGACATGAGGCTGCACGACATCGGGCCGGCACCGGGCGCGCGCAAGAGCCGCAAGCGCGTCGGCCGTGGCCCGGGCTCGGGGCTGGGCAAGACCGCCGGCCGCGGCGAGAACGGACAGAAGTCGCGTTCCGGCTACTCGCGGCGCTTCGACCACGAGGGCGGCCAGATGCCGCTCATCCGCCGCATTCCGAAGCGCGGGTTCACCAACATCTTCCGCGAGCGCTACGCCGAGGTGAACGTCGGCCGCCTCGCGGCGCTCGAGCCGAACACCGAGGTCACGCCGGAGATCCTCGTCGGGCTCGGCCTGGTGCGGCGCAGCGAGTCGGCACGGGTGAAGCTCCTGGGCAAGGGCGAGCTGGGCGTGCCGCTCACGATCCGGGTGCACGCGGCCACCGCGGGCGCGCGGCAAAGGGTCGAGGCGGCGGGTGGCAAGGTCGAGATCCTGGGCGCCGAGGGCTGACCGAAATGATCCAGAGCCTGCAGAACATCTTCAAGATTCCCGACCTGAGGCAGCGGGTTCTGTTCACGTTCGCCCTGCTGGGCGTGTACCGCATCGGCGCGTTCATCCCGATCCCCGGGGTGAACCTGACGGCGCTGCGGAGCTACTTCGAGCAGAGCCAGAACTCGGTCTTCGCCATGGTGGACCTGTTCACCGGCGGCAACTTCCAGAACCTGACGATCTTCGCCCTCGGGATCATGCCCTACATCTCGGCCTCGATCATCCTGCAGCTGTTGGCGGTGGTCTGGCCGTACCTGGAGCGGCTGCAGAAGGAGGGCGAGGTCGGCCGGCGCAAGATCACGCAGTGGACCCGCTACGGGACGGTGGTCCTGTCGCTGGTCCAGGCCGCCGGGATCTGCATCTGGGTCACCAAGATTGGCGGCACGACCGAGCCGATCGTGTCCAACCCCGGCCCGATGTTCTTCCTCATCACGATGCTCACGCTCACCACCGGCACCGCGTTCATCATGTGGCTGGGCGAGCAGATCACCGAGCGCGGCATCGGCAACGGCATCTCGCTGATCATCTTCGCCGGAATCGTGGCGGGCTTTTCCCCGGCCGCGCTGCGCACGGTCCAAGAGGTGCTCAGCGGTCAGCGCAACCTGCTGGCGATTGCGGCCCTGCTCGTGATCATGCTCGCGGTGGTCGCGGCCGTGGTGTTCATCGAGCGCGGCCAGCGGCGGATCCCGATCCAGTACGCGAGCCGGGTCCAGGGCCGGCGCGTGATGCGCGGCACATCGACCTTCCTGCCGCTGCGCGTGAACACCGCCGGCGTGATCCCGGTGATCTTCGCCAGCTCGCTCCTGGCGCTGCCGATGGGCCTGGTCAGCTACCTGTACTCGCGGGCCCCCGTCGGGTTCCTCGGCACGCTGAACCGGCAGCTCGAGTACCGCATGCCGCTCTACGATTTGTTGTACTTCCTCCTGATCATCTTCTTCTGCTACTTCTACACCTCGATCATCTTCAACCCGATGGATACGGCCGAGAACATGAAGCGCGTCGGCGGGTTCATCCCGGGCGTGCGGCCGGGCAAGCAGACCGCCGAGTACATCGACTCGGTCCTGACCCGGCTCACGACGGCCGGCTCGATCTACCTCGGCCTGCTCGCGCTCCTGCCGGTGTTCCTCATCTCGGGCTTCCCGCTGCACCTGCTCGAGCCCGCCGCGGTCGGCCGCTTCTTCGAGGGGCTGGTACCCGGGTTCGTGCTCAACGGGCTGAACATCCAGTTCTACTTCGGCGGCACCTCGCTCCTGATCGTGATCGGCGTCGCGATGGACACCGTGCAGCAGATCGAGAGCCAGCTCGTGATGCGGCATTACGACGGGTTCCTCAAGGGCACGCGGATCAGGGGGCGGAGGTGGTGATGCGGCTGGTCCTCTTCGGCCCGCCCGGGGCGGGGAAGGGAACCCAGGCCACGCGGATCGCCGCGGCGTGGGGCGTGCCCCACGTGTCGACCGGCGCGATGCTGCGCGACGCGGTCAGCGGTGGGACGGCACTCGGGACGCGGGTCAAGGACGTGATGGACCGCGGCCTTTTGGTCTCGGACGACCTGATCGGGGAGGTGGTCGAGCAGCGGCTGCGCCAGCCGGACGCCCGCCGGGGCTTCCTCCTGGACGGGTTTCCGCGCACGCCGCGGCAGGTCGAGATCCTCGACCGGATCCTGTCCGGGCTCGGCGCCACGCTGGACCGGGTGGTCCTGCTGGAGGTCCCCGAGCGGGTCGTGCTCCAGCGGCTCGCCGGGCGGGCCGCCGCCGGGGATGGCGGAACGGTCCGGGCCGACGACAACGAGGACACGATCCGGGAGCGGATGCGGGTCTACCGCGCCCAGACCGAGCCGGTGGCGGACATCTACCGCCGCCGGGGGATTCTGGCGGAAATTGACGGAACCGGTACCATCGACGAAGTCTTCGCTGCCGTGGCCTCCGAGTTGAAGGGGCAGCGCGCGTGATTGCCCGGCGGACAGCGGCCGAGATCGAGCGGATCGACCGCGCCTGCCGCGTGGTGCGCGAGATCCTCGACGAGCTCGTCGGCCTCGCCGACGAGGGGGTCACCACGGCGGACCTCGACGCGCACGCGGAGCGCCGGGCCCGCGAGGTGGGAGGACGGCCGGCGTTCAAGGGGTACATGGGGTACCCCGCGAGCCTCTGCGTTTCGATCAACGACGAGGTCGTCCACGGGATTCCCGGGCGGCGCAAGCTGAAGCGCGGCGACCTCGTGAGCCTCGATTTCGGCGTGCTGCTCGACGGCTATTACGGGGACGGCGCCGTGACGGCCGGCGTCGGGCAGCTCGACGCCGAGGGCGAGCGTCTCTCGCGGGCAACGCGCGAGAGCCTGCTGCGCGCGATCGACAAGATGCGGGTGGGCAACCGCCTGTCGGACATCGGATCGGCCGTCGAGAGCCACGCCCGGTCGGCGGGGTTCTCGGTGGTGCGCGACTTCGTGGGGCACGGCATCGGCACGCGGATGCACGAGGAGCCGCAGGTGCCCAACTTCGGTCCGGCCGGAAACGGGCCGCGCATCGAAGAGGGGATGGTCTTCGCCATCGAGCCCATGGTCGTCGCCGGGAACCCGGCCGTCATGGTGCTCGATGACGGTTGGACGGCCGTGACCCGGGACGGGTCGCGTGCCGCGCACTGGGAACTGGTGGTGGCCGCGACGGCCGACGGTCCGCGGGTGCTCGGTGAGCCCGCCGCGGTCGTCGGACGCGGCCAGGCCTAGACGGGCGAGAGCCCACGGCGTAGCCGGACATGGGTCCGGCGGAGCCGGGAGGATGGGATTTGCCGAAAGAGGAGGCGATCCAGGTAGAGGCCACGGTGGTCGAGACCCTTCCCAACGCGATGTTCCGCGTCGAGATGGAGAACGGCCACAAGGTGCTGGCGCACATCTCCGGCCGGATGCGCAAGAACTTCATCCGCATCCTGCCGGGCGATCGCGTTTTGGTCGAGTTGTCGCCGTACGACCTGAACCGCGGCCGCATCATCTACCGGTACAAGTAACGCCTCGCGAGGTGACGCCATGAAGGTTCGGGCTTCGGTCCGCAAGATGTGCGACAAGTGCAAGTTGATCCGACGACACGGGGTCATCCGCGTGATTTGCGAGAACCCCAAGCACAAGCAGCGTCAGCGCTGACGCTGGGAGACGGGTGCGATGGCGCGAATCGCAGGAGTCGACCTTCCGCTGCAGAAGCGGATCGACGTGGGCCTGACGTACATCTTCGGGATCGGCCATGCGCGGTCGGGCAGGATCCTGACCGCGGCCGAGGTCCCCTCGCACGTGCGGGTGAAGGACCTGACCGAGGACCAGATCCGGCGGATCCAACAGATCATCCAGGAGGAGGGCCGGGTCGAGGGCGATCTGCGGAAGAACGTGCAGATGGACATCAAGCGGCTGATCGAAATCGGCTGCTACCGCGGCGTGCGCCACCGACTCGGGCTCCCCGTGCGCGGCCAGCGGACGCACACCAACGCGCGGACGAAGAAGGGCCCGCGCGTCGCGGTCGCCGGCAAGAAGAAAGTAAAGAAGTAGGGGCCGCCGCAGGCGGGCCGCAAACGGCCGCCGCGCGGGAATGTAGGGGCCGCCGCAGGCGGCCCGCGAGTTACGGACGAATCGGGACCGCGGCAGGCGGGCCCGCGAGGTAGCGAATGGCGAAAGCGGTCAGGGCGAAGAAGGTCGCGCGGCGACGTGAGAAGAAAAACGTCCCGCACGGCGTGGCGCACATCCAGGCGACGTTCAACAACACGATCGTGACGATCACCGACGCGGTCGGGAACGTGCTGTCCTGGGCCAGCGCCGGCCGGTCCGGATTCAAGGGTTCCCGCAAGGGCACCCCGTTCGCGGCGCAGATGGCGGCCCAGCAGGCCGTCAACCTGGCGAAGGAGCACGGCGTCCGCAGCGTGGACGTCCGCGTCCAGGGGCCGGGCGCCGGCCGCGAGTCGTCGATCCGGGCGCTGGCCGCGGCGGGCGTCGAGGTGCGCTCGATCAAGGACGTGACGCCCATACCGCACAACGGTTGCCGCCCGCCGAAGCGCCGGCGGGTCTGAGTCGCGGGAGAAACGGGTATGGCCAGGTACATCGGCTCGGTCTGCAGGCTCTGCCGCCGCGAGGGGATGCAGCTCTTCCTGAAAGGGGAGCGCTGTTTCAAGGACAAGTGCTCGGTCAAAAGGCGCCAGTACGCGCCGGGCCAGCACGGACGGCGGCGGATCAAGCTGCAGGGCTACGGGCTGCAGCTGCGCGAGAAGCAGAAGGTCAAGCGGATCTACGGCGTCCTCGAGCGCCAGTTCCGCCTGTACTTCGAGCGCGCGGCGGCGCGCAAGGGCGTCACGGGCGAGAACATGCTCGCGTTCCTCGAGCGGCGCCTGGACAACGTGGTCTACCGGCTCGGCTTCGCGGCCTCCCGCGCGCAGGCGCGGCAGTTCGTGAACCACGGCCACTTCACGGTCAACGGCCGCAAGGTGGACATCCCGTCGTTCCAGGTGGCCAAGGGCGATGCGGTCGAGCTGCGCCCCGGCAGCCGCCGCAACGCGACGATCCAGGGCAATCTCGACACGGCGCAGGGCCGCGGCATCCCGCAGTGGCTGGCGCTCGACCAGGCCAACTTCAAGGGGACCGTGGTCTCGCTGCCGCGCCGGGAGGACATCCAGCTGCCGATCCAGGAGAACCTGATCGTCGAGCTGTACTCGAAGTAAGCGGGGTAAAGCCCGCGGCGGACGCGTTCTCGCCGGGATCGCGGCCGCGGAGGAAGGAACGAGATGATCGAGAAGGGTTTCCAGAAACCCAAGTACCTGGAAGTGGATGGCCCCACGCTGGGGCCGACGTACGGCAAGTTCACCGCCCAGCCGTACGAGAAGGGCTTCGGGACCACGATCGGCAATGCCCTGCGCCGGATTCTCCTGTCGTCGATCGAGGGCGCGGCGATCACGGCGGTCAAAATCGAGGGTGTGCTCCACGAGTTCTCCTCGATCTCGGGCGTGATCGAGGATGTGACCGATGTCATCCTGAACCTCAAGCGCATCCCCGTGAAGCTGTACACGCAGCGGGTCGAGACCGTGCGCATCAAGGCCAAGGGCCCGCGCACCGTCACCGCCGGCGACATCGAAGGCAACAGCAACGTCGAGATCCTCGACCCGGGCGCGATCATCGCGACGCTCTCGGACGAGGGATCCTTGGACATGGAACTGCGGATCAAACCCGGCCGCGGCTACGTTCCGGCCGACCAGAACATGGACGAGGACCTCGCGCTCGGGTACATCCCGATCGACTCGGTCCACTCGCCGGTGCGGCGGGTGAACTTCACCGTGGACCCGGCGCGCGTGGGCCGCTCCACGGATTACGACAAACTCACGCTCGAGGTCTGGACCGACGGATCGATCGGGCCGGAAGAAGCGGTCGGGCTCGCGGCGCGGCTGCTGCGCGACCACCTGTCGATCTACATCAGCTTCGAGGACCGGATGGAGGTCGAGCCGGAGATCGTCGACACCGAGGACGAGAAGGTGCGCGAGTACCTCGACCGGTCGATCGACGAGCTCGAGCTGTCGGTGCGCTCCTACAACTGCCTGCGCAATGCCGGCATCGAAACTGTTCGTGACCTGGTGCAGAAGACCGAGGGCGAGCTCCTGAAGACCAAGAACTTCGGGCGCAAGTCGCTCAACGAGATCAAGGAACTGCTGGCGGACATGAAGCTGTCGCTCGGCATGCGGCTCCCCGGCCGCGGCGCCGGGGCCACCCGGGCCTGAAGCCCGGGTCACCGCCGGGGGAAAGAACGCCATGAGACACCGCTGGGCACATCGCAAGCTGGGCCGCAAGACCGAGCACCGCATCGCCACCCTGCGCAACCTGGCGATCGCGCTGTTCGAGCACGAGCGGGTCGAGACGACCATGGGCAAGGCCAAGGAGCTGCGGCCGTTCGCCGAGCGGCTGATCAGCCGCGCCCGGCAGGACAGCGTGCACGCCCGCCGGCTGGCCGTGCGGCACTTGCGCACGCGCGAGAACGTGCAGCACCTGTTCGACAACATCGCGCCGCGCTTCGCCGACCGACCCGGCGGCTACACGCGCATCCTGCGCGCGATGCCGCGCCAGGGCGACGGGGCCGAGATGGCGATCATCGAGCTGGTTGTGCGCAAGGAGAAGGAAGTCGAGAAGAAGAAGGAGCCCGAGGCCAAGAAGGGCGGCCTGTCCGGGCTGGCGCGGCGGATGCGCCGGCGCGACACCGAGCAGAAGTGACGGGGCAGGGCTGCCCCGGCCCCACGCCGCGTCGCGCGCCGGGGGGCCGGGCAGCCCGTCTCCCGTCGTCGTAGCGCGTCCGGCGCGCGGATAGAATCCCGGGAATGGACGCCGTGCCAGCGACGCCGCCCCCGGCGCGGGAACAGGGCGACAGCCACCCGCGCGTCGTGTTGACCCTGTCCTTGGCGGCGCTCGGCGTCGTCTTCGGCGACATCGGCACGAGCCCGCTGTACGCGCTGCGCGAGTGCTTCCACGGTCTGCACGCCATCGCGCCGACGCCGGCCAACGTCCTCGGCGTCCTGTCGCTGATCTTCTGGTCGCTGGTACTGGTGATCTCGACCTGGTACGTCGCCTTCATCATGCGCGCCGACAATAAGGGCGAAGGTGGGATCATGGCGCTCTTGGCGCTGTTGCTGCCGCGCCGCGGCGCGATCCGCCGGCTGCAGGGGATCGCGATCGCGCTGGCCCTGCTCGGCACCTCGCTGCTGTACGGCGATAGCGTGATCACGCCGGCGATCTCGGTCCTCAGCGCGATGGAGGGCCTGAACATCGCGACCCCGCTGTTCCAGCCGTTCGTGGTCCCGCTGACGGTGGGCGTGCTGGTCGCGCTGTTCGCGATCCAGCGCCGCGGGACGGCCGGGGTGGGGGCGATCTTCGGCCCGGTGATGCTGCTGTGGTTCGCGACGATCGCCGCGCTGGGCCTGCGGGCGATCGCCGCGCAGCCCGGTGTCCTGGTCGCCGTCGACCCGCGGCACGCGGTCGACTTCTTCCTGCGCAACGGCATGGCGGGCTACCTCGTGCTGGGTGCGGTCGTGCTCGCCGTGACCGGGGCCGAGGCGCTGTACGCGGACATGGGACACTTCGGCCACCGGCCGATCCGGCTGTCGTGGTTCGCGCTGGTGTTGCCGGCGCTGCTGTTGAACTACTTCGGCCAGGGCGCGCTCCTGCTCCGCGATCCCGAGTCGGCGTTCAACCCGTTCTACCGGCTCTCGCCGGACTGGGGCCTGTACCCGCTGGTGGTGCTCGCCACCGCCGCGACCGTCATCGCCTCGCAGGCCGTGATCTCCAGCGCCTTCTCGATCACCCGCCAGGCGGTGTTCCTGGGGTACGTGCCGCGGCTGGACATCGAGCACACCTCCAGCCGGAGGATCGGCCAGATCTACGTCCGCCGCGTGAACGGCGCGCTGATGATCGCCACGATCGGCCTCGTGCTCGGCTTCCGCTCGGCCACGAACCTCGCCGGCGCCTACGGCGTGGCGGTCACGGGCACGATGGTGATGACCACCTCGCTGTTCGCGCTGCTCGCGTGGCGCCGCTGGCGCTGGCACCCGCTGCTGGTGCTCCTGCTCGCGTCGGTGTTCCTCAGCATCGACCTGTCGCTGTTCGGCTCCACGCTGGTCAAGATCGGCCAGGGCGGCTGGTTCCCGCTGACGGTCGCGGCCGGCATCTACACGCTGATGACGACCTGGAAGAGGGGTCGCCAGATCCTGGCCGCACGGCTGGCCGAGAAGAGCGAGCCGGTCGCGCGGCTGGTGGCGCGGCTCGCCGAGACGACGGTCACGCGCGTGCCGGGGACGGCGGTGTTCCTGACCAGCAACCCGACCGGCCTGCCGCCGGCGCTGGTGCAGAACCTCAAGCACAACAAGGTGCTCCACGAGCGGGTGATCCTGCTCACCGTGAGCACCGGCGAGGTCCCGGTCGTGCCGCCGGAGGAGCGCGTCGAAATCCAGCTCCTGGCCGCCAACGTCTGGCGCGTGAAGGCCTGCTACGGCTTCATGGAAGAGCCGGACATCCCGCGGCTGTTGGAGCAAGTGCGAAGCAGCGGAGTCGGCGGCAGCAACGAGGACACGACGTTCTTCGTCGGGCGCGAGATGATCATCGCGTCCAGCCGGCCCGGCATGGCGCAGTGGCGCGAGCGACTGTTCGCCGTGATGTCGCGCAACGCCCAGCGCGCGACGCCCTTCTTCCGCATTCCGCCCGACCGCGTCATCGAGGTGGGGGCGCAGGTCGAACTCTGACGGGCGGGATACGGCCTTTCGCCGCTTCCTGTATCCTGTCGCGCAATTCGGAGGCCGGGATGCCGCGAAGGGAAGACGTGCGCAAGGTCCTCGTGATCGGGTCGGGACCGATCGTGATCGGGCAGGCCTGCGAGTTCGACTACTCCGGGACGCAGGCGTGCAAGGCGCTGCGCGAGGAGGGGATCCGGGTCGTTCTCGTCAACTCCAACCCGGCGACGATCATGACCGATCCCGAGATCGCCGACCGGACCTACGTCGAGCCGCTGACGGCCGAGGCCGTGGAACGGATCATCGAGCGCGAGCGGCCGGATGCGCTGTTGGCGACGGTGGGCGGCCAGACCGCGCTGAATCTCGCCGTCGAGCTGGACCGCTCGGGGGCGCTCGCGCGTTACAACGTGACGATGATCGGCGCCGACCGGCGCGCCATCGAGATCTGCGAGAACCGCGAGCGGTTCAAGGAGGCGGTCGAGGCCGCCGGCCTGGAGATGCCGCGCGGCGGGTTCGCCACGACGGTGGAGCAGGCGGAGGAGATCCGCGAGCGCATCGGCCTGCCGCTCGTCGTGCGGCCGTCGTACACGCTTGGGGGCTGGGGCGGCGGCGTGGCCTGGAACCTCGAGGAGTGGCGGCGCGTGCTGTCCCGCGGCCTCGAGGAATCGCCGATCCAGCAGGTGCTGATCGAGGAGTCGATCGCCGGCTGGAAGGAGTACGAGCTGGAGGTGATGCGCGACGGTGCCGACAACGTCGTGATCGTCTGCAGCATCGAGAACTTCGACGCGATGGGCGTTCACACGGGCGATTCGATCACGGTCGCTCCGGCACAGACGCTGACCGACCGCGAGTACCAGCGGATGCGCGACGCCGCGATCCGCGTGATCCGCGCGGTCGGCGTCGACACCGGCGGCAGCAACATCCAGTTCGCCGTGCACCCCGGGACCGGGCGGCTCTTGGTGATCGAGATGAACCCGCGCGTGTCGCGCTCCTCGGCCTTGGCCTCCAAGGCCACCGGCTTCCCGATCGCGCGCATCGCGGCCAAGCTCGCCCTCGGCTACACGCTGGACGAGATCCCGAACGACATCACGCGCGTGACGCCGGCGAGCTTCGAGCCGACTTTGGACTACGTCGTGGTCAAGGTCCCGCGCTGGGCCTTCGAGAAGTTCCCGGCGACGCCGCCGGACCTCGGCACGCAGATGAAGTCGGTCGGCGAGGTGATGGCGATCGGCCGCACCTTCCCCGAGGCGCTGCAGAAGGCGCTGCGCAGCCTGGAGACGGGGCGCTACGGGCTGGGCGGGGACGGGACACGCGTGGTCGAGCCGCCCCGGCTGCCCGAGCGGCTGGCAACGCCGAACTGGCAGCGCCTGTTTTACATCAAGCACGCGCTGCTCTCCGGCTGGAGCGTGGACCGCGTCGCGCGCGCCACCGGCGTCGACCCCTGGTTCCTCTCGCAGATCGAGGCGATCGTCTCGGTCGAGGGCCGCCTGCGCGCCTTCGACCTGCCCGAGGTCCCGGACGACCTGCTCCTCGGCGCCAAGCGGCTGGGCTTTTCCGACCGCCAACTGGCGGTGCTGCTCGGCGCGGCAGAGGACGAGGTCCGCGCACACCGGCAGGGACTCGGGCTGCGCCCGGTCTACAAGCGCGTGGACACCTGCGCGGCGGAGTTCGAGGCTCACACGCCGTACCTGTACTCGACCTACGAAGAGGAATGCGAGGCCGAGCCGACCTCGCGGCGCAAGGTCCTGATCCTCGGCTCGGGGCCGAACCGCATCGGGCAGGGGATCGAGTTCGACTACTGCTGTTGCCACGCCTCGTTCGCCCTCCGCGAGGAGGGGATCGAGTCGATCATGGTCAACTGCAACCCGGAGACGGTCTCGACCGACTACGACACGTCCGACCGGCTGTACTTCGAGCCGCTGACGCTGGAGGACGTGCTGGAGATCGTCGAGCGCGAGAAGCCGGCGGGCGTGATCGTGCAGTTCGGCGGCCAGACGCCGCTGCGCCTCGCGCTGCCGCTCGCGCGCCGCGGCGTGCCGATCATCGGGACGAGCCCGGACAGCATCGACCTGGCCGAGGACCGGCAGCGCTTCGGCGCGCTGTTGCGCGAGCTGTCGATCCGCGCGCCGGAGTGGGGCACGGCGCGCACGCTGGACGAGGCGCGCGCGATCGCGCGCCGGATCGGCTTCCCGCTCCTGGTGCGGCCGAGCTACGTCCTGGGCGGCCGCGCGATGTTCGTCTGCTGGGACGAGGCGTCGCTGGCTTCGATGATGCAGCAGGCGGTCGAGGCCTCGCCCGAGCACCCGGTGCTGCTCGACCGCTTCCTCGAGGATGCCTTCGAGCTGGACGTCGACGCGCTGTGCGACGGCGAGGATGTCGTCATCGGCGCGATCATGGAGCACATCGAGGAGGCCGGGATCCACTCCGGCGACTCCGCCTGCGTGATCCCGCCGTACCACCCGGCGGTGACCGACGTGGAGCACGAGGTTCGCGGGATCGCGCGCCGGCTGGCGCTGGCGCTCAACGTGGTCGGGCTGGTCAACGTGCAGGTCGCGATCCAGAACGGGAGCGTCTACGTCCTGGAAGTCAACCCGCGTGCCTCGCGCACGGTGCCGTTCGTGGCCAAGGCGACCGGCCTGCCGATGGCGCGCCTCGCGACGAAACTGATGCTCGGCCGCAGCCTCGCGGAACTGGGGGTGCGCGAGCTGCATCGCCCCGGCGGCGTGTTCGTCAAGCAGCCGGTCTTCCCGTTCACCCGCTTCCCCGGCGAGGACCCGGTGCTCGGCCCCGAGATGAAGTCCACCGGCGAGGTCATGGGCTCCGGCCGCAGCTTCGGCGAGGCGTTCCTCAAGGCGCAGCGCGGCGCCGGCACGGAGCTGCCGCTCGCCGGGACCGCGTTCCTGT
This sequence comes from Acidobacteriota bacterium, assembly GCA_017994815.1. Taxonomy (GTDB): domain Bacteria; phylum Acidobacteriota; class Polarisedimenticolia; order J045; family J045; genus JAGOJY01. Next base: position 20,688 of record JAGOJY010000014.1, read on the forward strand.
CGGTGCACGACCGGGACAAGCCGCACCTTCTGCCGGTCGCGCGGGAGATGGCCAGCCTCGGCTTCCGGCTGGTGGCGACCGCCGGCACCGCGGCGTTCCTCGCGCGCGAGGGGTTGCCGGTCGAGACGGTGTTCAAGGTCAACGAGGGCCGGCCGCACGTCGCCGACCGCATCCTCTCGGGCGAGATCCAGCTCGTGATCAACACGCCGCTCGGCGCGCCCTCGTACTACGACGAGCGCGCGATCCGGCTGACCTCGCTCCAAAGGCGGGTGCCGCTGATCACGACGCTCTCGGGCGCCGCCTCGGCAGTCGAGGCGATCCGCGTGGCGCGCGCCGGCGAGCTGGAGTACCGCCCGCTGCAGGAGTTCGGGGAGGATTGACCCGGTGTCCGCCGCGCCGCGGGTCCTGCTGCTCGAGCCGTACCTGACCGAGTCCCACCGCCACCTCGTCGAGTTGCTCGCGCGCAAGCTCCCGTTCGACTTCCGGGTCCTCACCATGCCGGCGCGCAAGTGGAAATGGCGCGTGCGCGGCGCGGCGCTGCATCTCGCGCGCGAGTTGGAACGGGCGGAGCCGGCCGACGTGGTGTTCTCGTCGGCGTACCTGAGCCTGACCGATCTCGTCGCGCTCGGCCCGGCCTGGCTGCGCGAGGCGCGGCGGATCGTCTACTTCCACGAGAACCAGCTCGCGTATCCCCAGCGGCTCGAGCGCGAGTGGGATTTCCACTTCGGGATGACCAACCTGACGACCGCGCTGGCCGCCGACGTGGCCGTGTTCAACACGCGCTTCAACCGGGACTCGTTCCTGGAGGCGATCCCGGCGTTCCTGCGCCGCTTCCCGGATTACCGCCCGTTGTGGCTCGCGGAGCGGGTCGCGGCGCGGGCGCGGGTGCTCCCGCCGCCGCTCGACCCGCAGGAGTTCACCGGCCTGCCGCGCGCCGCCCGCGCCGACGCGGCCCGCATCGCCTGGAATCACCGCTGGGAGTACGACAAGAACCCCGACGAGTTCTTCGCCGCGTTGGCGGAGCTGGAGCGGCGGTCGCTACCGTTCGAACTGGTGGTGCTCGGCCGCGAGTTCCGCGATCGGCCGCCGATCTTCGACCGCGCGCGCGAGCGGTTTGCCGGTCGCATCGTCCACTGGGGCTACGCCCCGTCGCGCGCCGACTACCTGGCGCTGCTCGCGAGCTGCGATCTGGTCGTCTCGACCGCGCTGCACGAATTCTTCGGACTGGCGGTGATGGAAGCCGTCCGCTGCGGCTGCACGCCGCTGTTGCCGGAGCGGCTGGCCTACCCCGAGCTGTTTCCGCGCGAGCACCTGTACGCGGACGGGCAGCTCGTTCCGGCGCTGGTCGAGCGCGTCGAGAACGTGGCGCGCCTGCGGCGCGAGGATCCGCGCGCGCTGGCCGCGCCCTGGGAGTGGCCGCGCTGGGCCGCGGCCTACGCGGGGCTGTTCGAGCGCGCGGGGGACCGCGACAGTCCCTGATCTTCACCGGCGCGGCCGAGGTCGCCCTCCGGCGCGAGCAGCTCCGAGATCGCACCGCCGACCGCGCCAAAGAACTCGTCCAGCGTCGCCGGCTTGACGATGAAGCGGCTTGCTCCCGCGCGCCGCGCTTCGCGCACGGCCTCCGGCAGATCGGACGACGACATGACGGCGAACGGGATGCGGGCCAGGTGCGGCTCGCGCCGCAGGCACCGCATCAATTCCAGGCCGCCGACACCGGGCAGGTTCAGGTCGAGCAGGACCAGGTCCGGGGTCCAGGCCGACGCGCCGGTCAGATCGCTCCGGGCGCGCTCGGCGTCGGGATACCAGCGCAACTCGTGGACGATCCCACGCTCACCGAGCGCCTCCTCGATCAGCTGGACGTCGGCCCGGTTGTCCTCGACGATCGCGATCCGATGGCTGGGCACCGGGTCCTCCCGCGCGGCGAAGCAGGAGTATATCAGCAGGCCGCATGCGGAATTACTGTCAGAGAAAATTCGTTATCGTCCGGCGGCACACCGGGAACAAGTAACTGGAGAGGCGCGAGTTCCGTCACGCGAACCACCGACCGCGGAGCGTAAAAACGACGAACATAGATCGCGTCCCGGTGCGCGCCCGCGGCCCCGCGATACGATGCTCGCAGCCCGGTACCGTCTCGCGGAGGACCAGATTGTCGATCCTCTCCGGGGTTCCCGGGCGTCCTGGTGTGCGTTCTTTCTTCATCCTCCCTGCCGGCGTCCTCGTCGTCGTCCTTTGCGCGGCGTGCCAGGGTCCGGACGCGCCGACGCGCGTGACCGCGCCGGGGAGGAGCGGTCCCTTCGAGGAGCTGGTAGCGGTTCCCGTCGTCGGGGAGCGCGGCGTAGTCCGCGCGGGTCAGCAGGCGGTCGCGTGCCGGTTCCGACATGGGCTCACTCCTCCCCAACAGTGTCGGGCGACCGGTCCGGCAGGGTTGCGGCGCGAAGCGTCGCCCGTCCCGCCTCCGCAATGCGGTCATCGTGCGCCGCGCGCCGGAACCCGGTCGAGGGCGCGGGGGCCGGCGCTATCCGTCACTCGCGTGCGCGAGCACCTGCCGGATCAGGTCGCTGGTCGCGTGCGACTTGGGGTCGCCGCAGATCGCGACCGGGATGCCCAGCTCGACGTGCGTCACGCGCTCGTCGGCGGGCAGCGAGTCGGGCCGGTAATCGGTCCCCTTGGCGTGGACCGCGGGCCGCAGCGCGCGCAGCAGCGCGGCCGCGGTCGGCTCGCCGAACCACGTGACGAAGTCGACCGCGCGGAACGCGGCGACCACGGCGAGCCGCTCGGCGAGGGGCAGCAACGGCCGTCGCGGACCCTTGAACGCCGCGGCCGAGGCGTCGTCGTTCAAGGCGACCACCAGCACGTCGCCGCGCGAACGCGCGTCCGCGAAGTAGCGCGCGTGGCCGACGTGCACGAGGTCGAACAGCCCGTTGGCCAGGACGACGCGCCCGCCGCGGGCAAAAAGGCGCCCGCGCAGCTCGTCGATCGCGAGGACTTTCTCCACGGCAGCCCGCATCTCACCCCCGGCCGTCGATGGCCGCGGCCAGCTCGTCCCGGCTGACGGTTGCCGTGCCGCGCTTCATCACCACGAGCCCGCCGGCGATGTTGGCCAGCTCCGCGGCCTCGCGCCAGCTGCCGCCGGCGGCGCGTGCGGCCGTGAACGTGGCGATGACGGTGTCACCGGCGCCGGTGACGTCGGCGATCTCGTCACTGCCGAACACCGGGATGCGCGCCGCCGCCCCGCGGGCCTCGACCAGCGTCATGCCGCGGCTGCCGCGCGTCACGACGAGCGCCGCCGCGCCGATGCGGCGCCGCAGCGCGCGCGCGGCGGCGGCGATGCCCGCGTCGTCGTCGTCGGCCAGGGCGGTGCCCGAGGCGCGCTCGAGTTCCTCCAGGTTCGGCGTGGCGGCGTCCACGCCGCGGAAGCGCTGCAGCGCGAAGCGGCTGTCGAGCGTCACCGGTCCCGGCCCGGCGCCGAGCCGCGCCACCCACCCCGGATCGACGACGCCGTAGCCGTAGTCGGCGAGGAGCACGGCCGCGCCGCGGCGGCGCGCGCGGGCCACGCTGCGCGTCAGCCGCTCGCGCACGCCGCCGCTGACCGGGATCTCGCGCCGGCCGCGGTCCATGCGGACGATCTGCTGCTTGGCGGTGTGCGGGCTGCCGGCCAGGATGCGCGTCTTGGTCGGGGTGGGGTAGTCGCGCTGGCGCTCGATCCCGGAGACGTCCACGCCGCGCTCGGCGAGCAGCCGTGCCAGCCGCTCGCCCTGCGGGTCGTCGCCGACGCGCGCGGCGAGCAGCACGCGGGCCCCGAGCGCGGCGAGGTTCGTGGCGGCGTTGGCCGCGCCGCCCGGGGCGAGATCGGTCCAGCGGTGCTCGAGGATCAGCACCGGCGCCTCGCGCGAAACCCGCGCGATCTCCCCGAACTCGAACTCGTCCAGCACGGCGTCGCCCGCGACCGTGACCGACACGCCCTCGAGCTTGCCGACCAGCGCGAGCAGCCGTCCCTTCGCCGGTGCCGTCACGCCCCGCTCCTTTCCGCGTGGTCCACGATCCACGCCAGAGCCGACGCGAGGTCGTCGGCGACGTGGTGGGGCCAGAACGGCGCCACGGCGCCCTTCCACAGGAGCTCGCCGCGCCCGTAACCGGTGCGCAGCATCACGGTCGCCGCGAGCCCCGCCGCGCGTCCGGCGCCCACGTCGCGGAACGAGTCGCCGGCGATGTAGCTGCGCGCGAGGTCGATGTCCATCTCGCGCGCGGCGCGCAGCAACATCCCCGGCCGCGGCTTGCGGCAGTCGCAGGCGGCGCGGAACCCCGGTCCGCCGACCTCGGGGTGGTGCGGGCAGACGTAGATCGCGTCGAGGCGCGCGCCCTCGGCCTCGAGCAGCCGCACCAGCCGCCGGTGGGTTTCCTCGACCACGTGATAGGGAAAGTACCCGCGGGCCACGCCAGCCTGGTTCGTGACCACGACCGAGAGCCAGCCGCGCCGGTTCAGCTCGCGGATGACCGCCGCCCCGCCCGGGGCCAGCTCCAGCCGCGAGGGGTGGTTGACGTAGCCGACCTCGCGGCACAGCGTGCCGTCGCGGTCGAGGAACATCGCGCGGCGCATCAGAGCAGCTCCTCGCCCGGGTGCGGCGGCCACTTCCAGCGGTCGTGCATCCAGAGCCACGCCTGCGGCTGCTGGCGGACCCAGTCCTCGACGCGCGCGGTGGCCCGCCGCATCAGCTCCCGCGCGGCGTTTTCGGGGTCGCTCCCCGGCGCGGCGACCAGCTCCGGTTCGTACACGATGCGGTACCCTCCATCGTCGCGCGGGAAGGATACGACAGGCACGACCGCGGCCCCGGTGCGCGCGGCGAGGTGGCCCATGGCGGGCGAGACCGGCGCGTGGCGTCCGAAGAACGGTACGAACAGGCGCGGCGGCACGCGCATGCTCTGGTCCACCATGAACGCCAGCGCGCGGCCCTCGCGCAGCGTCCGCAGCCCCTGCCGCAGCGCGCCGTGCTTGCCCAGCACGCGGTTGCCGACCTGCTCGCGCCACTTTCGCAGCGCGGCTTCCATCCACGGGTTGTCGAGCGGGCGCGCGATGAAGTCCATCGGGTAGCCCGCGAGCGCCTGCCGCACCCCGATCAGCTCCCAGTTGCCGAAGTGCGCCGACACGACGATCACGCCGCGGCCGCGCGCGTGCGCGCGCGCGAGGTGCTCGAGCCCCTCGACCTCGAACAGCGCCGCCGCGCCCGGTGCGGCGTACGCCGGGAGCGCCAGGCACTCGGCCAGCACGCGCCCGAAGTGCGCGAACACCTCGCGGGCCAGGCGCGCGGCCTCGACCTCGTCGAGCCCGAGTGCCTGCCGCAGGTTGCGGCGGGCGACCTCGCGGTGCCCGGCGTCGACGCGGTGGACCAACAGGCCGAGCCGGCGGCCGATCGCCACGCGCCGTCGCGGGCCGAGGCGCCGCAAGAGCGCCGCGAGCGGGAGCAGCACGCCGGCCTCGAGCCGCCGCAAGGGGCCGCGGCTCTCAGCCATCGGCGTGGCGCTCCAGCGCGGAGCCGATGCGCTCGAGCAGGAGCTGCGCGGCCGGGACCTGCAGCTCCACCTCCAGGACGGCAGGCGGCGGCGCGGCGGCGGGCCAGCGCACGACGTCCTTCGCCGTCGTGACGACCAGCCCGGCGTCCGGCGCCGGCGCGCGCCCGCGGATCTCGGCCGCGTCGGCGGCGGTGAAGGCGTGGTGGTCGCGCCACGCCAGCCGGTCCACGACCTGCGCGCCGCACGCACCGAGCAGCGCCTCGAACGTGTCCGGCCGCGCGATCGCGCTGACGGCGAGCACGCGACGGCCGGCGAGCCACTCCGGCGGCCGGTGCGACCCGTCGGGCAACGCGAGTCGCCGCGCGCGGTGCGCCGCTGACGCCACCGGTGGGCGCTCGCGCTCGGGGATCGCGAGCAGCGCCTCGCGGACCGCGGCCGGCACGCGGACCAGGTCGAGCCAGCCGTTGCCGCGCAGCAGATCGTCCGGGGCGCGGGTGAGCAGGATCGCTCCCGCGCGCGCGAGCGCGCCCGGCGGCTCGCGCAAGAGGCCCGCCGGCAGCCCGCGCCCGCCGCCGAACGGATCGGCGGCGTCGAGCAGCACAAGGTCGAACTCGCGCGCGAGCCGCCGGTGCTGGAAGCCGTCGTCGAGCACGGCCAGCTCGGCGCCGTGGCGGGCTGCGAAGCGGACCGCCTCCGCGCGGCGCGCGCCGACGACCACGAGCGGCGCGGCCGCCGCGCGCGCGAGTTGCACCGGCTCGTCGCCGGCCAGGGCGGCCTCGGCGACGACGAGGCCGTCGCGCCCGACCAGGAGCGGCCCGCCGCAGCCCGCGCCGCCGTAACCGCGCGAGACGATCGCCACGCGCCAGCCCGCTTCGCCGAGCCGCGCCGCGAGCCAGGCCACGGCCGGCGTCTTGCCCGTGCCTCCCGCCGTGAGGTTGCCGACGCAGACCACGGGGATCTCGACCCGCTCGCTGGCGAGCCAGCCGCGCCGGTACAGCACGTCGCGCAGCCGCGCCGCGCGCAGGTAGAGCCAGCCGAGCGGCGCGAGTGCCGGCGACGGTTTCACGGCGCGAACTCCAGCACGGCGCGCGCGAGTTGCTCGGCCGTGCCGCGCCGCGCGAGGACCTCGCGGCGACCGGCCGCGCCCGCGCGGGCGCGCGCCGCCGGGTCGGCCAGCCACGCCGCGAGCGCGCGCGCGGCCCCGCCCGCGTCGTCCACGCGCAGGAGCGCGCCGGCGCGGGCCAGCGGCTCGACGAGGTCGATCTGGGCCTCGGCGTGCGGCCCGCAGATGAGCGGGCACCCGGCGGCAGCGGCCTCCAGCGGCGTGTGCCCGCCGACCGGCACGAAGGTCCCGCCGAGGACCGCGGCGGCGGCCAGCGGGTACAGCCGCGGCAGCACGCCGATGCGGTCCACGAGCAGGACGCGCGCGTCGCCCGCGGGCCGCGGCCCGGCGGAGGCGAGGTGCGCCGCGAACCCGGCGGCCTCGATCTCCGCCGCGATCTGCCCGACACGCGCGAGGTGCCGCGGCGCGACGACCAGCCCCGCGGCGCGCGCGGGCTCCTCGCGCGCGAGCGCGAGGAGCAGCGGGCCCGCCTCGCCGGGGTGCGCGCTGCCGAGCACGAGCCAGTCGCGGCCCGCGTCCAGCCCCAGCTCGCGCGCCAGCCCCGCGTTGCCGGCGGGCTCCGGAGGGTCCGGCGCGGAGTCCCACTTCAGGCTCCCCTCGGGGCCGAGGCGCTGCGCCGGCACGCCCAGCTCCAGCAGGCGCTCGCGGTCCGCGGCCCCGGCCGGCGCGACCATGCGGAAGCTGGCCAGCGCGGGACCGAACAGCGGGGCGAGGCGCCGGTAGCGCGGCAGGCGCGCCGCGGAGAGGCGCGCCGAGACCAGCGCCGCCGGGATCCCGCGGCGTTCGAGCGCCGCGAGGCGCTGCGGCCAGATCTCGGTTTCCACGACCACGTGCAGCCGCGGGGACAGCTGGTCGAGGAAACGCCCGACCGGGCCGGGAGCGTCGAGCGGGGCCAGCACGGCGGGAAGCCGCAGCTCCTCGGTCGCGCGCTCGCGGCCGGCCGGGGTGCTGGCCGTGACGAAGAGATCGAGGTCCCCCCGCGCGCGGCGCAGCGCCGCGGCCAGCGGGGCGAGGGCGCGGACTTCACCCACCGACGCGCCGTGCAGCCACATCGCCCCGCGGGGCAGGCCGGCCAGCGCCGGGGCGAGCGCCAGCCGCTCGCCGAGCTCGCGCGCGCGGGCGTGCCGGCCGGTCATCGCGGCCGCGACGCGCCACGCCGCCGCGCCGCCCGCGGCCGCCGAGGCCAGCGTGCGGTACAGCGGCCAGAGCCACGTGGTCGGCCGCTCCTTGCTCAAGGGCGCCCCGGCGCCAGGTCGAGGTTCGTCATTCTCAGGCAGTCTAACAAGGTGATATGGTCTCCCGGTTCGTTAGCCGTTAATCCCGGCAGAGGAGAGCGCAATGGTCAGCAAGATCGGAGTCGTCGGCGGCGGCAACATCGGCGGAGTGCTCGTCCAGGAGATCGCGAAGCGCCGGTTGGCCCGCGCCGTCGGCCTCGTGGACATCCTCCCGCCCGACGTCGCGAAAGGGAAGTGCCTCGACATCGCCGAGGGCAGCCCGGTCGTCGGGTTCGACGTGCGCTTCGAAGCCTCCAAGACCTACGAGGCGCTGGCCGGCTCCGAGGTCGTGATCAACACGGCCGGCGTGCCTCGCAAGCCGAAGCCGGACGGCACGCTCCCCTCGCGCGAGGAGTTGCTCGCGACGAACCTCAGGATCACCGACCAGGTCGCCGCCGGGATCAAGCAGCACTGCTCCGGCGCGATCGTGATCTCGATCGCCAACCCGCTCGACGCGATCGTCTACCGGCTGTTCCAGCTGCTCAAGCCGGACAAGAAGCGGCTGATGGGCATGGCCGGCGTGCTCGACAGCGCGCGCTACCGCTACTTCGTCGCCGAGGCCGCCGGCGTGTCGGTTGAGAACGTCGAGGCGCTCGTGCTCGGCGGGCACGGCGACGACATGGTCCCGGTGCGCTCGGCGTGCCGGATCGCCGGGATGCCGGTCGAGCAGTTCCTCGACGCGGCGAAGCTGGAGGCGATCGAGGACCGGACGCGCAAGGCCGGCGGCGAGGTGGTCAAGCTCCTCGGCAGCGGCTCGGCGTTCGTGTCGCCGGCGTGGTCGGCGCTGGAGATGGTCGAGGCGATCATCTACGACAAGAAGAAGATCGTCGCCACCAGCGCGCTGCTCGAAGGCGAGTACGGCGTGCGCGGGCTGTTCATCGGCGTGCCGGCGGTGCTCGGCCGCGGCGGCGTCGAGCGCATCATCGAGGTGCCGCTGAACGACGCCGAGAAGGCGATGCTGGCCAAGTCGGTCAGCGCGGTCGACAAAACGTGCCGCGAGGTGGACGCCATGGCGTGACTCCGGCGTGCCCCGGTTTTCGGCCGCGCCTATAATCGATTTCCCACCCTCGCGGGACGAGGACGCAAGATGAACGCCCGTCTGAGCTTGCTGGTCTTGGGGCTGGTCGTTGGCTCCTGGGTCGCGGGATCACCCGCGCTCGCCCAGTCGATGGCCGAGACCAAGATCGGCATCTACGGGACCGTCGTGGACGACAAGGGGAACCCGGTTCCCGACGTCACGATCCTGCTGACGAAAGTCGCCGGCGCGACGGAGGCGGCCAAGGTCACGACGAGCAAACGCGGCACGTTCGTCTACCCCAGCGTCGAGTTCATCCCCGAGGGCTACCGCATCGCGATCGAGTCCGACGTGTGGTTCGTGCGCACGGCCAAGATCCGGACGCGGCGCGGCACCCGCGAGCTGTTCCAGGACGACGTGGTCACCCTCGGACCGTCGCAGCAGGACCAGATCCCGGTGGTCAAGTACCGCGCCGGCAACGCCACGATCGAGTTCACGCTGATGAAGCGCGAGGGGTTCGTCGAGACGCGCGTCGCGGTCCCGGGTGCCGGCCAGAAGCGCGAACTGACGCTGGACGAGCAGATCGACGAGGCGTTCGCGATGAAGGACTACGCCGGCGCGATCACCAAGCTGCAGACGGCGCTGGCGGAGAAGCCCGCCGACGCCGAGCTGACGTGGAAGCTGGCGCAGGCGCAGGCGTTGAACGGCGACAGCATCACCGCGATCGACACGGCGAAAGAAGTGATCGCCGTCGACCCGGAGCGCAAGGGCGTGCGGGTGTTCCTCGCCGCGTGGAACCTCGAGCTGGGCCGCGCCGGCGCCGCCATCCCGTACCTGGTGAAGGAGAAGTCGCTCGATCCGCAGAACCCGGCGGTGGCCAAGGGGCTCGCCGCGGCGTACCAGCAGGCCGGCAAGCCGGACGAGGCCGAGAAGGAACTCGAGCGCTGGGTCGAGCTGGCGCCGGACGATCCCGAGGCCCTGCTCGGGCTGGCCAGCCGCAAGGCCGAGAAGGGCGACTTCGCGACGTCCGAACAGCTCTACGCCAAGCTCGCCGCGGCCAACCCCGGCGAGGCGGACCACATGTTCTTCAACGTCGGCGTTTCGATCCTCAAGCGGCCGAGCCTGACCGAGGAGGACCGGCAGAGGGCCGCGACCGCCTTCGCCAAGGCGGTCGAGATCAACCCCGAGTACGCCAAGGCCCACGTGCGCCTCGCGGATTGCCTGCTCGGCGTGGGCAAGATGGACGACGCCAAGGCGCACTACCGGAAGTTCCTCGAACTCGCGCCGGACGACCCGGAAGCCGCCGAGGTCCGGGAGGTCTTGACCTCGCTGAAATGACGCCGCGGCACGCGCTGCGCATCCGGGTCCGCGGGATCGTCCAGGGAGTCGGGTTCCGGCCGTTCGTCTACCGCGCGGCGTCCCGACACGGCATCGCCGGGCACGTGCTCAACGGCGACGAGGGTGTCGAGATCCACGCCGAGGGCGCGCCGGAGGACCTCGCGCGGTTCGCCGAGGAGATCCGCTCGTCCCCGCCGCCGGCCGCGCGCATCTCGGCCTTCGAGGCCGAGCCGGCCGGCGTCAGCGGCGCGGCGTCGTTCGCCATCCTCGGGAGCGAGAAGCGTGCGGCGCCGACGGTGCGCGTCGCGCCCGACCTGCCGGTCTGCGCGGCCTGCCTGGCCGAGATGCGCGATCCCGCCGACCGGCGCCACGGCTACCCTTATGTCAACTGCACCGACTGCGGGCCGCGCTTCAGCGTGATCGAGGGGCTCCCGTACGACCGGCCGCGCACGACGATGAAGTCGTGGCCGCTGTGCGAGCGCTGCCGGGGCGAGTACGAGGATCCGCTCGACCGGCGTTTCCACGCCCAGCCGGTGGCGTGCCCGGCGTGCGGGCCGCACTTTGCGTACCTGTCCGGCACCCGCCGCCTCGCGGGCGACGCGGCCGCCGTCGCCGCCGCCGCGGCCGCGCTCGCGCGCGGCGAGATCGTCGCCGTGAAGGGGATCGGCGGGTACCACCTGGCCTGCGACGCGGCGAACGCCGTGGCCGTTCTCGCGCTGCGCGAGCGGAAGTACCGCAAGGAGCGGCCGTTCGCGCTGCTCGCGCGCGACCTGGCGACGGCGCGCGGGCTGTGCCGTCTCGATGCGCCGGCCGAGGAACTGCTCGTCTCCGCGGCGCGCCCGATCGTGCTCGCCCCGGCGCGCGTCGGGCTGCCTTTGGTCGCGCCGGACACGGACGAGCTGGGCCTGATGCTGCCGTACGCGCCGCTGCACGAGCTGCTGTTCGATGCCGGGGCGCCCGCGGTGCTGGTCCTGACCAGCGCCAACCGCTCGTCGGAGCCGATCGCCTACCGCGACGAGGACGCGCTGCGCTCCCTGGCCGGGATCGCGGACGGGTTCCTCGTCGGCGAGCGGCCGATCGCCCGCCGCGTGGACGACTCCGTCGCGCGCGCCGGTGCGTTCGGCCCGGTCGTCCTGCGCCGCGGCCGCGGGTACGCGCCGGCCCCGGCGGCGACGTTCCCGGACGGCCCGCCGGTGCTGGCGACCGGGGCCGACCTCAAGAACGCGGTCACGCTGGTCGTCGGCGGCCAGGCGTTCGTCAGCCAGCACATCGGCGACCTCGACCACGAGCCGGCGCGCGTGGCGTTTCACGAGACGCTGCGCGACCTGTGCGCGATGTGGGAGGTCGCCCCGGAGGTCCTGATCGTCGCCCGCGACCTGCACCCGGACTACGTCTCGTCGCGCGCCGCGCGGGAGATCACCGCCGCGCGCCACGTCGCGCTGCAGCACCACCGCGCGCACGTGGCCTCGGTCCTCGCCGAGCGCGGCGCGTGGGACGCGCGCGTGGTCGGCTTCGCCTGGGACGGCACCGGTTACGGCGACGACGGGACGATCTGGGGCGGCGAGGTGTTCGCCGGGTGCGTCGCGGGCGGTTTCGAGCGCGTCGCGCACCTGCGGCCGGCGGTGCTCCCGGGCGGGGACGCGGCAGCGCTGTACCCGCCGCAGGCGGCGGCCGGGTTCCTCGCGCAGCTCGACCTCGCGGGCGATCTGTCCGGCGCGCCGTTCCTGTTCCCGGAGCGCTTCGCGCGCGCCCTCGACCTCGCGCGGCGCGACGTCCGCTGTTTCCCGACCACGTCGGTCGGCCGGCTGTTCGACGCCGCGGCCGCGCTGTGCGGGTTCGTGCGCGAGATCAGCTACGAGGGGCAGGCGGCGGCGTGGCTCGAGCAGCTCGCCCGGCGCGGCGCTGCGGGACGCGACTACCCGCTGCCGTGGGCGGCGCAGGGGCTCGACTTCCGGCCGCTGCTCGCGGCGCTGGTCGAGGAGCGGCGCCGGGGCGCGGATCCCGCCGCGCTGGCGCGCGGGTTCCACGAGGCGCTGGCGTCCGCGCTCGTGGCCGGGGCGCGGCGCGCGTGCGAGGCCGCCGGCACCGACGTGCTGGTGCTCTCGGGCGGCGTGTTCCAGAACGAGCTGCTGCTGCGGCTGGTCCGCGACCGGCTCGAGCGCGACGGGGGGCCCCAGGCCTGGACCAACCGCGCCGTCCCGCCGAACGACGGCGGGATCAGCCTTGGGCAGGCGGCGCTGGCGGCGTTCCACCCGGCGGCGGCAGCACCGTGCTCGTCGTGACCAGCTCGCGCTCGCGGCCGTACACCTCGGAGTAGATCTCCAGGCTGACCTTGAGCAGCGCGGCGATCACCGGCCCGATCACGACCCCGAAGAAGCCGAAGGTCGCGATCCCGCCGAGCGTGCTGAGGAACACGAGCAGCTCGTGCATCTCGACGTCGTGGCTGACCAGCACCGGTCGCAACAGGTTGTCCGCACTGCCGATGAACACCAGGCTCCAGACCAAGAGCGCGACCCCGGCGAACGTCTTGCCGAACACGATCAGGAGCACGCTGGTCGGGACCAGGATCACCTGCGCCCCGACCGACGGGATGGCCGAGGTGAACGCCATCAGCACCGTCCAGAAGAACGGCGCCGGGATGCCGATCAGCCAGAAGGCCACGCCGCCCATGGTTCCCTGGACCGCGCCGAGGATGCCGATCGTCTTCAGCGTCGCGCGGCTGGTGGCGAAGAAGTCGTGGAACAGCCGCTCGCACTGCGACTCCGAGAGCGGCAACAACCGCGCGACCCAGGCCAGGAAGCGGTCCCCGTCGATATAGAAGAAGAACTGCGTGTACAGCACGACGAACAGCAGCAGGGCGGCGTTGAACACGCCGCCCGCGGTCTTGCTGACCAGCGCGAGGAGCAGCGTGCCGATCTGCCCCGAGGCGGCCTGCACCCGCTGCGTGACGTCCTCGACCCGCAACTCGTAGCCGAGGATGTTGATGCTCTCGCCGCGCATGAACCGGCGCAGTTCCTGGTTGATCTCGTCGCGGTGCGGGTCGATCCACTCGCCGATGCTCGCGGCCAGGTTGGTCGCGTCGGCGACGACGACGGTCAGGATCAGGATCGTCGGGATCACGACCAGGAGGACCGTCGCGCCGACGCTGAGCGCGGCGGCGAGCCCGCGGCGACCGCCGACGCGGGCCAGGATGCGCTCGAACAGGTCTTTCGACAGGGCCCAGAAGATCACGCCGCCGATGGCGCCGCCGAGCAACGAGCCGACCATCCGGAAGAAGATCACCAGAAGCCCGACGACGAGCACGACGGCAAAGATCCGTCGCGCCCGTCGCGCGGTGTCCTCCGGCTCGTGCTGGATCACCGGCGAGGTCATCGTCAGGAGGCGGAGGTCGCCCGGGCCAGCTCGCGGTCGATCGCGCGCTTGAACTCCTCGTACGGCTGGGCCCCCGAGAGGACCCGGCCGTTGATGAAGAACGCCGGCGTCGCGTTGACGCCGGCCTGCTTGCCGGCCTCGGCGTGCTTGTTGACGGCGTCGGCCATCGCCCCGCTGTCGAGGCACTGGTCGAACTTCTGCCCGTCGAGGCCGATCGCCCGCGCGTGCTCCTTGAGGTCGGCCAGCGCGAGCCGGCCCTGCTGCTCGAACAGCCGGTCGTGCATTTCCCAGAACTTCCCCTGTTGCTCGGCGCACAGCGCGGCCTCGGAGGCCTTGGGCGCCTGCTGGTGCGAGGGGAGCGGGTAATCGCGGAACACGAAGCGCAGCTTTCCCGGGTACTCGGCCAGCAAGCGCTTGACCACCGGCTCCACCTGCGCGCAGTACGGGCACTGGTAGTCGGCGAACTCCACGATCGTGACCGGGGCGTTCTCCGGCCCGCGCGCCGGACCGTCCGCCGCGACCTCGACCGCCGGCATCTCCGGTGGCGGCAGCATGGTCACGACGTTGGCCTTGGCCTTCAGCCCCTGCAGGTACTCGTTGAGCAGGCGCTGCTTCTTCTCGCCCTCGATGTAGCTCCTGATCTGCGGCTGCATCTGCTCGTACGGCCCGGGCATGCGCTGCTCGTTCTGGCGGTAGAACTGGCGCATCTCGTCTTCGGTCGGCGCGGTCGGCTTGTTGCCGAGTTCCTGCTGGAACAGCTGGTCCTCGCTGATCCCGCGCGCGGCGGCCTCCTGCTTGACCAGCTTCTCCGCGATCATGTTCTCGAGTCCGGCCTGCCGGATGCGGTGCTCCCGTTCGAGGCGCAGTCGCTCGAGCTCGAGCAGCTGCGGGCGGATTTCCTTGTCGAGGTCGTCGAGCGTGATCTTCTCGGCCCCGATCACGGCGACCACGGTTTCGGGCTTGGCCGAGCCAGCGGCCGGTTCCGGCGCGCCCTTGTCGGCGGGGCCGCCGCAGGCGCCGGCGAGGGCGAGAAGGCAGGACAGGAGCAGCAGGCGTTTCATCGAACCTCCGTCGGGGAAACGGGAAGCATAGGGCGGCCGCGCGGCGGGCGCGACCCTCCCGGCCTACAATCGGACGACCGCCGCAGGGGATCGGGCCCGGGCCTCCTGGCGGGAGAGGCCGTGTTCGCCCGCACCCTGCTGACCGCCGTCTCCGCCCTGCTCGGCGCCGTCGTCGCGGCCGAGTTCGCGTACATCGCGTTGGCCAACCCGTTCCTCGCGCTGGTAGTGCCGCGGCTGGTCGGCCACTCGGGCCGCGCCGACGTGGACTGGACCCGCGCCTGGACCGTCTGGCCTGGCCGCGTCGAGCTGCGCGGCGTCGAGGTCACGGTCGAGTCGATCGCCGCGCGCTGGGCGCTGCACCTCGATCGCGCGAGCGTGGACGTGGACCTTTTCGCGCTGGGGCGGCTGGAGCTGCGTGTCGGCCGGCTGCGCGGGGACGGGCTCGCGTTCCGCCTGCGCAGCCGGATCCGCGATCTGGCCGGCCGCGCCGTGGGCGAGAACGTGCTGCCAGAGGTCCGCGATCTGCCGGGAGAACCTCCGGCGCAGCCGCGTCGCGGGCGCTGGACCTACATGCTCGCGGACGTCGCGGTCGAACGCGTCGCGGAGATCTGGATCGAGGAATACCGCTGGCGCGGCGACGGCCGGCTGTCGGGGACGCTGTTCCGGCGCTCGCCGCGCCGGGCCGAGTTGGCGCCGGCGCGCCTCGACGTCGCGCGCGGGGCCCTGCGCCTCGGCGACGACCTCATCGCGCGCACGCTCGCCGGCAGCGTGGAGGCGGCGATCTCGCCGTTCGACCCGCTGCGCGAGCGCGGCAAGCTGCTGCTCGACCACCTCGACGGGCGGCTCGGCTGCCGCGGCGAACTCGCCTCGCTCGGGTTCCTGAACTTCTATCTCGGCGGCACCGACTGGATCGAGCTCGGGCGGGGCGAGGGCGCGCTGTCGGCCGAGGTCCGCGTGCGCCGCGGGCAGTTCGCGCCGGACAGCCGGTTCGAGGTCGAGTCCCGCTCGTTCGGCGCGCGGATCGTCGACCTGCTCGCGCGTGGGCCGGGCCGGGCGAGGTGGACCGTGAGCGAGCGGGCCGGCGAACCGGTGGGCGAGGTCGAGCTGGTGCTGGGCCGGTTCGAGATGGCGCGCGTGGGGCGCGCGCGGCCGGAGGTGCGCGGGGACGGCCTGCGCGTCAGCGGCCGCTCGCGTTCGCTGCGCGTGGACCGCGCCTTCACCGACCTCGAGACCTTGTTCGAGATGCCGCGCGCGACGATCCCGGACCTGACGATCGTCAACGACTACCTGCCGCCGGACGCCGGGCTGGCCGTGACCGCGGGATCGGCCCGCGTCAGCGCCCGCCTGGCTGCCCCGGCGGACGGGCCGGCGCGCGGCGAGTTCGTCGTCAAGGCCGAGGGCCTGGCCGCCGATGCCGCCGGCGCGCGCGCGCGCTGCGCCGTGGAGATCGACGGCCGCGTCGAGGGCGTCGCGCGCGGCGGATCGTACCGCCTCGACGGAACGCGCTTGCGCGTGCGCTCGCTCGACCTCGTCGCGGCCGGCGATGCCGACGCGGCGGTCGCGGACTGGTGGGCCGACACCGAACTCGAGCGCGCCGTCTTGCGCGTGGATGGCGCCCCGCGCTTCGAGGCGCGCCTGCGGATGGCGCTGCGCGACTCGGGGCCGGTCGTGGCGCTGTTCGCCGCGCGGCGGCCGCTGTCGGGACTGGCCCGGCGCCTGTTGACGGTCGAGTCGCTCTCCGCGCACGCCGAACTGGAGGCCAGCCGCGAGGCCGTCGTGCTCAGCCCCCTCGTGGTGGGCAAGCCCGGCCTCGAGCTGCGGGCCAAGCTGCGCTTCGCCGCGCCCGGGCCGCGCGGCGCCCTGTTCGCCCGCCTCGGCCCGCTCGCGGTCGGGCTGTCCTTGGCCGGGGGCCGGCCGCGGGTCGAGCAAATCGTCGGCGCGCGGCGCTGGTTCGAGCAGCAAACGCTGCAGTAGACGGCGGTGGCCGGCCCGGCGCGGGTCAGGACGGGTGCGTGTCGGCCGCGCGCGGGTCGTTCAGGAACAGCACGTACTCGGGCCCGTCCTCGCGCACCTTGCGCGCGGTCTCGCCGGGGAGGACGACGAACTGCGCCGGGGCGCTGCCCGGGACTTCGCAGATCGCCGCGCCGCCCGCTTCGAGCTTGCGACCGATCTCGTCCGACACGTCGAGGAACGGGATCTTCCCGTCGCGGGCGACGAAGTGAAAGCGGCGCGGCCCGCGCACGCCCTGCGTCAGCGCGTGATCGCGCACGACCTGCGCGAGCCGGGACTGGCCTTCGTGCCGCGCCTGCTCCTGCTGCCGGCGCGCTTCGCGCTCGCGGTCGGCGGCGCGCCGGGCCTCCTCGCGGGCCCGGCGCTCCTGCTCGGCGTGCTGCTTCTCCCCGGCCACGGCGTCCTGCCCGATCCGGTTGCGGCGCGCGCGCTCCTCGTGCGCGAGCTGCCGGGCGCGCTTGTCGTCGAGGACGCCCTTCTTGACCAGTTCGTCCTTGAGGCTGCCCACCGCGGATCTCCCGAGCCGCCGGTCCCTACGCGATCGTGACCTCCGGCGCGAGGTAAACGTCCTGGATCGCGTTGAGCAGCTTCACGCCGTCCGCCATCGGCCGCTGGAACGCCTTGCGGCCGGAGATCAGGCCCATGCCGCCGGCGCGCTTGTTGATCACCGCCGTGCGCACCGCCTCGCGCAGATCGTTCTGGCCCGACGCGCCGCCGGAGTTGATCAGCCCGCAGCGCCCCATGTAGCAGTTGGCGACCTGGTAGCGCGTGAGGTCGATCGGGTTGTCCGAGGTGAGCTGCTCGTAGACCTTCTTGTGCGTCTTGCCGAACTTCTCCAGCGCCAGGTAGCCGCCGTTCGTCTCGGGCAGCTTCTGCTTGATGATGTCGGCGGCGATCGTCACCCCGAGGTGGTTGGCCTGCCCGGTCAGGTCGGCCGAGACCTCGTAGTCCTTGTCCTTCTTGAACGCCGGGTTGCGCACGTAGCACCACAGGATCGTCACCATCCCCAGCTCGTGCGCGCGGTGGAACGCCTCGGAGATCTCCTGCAGCTCGCGCCGCGACTCGGCCGAGCCCCAATACACCGTCGCGCCGACGGCGACGGCGCCCATTTCGAACGCCTGCTCGACGTTGGCGAACAGCACCTGGTCGTGGATGTTGGGGTAGGCCAACAACTCGTTGTGGTTGATCTTGAGGATGAACGGGATCTTGTGCGCGTACTTGCGCGCGACGATCCCGAGAACGCCGAGGGTCGAGGCGACCGCGTTGCAGCCGCCCTCGATCGCCAGCCGGACGATGTTCTCCGGGTCGAAGTACTCGGGGTTCGGCGCGAACGAAGCGCCGGCGGAGTGCTCGATCCCCTGGTCCACCGGCAGGATCGAGAGGTACCCGGTGCCGGCGAGGCGGCCGTGGTCGAGCAGCTGCTCGTAGCTGCGCAGCACCGCCACCGAGCGGTCCGACGGCGCGAGGACCCGCTCCACGAAATCGGGGCCGGGCAGGTGCAGCGCAGCGCGGGGAATCGTCTTGCAGGTGTGGTCGAGCAGTTGCTCGTCGGGTCCCAACAGCTCGCGGATCTTTCCGATCATCTCGGCCTCTCCCCGGGTCGGCAACGCCCGGCGCGCTCGCGCGCGCGGCCGGCCGGCGTTTCGCCCGGACCCGTTATCATGAAGCGTCATGCAACGGCCTTCCACCCCCGCGGGCGAACCCGACCCCGACGACCTGCGCCTTGTCCAGCGGGTGAAGGAAGGCGATCCCGGCGCCTTCGACGAGTTCGTCGCGCGCTTCGGTCCGTTGATCCTCGCGTTCGGGATGCGCATGTGCGGCAACCGGCCCGACGCCGAGGACGTGTTCCAGGAAACGCTGATCAAGGTCTACACGTCGCTGGCGACGCTGGAGAACCCGCGGGCGCTGCGCACCTGGTTCTGGCGGGTGGTGGCCAACGAGTGCCTGATGAGCCGGCGCGGCCCGCGCGACCCGTCGCGCACGGTCGGGCTGGGCGATCTCGTCCCGCAGGAATCGACGCCCGGCGCCGAGCTGGAACTCCCCGATGCCGCGGCGGTCAGCCCCGAGCGGGCGCTGCTCGACACCGAGCGGCGGGAGCGGTTGGAGCGGGCGCTGGGTAACCTCCCGCCGGACTACCGCATCGTCATCCTGTTGCGCGATTTCGAGGGCCTCTCGACGCAGGAGGTCGCGGACGTCCTCGGCATCAGCGCAACTAACGCGAAGGTCAGGCTGCACCGCGCGCGCGCCGCCCTGCGGCAGCGGTTGCAGCCGCCGGCGGCGGCGGAGGACGGTCGGGGATGACCTGCAACACGCTGATCGCGCGGCTCGACCGGCTGCTGGAGGGGGACCTTCCCGGCGCCGAGTCCCGCGAAGCCGAGGCGCACCTCGAGGGCTGCGCCGCCTGCCGGGAGGCGGTCCGGCAGGCCCGGGCCACGGTCGAGGCCTGCCGCCGCGCGCCCCGCCCGGCGGTCGATCCCGGCTGCCTCGAGCGGGCGGTCCGCGCCGCGCGCGAGGAACTGGTCCGTCGTGGCGTTCTCCGGAAACCCTGATCGTTCGAGGCCATCCGGGCGGTCGACGCTCCCGCGCTGCAGACTCCCCGCGGCGGCGGGGCCGAGGATTCGTGGCCGCGCCGCCGTTCTGCCCGTACATAGAGGGCACCCGGTTCCGGCGCACGGCGCGAACGCGCGCCGTGCACGAGGGGGAGGTCGGATGGCGAGTGGCAGGCCCGCGGACGGTATGGCCCCGATCGAGCGGTTGCGCCGCGCCGCGCGCCGCTGGGCCGGGGAAGACCTCTGCGAACTGTCCTCGGACCGGCCGTCCTTCCTCTGGCTCTACGGCAGCGCGATGGTCGAAGCCAGCGCGGAACCGGACGGGACGATCGTCCTGCGGGCGTTCCTCGTGCTCGGCCCGACGCACAAGGCGCGCGTGCGCGAGGAACTGGAAAAGTCCTCGCGGACCTTGCCGGCCGGGCGGCTGGAGCTCGACGGCGAGGGAGACGTGGTGCTGGTGCACTCGATCCCGCCCGACACGGACCCCGACGAACTGGAGCGCGCGGTGCAGGAGATCTGCCTGCACGCGGACCGGCTGGACGACCTGCTGTGCGCCCGCCTGGGCGGGATCCGCTCGCTCGACCTGTTCCGCTACGACGTGATGAGCGCGATCCAGGCCGCCGGCGGCCCCGAGCCGCTCGAGCCGCTGGCCGGCGACACGTAGGGGTCCGCCGGCGGGTTTCCCGTCAGCCCCCTTCGCCGACGAGGAGCAGGGTGTTCGGGTCGAGCGCCACGTCCATGCGCCGGCTCATCACGTGATCGTGGTCCTTCAGCACGTGCAGCCGCACGACCTGGCCGTCGTGCTTGAGCAGGAACGCGAGGTCGACCAGGTCCTCCAGGCCGTCGGCCGGCTGCGGCAGGTGACCCGCGCGCGCCGGGGGTGCGTCGCGGTGCGTGCGGCCGGACATCCACAGCTCGGCGCCCGACTCGCGCGCGACCTCGCAGACCTTCTCGATCGTCTCGCGCGGCGTTTCCTCGAGCATCAGCCGGTCGACGATGATCAGGTCGGGGCGGAACTCGGCGTGCGAGGCCAGAAGTTCCAGCGTCTGCCGCAGCTGGTCCGGACCGAACGACGAACCGAAGAACGTGCGGATGTGCCGGTGGCGCTCGATCTCCAGCAGGATCTCGGTGCGCGCCTCCGGGATCCCCTGCGAACGCACCAGCTCGTCCACCAGCTCGTCGTACCAGGCGCGGACCTTCTCGACGGTCCGATGCAGCGTCACGTGCAGGACCTTCTGCCCGGCGAGCAGCGCGTCGAGGCCGATCCCGACGAGGAACGCCGTCTTGCCCACGCCCGCGCGCGCGAGCACCAGCGCCATGCGGCCCGGCGCGGGCCCGGCGTACCCGTCGCGCTCGAGCAGCACGCGCGTCGAGCGGCGCAGCTGGATCTTCGTTTCCTCGGTCATTCTTCCTCCACCGCGGCGGTGCCGCGGAACTGCGCCATCAGTTCCTCGGACACTTCGCGCGGCACCGGCCCGTAGCGCGCGAACTCCATCGTGAACTCCGCCTTGCCCTGGGTCGCCGAGCGCAGGTCGGTGGCGTAGCCGAACATGGTCGCCAGCGGCACCTCGGCGTCGATGCGGGCGAAGCCGTCGTGCTCGCTCGAGCCGATGATCGTCCCGCGCCGCTGCATCAGCCCGCGGTAGATCGAGCCCTGGTACTCCGCCGGCGCCTCGACGGCGACCTTCATCACCGGCTCGAGGATCTGCGGGGCGGCCTTGCGGTACGCCTCGCGGAACGCCTTGCGCGCGGCAGCCTGGAACGCGATGTCGGACGAGTCCACCGCGTGCGCGGCGCCGTCGTTGACCACGGCCCGCACGCCGATCACCGGGAAGCCGATCAGGCTGCCCTTGCCCAGCGCCGAGCGGAAGCCCTTGTCGCAGGACGGGATGAACTCCGTGGGAATCGTGCCGCCGTGGACCGCGTTGACGAACTCGTAGGCCCCCTCGGCGAACGGCTCGAGGTAACCGGCGACGCGCGCGTACTGGCCCGAGCCGCCGGTCTGCTTCTTGTGCAGGTGGTTGAAGTCGGCGCGGCGCGTGATCGTCTCGCGGTAGGCGACCTGCGGTGCGCCGGTCTCGACCTGCGCCGCGTACTCGCGGCGGATGCGCTCGACGTACACGTCGAGGTGCAGCTCGCCCATCCCGGAGATGACCGTCTCGTTCGACTCCTCGTCGATGCGGACGCGGAACGTCGGGTCCTCCTTGGCGAAGCGGGCCAGCGCCTTGGAGACCTTGGCCTGGCTGCCGGTGTCGGCCGGCTTCACCGACAGCGACATCACCGGGTCCGGCACGTGCATCGAGGTCATCGCCAGCCGCGGCCCGTCGCCGACGAACGTGTCGCCGGTGTGGCAGTCGATGCCGAACAGCCCGACGATGTCGCCGGCCTCGCCGTGCTCGATGTCCTCCATCTGGTCGGCGTGGATCCGCACCAGCCGCCCGATCTTGATCTTCCGGCCGTTGCGCGAGTTGATGACGGTGCTGCCCTTGGACAGCGTGCCCTGGTAGACGCGCACGAACGTCAGCTGCCCGTAGCGCCCCTCATCGAGCTTGAAGGCGTAGGCCACGGTCTGTGCCGCGGGGTCCGAACTGAGCCTGACCGGGGCGTGGTCACGGTCGAGGTCGAGGGCCTCGATCGGCACGTCGAGCGGGCAGGGCAGGTAGCGCGTCACCGCGTCCAGCAGCGGCTGCACGCCCTTGTTCTTGTAGGCCGAGCCCATCAGCACCGGGACCAGCTCCAAGGACACCACGCCCTTGCGGATCGCGGCGTGGAGCAGCTCGGGGGTTACGGCGTCTTCCAGCGCCGCCTCCATCAGCTCGTCGCTGACCATCGTCAGCGCGTCGATCATGTTCGCGCGGCGGCGCTCGGCCTCGGCCAAAAGCTCCGCGGGGACGTCCGAGACGACGATCTCTTCTCCGCCCGGGCCGCCGAACCGCAGGGCCTTCATCTGCACCAGGTCCACCACGCCCTCGTGCGCCGCCTCGAGGCCGATCGCCATCTGCAGCGGCACCGGGCGCAGCCGCAGCTTCTCCTCGAGTTGCTGGACGACGCGGTCGGGGTTGGCGCCGGAGCGGTCGAGCTTGTTGACGAACGCGAGCCGCGGGACGCGGTAGCGCCGCATCTGGCGGTCGACCGTCAACGACTGCGACTGCACCCCCGCGACGCCGCACAGCACGAGGATCGCGCCGTCGAGCACGCGCAGGGAGCGCTCGACCTCGATCGTGAAGTCGACGTGCCCCGGCGTGTCGATGATGTTGATGTGGTGGTCCTTCCACGTGACGTTGGTCGCGGCGGACGTGATCGTGATCCCGCGTTCCCGCTCCAGGTCCATGTGGTCCATCGTCGCGCCCACGCCGTCCTTGCCCTTGACGTCGTGCATCGCGTGGATGCGGCGGGTGTAGAACAGGACGCGCTCGGTGAGCGTCGTCTTGCCGGAGTCGATGTGGGCGGATATGCCGATGTTCCGGATCCGCGTCTGGTCGAGAGCCATGGTCGTGTTTCCCAATCCGGCGAACCGGCTTTAAAGCGCATCGACGCACGTCCCGGGGCAGGACCCGGGTCGTTTCTGCCTGCAGGGGACCGGGCGTCGACGAGCGGAACGGCTGCGGAAAAGACGCCCGCGCGTACCAGCCGGGGATTATAAGACGTTCGACCGGCGCGTCCAGTAACCTGTCCGTAAATACGGCGCGCGCCGCGGGGGCTGTAGAATGCGCTCTCTTCAGGGGGGGGGGGCGTGCCCGATCGCTCTCTCCCATGCAGCGCACATCAACAGCGCTGCTGAGGGAGATGCGATGGCGAAGCATGCGGTGGTTCTCGTGTTGCTGGCTTGGGCATGGTGCTGCCTGCCGGCGTTCGCGGATCCGATCGCGGTCACGGTGTTCCAGGCCGCGGACGGAACGCGCTACGGGTTGTCGCCGGGGGTCGCCGGCGGCTCGTGCGCGCCGGTCAGCGACGGCATGGAGTGCGGCGGCGGGTCGGGGAATCACTCGTCGGCTCACAGCGGCACGGGCTGCGGAGAGCTGGCAGGGGCCGCCTTCTGCGTGGTCGTCCCGGTGGGCTGGAATCCGGGAGTGCTGCCGCTCGCGACGAGCACCCTCGAGTGCGCCGAGGTGAACTACGAGCTGTCCACCGGGAACAACACGGGAAGCTGCTCTGCGAACAACGGTTCGGCGATGACCTGCACGGACAACGGCGACAGCACGTCCAGCGCGACATGCGACAGCGGCTGCGGGCAAGTTACCGGCAGCGGATCCTGCAAGGCGGTCGCGAAACCAGCGGAATAGATCCGTCCGCCCTTGCCGCCCGGTGGCGGCAAGGGCGGTTTTCTGCCCCCTCGCCGAACCCTCAGAGCCCCGCGGGCTTGGCGGTCCGGTGCGCCTGCAGCGCCGTGATCGCCGCCGCGCGGACGATCTCCTCGACCGTCGCCACGTGGTTCAGGAGGTTCACCGGGCGGGCCAGCCCGTTGAGGATCGGGCCGACGATCTCGGCCCCGGCCAGCTCGCGCAGGAGCTTGTACGCCATGTTGCCCGACTGCAGGTCGGGGAAGACCAGCACGTTCGCGTCACCCTTGATCCGCGACTGCGGGAACACCGCCGCGATCTCCGGGCTCAGCGCCGTGTCCGCCATGATCTCGCCGTCCACGACCAGCTCCGGGCGCTTTTCCTGCACGATCTGCAGCGCGTCGGCGACCTTGCGCGTCAGCGGGTGCTCGACCGAGCCGAAGTTCGAGAACGACAGCAGCGCGATCTTCGGCTGCATGTCGAACAGCGCCTCGGCCGCCTCGGCTCCCAACAGCGCCATCTCCGCCAGCGTCGGGGCGTCGGGCTCGATGTTGATCGCGGTGTCGGTCAGGACCAGCAGCCGGTCGCGCAGCACGGCGACCACGCAGGCCGAGACGCGGTGCACGCCCGGGCGCGGGCCGATCAGCTGCAGCGCCGGCCGGACCGTGTCGGGGTAGATCTTGCCGATCCCGCCGACCAGCCCGTCCGCCAGCCCCTGCTCGACCATCATCAGGCCGAGGATCGTCGGCCGTTTGAGGGCCAGCGCCGCCCGCTTCGGGATCAGCCCCTTGCGCCCGCGCAGCTCGAACAGCCGCTGCACCAACCGCTGCGACTCCGGGTAGTTCTCCGGGTCGGCGATCTCGACCGACGTGAGGTCCACGCCGTGCTCGGCCGCGAGCTGCCGGATCACCTTTTCGCTCCCGATCAGGATCGGCGAGCTGATCTCCTCCTCCACCATGCGCTGCGCGGCGCGGATGACGTGCAGGTCCTCGCCCTCGCTGAACGCGATCTTGGCCGGCGCGCGGCGCGCCTTTTCCATGAAGATGCGGACCACGCGGCGCGCCGGGCCGAGGAACGCGTCGAGGTGCCGCGCGTACTCTTCCTTGCCCTGCCAGTCGGTGCAGGTGGCCACGCCGGTATCGCAGGCCGCCTGCGCCACGGCCGGGGCGACCCACAGCAGCACCCGCGGGTCGAGCGGCTTGGGCAGGATGTACTCGGGCCCGAAGCGCAGCTCCTGCGTGCCGTACGCGGCGCAGACCTCGTCCGGCACGTCGGTGCGGGCCAGCTCCGCCAGCGCGCGCGAGGCGGCGAGCTTCATGTCGAGGTTGATTCGCCGCGCGCGAACATCGAGCGCGCCGCGGAAGATGAACGGGAAGCCGAGGACGTTGTTCACCTGGTTCGGGTAGTCCGAGCGGCCGGTGGCGATGATCGCGTCCGGGCGCGCGGCGCGGGCCAGCTCGTACGGCACCTCGGGGACCGGGTTGGCCATGGCGAAGATGACCGGCTTGGCCGCCATCGAGCGGACCATCTCCTCGCTGACGAGGTTCGGCCCGGACACGCCGAGGAACGCGTCGGCGCCCTTCATGATGTCGGCCAGCGTGCGGGCCTTGGTCTTGCGCGCGTGCTTCGCCTTGTAGGGGTTCATCCCCTTTTCGCGCCCCTCGTAGACCACGCCCTCGCGGTCGACGAGGTAGATGTTCTCTTCCTGCAGCCCGGCGGCGGTCAGCATCTCGATGATGGCGATGCCCGCCGCGCCGGCGCCGAGGATCACGGTCCGGGCCTGGCGCTTGTCCTTGCCCTGCAGCTCGAGCGCGTTGAGCATGCCGGCGGTGCTGATGATCGCGGTGCCGTGCTGATCGTCGTGGAACACCGGGATGTCCAGCAGTTCGATCAGCTGGCGCTCGATCTCGAAGCACTCGGGCGCCTTGATGTCCTCGAGGTTGATCCCGCCGAACGTGCGCCCGAACAGCTTCACCGTGTGGACGAACTCGTCCACGTCCTTCGTCTCGACCTCGATGTCGAAGACGTCGATCCCGGCGAAGCGGTTGAACAGGACGCCCTTGCCTTCCATGACCGGCTTGCCGGCGAGTGCGCCGATGTCGCCGAGGCCGAGCACGGCGGTGCCGTTGCTGATCACGGCGACGAGGTTGCCCTTGTTGGTGTACTTGTAGACCGAGTTGTAATCGGCCTCGATCACCTTGCACGGCACCGCGACGCCCGGCGTGTAGGCCAAGGACAGGTCGCGCTGCGTCAGGCAGGGCTTGGTCGGGGTGACGGCGAGCTTTCCGGGGCGCGGTTTCTCGTGGTACGAGAGCGCGTCTTCGTCGCGGATCTTGAGCGTCGGGGTGAGCGGGTTGGGCATGAACGAATCTCCGAACCGCGCGCGGCGGCTCCTCTGGGGGACGTCCCGCCGCGGCTGCCGCGAGGTCCGCGGCCGCAGCGGGTTCTCTGACGCTGTCGGAAGGGGAACCCGCGCATTCTACCCGCGAACCGGGGCCCGGATCCTAGCCCGGCGCGGGTTTGGCGGTACCTTGAGCGCCCCCCGAGGACTCCCGATGGCTCGCCCGTCCCGGATGACCGGACTTACCCGGCTGGCTGCCCTGGCAGCCGCCTGCGGTTCGGCTGCGCTCGCGATCCTCGTCGCGCGCGGGGCGCCCGCGCCCGCGGTGCCGCCCTGGCTCGACATCGACTACGGGACGCTGGTGGACCGGCGCGAGCTGAGCCACTCCGGAGAGACCGTGGGCCAGCTCCTGCGCGCCCTCGGCGGGCGGCCGGTCCCGGCGGGGGATGCGCGGCCGGAGGACCGCCGGGCGCACGTTCTGCTCGAGCCGCTCCTCGAGCCGTACGCCTTCGTGCTGCCGGACGCGCTGGACGCGATCGGCCCGGTGCCCGACCCGCCGCTGGTCGAGATCGGCGCGCTCTACCCGCCCGGTTCCGCGGAGCCGGCGTGGGCCGACCTGCTCCGCTCGCGGCGCTTCGTGGTCGAGAGCGACGGGCGCGGCCGCGTGCGCGTCTTCGCGCCGTGGTCCGGGGACCCCGCGCGCGCCGCCTCGGCGGCGGCCAGCGCGGAAGCGTCGCGCGCGGCGTTCGACGGCGCGTGGCCGATCCTGCGGCACGCGCTCGCCGCCGAGCAGCGGCGGCTCGGCGGCCGGCCGCTCGAGGTCGAGACGCGCGCCTATGTCCACGAACCCGCGCGGTCGCTGTTCCGCCTCGCCACCGGTGCGCACCGGCGGCGGGTCGAAGCCACCGGTCCCGGCGGGTCGCGCGCGCCGCTGGACCTCGCCGCGCTGCGACGCTTCCTCGCGCGCGGCGACCGGCTGGAGGGTGCGCGGCTCGACGGGGACGGGACGCTGCGCCTTCTCGGCAGCGAGGGTCCCGGGCCCGCGACGCTCCTCGGCCGCCCGCTCGCGCTGGCCGACCTCGCGGTGGCGTACCGCGCCGTGTTTCACGGCGGTCTCGGCGAGCCGTACATGAGCCTCGACCGCGACCACGCGCCGCAGCGATCCCTCGTGACCTACGGCGGGCGGCTGCGCGACACGGGGCTCGGCCTCGTCAGCCTGTCGAGCGACATCCGCTTCAAGACGTTCAGCCTCGGTCTCGACATCACGACCGGCCGCGACCTGCGCGACGACATCCGGGCGCAGCTCCCCGGTTTCCGCACGCACCTCGAGCGCTTCGCGGCCGACCCGGCCTCGCAGGGCGTGCTGGGCCAGCAGACCCGGCTGTGGTTCTACCCCGACCAGGTCGACCTGACGCTGTCCGCGGCGGGCGACGTGCTCGTCGTGCGCCGCGCGCGGATGAGCGCCGCGTCCGAGCGGCTCGGCGCCGCGGGCGCCGCGCCCGCCGACCCGCCGTGGACCCGCGCCATCGTCGATGCCGTCAATGCCGACTACGACGCCCTGGCGCGGATGTTCCCGGAACTCGGCGAGCTCGACCAGCTCGCGCGCCTGCTCGCGCTCTTCGCCTGGCTGAAGCAGGCGGAGGCGGCGGGGCTCGCCGTTCCCGAACTCGACGCACTGCTCGCGCTGGAGTTGCCCGCGGAGCCGACGCCGCGCGTCTTCCCGCAGCTCCTCGCGTTCAACGCGCTGCCGCCGGTCGGCGCGGCGGGCGCGGTGGACGTGCTGGACCAGGTGCCGGTGGGCGAGGCGCTGGACCGGCTCGCGCCGGCCCCCGGCCGGCCGCTGCCCGCGGCCCGCCGGCTGCGCCGCGCGCTCGCGGCGCTCGACGAGCGCTCGGCCGAGCAGGCCGCGACCGCGCGCGAGGTGGCGGCGGCGGCGGCGGGCGGGCCGCCGGAGGACGAGGTGGACCTGCTCGCCACGCGCGCCGAGCGGGCGCGGATGCGGCAGCTAGTCCTGGCCTCGCTGGCGCCGGACCTGCGCCGGCGCGTCCTGGCGCGCGAGTCGGCCGGCGAGCACCTGCGCGTGTTCGGGCTCGGGATCGGCGGCGTCGATCTCGGCATGGGGCAGGCGCTCGCGCGCGCCCGCGGCCGCGACCAGCGCATCTCGCTGGGCGGGATCGGGCGCCCGGCCGGGCCCGCTGCGAGCGACGCCCCGCGGCCGGCGGCGTCGTCCCCCGCGCCGCGCCCGGAGTGGGGCCGGGACCCGGACGGACTGCCCGCGCCGGTCCTGCCGGCCCACGGGCTGGAGCCGGCCGCGGCCGTGCGTCGCGACGGCGCCCTGGAGCGGGCCGTGTCGGTCTTCCCGGGCGGCTGGGTCGCCCGCGGGAGCCACGGCACCGCCGCCGGGGCGGTGCGCTGGACCGAGGTCGTGACCGGCGCGCTGGGCCCGGACGCCCGCTCGCGCCGCGTGATCGCCGGCGCGCAGGGACCAGCGCGCGAGATCGAGCGGGTCGAGTCGGGGCGCTGGCTGCGGTACCGCGTCGAGCTGCGCGACGCGCGCGCCACGGTGGTCGCCGGCGGCGACGGGCTGCCGGTGCCGGCCGCGCTGGCCCTGGCCCCGCCGCGCGCGCCGGCCGAGGCCGGCCCCGTCCCGGCCGCGCTCGCGCTGCTCGAGGTCGTGGAGCGCGATCCGGGAGCCGGGAGCGGCCCCGAGGCGCCCGTGACCGTGCGCCTGCGGGGCGCCGGCGGGGCCGACGTCACCGCTCCGATGCCGCGGCCGGTCCTCGAGCGCCTCGTGCTCGGGCACGCCGCGGACGTCACCCCCGACAAGCCGCTCCCCGGCTTCTCGCGGCTCCCGCCCGGGCTCGACGCCGCGCGCACGGTGATGGCGCTGGCCGACCCGCGGCAGGTCCTCCCGCCCTGGTCCGGAGAGGTCCCGCCACTGGCCGGCGAGGAGGACCCGCTCACGCTCGGCCGCGCGCTCGCGGACTGGTGGGCCAGCGATCCCGAGCCGCGCGCCGCCGTGGCGGGCGTGGACCCGGCGCGCTCGCCCGCGCGCTGGGAAGCGGCGCCCCGGCCCGGCCCCGACGCCCTGCTGCTCCTGCCCGACGGCGCCTTCCCGCCGCCGTGGGGTGTGCTGGCCGACGAGATCCGCCGCGCGTGGCGCGGCGCGAGCGCCCCGGCGCTGCCGGAGGGGCCGCTGCCCCCGCTCGTGCTGCTGCTGAGCGCGGAGGCGCCGGATGCGTTCGCCGCGCGCGCCGCGCGGGTGGCCGCCGACCCGCGGATGCGCGGCAAGCTCCTCGCCGCCTGGCCGCTCGCCGCACCGTGCCGGCAGGACCTCCCGGCGCGGCTCCTGGAGGACGGGAACCTCGCCGGGTTCGGCCTGGCCGCCCCGCGCGTCGCCGGGCGCTCGCGCGTCCCGCAGCTCGTCGGCGCGTTCGGCCGCGGGCTGGCCGCCGCCGCCGGCGCGCGGCGCGTGGAGCAGGTGCCGTCGCCGTTCTTCTGGTTCTTCTGAGCCGCAGACAGTCCCGCGCGGGCCCGAGTTGCGCCATCGGCGCAAGTTATCTGCCCGGTGAATCGCGGTCTATCATGGCGGGCTCGCCGGCAGGCGACCGGCGCTGGATGGGAGCGTGATCGGGTTACTCGAACGGCTTGGCCGGCACGTCCAGAACGCGCTCGAGGAGATCGGGCGGTTCTGGGTCATCCTCGGCGCCGCGGCCTACTGGGCCGTGCGGCGGCCGTTCGACGGGCGCGAGTGGATCCGCCAGATGGTCCGGGTCGGCGTCGAGTCCCTGCCGGTGATCGGCCTGATGGCGCTGTTCACCGGGATGGTCCTGGCGCTCCAGACGTACAAGGGGTTCGAACGGTTCAACGCCGAGGGGTACGTCGGCTCGGTCGTCGCGCTGTCGCTGACCCGCGAACTCGCGCCGGTGATCGGCGCGCTGATGATCTCCGGCCGCGTCGGTTCCTCGCTCGCGGCGGAACTCGGCAGCATGCGCGTGACCGAGCAGATCGACGCCTTGACCGTGATGGCGGCCGAGCCGATGCAGTACCTGGTCGTCCCGCGCGTCGCGGCGGCGACGCTGATGTTGCCGCCCCTGATCGCGATCGCCGACGCCCTCGGCATCGTCGGCGGGTACATGGTCGCGGTGCACCTGCTCGGCGCCAACCCGGTCGTGTACTGGGACCGGACGTTCCAGTACCTGACGCTGAACGACCTGTTCTCGGGCTTGATCAAGGCCGCCGTCTTCGGCCTGATCCTCGGCGTCACCGGCTGCATGAAGGGCTTCTACACGACCGGCGGTGCGGAAGGCGTGGGGCGGGCGACGACGAACGCCGTCGTGATGAGCTCGCTGGTGATCCTCTTGTCCGACTTCTTCCTGACCAAGGTGCTGTTTTGAGCGGGCGGCGCGGCGCCCGGCGGGGCTGAGGCGTGGACGTCAAGATCGCGATCCACGACCTGTGGAAGTCGTTCGCCGGCAAGCAGGTCTTGCGCGGCGTGCACCTCGACGTGGCCCGCGGCGAGTCGCTGGTGATCATGGGCAGCTCGGGCAGCGGCAAAAGCGTCCTGTTGAAGCACATGATCGGGCTCCTCAAGCCGGACCGCGGGACGATCGTCATCGACGGCGAGGACCTGACGTGGTCCGGGGCGAAGGCCTGGAGCCGTGTCCGGCGCCGCACCGGCATGTCGTTCCAGGAGGGCGCGCTGTTCGATTCGCTGAACGTCTTCGACAACATCGCCTTCCCGCTGCGCCGGCACACCGACCGCTCGCCGGACGAGATCGCCGCGCGCGTGCGCGAGTGCCTCGAACTGGTGCACCTCGAGGGCATCGAGAAGAAAGCCGTCAACGAGCTCTCGGGCGGCATGCGCCGGCGCGTCGGGTTCGCGCGGGCGATCGTGCTCGAGCCGGAGATGCTGCTGCTCGACGAGCCGAACACCGGGCTCGACCCGATCACCGCCGCGCTGATCGACCGCGACCTGATCGAGATGCGCGAGCGGCTCAAGATCACGATGGTGACGATCACGCACCACGTCGACTCGGCGCTGCGGATCGCCGACCGCGTGGCGATGCTGCGCGGCGGCCGGATCATCGCCGTCGCGCCGCCCGACGAGTTCCGCGAACTGCCCGACCCGTACGTGCGGAAGTTCCTCGCCGGCGAGCCGTTCGATGAGGAGGATGTGGCGTGAGCGCGACCGCCAGGCTGGGCCTGTTCGTGCTGCTGGCCCTGATCATCGTCGGGTTCTTCATCCTGCGGATCGAGCAGATCTCGATCGGCGGTTCGGACCAGAAGACCGTGCGCGCCGAGTTCCCGTCGGTCGCGGGGCTGGACGAGAAGAGCCCGGTGCGGATCGCCGGGGTGCGGGTGGGGAAGGTGGACCACGTCGAGCTGCGCGACGGGCGGGCGCTGCTGACGCTGTCCATCGACCCGGAGATCCGGCTGCGCCAGGGGGCGCGGGCGCACGTGCGCAGCCTCGGGCTGCTCGGCGAGCAGTACATCGAGCTGGTCCCCGGGCCGGCCGGTGCGCCGGCGTTGGCCGAGGGGGCGGTCCTCGAGGGCTCGAGCCCGCAGGGTTTCGACCAGCTGCTCGACACCGCGGGCGAGGTCGGCTCGGACCTGCAGTCGGTCACGTCGTCGCTCCGGCGGACGATCGGCACGCCCGAGGGGGAGGCCCGCATGCAGGAGATCCTGGAGAACGTGCGGCAGATCACCGCCGAGCTGCGGGCCGCCGTGGCGGCCAACCGGGCCGACGTGGACCAGACGATCGACAACGTGCGGGACTTCTCCGAGTCGCTGAAGCAGGAGCTGCCGCGGCTGGCGGACAAGCTGTACCAGCTGGCCGACCGCGTGGACACGATCGTCGCCGAGAACCGGGACGAGATCGGCGACACGCTGGTCAACGTGCGAGACCTCGCGGCCAAGCTGAAGACCTCGGCCGGCGACCTGAACGTGATCACGGCCAAGATCGCGGCGGGCGAGGGGTCGATCGGCAAGCTGGTCCACGACGACACGACGGTCAACAACCTGAACGACACGCTGACCTCGGTGCAGAGCGGGATCGAGTCGTTCTCCGACACCTTCGGCCGGCCGGCGAAGTGGCAGCTCGACGTGGGCCTGTGGGCCGAGTCGCTGCCACGCATCGACGAGTCCCGCGGGACGTTCCAGGTCGACCTGCACACGCGGCCCGAGCGGTTCTACCGCGTCGGGCTGGTCGATTCCCCGTTCGGAGACGTCAGCGAGACCACCGAGCGCGTGAGCACCGACTTCGAGGACGGGACGACGCGGACCTACGTGCGGAGCAAGCAGAAGGTCACCGACGACTACACGTTCAACGCGCAGGTCGGTTACCACGTCTGGCCGGGGACCACGGTGCGGGCCGGCCTGTTCGAGTCCACCGGTGGCGTGGCCGTCGACCAGTCGCTGTGGCGGGACCGGCTGAAGGTGACCCTCGAGGGTTACGACTGGGACCGCGACGAGAACTCGCCGCACGTGCGGCTCGAGGGCCGCTTCTTCGTCACGCCGAACATCTTCGCCTTCACCGGCTGGGACGACCCGGCGTGGAGCGAGCGGTCGTCGGTGATCATCGGCGGTGGCATCACCTGGCGCGACGAGGACCTGAAGTACCTCCTCGGCACGGCGGCCAGCGCGGCCGGCGGAAAGTAGCGCCGCCGCGGCCAGCGCCACCGTCACGGCCGGGCCGCCTGTCGGCGGCGCCTACTTGTCCGGACCCCCAATCTCCTGGAGGAGATTGTCGGCGTGGTCGACGCGCTCGAGGAACCACATCAGGAACCGGACATCGACGCTGACGTGGCGCGAGTAGACCGGGCTCCAGCCGTAGTCGCCGGCGATGTTCTCCCAGACCCGGTCGAAGTTGAGGCCGACCAGCTCGCCGCGGCCGTTGACGACCGGGCTGCCGGAGTTCCCCCCGGTCGTGTCGGAGTCGGCGAGGAAATCGACCGGGATGCCTCCGAGGTCGTCCTGGGCCCAGCGGCCGAACTCCGCCGTGCGCGCGGCGTCGCGCACGCGGGCCGGCAGGTTGAACGGCGCCACGCCCGTGTGCTTCTCGAGCATCCCGTCGAGCGTCGTCTGCGGCAGCATGAAGATGCCGTCGCGCGGCGAGTACCCCTTGACGGTCCCGATCGCCATCCGCAGGGTCGAGTTCGCGTCGGGGTAGACCGCTCCGCCGCGCCACTCGATCAGCATCTCCGAGTAGCGCGGGCGCAACCGGGCGAGCGCGCCGGACTGCGCCTTCTGGCGCTGCTCCCACGCGTCCCGCTCCGCTTCCAGCGCGCGCGACAGCTCCAGCGCCGGATCGCCGCTCTTGTCCAGCGACGCGCGCGGCGCGCCGAACAGGGACAGGCGGGTCTCGGCCTTCGACAGCCCGGTGCCGGACACGACCCGCCCGGCGTACTCGCGGATCACCGCGGCGCGGTCCGCACCGGGCCGCAGCGCGGGCGCGAGCAACCGGTCGACGGCGGCCAGCCGCTGGTCGGCCGGCAGGTCCAGCGCGCGGCCGAGGAAGTAGGCGAGCACCTCGCGCTCGGCGAACGGTTCGTAGTCCTTCTGTTCCTGCTCCAGCGCCGTCCGCAGGCGCTCGCGGTCGCGCTCCTGGTACCCCGGCTCGCGCTGCAGGTCCGGCTTGGTCTGCTCGCGGCTCCAGCGCAGCAGCGTGTTCGCCCAGCCGACCGTCTTCACCGCGACCGGCATGTACCGCAGCAGGAAGTCCTTCTCGCGCGTCGACTCGTCCGCGCGGTACACCTGCTCCAGTTTGTCGAGCACCTTGCCGAACCGCGCCTGCCGCGCCGGATCGGCGGTGACCCACGCCCGCAGTTCGCGGTCCCGCTCGGTGGCGCGCTCCAGCACCCGGTTGCGGCGCATCCCGGCGATCATGCCCTGCGCGTTCTTGTGCACGTTGCCCGCCGTGTCGAGCACCGCGGCCAGCCGGATCGCGGCTTCGGGACTGCGCGCCGCGGCCTCGCGGCCGATCCGCAGCCAGTCGCCGAAGACCTCCTCGCGTCGCGGGAACCACCACTCCAGGTCGCGGCGGACGGCGACCGCCGGCAGGTAGCGTTCGGTCTTGCCCGGGTAGCCGAACACCGCCACGATCTCGCCCGGCCGCACGCCGCGCGCGGACACGCGCAGGTAGCTCCGCGGGCGGAACGGGACGTTCTCTCCCGCGGTCGCCGCCGGCGCGCCGTCCGGCGCGACGTATGCCCGCGCCATCGCGAAGTCGCCCGTGTGCCGCGGCCACGACCAGTTGTCGACCTCGCCGCCGAAATCGCCGACGCCTTCCGGCGGCGCGTAGACCAGCCGGACGTCGCGGATTTCCAGCGATTCGAACAGCACGTAGCGCAACCCGCCGTAGTACGCGCCGACCCGGCAACGCGTCCCGGGTCGGGTTTCGCAGGCCGCGACCAGCTCCTTGCCGGCGCGCTCGATCGCCTGCTGGCGCGCGACGTCGTCCCGCGCCGCCTCGGCCGCCGCGGTGACGGTCTTCGTCACGTCCTCGACGCGCCGCAGCACCAGCGCGCGTCCGCCCGTGGCCGGAAGCTCCTCGGAACGCGAGCGCGCGACGAAGCCGCCGGCGAGGAGGTCGCGGCCGGCGCTGGAGTGCTCCTGGATCGCATCGAGCAGGCAGTGGTGGTTCGACAGGAACAGTCCGTCGGGACTGACGAACGACCCGGTGCACCCCTCGAGGTTGATCACGGCCTGCGCCAGCCCGCTGCCGTCGGGTCCCCAGATGTCGGCCGGCTCCAGCTCCATGCCGCGCGCGCGCAGCTTGTCCCAGTCCAGGGAGCCGATCTGGTCCGGGGGCCACATCCCCTCGTCGGCGCGGCCCGCCAGCGCCGACAGGGCCACGGCGACGACGAGAACCGCACGCTGTCGCGACAGGAACGGCATGAGCACCTCCGGCCCGGCGGGCCTACGACGGGGGCGGCAGCGGGCGCGGCCGCGTCATCGCCTCGGGCGACAGCAGCCGGTCCACCTCCGCGGCTTCCATGTACCCGCGCTCGAGCACGATCTCGCGCACCGACCGGCCGGTTTCCAGTGCCACCCGCGCGACCTCGGTCGTGCGTTCGTAGCCGAGAGCCGGCACGAGCGCGGTGACCACGCCGATGCTCTGCTCGACGGTGCGCCGGCAGCGCTCGGCGTCGGCCTTGATGCCCCGGATGCAGCGCACGGTCAGCGTGTCCACGGCCGCGGCCAGCATGTCGATCGACTGGAACAGGTTGAAGGCGATGATCGGCTCCATCGCGTTGAGCTGGAGCTGCCCGGCCTCCGCCGCCATCGTGATCGTCAGGTCGTTGCCCGCGACCTCGAACGCGACCTGGTTCACGACCTCCGGGATCACCGGGTTGACCTTGCCCGGCATGATGCTGGAGCCGGGCTGGACCGCCGGCAGCGCGATCTCGCCGAAGCCGGCGCGGGGGCCGGACGACAGCAGCCGCAGGTCGTTGCACATCTTCGACAGCTTGACCGCGACGCGCTTCAACACGCCGGAGAACAGCACGAAGGCGCCGGTGTCGGGCGTGGCCTCGATCAGGTTCTCGGCGCGGGTCACGTCGAGCCCGCTGATGCGGCGCAGTTCCTCGGTCACCGCCTGCGGGTAGTGCGGGTCGGCGTTGATCCCGGTCCCGATCGCGGTGCCGCCCATGTTGATTTCGAGGAACAGCCGCGCCGCCTCGCGCAGCCGGGCGATGTCCTCGTTCGTCGTCACGGCGAAGGCGTTGAACTCCTGCCCCAGCGTCATCGGGACCGCGTCCTGCAGCTGCGTGCGGCCCATCTTCAGCACTTCGCGGAACTCCTCGGCCTTGGCCACCAGCGTGTCCCGCATCCGCTCCAGCGCCTCCAACAGCGGGCGCAGCGCCAGGACCGTGGCGACGCGGATCGCCGTCGGGTAGACGTCGTTGGTCGACTGCGAGAGGTTGACGTGGTTGTTGGGGTGGACCGCCTCGTAGTCGCCGCGCCGGCGGCCCATCAGCTCCAGGGCGCGGTTCGCGATCACTTCGTTGGCGTTCATGTTGGCCGAGGTCCCGGCGCCGCCCTGGACCATGTCCACGACGAAGTGTCCGTGCCAGTGCCCGTCGATGATCTCCTGGCAGGCGCGCTCGACCACGCTCGCGACGTCCGCGGGGAGGAGCCCGAGCTTGGCGTTGGCGCGGGCGGCCGACTGTTTGACCATCGCCAGCGCCCGCACCAGGAACGGGAAGTGCGACATGCGGATCCCGGTGATCGGGAAGTTCTCCACCGCGCGCAGGGTCTGGATCCCGTACAGCGCGTCCTCGGCGACGTCGCGGTCGCCGAGCAGGTCGTGCTCGCGGCGCGTGACCCCCGAGGCGTAGGCCTTGGCCAGGCCGATCGGCCGGGAGCTGGCGTACTGCAGGCGGCGCCCGATCGTGACCGCGACGCGGGTCAGGACCTCGATCGCGGCCGGGGCGCTGGCCGCCAGCGCGTCGCGCAGGGCGTCGCGCCGCAGCTCGTAGACCGCGGCCCGCGAGATGGCGCGGGCCGAGGTCGTGTGGTTCGCCGCGTGCAGGAGCGCGCCCTCGCCGGCGGCGTCGCCCGGGCCGAGGACGATCAGGCTCTGGCTCGCGCCGGCGCCCTCGCGCGAGATCTCGACCTGCCCGTCGGCGACCAGGTACAGCGCCTCGCGCGGCGCGCCCTGGCGGAACAGGTACTCGCCCGAGCCGAGCGTGCGCTTGCGCACGGTGGCCGCGAGCAGGTCGATCGTGGCCGGGTCCAACCCCGAGAACAGTGCGGTTTGCGCAAGTGCCTGCCGGATCTCGTCCATGACGCTCCCACGGCGCGGCGGCGGAAAGCCTCGCCCCGCCGCGCGTCGCGACGAGTCTGGCCGCTCCGGCCGGCCGCGTCGAGCAGGTCCCCCGGCCGGCGACGCCGGGTCAGGGGGCCGGCTGGAAGCGGTAGACGAGCCCGAGCGAGATCATGCTGCGGTCGTACTCGTGGCCCGATTTGTCGTCGTCGCCCACGTTCGTGAACATCTGGTACTCGAAGTGCACGCCGAGCGACTTCGGCAGGATGTCGAAGTTGATCCCCGCGCCGTAGCTGAAACTCGTGCCCGACTCGTCGCCCTCGAACGTCTCGAACGGGTCGCGGTAGTGGACCTTCTGGTTCCAGCGGAACAGTCCCAGCATGGCGAAGCCGCCCCAGCGGCTGCTGAACGGGATCATCCCGATACCGGAGACGTTCCAGCCGTCGACCTCCAGCGTGTCCGTGAACCCGCCGTACGCCGGACCATCGTAGTTGGACTCGCCGAGGTCAACGTACGAGACGACGACCCCGACGTTGCGGCTGAAGACGTAGCCGCCGGCGATCTGGTACGCGGTGTCGGTGTCGTCGCGCTTGTCCACCGGCTGGCCCGCGCCGACGGAGTAATCGTAGGTCTTGGACTCGCCGATCGTCCCCGCGACCATCCACCCCTGCGCGGTCGCCGGCGCGAGCGTCGCGGCGAAGGCGAGCACCGCCACCGCCAGAATTCCGAATGCCTTCATCGAGCCTCCCCTGTGCGCGCGAGGGCGCGCAGCGCCATCAGATACGCCTTTGCCGGGCACGGTCAAGCGCACCGCGCCGACTTGCTTAATTACCGTTGAGCCGCGCCGGGGCACCGGCCTTCCCGCTAGAATCGGTCGCACCATGTCACGGGTAGTGCTGGTTCTCTGGAACGAGGGCGAGGCGCGCGAGCGTGCCGAACGCCTGCGCGCCCTCGGCCACGACGTCGTCGTGCACTGGCGGCGGGAGAGCGAGGGCCTGCGCAAACACCGCGAGCGTCCGCCGCAAGCGCTGGTGATCGACCTCGACCGGCTGCCCTCGCACGGCCGCGCCGTGGCCGCCTGGTTCCGCGGGCACCGCGGCTCGCGTGGTGTGCCGATCGTCTTCGCCGGCGGCGCGCCGGACAAGGTCGCCCGGGCCCGCGAGCTGCTGCCGGACGCGACGTACACGACGTGGCGCGCGATCGGCGGCGCGCTGCGCCGCGCGATCGCGCACCCTCCCGGCGCGCCGGTCGTGCCGGGCGCGATGGACGAGTACCGGGGCCGGCCGCTGGCAGGCAAGCTCGGCCTGCGCGATGGCGTGACGCTGCTCCTCGTGAACGCACCGGCCGGGTTCGAGTCGGCCCTCGCCCCCCTGCCGGAGGGGGCGCGGGTCGTGCGCCGCTCCGCCCGCGCCGTCGCGAGCGTCATGCTGTTCGTGCGCACGCGCTCCGAGCTGGTGCGGCGATTCCCGGGCGCGGCGCGCGCGCTGGCGCAGGGCGGCGGCCTCTGGATCGCGTGGCCCAAGCACCCCGTGGGTACTGAGCGCCGGGCCGGCGCGGCCGGCGATCTCACGCAGCAGGCGGTGCGCGAGTTCGGGCTCGCCGCGGGATTCGTCGATCACAAGATCTGCGCGGTCGACGAGACCTGGTCGGGGCTGCGCTTCGTTCGCCGGCGCGCGTGATCCTCCCCGTCGACCAGCACATCCCGGAGGTCCTGCGGGCGCTGGAGCGAGGGGGGGCGCTCGTCCTCGTCGCCGAGCCGGGCGCCGGCAAGACGACGCGCGTCCCGCCGGCCCTTTTCGCCGCGGGCTGGCGCGCGGAGCGCGAGATCGTCGTGCTCGAACCGCGCCGGCTCGCGGCGCGGCTCGCCGCGCGGCGCGTCGCGGCCGAGCGCGGGGAGCCGGTCGGCGCGAACGTCGGCTACCGCGTGCGCTTCGAGGACGTCACCGGCCCCGGCACCCGCCTGGTGTACATGACGGAAGCGATCCTGGCGCGCCGACTGGCCGACGACCCGCGCCTCGACGCGGTGGCGGCGATCGTGATCGACGAATTCCACGAGCGCAGCGTCCACGCCGACCTCGCGCTGGCGTTCGCCGCGCGCCTGCGCGCGACGGCACGGGCGGACCTGCGCGTGGTCGTGATGAGCGCCACGCTCGACGCCGAACCGGTGGCGCGTTTCCTCGGCGCGCCGGTCCTGGCGCTGCCGGGGCGGCCGTACCCGGTCGCGATCGAGCACGACGAGACGAACGACGTGCGCCCGCTCGAGCGGCGCGTCGCGGCCGCGGTGCGGCGGGCCGCCGCGGAGTCTGCCGGCGACGTGCTCGTGTTCCTGCCCGGCGCCGCGGAGATCCGCCGCGCGGCGCGCGAGTTGGAGCCGCCGGCGGACGAGGCGGGCTGGATCGTCGCGCCGCTCCACGGCGACTTGCCGGCCGACGAGCAGGACCGCGCGATCGCGCCCGCCACGCGGCGCAAGGTCATCCTCGCGACGAACGTGGCCGAGACGTCGATCACGGTCGAGGGCGTGGGCGCGGTCGTGGACAGCGGCCTGGCCCGCCGCGCGGGGCACTCGCCGTGGTCCGGCCTGCCGACGCTGGAACTCGCGCCGATCAGCCAGTCGTCGGCCGCGCAGCGCGCCGGGCGCGCCGGGCGCACGGGGCCCGGTCGCTGCCTGAGGCTGTACACGCGCTACGACCTATCGCTGCGCGACGCCCACGACCCGCCGGAGATCGGCCGCGCCGACCTCGCGGAAGCCGTGCTGGCGCTGGCCGCCGCCGGCGAGCGCGACCCGCGGGCGTTCCCGTGGTTCGAGCCGCCGCCCGCGGCGGCGCTCGACGCGGCGCGCGAGCTGCTCGCGCGGCTCGGCGCGATCGACGGCGCGGGCGAGGTCACCGCGCGCGGGCGCGAGCTGGCGTGCCTGCCGGTGCACCCCCGGGCGGGCGCGCTGCTGCTCGCCGCGGCGGAAAGCGGCGCCGCCCGGCGCGGGGCGCTCGTCGCCGCGCTGGCGGGGGAGCGCGACGTGCGCCCCGGCGCGCGCACCGCGTTCGGCGAGTCGCGCCCCGCCCCGCCCGCCGCGAGCGGGCCATCCGACCTCCTCGCGCAACTCGACGCGCTCGAGCCGTGGATCGCGGGCGGCGCGCGAGCCGAGCGCGCGCGGACCTACGGCCTCGACTCCGCCGCGGCCACGCGGGTCGCGCGCGGCGCCGCGCAGCTCGAGCGGGCGCTGCGCGCGCGCCGGCGCGACAGCACGCCGGCGGACGACGACGGCGACGAGGCGCTGCTGCGCGCCACTTTGGCCGCGTTCCCGGACCGCGTCGGGCGGCGGCGCGAGCCCGGCTCACCGGCGGTCGTGTTCGCCGGCGGCGGGAGCGCGACGCTGTCCGACAACTCGGTCGTGCGCGGGGCGGAGTGGCTCGTCGCGGTGGATGCCGAGGAACGCCGCGATGCCGGCGTGCTGGTGTGGGTCGCGAGCGCGATCGAGCCCGCGTGGCTGGTCGAGATGTTCCCGGAGCGGATCGAGGAGCGGGCCGAGATCGCGTTCGACCGGCGGACCGGTCGCGTCGAGAGCGGGGTGCGCTGGCTCTACGGCTCTTTGGCGGTCGTCGACCAGCGCGACGCGGAGCCGCGCGGCCCGGCGGTCGAGGCGGCGCTGCGCGAGGCAGCGCTGGCCGCCGGTCCCGCGGCATTCGACGATCCGGCGGCGCTCGCGGCCTGCGAGGCTCGCGCCGCGTTCGCGCGCGCGCACGGCGCGGACGTCCCGGCGTTCGCCGAGGTCGAACAGCGCGAACTGCTGGCGGCGCTGTGCGCCGGGCGCCGCAGCTTCGCCGAGCTGCGCGAGGCGGGGCTCGTGTCGAGCTGGCTCGCCGGGATCGCCCCGGCGGCGCGCGCGGCGCTCGAGCGCGTCGCGCCGGAGCGGGTCGAGCTGGCGTCCGGCCGCCGCGCGCGCGTCGAGTACGTCGCCGGACAGCCGCCGTTCGTCGCCGCGTTCCTGCAGGACTTCTTCGGCGCGGTCGAGGGCCCGCGCCTCGCGGCCGGCCGCGAGCCGCTGGTGCTGCACCTGTTGGCGCCGAACCGCCGCCCGGTGCAGGTGACGACCGACCTCGCGGGGTTCTGGGAGCGCCACTACCCGGCGCTGCGGCGGCAGCTGATGCGGCGCTACCCGCGGCACGCGTGGCCGGCCGATCCGCGGAGCGGGCACCGGTGAGCCGGCGGCGCGCGCTCAGGATCGCGCTCGGCGTGCTGCTCGCGTCGCTGGCGGTGCTCGCGGCCGTCGCGTGGCTGCTGCGCGACCTCCCGCGGCGGCTGGTCGAGGACGCCATCGCGCGGCGGCTCGTGGCCGAGGTGGACCTCGGCGGGCTGCGCGTGCAGGGCACGCGGCAGTTCGAGCTGCGCCGCCTGCGCGTGCGGCGGATGGCGGGCATGCCGCTCCTGGACGAGCTGCGCATCGAGACGCTGCACGTCGGCGGCTCGGTGCGCGAGATCCTCGGCGGGCGCTTCGAGCGCCTCGCGCTGGACGGGCTGCGCGTGCGGCTCGCGCGCCCGCCGCCCGGGACGGAGCTGCCGCCGGCCGGCCCGCCGAGCGAGGTGCTCGTGCGGCAGCTCGTCATCGGCGGCGGCGAGGTCGTGATCGCGGGGAGCGGCGCCGAGGCCCGGTTCCGCGTGAGCGGCGAGGTGCGGGACGTCGGCGCCGTGCCGCTCGGCCAGCTCTCGCTCTCCGGCGAGGATGTCCCGCTCGCGCCGATCCTGGCGCTCGCGGGTGCGCCGACCGGCTGGGACGGGCGCGTGCAGGAACTCCGCGGCAGCCTCGTGGCCGGCGCCGGCGGCCGGATCGAGCTGCGCGGCGGGGCGCGCACGGCGGTCGTCACGCGCGGCGAGCGCTCGCTGGCGCTGCCCGGCCCGGCGTTCGAGGCGACGATCGAGGGCGAGCCGTCCGCGCAGCGCCTCGCCGCGCGCGCGACGCTGCCCTTGGCGCGCGAGGTGCGCCTGGCCGCGACGATCGACCGCACCGCGGGCCGTCCGCGCGATCTCGACATCGTCGTGAAAGGGCTCGACCTCGCGCCGCTCGTGGAACTGCTCGCGCCGCCCGCGCAGCGCATCGCGCTGGCCGGGTCGCTCGACATCGCCGTGGACGGTCCGCATCCGCGCTACCACTACGCGCTCGACGCGCGCCTCGCGCGCGCGGCGTACGGCGAGGCCGAGGTCCGCGCGGTCGCGCTCGACCTCGACGGCAGCGTCGACGTTTCGCTCGGCCCGGACGCCTCGGCCCGCGGCACCGTGAGCGTGGGCGGTGCACGGGCCAGCCTCGGCGCGCTGCGCATTCCCGCCGGGCTCTGGCCCGCGACGGGCGTGGTCGACGTCACCGCCGGGGCCGGGGCGGAGAAGTCGGCCCGCGGAAACGTCGAGCTGCGCAGCGGGGCCGGGCTGTTGAAGCTGCGGGGCGCGTGCGCGGCTCCGGCCGCCGGCGGCTGGTCCGCCGACGGGGCGTTCGAGTGGGGCGGGGGGCGGCTCGAAACGCTGCTGGCGCTGGCGCGCGCGGCCGGGATCGCGCTGCCGCCGGAGCTGGAGGCGGCGGGCGCGCTCCGCGTGCGGGGGACGTTCGCCGGCGGCAGCGGACGCGCGACGGGGGTCGCGGGCACGATCGCCGTCGCTGGCCTGGCGGCGTCGGCCGGGGCGGCGCGCGTCGAGCGCGCGAGCCTCGACGTGCGCGGCACGGCGCGGGTCGAGAGCGACGGCACGTTGACCGCCGCGGGAACAGTGCAGGCCGCTGACATCGCGGCCTGCGCCGGACCGGCGCTCGTCAAGGGCGGGCGGCTCGCGGCGC
This sequence comes from Acidobacteriota bacterium, assembly GCA_017994815.1. Classification (GTDB taxonomy): domain Bacteria; phylum Acidobacteriota; class Polarisedimenticolia; order J045; family J045; genus JAGOJY01. The sequence continues at coordinate 63,142 of JAGOJY010000014.1, forward strand.
GGGCGGCGTGGGACGGAAAGGCGGGCGCCGCGCAACTGCACGATCTCCGGGCCGGGCTGCCGCTCGCGCTCGCGGACGCGCAGCTCCCGCTGGAGGTCCGCGCGTCGGCGTCGTTCGCGCCGGGGCGCGAGTTCGTCCTGCGCGAGGCGCGCGCGACCGGACCGGCGGGGAGCGAGGTCACGGCCGAGGGGAGCTGGCGCGCGGGTGGCGGGCGCTTCTCCGTGCGCGCCGGCAACGTCGACGTCGCGGCGTGGCGCGGGCTTCTCGCGCCGCAGACGCTCGCGGGGTACGAGCCGTCCGGGAAGGCATCGGCGCAGGCGTCGATCGAGCTCGACGCGGCGCTGGGCTGGACCGCCCGCGGGACGGCGGCGCTGCAGGGCGCCGGCTTCTCGTCTTCCGACGGGAGCACGGCGCTCGACGGCCTCGGCCTGTCGTCGGCGTTCGAGGCCGAGGGTGTCGCCGCGCGCCTCGCCCGCGCCAGCGCGCGCGCCGACCTGAGCGGGTTCCAGTTCCTCGCCGGCGTCGCGTTCGGCGATTACTCGGGGGCGCCCTCGGTCGTGCGGCTGGATTACGGCGCCGGCACGCCGGGCGCGTGGCGGGTCGCGGGCCGCTGGGAGCTGCCGGCCGGCGTGACGGTCGCGGGCGCGCTCGAACCGGGGGCCGGTGCGCTGCGCTACGAGCTGGACCTCGCCGCGCCGGACCTCGGCGGGGCGTTCGACCAGCTCGTGCGCGCGCCGCTCGCCAACTCGCTGGCGGAGCTGGAGCGGCTGCGCGCGGGCGGCTCCCTGCGGCTGCAGCTGCAGGGCACGCGGGGAGATGGCGGGTTGACGGCCGCCGGGCAGCTGGCGCTGCAGAAGGTGGGGCTGTGGGGCGCCGAGGAGCTGTTCCAGCTGCGCGGGCTCGACGTCGAGGCGCCGCTGGACCTCGTGTGGCGCGCGGACGGCACGATCGACGGTCCGCCGCGCGACGGGCGGCTGGCGTTCGAGCGCGCCTCGCTGCACGGCCTCGAGCTGCCCGGGGTCTCGGCGCCGCTGGCGATCGCCGGCGACACGGTCACGATGCGGGGCTCGATCACCGTGCCGGTGCTCGACGGCGGCCTGCTCCTGGAGAACGTCGCGCTGGCGGACGTGCTCAGCCCGCAGCGCAGCCTCCAGCTCGGCCTGTTCGTCGGCGGGATCGAGCTGGGCCAGCTCTCCAAGGCGGTCGGGCTGCCGCCGCTGTCGGGGGAAGTCGACGCGCAGTTCCCGCGGATCGCGGTCACGGGCGGCACCGTGGAGGTGGACGGCGGCGGCAAGGTCGAGATCTTCGGGGGCGAGGTGACGCTGGGCAACATCTCGGCGCGCGACATCTTCTCGCGCTTCCCGCGCGCGCAGTTCTCGGCGCGCTTTTCCGGGATCGACCTCGAGCAGGTGACGCGCCGCTTCGACTTCGGCGAGATGACCGGGCTGGTCCGCGGCTCGTTCAGCAACGTCGAGCTGTTCGGTGCGGTGCCGGTCAGCTTCCGCGGTCGGGTCAGGAGCGAGCGCGGCGGCACCGTCAACGTGCGCGCGGTGCGGAACATCGCCGTGCTCGGCGGCAGCTCGCCGACGATCTTCGACCGCGGTCTCACGCGGCTGTTCCAGCGGTTCACCTACTCCGGGCTCGGGATCGAGATGCGCCTCAAGAACGACGTGTTCCGGCTGAAGGGGCTCGAGCACCGGGGCGACAAGGAGCTGTTCCTCAAGGGCCGCCTGCCGCTGCCGATCGACGTGGTCAACGGCGATCCCGGCCGCGCGGTCTCGTTCCGCGCGATGCTCGACCGCTTCCGCTCCCTCGATCTCTCGCAGGTCGAGGCCCGCTGACCCGCGGCCCGGGGTCCGCGGGCCGCCGGATGCGCGCGCCGGTGCCTTCGCCGGATAGAATGCCGGCAGGCGGCACCGCCGCCCTGGAGGTCACATGTCGCGACGCATGCTGCTCCCGCTCGCGCTGGCGTTCGCGCTGGCGCTGGCCTGCGTGACGATCAACGTCTACTTCCCGGCGGCCGAGATCAAGGATCTCTCGGAGCGGATCGAGAAGGCGGTACGCGAGCAGGCCGCGGAGCAGACCGGCGAGCCGGTGCCCGCCGAGCCCGACTCGGGGCAGGACGCCTCCCCGCAGCAGCCGCCGCCCGCGCCGCAGAGCCTGCTGGACGAGCTGCTCGGCGGCGTCGCCTACGCGCAGCGCGAGGTCCCGGCGCCGGAGGTCACGAACCCGGCGATCCGCAAGCTGATCGAATCGCGCGCGGCGCGGCTGGCGGCGCTCAACAAGTACAAGTCGGCCGGCGCGATCGGCGAGAGCAACCGCGCGCTGGTCGAGGTCCGGAACCTCGAGGCCGCGGGGGACCTGAAGGCGCGCGCCGAACTGCAGCGGATCGTCAAGGCGGAGAACGCCGACCGCGAGGAGCTGTTCAAGGAGATGGCGGCTGAAAAGGGCGTGGACACCTCGCAGCTGGACAAGATCCGCGAGACGTACGCGGCGACGATGCGCGAGTTCGCGCGGCCGGGCGACCTGGTCCAGATGCCCGACGGGAGCTGGAAGACCAAGTGACGGGAAGCGGTCCAGGCGCCGGTTCCCCGGCGTACGAGCGCAACTCGTACCTCGAGTCGCTCGAAACCGACGTCGTCGGCGCGGGCGAGGAGGAGGGTCGCCCGTACGTCGTCCTGGCCGACACCGTGCTCTACGCGGAAGGTGGCGGGCAGCCCGCGGACCGCGGCTGGATCGGCGAGGTCGAGGTCACCGAAGTCCGGCGCGCCGGGCGCGAGCTGCGGCACTACCTCGCCGGGACGCCGCCGACCGGCCGCGTCGTCGTCCGCGTGGACTGGCCGCGCCGCTTCGACCACATGCAGCAGCACACGGCGCAGCACCTCCTGACGGCCGTGGCGCAGGACCGCTTCGGTTGGCCGACGACGGCGTTCCATCTCGGCCCGGACCTGAGCGACGTCGAGCTGGACGTGCCGTCCTTGGGCCCCTCGCGGATCGACGCGCTGGAGGACGCCGCCGCGGCCGAGATCCGCGCGGCGCGCGCGGTCGCGGTGCGCTGGGTCGCGCCGGACTCGCTGGCGGAGCTGCCCGGATTGCGCACGCGCGGGCTGCCGGAGGGGTTCGCGGGCGACGTGCGGCTGGTGGAGATCGCCGGCCTCGACCTGAACACGTGCGGCGGGACGCACCTGCGCTCGACGGCCGAGATCGAGGCGCTGAAGCTCGTCGGCGTCGAATCGATGCGCGGCGGAACGCGCGTGCACTTCGTCGCCGGGGGCCGGCTGCGGCGCCGCCTCGGCGAGCACGAGGCGCGCAACGCCCGCCTGCGCACGCTACTTGGCGCCGCGGACGACGAGCTGCACGAGATCGCCGGCAAAAAGCTCGAGCAGCTGCGCGAGGCCGAGCGCGCATCGCGGGCGCTCGAGGGCGAGCTGGCCGAGGCGCTGGCGGCGTCGATCGCGCGCGGCGCGGACTCGCCGGCCGAGGTCGACCTGCCCGGACGCGGCGCCGCGTTCCTGCAGCGGCTGGCGCGGGCGATCGGCGGGCAGCCGACGGCCGCGGTGGTCCTGCTCGTGGACAGCGCTGCCGAGCCGGGACCGTTCGTCCTGTGCGCGGCCGGCGGGTTCGCGGGCGACGTCGCGGCGCTGTTCCGCGCGCTCGCCGCCGAGGTCCAACTGCGTGGCGGCGGGAGCGGGCGCGTGTTCCAGGGGAAGCTGGCGGCCGCGCAGCGCGGGCCCGCGCTCGACGCGCTGCGGCGCGCGCTCGGGGCGGCGTGAGCGGCGCGGCGCGCGAACCGCGGCTGTTGGTCGTCGATCCGGCGGTCCGGCGCCCCGCGCTGGAGGGCGTCGAGGTGGTGCTGCAGGGCTGGCCCGGCTCGTCGCGAGTGCTGCGCCCGGCGCTCGAGCCGGGGCAGCTGCTCGCGCCCGGAGATCTCGACGGCGCCGACGGCGTGGTGCTCCTCGGCTCCGCCGCCTCGGTGAACGACGACCTGCCGTGGCTCCCCCCGCTCGGCGCGTGGCTCGACCCGCTGCTCGACGGCACGCTCGTCGTGCCGCTCCTGGCGATCTGCTTCGGCCACCAGTTCCTCGCCGCCCGCGCCGGCGGCGAGGTCGGCTTCGCCAGCGAGGACCGCTCGGTGCGGCTCGGCATCGAGCCGAGCGAGTTCCGCGGCAGCCAGCTCCTCCCCGGCGTGCGGCGACTGACCGTGGTGAGCAGCCACCGCGAGGTCGTGACGCGGGCGCCGGAGGGGTTCACGCCGGTCGCCCGGCGTGCCGGGCTCGCCTGCGACGCGCTCGAGCACCGGGCGCTGCCGCTGTTTTCGGTGCAGTTCCACCCCGAGGCGCGCCGGCGGTTCCTCCGGGACCACCGGCTCGAGGCGACCGACGAGCAGCTGGCCGCCGTCGCCGCCGACGGGGACGAGTTGCTGAACGCTTTCCGGGAGCGGGTGCTGGAGAGCGCCGGGGTCAACTGAAGCCTAGAATGGGCCCATGCCGCGGATCCTCGTGCTCGACGACGACCGCCAGGTGCGCACGCTGATCCGGCTCGTGCTCGAGCGCGCGGGCTACCAGGTCGACGAGGCGTCTGACGGGCGAACCGCGCTCGAAATGCAGCGCTCGCTGCCGGTGGACTTGCTCGTCGCCGACATCCTGATGCCGGAAGTCGACGGGATCGAGGTCATCCGTGAGTTCCGCCGCGAGTTCCCGAAGGTGCGCATCCTGGCGATCTCGGGCGGCGGGCTGGCGTACTCCGGCAACTACCTCGACATGGCGCGCCGCGCGGGCGCCTCGCACGCGCTGGGCAAGCCGTTCGAGCACGAGGACCTGCTCGCCGCCGTGCGCGAGCTGGTCGGACCGGCCACGCCCTGACGGGTCAGGCCGGGCTCGGCTCGAGCACCGGGATGGCGACGCGCGCCGGCGCGGGCGGGCGCGCGAGCAGGCTCAGCCGGCCGCAGCGCGCGACCGCGGCCAGATCGGCGCGCACCTGCCGGCGCTCGACCGCGCGTTCGACGTCGCGCATCGAGAACGCGCCCGCCTCCAGCGCGGCGAGGAACTGGAACTCCCACAGCCAGCGCAGCGGGTGCAGGTCGCGCTTCCACGGCAGCCACGGGGCGCAGGTGAAACGCACGGCGGCGGTTTCGAGCGTCGCGCGGTCGCAGTGGGCCCAGGCCTCCGGCAGCGCGCCGATGCCATCGGCCTGCGGTTGGAACAGCCGGTTCGCCGCCAGGGCCGCCGCGGTGCGCTCGCAGTCCACGAGGATCAACGACGGTGGGCCGCCGTCCGGCACCAGGAGCGAGTGCTCGAGGATCGGCAACTCCCAGAGCCGCGCGAGGTCTTCCAGCAGCAGGACCGAGGGCTCGATGTAGATCGCGCGCCCGAGCCCCTGGCACAGGTCGGTGACCAGGAGCGGGCTCGGGCCGTCGTCGCCCTCCACCGCGCCGAGCCGTGCCGCGACCTCCTCCTCGAAGAAGCGGATCTCCACCGGGATCGAGCTGCGCGACTCGATCGCGTGCGCGAGGACGCGGGCCGCGATGTCGTTCCCGCCGCTGGCGCCGATGAACACCCGCATCGGCGGCGGGACCGTGCTGCGCGCCGGCGTGGCCTGGAACGCCGTGTCGCCCGGCGCGCATTCGGGCAGGTGGTCCTCGACCCAGTCGAGCAGGGCGGGGGCCGCCTGCTCGCGCTCGAGCAGGACGCCGATCTGCGCGTGGCCCGAACTCGCGCCGCCGCCGCCGAGGAACACGCGCGTGAAGGCGTTGCCGTCCGAACGGCGCACGAGGAAGTCCGCCAACGCGTGCCACAGGCCGGTCTCCTGGTACATCCGGTGCTCGCGCGCCACGCGCGAGGCCGCGGCGCGCGCGCCCGACAGCGCGGCGCGCACGGCGTCGGCGCCGAGCGCGGTGCCGCGGGCGCGCAGCGTAGCGGCGAGGCGAGCCGCGGGATCGCCCGCGGGGCCGGACGGGTCGAGCTTGCCCAGCGCGATCGCCTGCGTACCGGCCGCGCGCGCGAGGCGCACGATCGCCGACGCGCTGCGGCGCGCGGGGTCGAGCCGGTTCCACTTCGCGCCGGGGCCGGCGACGAGCCCGCACAGCGCGATCGGGCGCGCGCCGAGCGACAGGGCCAGCGAGGCCAGCGGCAGGGCGCTGCCGTGGCGGAAGCCGAGGACGTGGGCCGCGTCGGTTTCGGGGAACAGCCACGCGGTGCCGGTGTGACCGAACAGCGCGATCGCCGCGGCGCTCGCGTCCCACCACGCCGGGTGGCTGTCGGGCGAGACCGCGATCACCGACGCGGAGAGGGCGCCGGCGCTCGCCTGCGGCGGCTCGACCTCGTTGACCACGACGAGCCCCGGGCGAATCCCCGCGGCGCCCAGCACCCCCGCCCACTCCGGGGTGGTGACGATCAGCGCGCGCCCGGCGAGCTGCGCGAGCCGGTCCAGTTCGACACGATCGGGCTGGCCCGCGACGACGACCGCCGGCACGTCGGCGAGGCTCGCCGCGACCGAGCCGAGCAGCGGCACCTCGGCCACCCGCGGCGCGGAGCGCGCGACGTTGGCCCAGGCCTGCGCGTCCAGCGGCAGCGGCGGGGCGCCGATGGTGTCGGCATCGACCGTCTCGTCCACGACCTGGCGGAAGCGCAGGCACAGCCCGGCCTCGCGGCGCACGAGCGCGTCGAGCTCGACGAGCGCGAGCGAGCGCGCGCCGGCGAGCGCCTCCAGCAGGCGGGCCTGGAAGTCGGCGAGGTCCGGCTCGACGGCGACGCGCTCGGCGATGCCCCACTCGTGCGCCAGGGCGTGAGCGGCCAGCTCGGCCATGCCCGGCAGCGGCTCCCAGCCGAGGACCGTGGCCCGCGGCGCCAGGTGCAGCGCGCCGGCCGCCGTGTAGCCGAGGCCGAGGCCGAACAGCGCGACCACGTCCGGCTCGGCGCCCTCGAGCGGGAGCACCTCGCGGTAGGGCTGCAGCGGGTCGTGGAACAGCTCGCCGTCGACCTTCAGCGTGGGGCAGGTGCCCTCCGGGCCCCCGCTGGCGGGAACGACTTCCAGGCGGGGCGCGGTCACGGTCTGCAACTCGTCGCTCATCGAGAATCTCCCCTCGGGTCCGGAGACCGACGCCGGAGGGTTGATTCAAGAACCGTGCCGCGGGCGCGGGGCAGCCGCGGGCCGCGGATCTCCGGCGTTTGCGGGGAAACGCGCCAGTTCCGGGCGGTTGCGGCCGGGCGGGCGCAGTCCGCGGACGGTCGGCGCCCGGTCGGCCGCGCGACGGAAACCCGACGGCCGGGATTGGTTAACGGCCGCGCCTTCGGTACCGTTCTCGCGGCATGCCGACCTACCGGCTCGATTTGGAGTACGAGGGCACGCGCTACCGTGGCTGGCAGGAGCAGCAGAACGCCCGCACGGTCGCCGGCGAGCTGCGCGGCGCGCTCGCGCGCACCTGCGGCGCGGTCGGCGAGCTGGTCGGCTCGGGCCGCACCGACGCCGGTGTCCACGCGCTCGACCAGGTGGCGCACCTGCGCCTCGCCCGCGCCGTCGATCCCGCGCAGCTCGTGCGCACCGTCAACGACGCCCTGCCGGCCGACATCCACGTGCTCGCGGCGGTGCGCGCGCCGGAGTCGTTCCACGCCCGCCACGCGGCGCTGTCGCGCACCTACCTGTACCAGGTCGCGCGACGCCGCTCGGCGCTCGCCAAGCGCTTCGTGTGGTGGGTCAAGCGGCCGCTCGACCCGGACCGGATGGGAGCGGCCGCGGCGCTGATCACCGGGCGTCACGACTTCGACCGCTTCTGCGAGCGCCCGGCCGAGCAGCCGAGCACGCTGGTCGTCGTCGAGCGCACCGAGCTGGCCGTCGCCGGCTCGCTGGTGCTGCTGCGCGTCAGCGCCTCGCACTTCGTGTGGAAGATGGTCCGGCGGCTCACCGGTGCCCTGGTCCGCGTCGGCGCCGGCGAGCTGAGCACCGAGGAGTTCGGCGCGCTGCTCGCCGGCCACGAGATCGCGGGTCCGCGCGGCGCAGTCGCGGAGTGGACCGCGCCGCCCTCGGGACTGTTCCTGGAACGGGTGGCGTACGCCGGGGATCCGCCGCTGCCGCCGCTCGCCCCCGCCGTGCCGGTCCCTTGAGGTCGCGGTTTCGACCGCTTGTTCAAACCGGCGGTCCGGCGCGACCGGGCCGGCCTAAATCGGGCCGCGACGGCGTATAAATACCCGGTCGTGCGGGACGGCACGACCACGGGGGTCGCTCCATGACGGGTCCGGTTTCCGAAAAGCTCCACGAAGACGGCATCGTGTGCGAGGGCATCCGCCACGTGTACAAGGGCGGGACCGTCGCGCTCGACGGCGTCGACATCGCGATCGGCCCCGGCCTGTTCGGGCTGCTCGGCCCGAACGGCGCCGGCAAGAGCACGCTGATGCGCATCCTGTGCGCGCTCATCGTGCCGACCGCGGGTCGCGCCGCGGTGTGCGGGCGCGACGTCGTGCAGGACCGGCGCGCGGTGCGCGCCTACATCGGTTACCTGCCGCAGGAGTTCGGCGCGTGGCGGTTGCAGCGCGTCGAGGAGGCGGTCGAGACGCTGGCGCTGCTCTCGGGAATGGGCGATCGCGCGCAGCGCCGCCAGCGCGTGGCCAAGGTGCTCGAGCAGGTCGGCCTGTCGCAGGTCGCGGACCGCAAGGTCAAGAAGCTCTCGGGCGGGATGGTGCGGCGGCTCGGCGTCGCGCAGGCGCTGGTGCACGAGCCGCGGGTCCTGATCGTGGACGAGCCGACGGTGGGACTCGACCCCGAGGAGCGGCTGCGCTTCCGCCAGCTCATGGCCGAGCTGGGCCAGGAGCGGGTGATCGTGCTCTCGACCCACATCGTGGGCGATCTCGGCTCGGGCTGCCGCGACCTGGCGATCATCGACGCGGGCAAGGTCGTGTACCGCGGCAGCCCCGTGGACCTGCTCGCGCGGGCGCGCGGGCGCGTTTTCGAAACCGTCGTCGCCGCGAACCGCGAGGACCTCGGACCCGGGTACGAGATCGTCTCGCGCGCGACCGAGGGCGTTGGCGTGCGGATGCGCGCTGTCGCGGCCGGTGCGGCGTTGCCGCCGGGAGCGGAGCCGGTGGCCGATCCGACGCTGGAGGAGGCGTACCTCTCGTTCATGGCCGCGCGCGGGCGCGCCGGCGTCGCGCTGGGGGACGAGCAATGATCCGGCCCTGGGTGGTTCTCGGCGTGGCGCGGGCCGAGGCGCGGATCTCGCTGCGGCTCGTGCGCTACTGGGTCTTCGTCTCGCTCGGCGCGCTGTTCGCGGCGTTGATCTACCTGGTGCAGTTCTCGCTGCTGCACTACCTGTTCTCGACCTACTCCGGGACCGCCGGCTCGCTGAACGGCCGCTACTTCATCGGCGCGATCGGCTTCTACTACATGCCGGCGGTCGCGCTCGGGCTGGTGTTCCTCGGCTTCGACCTCCGGGCGCGCGACCGTCGCGACCGCGTGGCCGAGGTCGTGGACGCCCGGCCGTACTCGAACCTGGAGCTGATCTCCGGCCGGCTGATCGGCATCGCGGTCACGGTCTGGGTGCCGTTGATCGGGCTGTTGTTGCTGCTGCAGCTCCTCGGCTGGCTGTTCATGTCGACCGCGATGGAGTGGCGCTCTCTGGCCGGGTTCGGCCTGGTCCAGGCGCCGGCCGCGTTCCTGCTCGTGCTGTCGCTGACGTTCCTGGTGACGCTCCTGGTGCGCAACCGCGCGCTGGCCGCGGTCGTGCTCGTCGCCCTGCTCGCGGCGAGTGTCTGGATGATGCTGTACCTGCCGATCACCGACGTCCCGCTGCTCGATGTCTTCAGCGCCTACTCCGCCGAGTTCCCGTCCGACATCGTCGGCCGCGTGTTCGACGCCAGCACGTGCGCCCAGCGGCTGGCATACGTGCTCGTCTCGCTGGGGCTGCTCGCGCTCGCGGCCGCCGCGCACCCGCGGCCCGACGGCGGCTCGCGCGGGCGCCGCGCGCTGGCCGGCGCCCTGCTGGCGCTGGCCGGGGTGGCGGTCGTGCTCGCGCTCGTCGGCAAGAACCGCGGCGACCTGCGCCAGGTCGACGCGTGGCGCGCGGCCCACGCCGCCCGCGCCGCCGGCGCGGCGCCGGACATCGAACACGTCCGCGCCGACGTGTCGGTCGAACCCGGGCGCATGCTGTCGTTCACCGCCGAGTTGCGGGTCACGGCCCCGGCGCCGCTGACCTCGGCGCTGTTCACGCTCAACCCGGGCCTCGCCGTGCAGAAGGTCGAGCGCGACGGCCGCGAGGTCCCGTTCGAGTTCCGCGACGGCCTTCTGGACGTCAAGACCGGGCCGCTCGCCGCGGGCGCGACGGCTGTGCTGAAAGTCGCCGCCTCGGGCAAGCCGGACCGGCGCTTCGCCTTTCTCGACGCCGCGCGGCGGCCGTTCGAGCTGACGCCGATGGAAGGCCAGGTGTTCCTGATGGGGTACGAGGCGCTGGTCTTCGACCGGCGCCACGTGGCGCTCCTGCCGGGGACGTTCTGGCTACCGGCGGCGGGCGCGGGCGTCGGGCGTGACGACCCGCGCAAGCGCGCGCCGGATTTCTACGACATCGACCTGACGGTCGAGTTGCCGGAGGGCTGGCTCGCCGCGGGACCCGGGCGGCGGCAGCCGGCGGCCGGCGCGCCCGCCGGTCGCACGCGGTTTCGCTTCGCGCCCGGCGCGCCGCTGCCGGGCGCCGGGCTGGTCGTCGGCCGCTTCGTCTCGCACGCGGCGCAGATCGAGGGCGTGTGGTGCGAGCTGTTGCTCCACGCCCGGCACGCGGCGACCGTGGAGTCGCTCGGCGAGGCGGCGCGCGAGTTCGAGACCGAGATCGGCAAGAAGCTCAAGCAGGCCCGCGAGTGGGGCCTCGCGTACCCCTACGACGGGCTGACGCTGGTCGAGGTGCCGAACGCGCTGCGCAGCTACGGCGGCGGCTGGCGCATGGGCAGCACGCTGGCGCCCCCGGGGATGTTCCTGGTGCGCGAGATGGTGTTCCCGACGGCGCGCTGGGACGTCTTCGTCAAGAAGCAGCGCACGGCGGAGGACACGCAGGGCAAGCCGCTGCCGGTGCGGATCCGCCAGCGCGTCGAGGACTTCTTCGAGGCCGACTTCAGCGGCGGCAACGTCTTCACCGGCGTCGCGCGCAACTTCCTCCTGAACCAGACCTCGATGCAGGGCGAGGACGCGCTGGCGCTCGACTACATGCTGGAAGACCTCGCGACCCGCGCCTTGACCGGCAAGCAGGGTTACTTCTCGGCCCACGCGTTCTCCCGCGAGAGCGGCAACATCGTCAACCAGGTTCTCTTGACGCGCGTGGTCTCCGGGTTCGAGATGTCGGTGGCCGACGCCGTGCTGGCGACCGTCACGTCGCGGCCGGCGGTGTGGGACGCGGCGCTGGAGACGTCCCTGCGCCAGCTCGACCCGGAGAAGAACCCGCGCCGGGCCGTGGACGTGCTGACGCTCAAGGCCGGCGCGATGTCGCGCTCGCTGCTGGACGAGCTGGGACCGGACCGGACCGGCCGGATGCTCGGCGCGCTGCTCGCGGAGTGCCGCGGCCGCGCCTGCGGCCGCGCCGACCTCGAGCGCGCGGTCGCCGCGACTTCGGGCGAGGACTTCGGCCCGTTCTTCGACGAGTGGCTGGGCCAGAAGGACCTGCCGGCGTTCGTCGCCGGCCGCGCCGAGGTGTTCCGCGTCGCCGACGAGCAGGGGCGCCCGCGCTACCAGGCGCGGTTCCTCGTGCACAACGAGGGCAAGGCCCCGGGCCTGTTCCGCGTGCGCTACCGCGAGCAGTCGGAGAAGGACGAGGACGCCGCGCCGGCCGGCCCGCCCGAGGGCGAGCAGGTGCGCGACCGCGTCCCGGAGGACGTTCGCGCCTCGGCTTCGGCCGAACTGGGCGACGCGATCCGCGTGCCCGCGGGAGGCACGGTCGAGATCGGCCTCGTCCGGCCGCGCCCGCCGCAGGGCATCTCCGTCGTGCCGTATCTCTCGCTGAACCGCGGCCCGTTCGCGGTGTCGTTCGCGCCGCCCGAGGCGGACAAGGTCTCCGCGGTCGAGCCGTTCACCGGCACGCGCGAGGCGGCGTGGCCGGATGCCGATGACGGGACCGTGACCGTGGATGACCTCGACGAGGGCTTCGAGCCGCGGGCCAAGGCCGGCGGGACCGGGCTGCGCCTGCGCGGGCGCAGCGGGCCGCGCGAGGGCGAGGAGTACGACCAGGGGCTGCCCGTGGTGCTGCTCAGCGGCGCGCCCTCGCGCTGGTCGCGGATGGTGCACCAGCCGGCCCACGGGCGTTACCGGCACACGTTGGCCGTGGTCGCGACCGGCGGCGAGAACGCGGCCGTGTTCAAGGCCGACGTGCGCCGCGCCGGCGAGTACCGGCTGGAACTGCACCTGCCGCCCAAGGGAAAAATGATGCCGCCGCTCAGCTTGCCCCGCGGCAAGTGGAGCGTCGACATCGGCGGCGCGACGTCCAAGGACACGCTCGAATTCGACGCCGACTCGGCCGAGGCGGGCTGGAACTCGCTCGGCGCGCGCCGGCTGGGCGAGGGCGAGGTGACGGTGGAGATCCGCGGCAAGAAGAAGGGCAACCTCTTGATCGCGGACGCCGTGCGCTGGGTGCCGGCGGGGGCGACGCGGTGAGCCGGGCCGGGATCGCGCCGCTCTTGGCCTTGGCCCTTCTCGCCGCGGCCTGCGAGCGCGGCGGCGGCGAGGCCAAGGTCGAATTCCGCCCGCCGGTCAGCGTGCGCGAGATCGTCGGCCAGACGGTCGAGGACCGCATCGTCGCCACCGGGACCCTGCGCGCGCCGGAGACCGCGACGCTGACCGTGCCGATCGAGGGCCAGCTGACGGTGGCGCGGGCCGGTGGCCGCCGGCTGGCCGAGGGCGACCGCGTCGCGCCGGGCCAGCTCGTGGCGACGATCACCGGCGAGGACGTGCGCGTCGCCGCGCGCACCGAGGCCAGCCAGGTGCGTTACGAGCAGGCGGACCGCGACCTCGAGTCGCGGCGCGCGCTGTTCCGCGAGGGGCTGGTGACCGAGCTGGAGGTGCGGGCGGCGGAGACCGCGCTGGCCGAGGCGCGCGCGGAGCTGGACCGCTCCCGCTACACCGAGAACCGGACCGCGCTGAGTTCGCCGATCGCGGGGATCCTGCTCAAGCTCGCGCGCGACACGCAGGGGCTGCCGCTGCCCGACGGCCAGCGCGTGCTCCCCGGGACCGTGGTGGCGCAGATCGGCCGCACGCAACAGCTCGTCGCCGACGTCGACGTGGTCGGGCCGGACGCGCTGCGCGTGGCGGTCGGCCTGCCGGTGCGGCTGCGGCACCACGCCTGGGAGGGGAAGACCTTCGAGGGCCGCGTCGCGCGCCTCGCGCCCTCGCTCGACCCCGCGACGCGGACGTTCCGCGTCGAGATCGAGGTCGAGAACTCCGCCCAGCTCCTGCGCCCCGGCATGTTCGTCGAGGCCACGATCGTCGTGGACACCCACCGCGACGTGCCGGTCGTCCCGCGCGAAGCGGTCGTGGACCGCGACGGTCGTACCGTCGTCTTCACCGTCGAGGCGCAGCGCGCGGCGCGGCGCGAGGTCGGGCTCGGCCTCGGCGACGACGAGGTGGTCGAGGTCCGCGAGGGCGTGAAGATCGGCGAGCGCGTCGTCGTGCAGGGACACGAGACGCTGACCGACGGCCAGGCGGTCCGCGTCGGCGGGCTCTGACGTGGACGCCCTGGCGCGCATGGCCGCGCGCCGGCCGGTCGCGATGGCCGTGCTCGCGGCCGCGGTGGCGATCCTGGGCTGGATCTCGTGGCGCGGCCTCTCGCGCGACCTGCTGCCGGACGTGCACAGCCCGACGATCGTCGTCTCCGTGCGCTCCGGCGACCGCCCTCCGGTCGAGATGGAGCGGCTGTACGGCGAGGCGGTCGAGCAACGGCTGTTCGCCGTGCGCGGGATCCGCGAGATCACGCAGGTCGCGCGGACCGGGCGCCTCGTCGCGACCGTCAGCTTCGAGTGGGACGCCGACATGGACCTCGCGCTGGTCGATGTCCAGAAGGCGATCAGCCCGATCTCCGGCGATCCCGAGGTGGACGAGGTGCTGGTGCGGCGCTTCGACCCGCGGCAGGCCCCGGTGCTCAGCGTGGGGCTGATCGCACCCGCCGGCCGCCCGGACCTGGCCGAGCTGCGCCGCGTCGCGCGGCGCCAGATCGCGCCCGCGCTCGAGCGCCTGCCGGGGATCGCCGAGGTGCGCGTGCTCGGCGGCCGCGAGCGCGAGGTCCGCGTGCTCGTGGACCAGTACCTGCTCGACGCGCACGGGCTCTCCTTGGCCGAAGTCGAGCAGCGCGTGCGCGCCGCCAACGTCGACCTCAGCGCCGGCACGCTGGAGGAAGGCCCCGACGTGTACCTGGTCCGCGGGCTGTCGCGCTACCGCAGCCCGGAGGACGTCGCGGCCGCCGTGGTGCGCTACGAGCGCGACGCCGAGGGGCGGCTCGTCGCGGTGCGCGTCGCCGACCTGGCCGAGGTCTCGGAGCAGGACAAGGAGGTCACGCACCTGGTGCTGGTCGACGGCCGCGAGGGCGTCGGGCTGTCGATCTACAAGGAAGCCGGCGCGAACACGGTCGAGGTCTCGCGCGCCGCGCGCGAGGCGCTGAAGGGGATCGGCGCCGACCTCCCCGGCGTCGAGGTGCGCGTCATCTCCGACGAGGCGACGCTGGTCGAGGACTCGCTGGGCGAGCTGCAGTCGGCGGTGATCGTCGGCGTGCTCCTGACCGTGGCGATGCTGGTGGTCTTCCTGCGCTCGGCGGGGCCGACCCTGATCATCGCCACCGCCGTGCCGGTCTCGCTGTTGGCGACGACGCTGTTCATGGGGCTCGCCGAGCAGAGCCTGAACCTGATGACGCTGGCCGGGCTGGCGCTCGGGGCCGGCAACTTCGTCGACAATTCGATCGTCGTGGTGGAGAGCATCTTCCGCCGCCTGCAGCGCGGCGAGCCGGTCCTCGAGGCCGCGGCGGGCGGCACGGCCGAGGTCGGCGGCGCGATCGCCTCGAGTACGCTCACCACCTGCATCGTGTTCCTGCCGGTGATCTTCGTGCAGGGCCTCGCGGCGCGGCTGGTCGAGGGGCTGGCCTTCGCCGTCGTCGTCTCGATGCTGGCGGCGCTGGCCGTGGCGGTGCTGCTGATCCCGGCGCTCGCGCGCTGGCTCCTGCCGCGGCACGGCGCACGCGCTCTCGACCCGGGGATCGGCGTCACCGAGAGCGCCGTGCGCTGGCTCCTGCGCCGGCCGCTGACCGTCGTCCTCGTGTCGGCGCTCGCCGTCGCGCTGGGCCTGCTCTGGATCTCGCGGCTCGGCACGGAGCTGCTGCCGCCCGCCGACCCGCGGCAGTTCGTCGTGCGCCTCGTCGGCCCCGCGGGCTGGCGCGCGGCGACCACCGCGCGCGCCGCGGCCGCGATCGAAGGCGTGCTGCGCGAGGCGGCCGGCGGGGGCGTCGAGGCGGTGATGGCCGAGGTCGGCCGCGTCCCGGAGGATGACCGGCTGATCACCGAGGAGAACAACGAGGAAAACACCGCGCGATTGGTGGTGCGGCTCGCGCCGGGCGGGCGCGACGCGCGCGAGCTGGTCGCGGCGGCGGCGCCGGCCGTGGCGCAAATCCCCGGCCTCGAGACGTCGTGGGAGGTCGGCGTGTCGGCGCTGGCGCGGGCCCTCGGCACCTCCGGCCCGCCGATCTCGGTCGAGATCAGCGGCCCCTCGCTGGAGGCGCTGCGCCGCGGCGCGCGCGGCGTGCAGGAGGAGCTGGCCCGGCTGCCCGAGCTGTGGAACGTGCGCTCGTCGCTCGAGGGCGGCCCCCCGGAGCTGCGCGTCGAGCTGGACCGCGCGCTGGCCGGCGCGGCCGGCGTGGACCTCGACACGCTCGCGGCGCCGCTGGAGGCGGCGCTCGACGGCCGGCGCGTGACGGTCGTCACCACCGGCGACGAGGAGAAGGACGTCGTGCTGCGCACGCGGGCGGTCCGCCGCGAGGACCTGTTGAAGGTCCCGCTGGCGATGCCCGGCGGCGGCCGGCTGGCGCTCGGCGACATCGCGCGGCTCGTGCCGGAGGAGGGCGCGCGCGAGATCTACCGCCGCGACCAGCGCCGCGTGGCGCGGGTGAACGCGCGGATCGCGCCCGGCGCGGACTTCCCGGCCGCCTCGCGCGCGGTGCGGGCCGCGCTGGCGCAGACCGAGCTGCCGGCCGGCCTGCGGGCGCGGCTGGTGGGCGAGGAGGAAGAGCGCGACCGCACGATCCGCCAGCTCGCGCTCGCGGCCGGGCTGGCGCTGCTGCTCGTGTTCTTCGTGCTCGCCGGGACGTTCGAGTCGCTGGTCCACCCGCTGACGGTGCTGTCGGCCGTGCCGCTGGCCCTGCTCGGCGTGGCGCTCGCGCTCGGCCCGCTCGGCCAGCCGATCGGCGTCATGGCGATGCTCGGGCTGATCGTGCTGGTCGGCGTGGCGGTCAACGACGCGATCCTGCTCGTCGACGCCGCGCAGCGCTTCCGCGCGGAGGGCCTGCCGCGCGACGAGGCGCTGGTGCGCGCGGCCGGCACGCGCCTGCGGCCGATCCTGATGACCTCGCTGACCACGATCCTCGCGCTGTTGCCGCTGGCGTTCGGCGGCACCGACGCCGCGCGGCTGCGCATGCCGCTCGCGCTGACCGTCATCGGCGGGATGGTCACGTCCACCATCGGCTCGCTGCTCGTGACGCCCTGCCTGTACAAGGTGCTCGACCGGCGCCGCAGGGAGACATGAGGACCGATCTCCCCGTCCGCCGCCCCGTCGCCGCCAGCATGTTCTTCATCGCGCTGGCGCTGCTCGGGATCGGCGCCTGGTTCCGCCTGCCGATCGAGCTGATCCCGCCGCTCGAGGGGGACGAGCTGTACGTCAACTTCTTCCGGCCCGGCTCCGAGCCGGAGCTGGTGGAACAGGAGCTGTTGCTGCCGCTGGAGGCGCTGGTCTCGGAGCTGCCGGACGTCAAGGAGACCTGGGGCGAGGTGCACGGCTCGGCCGGGACGTTCCGCGTCCAGTTCGAGCGCGGCACCGACCTCAAGGTGCGCGAGCTGGAGCTGCGGCGCGTCGCCGGCGAGCTGGCGCGGCGCCAGCCGCGCGGGTCGTTCGTCGACGTGTCGAGCCTCGACCTGGAAATGCTCAGCCGGTTCGTGATGGTGATCCAGGTCTCCGGCGGCGGCGCCGGCGCCGAGATGCTGCGCGACGTCGTCGACGAGCGGATCGAGCCGCGCATCGCCAGCGTGCCGGGCGTGGCGCGCGTCATGCCGATGGGCGGCGCGCCGCTCGAGGTCACCGTGCGGCTCGACCCGGAGCGCTGCGCCGAGCTGGGATTGCGGCCCGAGCAGGCGGTCGCGGCGCTCTCGTCCGCGGTGCGCCGGCTGCGCTACGCCGGGAGCGTGCGCGAGGGGCCGGAGCGGGTCGCCATCGTCGTCGACGGCCGTCCCGGCGGCGTCGCGGCGCTGGCCGAACTGCCGCTGTTCCCGGGCCGGCCGATCCTGCTGCGCCACGTGGCGACGGTCGAGATGGGCGCCGCGCGGCAGGAGAACGCGTTCCGCGTCAACGGCCAGCCGGCGGTCGGGCTGATGGTCTTCAAGGACGAGGCGGCGAACCTCGTCCGCGCCGGGCGCGACCTGCGCCGTCGCCTGGCGGAGCTGCGCGAGGAGTTCGCGCCGCACGGGATCGGCTTCGAAGTCAGCTTCGACGCGGCGGAGGTCGTCGAGAAGCAGATCCGCCGCCTGCAGAAGCTGGCGCTGTCCGGGTTCCTGATCGCGCTGGCGGTGCTCCTGGCGTTCCTGCGCCAGTGGCGGGCGGTCGCCGTCGTCGGCGTGGCGGTCCCGGTCAGCCTGCTCTGCGCGCTCGGCCTGCTGCTCCTTTTCGGCCAGTCGATCAACCTGATCACGCTGTTCGGCCTCGCCGTCGCGGTCGGCATGCTCGTCGACAACAGCATCGTGATCTACGAGGCGGTGCAGCGCCTGCTCGAGCGCGGCGCGAGCCGCGACCGCGCCGCGAGCGAGAGCGTGCGGCGCACGCTGCGCGCGATCCTGGCCGCGACCGCGACCAATGCGATCGTGTTCGTGCCGCTGCTATTCGCCGACCTCGGCGCAATGCAGCGCGGGCTGGTCGAGATCCTGGCCCTCGCGCTGGTGCTGCCACAGGTCGGCTCGGTCCTGGTCGCGGTCGGCCTCGTGCCGCTGCTCGCGCACCGGCTGGCCGCGCCCGCCGCCGCGGCGGCGCTCGCGGCGCGGTTGCGCCGGCGGATGGCGTTCGCGGGGATGTCGCCGCCCGACCGCGGGCGCGAGCTGTTCGGCGGCCTGTTGTCCGTCGCGCTGCGCACGCCCGGCGTGTGGCTGGCCGGCACCGCGGTCGCCGTGTTCCTCACGGCGCTGTTCGCGGTGCCGTTCCTCGCGGCGGGGGCCGGCACCGGCCGCGAGTCGGCGCAGGCCGACACCGTCCGGCTCGAAGTCGTGCTGCCCGGTGGGTCCTCGCTGGAGGCCGCGACGGAGAAGTTCGCGGCGCTCGAACGCGTCGTGCAGGGGCGCGCCGGGATCGAGCGGGTGGAGAGCGCGGTCCAGGAGGACGGCGGCTCGTTGACCGTGTACCTCGTCGAGCGCGAACGCCGGCCGCGCGCGGTCAGCGCGGCGGCGGTCCGCGAGCAGCTGCACGCCGCCGCGCGCGAGATCGAGGGCCTCGAGCTGCGCGCGCCGGGCGAGGGCGGGACGGGCGGCGGGCAGGCGGGGGAAGGCCCGGGCGCGCTCCTCGGCCAGGCCGCCGCGGAGGTCGTCGTCTCGGGGCCGGACGCGGCGCAGCTGCGCGACGTCGGGCGCGAACTGCAGGCGCGGCTGCAGTCGGTGCCGGAGATCGCCTGGGCCAGCGTCTCGGGACGCGAGGGGGTCGACGAGCTGCAGGTGCTGGCCGACCCGCGCGCGCTCGCGGCGAGCGGGCTGACGGCCGACGAGGTGCTCCCGGCGCTCGGCGCGCTGCGGCGCGAGGGGGTCGAGCTGACGACCGGGATGACGCTGTCGAGCGGGCGCGAGATCCCGGTCGTGGTCCGCCGCGCGGGCCGCGAGGACACATCGCGCCGCGACCTGTCGCGCCTGCCGGTGACGGTCGGCAGCGCGGTGCTGCCGCTCGCGGCGCTGGCCGACGTGCGCGAGGTCCCGGCGCCACCGGCGATCCAGCACCACGACGGGCGGCGCGAGGTCCGCGTCGCCTACAGGCTCGGCAGCGCGGCCCCGGCCTCGGGGCCGGCGCGCATCGAACTGGAGCAGCGGATCAAGGACCAGCTGCGGCAGGCGCACCGCCCGGCCGGCACGACGATCGAAACGCCGAGCGAGGAAGAGGCGCTGGACTGGTTCCGCAAGATCCTCGGCCCGGCGGTGCTTCTGCTGTTCGGCCTTTTGGCCCTGGTGTTCGAGTCGTTGACGCTCCCGCTGCTGGTGCTGGTCGCGCTGCCGCTGACGCTGATCGGCGCGACGTGGGGGCTGATCTTCTCCGGCCTGCCGGCCGACATGATGGCGCTGGTCGGCGCGATCGCGCTGATGGGGCTGACCGTCAACCCGGCGATCCTGCTCGTGGACCGGATGCAGGAGCGGGCGCGCAAGGGCGCGAGCGCGGGCGCGGCGGCGCTCGCCGCGGTGCGCGAGCGCACGCGGCCGGTGTTGATGACGACGTGCACGACGATCGCCGGCCTGTGGCCGCTCGCGCTGGCGACAGGCGAGGAAAACGAGATCTGGCCGCCGTTCGCGACGGTGGTGATGGGCGGGCTCGTCACCTCGACGCTCCTGACGCTGCTCGTCGTGCCGGTCGGGTTCGTGCTGCTGTCGCGGCTGGACTCGCTGCTCGGGCGGCTCGGCCCGTACGTCGTGCTGGCGTGGGGGCTGGTCACCACCGCCGTGATCTGGCCGCTGGTCCAGTTCGAGCTGCTGACGTCGCTGACGTGGCAGATCATCACGACCGCGCTCGTGGGTGGCCTCTTGCTCGGCGTGATCGTCCTCGTCTTCCGGCGCACGCGGCTGCCGGAGCCGGCGGCCGAGGACGGCGCCCCGCCGCCGCTCGAGGTGCGCTTCTTGCACAAGACGTACGGCCTGCCGGGGCCGGTGGCGCAGGCCTGGCGGCTGCCGGAGGACTTCGCCCGGCGCGTGCTCGCGCGCGGCGGGCGGCCGTTCGATCCGCCGGCGGTCCGCGCGCGGCTGGTCCCGCTGGCGATGCTCCTCGCCGGTGCGGTCTACCTGTCGCTGTCGCTGCAGACCGCGTTCTGGCGCATGGCGTTCTTTTTGCTCGCGGGCGCGCTCGCGGCGCACGCCGCGCGCGAGGTGCGCCGCGCGCGGGGCCACGCCGACGACCTGGGCCGGCCGCTGCCGGGCGGCGTCGAGCAGGTCCTCGCGGCGCTCGCGCCGTGGCTGGCGCTGCTCGCGATCGCGTGGCTCCTGCCGAACGTGCGCTGGGGCTGGCTCGCGGCGCTCGCCGTGGCGATCGCGCTCGCGCAGTACGGGCGCCGCACGGCGGTCCGGGTCGCGCGCGGCGCGATCCCGGACTGGGTCCCGGAGGGACGGCTGCGGCGCGCGCGCACGCTGTGGCGCCGCGCGGCGCGACGGGTGTTCGGCCTCGACCTGCCGCGGCGCGAGGTGCCGGCGATCGCGGGGATCGAGTTCCGCGCCGCGCGCGGGATGATCGGCGTCCTCGGCCCGAACGGCGCCGGCAAGACGACCGTCTTGCGCATCGTGGCCGGGATCCTCGACCCGTCGCGCGGCCGCGCGACGCTGGGCGGCGTGCCGCTGGCGCTGATCCGGCGGCACCTCGCGCGCTGGGTCGGCTACCTGCCGCAGGACTACGGGCTGCCGAACGAGCTGACCGGGCGCGAGTACCTCGACTACTACGCGCTGCTCTACGGCCTCGAGCCGCGCGCGCTGCGCGAGGAGCGGATCGCGCGGCTCCTGGACGAGGTCGGCCTGGCGCAGCGGCAGGACGAGCGCATCGGGGCCTACTCGGGCGGCATGCGCCAGCGCCTCGCGGTCGCCCGCACGCTGCTGCGGCTCCCCCCGGTCATCATCGTCGACGAGCCGACGGTCGGTCTCGACCCGCGCGAGAGGATCCGCTTCCGCAACCTCCTCGGGCGCCTCGCCGAGGGCCGCGTGGTGCTGTTCTCCACGCACGTCGTCGAGGACGTCGCCGTGGCGTGCGAGCGCGTGCTCGTGCTCTCGCGCGGGCGGCTCGTGTTCGACGGCCCGCCCGAGGGGCTGGCCCGCTTCGGCGAGGGCCACGCCTGGAGCGTGCGCCTCGCCCCGGGCGAGGCCGTGCCGCCGGACGCGCTGGTGGTAGACCAGGTCCCGGAGGCCGACGGCACCGCGCGGGCGCGCGTGCTCTGCGCCCGGCGGCCGCTCGACAGCGCGGAGCCGATCGCGCCGACGCTGGAGGACGGTTACCTGACGCTCGTCGGGGCCGGGGGAATGGTCGCGGGCGCCACCGGGCTGGCCGCGGCGGGGGGCACGCCGGGGGTGCGCCATGCGTGACCTCCTCGCGCGCCCGCGCGACGCGGCGCGGCTGCTGCTCGTCTCGGCGCGGCTCGTCGCGGGCCGCCGTTTCTACGTGGCGCTGCTGCTCCCGTTGGCCTGGCCGCTGTACCTGTTCGTCTACGCGCTTCTGGGCGGCGGGGAAGGGGAGCCCTACTCGCCGGTCCACGCGCAGAACCTCGTGATCGGCTTCCCTTTGGCCATGCTCGCGATCGGGCTCGGCGTGCGGATCATCGCCGCCGACGCCGAGCGGCGCACGCTGGAGATCGCGTACACCGTGCCCGGCGGCGCGAGCAAGGCCTGGCTGTTCAAGTCCGCGGCGGCGCTGCTGTTGCTGCTCGCGGCCGAGGCACTGCTCGCTGTCGCGGCGCTGGTGTTCTTCACCGACTTCCCGCCCGGCGCCCTGTACGGCGCGCTGCAGGCGGCGATGTTCTACTTCGCGGTGGCGATGGCGCTGTCGACGCTGTTCCGCGGCGAGATCACCGGCTCGTTGGCCAGCGCCGTCGTGCTTGCCTTCGGGCTGCTCCTGTCCGACGCGCGCGTGCGCTTCTCGCCGTTCTGGAACCCGCTCACGCTGCGCGAGGCCGACCCGGCCGAGCTGTTCGCGTGGACCCTGCAGAACAGGGTGGGGTTCGTGCTGGCGATCGCGGGGCTGTTCGCCCTGACCTTCGGCCGCGCCGAGCGCCGCGAGAAAATGCTCTGACGTCCCGCGCGCTCCGCGGCGCCGACCGCCGCCGGCCGCCGGATCAACACCTCCGCAATTCAGATTCCGCGCAACCCGCCGAGCCGCAAGGAAGAACCCGCAGAACAAGAACGACTGACCGAGCGACCTGAAGATGCGACACCTTCGTCTCGACACCAGTTGACAATCACAGTTGTCGCTAACCAAGAGAGTGCGACCGGCATAACGAGCAGCAACGCCCTGCTCACCACTATCGCAATCCCGCGGACTCCGAGCGAGCCGCGGCGACCGGCGGCAGGCCCGAATCGGCCTCGGCCCAGAGCTTCAACAGTTCCCCGTATGCGGCGCGTGTTGCCGGCGTGTCGCCGGAGAGCGCACCGGCGCGCGCCAGGCCCAGCCGGGCCAGCGCGGCAACCGGGTCGCTGAGCACGACACCGGGGCGTTCGACGATCTTGCGGAACTCCGCCGCGGCCGCGGGGCCACGTCGCAATTGGAGAAGAGCCTCCCCGCGGAAGTAGACCGGGTACAGCGAGCCGAACACCGCGAACAGGCTGCTGGCGGAGGCGCCCAGCTCGTACGGTGCGGCGGGCTTCAGCTCCTCGATCGCGGCGCGCGGATCGCCGCGCCGCAGTTCGGCGATCGCGCGCAGCACCGGGAGGTAGGTCAGGCGTACGGCGGTGTCCTCGGGGAAGCGCCGCGCAAGGTCGTCCGCCAGCGTGCCGGCACCGACCTCGTCGCCGGCGAGCCCGCACGCGACGGCGGCGCCGTATTCGACGTCGCGGGCGTGGGACAGCCCGAGCGCCTCGCCGGCTGACCTCCTCGCGCCGGCGGCATCGCCGAAGAACGCCTCGCGCAACGCTCCGCCGGCGAGGTACAGCGCGGCCCGCTCCTGCTGCCCGGACTGCTCCGCCAACTCCGTCGCGCGCCGCGCCGCGTCGCGCGCCTCGCGCAGGCGCCCCGCGTAACCGGCAGCGAACGCCTGCTGGTTCGCCATCCAGTCCTCCAGCCCGAGCTTGCCCCGCGCCTCGCCCGCGATGCGGTCCATGCCTGCGCGATCGCCTGCCACGAACGCGAGCAGGAAGCGCAGGATCGCGAAATCGGGGATGTCGAGCTGGCGTGCCGCGGCCCGGTCGAGCACGCGGCGGGCCTCGTCGGTCTGTCCCTGCCCGAGGTAGGCGTATGCCAGCGCGACGTACGCGACGGCGAAGTCCGGGTCGAGCGCGACTGCCCTCGCGCCCTCGCTGGCCGCCTTGCCGAACTGCCCGAAGCAGGGGTCGACCACCCCGCACATCAGGCTCGGCGCGTACGGCTGGCGTGGATAGGCCCGCGCCCACGACTCGAACGTCTGCGCGGCCTTTTCGAGGTTGCCGAGCACCTGCAGTTCGTAACTCGAGACGATGAAGAACCGTTCGGCGTCGCTGGCGCGGTCGCGCAGCTCGTAGGCCCGGCGGGTGCTCGCGGCCGACAGCGCCGACTCCCCGATGTCGCCGTACACCCGTCCGAGCCACGCGTGCGCCATCGCGAAGCCCGCGTCCAACTCGACCGCGCGCTGGAAGAACGGGACGGAGGGGGCCGAACCGCTGGCGCGCGCGACCGCCAGCCCGGTGCTGTACGCCTTCAGCGCGTCCAGGGATCCGGTCGTCGCCTCCGCCAGCGGCGTGTTGAACTTCTGCAGCGACGCCAGCGATTCGCCGGCGCGGGTGCGGAATCGGCCGGCGATCCGGCCGAGGGCCGCCAGGACGTCCTCCTTGCGGGGAACCTGCACCTGCTCGTCGTCGAGGATATCCCCGCTTTCGCACCCTTTGGCGCGCAATCCCAGCACGTACTGGCTCCCCAGGCTCGTGATCGAGCCCTCCAGCACGGCCGCGCTGCCGGTCCGAACGCAGACTTCGCGTGCGAGCCGCGGCGCGAGGCGCGCGTCGGGCGGTTGGTCCATCAGGCGGAGCACGTGCTGGACGCGCTCGTCCGACACGATGCTCAGGAACGGTGACTGTTGTAGCTGAACGGCGAGGCCCTGGCGCAGCGCCTGGTCGAACACGGGATCGCCGGTCGCGTTCGTGAACTCCGCCAGGACGAGGGTGTCCTTCTCGGTCAGGGCCGGCGGGTGGCCGGACTGGTGCCGCGCCAGCATCACGGCCGCCGCGAGGACCACGGCCGCGGCGGCGCCAAGCGCCAGCCAGCGATGCGGAACGCGCCGAACTCCCACGGCCACCGGTGCGCCGCGATCCCGCAGCAGGCGCTCGAGGTCCGCCTTCAGCGCGGCGGCGT
This sequence comes from Acidobacteriota bacterium, assembly GCA_017994815.1. Classification (GTDB taxonomy): domain Bacteria; phylum Acidobacteriota; class Polarisedimenticolia; order J045; family J045; genus JAGOJY01. The sequence goes on from JAGOJY010000014.1 coordinate 87,598, forward strand.
GCGGGTACCGGCGCTCGCGGTCCTTCTGCAGCAGCCGGTCCAGGACCCGGCCGAAGCCCGGTAGCAGGCCGGGGCGCAGCCGGTCCGGCGGGGCCGGCGCCCGGTTGAGAATCGCGTCGAAGACCATGGCCCCGGTATTGCCGGGGAAGGGCAGCCGCCCCGTTGCCGCCTCGTAGAGCACCGTGCCGAGCGAGAACAGGTCGGTGCGGGCGTCGAGGTTCTCGCCCCGCACCTGCTCGGGCGACATGTGCGCGGCCGTGCCGATCGCCGCGCCGGCACGCGTGAGGTGCGGGGCATCGAGGCTGATCGTCCGATCGGGTGCGGCGTCGGCGCCGGGCACGCGCTTGGCCAGGCCGAAGTCGAGCACCTTGGCGTGACCGAGCAGCGTCAGGAATATGTTGGCCGGCTTGATGTCCCGGTGGAGGATGCCGCGCGCGTGCGCTGCCTCGAGCGCCGCGGCGAGGTCGACGCCGAGCCGCAGCAACTCCTCGATGTCGAGCGGGCCGCGCGCGAGCCGCTCTTGGAGCGTCTCGCCCTCGAGGTACTCCAGGACCAGGAACGGATGCCCCTCGTGCTCTTCGATGCCGTGGATGGTGCAGATGTTCGGGTGGTTCAGGGCCGAGGCCGCCCGCGCCTCGCGGCGGAAACGCTCGAGTGCCGCCGCGTCGCGCGCGGTCGCGTCGGGCAGGAACTTCAGCGCGACCAGGCGGCCGAGGCGCGTGTCCTCGGCCTTCCAAACGACGCCCATCCCGCCCGCCCCGAGTGGCTCCAGGATCCTGTAGTGGGCCACGGTCCGTCCGGCCCAGGGCGAGTCGCCGCTCATGCGTCGCGCGTATCCGGCATCATCACGACCGTCGAGTTCTGGCCATCGGTCGGCTCCGGCACGTCCATCACGCCGTCTCTTCCGTCCGGGCGAGGAGAGCATACGACAGACAACGGACCCGCCGTCGCAGCACTTGCTGCCAGATGCCTCCCGGCCGGCGGCCGTATCATCGGGACCACGGGCCGCGGGCCCGGCGCGGCATCCGCGAGGCAACCGGCCCGCGGGAGGCGTCCATGGTCCGACACGGGGCGTTGCTCGTAGTCCTGCTGGCGGTGATTTCGCTACCCTCCCCGGCCCAGGAGAGCGAATCCTGCGCCGCGTGGATGGAATCGGTCAGAGACTACGACCTCGCCTTCGAGCGCGTGATGAAGGGTGAGCCGGACGAACTCCTGCGGCTCGTGGAGGAGGCGCGCGAGCCGGAGCGCAGGATCGCCGCGCGCGAGACCATCGGCAAGAAGGTCGCCGGCCTGCGCGACATCGACCCGCCCCGGGAGTTGGCCGCCATGCACGGCAAGCTCCTCGCCTATGCCGAAGCGGTGGCGCACGCCGTGGAGAACGCCGGCCCGACGGAACCGGGGACGAAGGTCCCGGTTCCGAGGGCCTGCATCGGGAGGCTCCTCGACTACTACGTCGCGCTGCGGGACCTGATGGTGAAACACGACTGCCGCGGCGGCGACCTGGAGGCGCTGGAGAACCAGGTGATTCCACGCTTGGAGCAACTTCTCGTGGAGCCACCGCCCGCCCGAACGACGGAATGATCGGAGTTGAAGCCACCGGCGCGCGACTCATGCGGTCTGGACCGCGACCGGAGCAGCAACGGGAGCGGCGCCGCGTGCCCGTGAGGGCTGCTACCTCGCTCAGCCCGGGTGCACGGTACACGAAAGGCGCTCGTACTCGGCGGGCACGCTCGCGTCGAGCGTTGCGGCCAGATCGAGCGGCAGGTCGAGGGCGCCGATCAGGTCCTGGACATCCGCCAGGTCGCGCAACCGGTGCGGGGCCGTCAGCCCGGAGGCCAGCTTCAGCTCGATCAGCTTCTCCAGGTTCAGGACCGGGTAGCCGTCTCGATCGACCGAGGTCATCGCGGGATCGGGGAATGCGACGGGTTTCGGTCGCCCGTCGCCCGGGAACTCGCCGGTCGTGAGGATCTCGATCCGAACGCCGTTCGCTGCGTCGCGCAGGCTCTTCTCCGCGCCGGGGAACGCCCCGACGTAGCCGCGCCCGATCGCGCAGGCGCTCGAGTCCTGCGGGCGTCACGAGCACGCCGATGTCGAGCGTTTCGCGGGTGAGCCGTGCAGGTTGAGCGCCATCCCGCCCACGATCACGAACGGGATGCGCTCCTGCCTCATCGCCCGCGCGAAGCGCGCCAGCGACTCGTGGACGTTGCCCCGCCCCATGAAGAACGCCTCCGATTCCCGCAGGATATCGTCGGCGCTCGCGGGGCGCGGACCAAGGGCCCGGCGGCGTCGTTCATCCACGATCCGGATCATACGAGCCACGTCTCGGCGCCGCGCCGGCGCCGCCCGCCGCCCGTCGGCCATCGGTGGCGGACCCGGGCAGTGCGTCGTCCGGGGGACGGGTCGCGCCCCGGCCGCAACGACGGCAGACTGGGCCCACTGGGTCACACGTTCAGCGGGGCAGGAGGAGATGACGACCGTCGAGGGGGCCCTTGCGCCCCCGCCCGAAGCCGGGTGGACCGAGCGCCGGATCGCGCTGGGGCTCCGTCCGCATTTCCTGGCGGTCGCCGGCGGCGCCGTGTACGGCTTCGTGTGGTTCGCCGGCGCGCTCGGGCCGCTGATCCCGCTCGCGTTCCTGCTCGAGCTGTTGGCGCTGCGATCGGCGGCGACCGGGCGCCACGCCGTCCGCCTCGGCGCGCTGGCCGGCATGGCGCGTTACCTCGTCGGTGCCCACTTCATGCTGGTCTTGGTGCACTACTCCCCGCTCGGGATCGTGTACTACGCCCTGTGCGCCGTCTACGGCGCCGTGTTCGGGTTCCTCGAGTTCGGCGTGCCGTACGGGCTGGAGCGGATCACGGGCTGGCCGCGCACGGCGTGCTTCGCGCTGGTCTACCCCCTCGCGGAGTGGCTGCGCACCGCGAGCGACCTGTCGATGCCGGCCGACCTCGTCGCGCACGGGCTCGGCGGCAACCCGCACTGGCTCGCGCCCGGCGCGTGGGTCGGGCCGTTCGGGGTCGCGCTGCAGTTCACCGGCGTCGCGGCGCTGCTGGCGCTGGCGATCGCCGCGCGCGCCCGGCGACGCCGGGCCGCCGCGCTCGCCGCGGCCGGCCTCGCGCTCTGGGTCGTCCCGGCGCTCGTCGACGTCTTCCGCCCGGCGGCGGAGCACGGCGCCGTGCTGCGCGTCGGGATCGTCCAGCCCTCGATCACGCCGGAACAGAAGCTGGCGGACAAGACCGTCCCGTCACTCCAAGAAGAGCTCGAGGCGCTGACGCTGGAGGTCGCACCCGGCACGGACCTCGTCCTCTGGCCGGAGTCGACGCGCCCGCGGATCCTGATGTGGGAGGAGGGGAGTCCGTTGGCGGACCCGCGCATGGAGCGCCTCGCCCACGACGCGGGCGTGCCGATCCTGTACGGGGCCGTCGTCGCGCGCGTGCGCGAGGGCCGCGTGACCACGCTGTACAACGGCGCGGTGCTGGTGCGCCCCGACCGCGGGCCGAGCCAGTGGTACGCCAAGCAGCAGCTCCTGCCGTTCGCCGAGGGCCTGCCGCTGGCGGGGCTGTTCGGCTTCGACACCGCCCGGCGGCACCACGGCGCGAGCCACAACCCGCTGACGCTGCTCGGCAACTTCAGCCCGGGGGAGCGGCCGACGGTGTTCGAGGTCGGCCCGGCCAGGATCGGCGTCCTGATCTGCTACGAGGGGATGTACCCCGCGCTCGCCCGCCGCTACCGCGCGCTCGGCGCGAACGCGCTCGCGGTGTTGACCAACGACGCGTGGTGGCGGCGCAGCGGATTCGCCGCCTGGCACTCGCGGCTGGCCGCGGCGCGGGCCCGCGAGAACGGCGTGCCCGTGGTCCGCGCCGCTAACAGCGGCGTGTCCACCGTGATCTCCGGCGAGGGACGTGCGGCCCCGGCGACGCGCCTGTTCGAGCGCTGCACCGTGCAGCTCGACGTGCCGCTCGGAAGCGCGCGGCCGACGCCGTACGCGCGGACCGGCGACCTCGTGCTCCCGGGTTCGCTGCTGGTCCTCGCCGGAGCGGCGGTATGGCGCATCGCGCGCCGCCGGCGGGGTCAGGGGATCTCGCCGTGCGAGGAGACGACGGTCGAGCGGAACGCCGGATCACGCCTGTAGCGCGCGCGGCAGCGCCGGCACACCAACTGCTCCTCGCCGGTCCCGCCGAAGCGCACCGTCGTCCGTGCGCCGGCGGGTCGCGGTTGCCCGCACAGCACGCAGATGAAGACCCCGTCGGAGCCGGCCGCACGCCTCGGCCGGTTGCTGCCGGCGCGGAGGAACTCGGCCAGGAACCGCTGCTCGGCCGCGTTCGGCTGCACGGCGTACAGCCCGGGCCACGTGCGCAGCATGATCTCCGCGCCCGGCCCCGCCGGGAACGGCTCCGGGCGCGCCGCGTCGCGCGCGAGGCGGCGCGGGTCCGCCGGGCAGCGGTGCGGACAGTTCCGCAGGCACACCGAGAAGACCAGCGCCTCGGTCGCGGCCACCATCATGTCCGCGAGCCGCGCCTTCCCGCCCTCGGCGTGTTCCGGGAAGTGCGTCGCCGCCAGCGCGCCCCGGAACTCGCCCAGCAGCTCGGCGCGGAAGCGCTCGCGCCCGTCGCGCAGCGGGTGCCCCTCCGCGCGGCGCGCGAGCCAGCGGCCCACGCAGCGCGCGCCGGCCCACGCGGCGGCCAGCACGGCGTCCTGCACGTGGTCGGCGTGCGGGCGGTTCGCGCTCGGCACGCGCGAGAGCCACACGTCGGCCGCCCGGCCGAGGATCCACGCCAGGTCGACCGCGAACACCCGCCCCTTGGTCGGCCGCCCGCGGCCGAGCATCATCCCGAGGAGCGTGGCGCGCGACGGCCCGTCGGGCGAGGGCGCGAAGAAGTAGTGGCCGGGGTGCAGGCTCTCGCAGATCATCCGGCGCACGAGCGGCAGCGTGATGAACGAGCCGGTGCCGAGCGCCATCGCCGTCGACAGCGCGATCGCGGCGTACTCCGGTTCGCCGGCGTTGCGGTGCACCATCGCGTTGTGCCGCAGCATGCGCGCGAGGCGGCGCGCCTCGCCGGCACGCGCGAGCTTCTCGGCCGCGCGCGTGATCACTTCCTCGGAGGGCCGCCGCCCCGGCTTGCCGCGGTGCAGGAGTTCGAGGCGCAGCTCGTCGAGCGTGTGGTCCCCCGAGTCGTAGAACCAGCCGGAGTAGCCGGGCAGTTCGAGCAGCTCCGCCGAGCGCTGCGCGAGGTCGGCGGCGAGCGGCACCGGGAGCGGGTCCGGCAGCCGCGGGCGCAGGTCGGCGAGCGGGTCGAGCAGCCGGCGGCCGACGAGGTAGTCCCGCGGCGCGGTCCGCCCCTCGCGCTGGTCGCTGCGCTCGGCGTCGACGAGCAGGCCGAGCGCCTCGGGCACCGGCAGCGGCGAGAGGAGCGTCGGCGGGCCGTCCTCGGGGCAGGGCGCGAGCTGCTCGACCGGCAGCGCATCGTAGCGATCGACCTCGCCGCCGGTCAGCGCGAGCACCTCGCGCACGCCGTTGTCGAGGTTCAGGACGAACATCGCGCTGCGGGGGCGCGCGCCGCGGCGCCGGAAATCGAAGCGCACGGCGTAGCTGCCGGTGCCGTCGCAGAACCCGGCCTTCGCCGACCAGCCGTCCGGCACGCACTCGGCGTCGGCGGCCGCCGCGAGGCAGGCCAACGCGCCGGTGATGATGTCGCGCTCCTCGTGGTCCTGCGGGCGGACGCGGCGCAGGGCGGCCCGGCAGGCCGCGTGCGGCGCGCGCGAGAGCGCCTCGAGCAGGAACACCCGCAGGTCGGGGTCCTCCTCCACCTCCAGCAGCATCTCGAAAACCGCCGCGCGCCCTTCCGGCTCCTTCAGCTCCTGGTCCTGCAGGGCGATCCAGCCGGCGCGGTCCTCGCGCCCCGCGCGGCGGTACAGGCGCAGCAGCGGGAAGCGCAGCGACGGCTCTTCGGCGACGAAGCGCGCCTGCCAGCGCAGCACGAGCCCGGACACGCCGCGGTCGGTGATCAGGTCGGCGCGGTCGTGGCCGAGCAGGGCCAGCGCGCAGGCGACGCGGGCCGGTTCCGGCGCGGTCGGATCGTTCGCCACGCCCGCGAGGATCGACGCGTCCTCCGGGCGGGCGAGGCGGCCGAGGAGTTCGAGCGCCGCGACCTCGTCCGCGACCCGCTGCTCGCCGTAGAACAAGAGGATCTGCCTGAGGGCGATCCGCCGTTGGCGGGACAGCTCTTCCAGCGCCTGCTCGAACTGGACCGGACCCCACGACGAACGCGTGAGCAACTGGCCGAGGATGTCCCGGACCTCCCGGCGCACGGAGAACGCACGGGAGTCCAAACGGCCCGACCCGGGCGGCATGGTCGCAGGATAGCGGGCGCCGTGGCGGGGCACCACCCGGGCGTTCGCTGGCCCGCGCCGCCGCCGAAAAGGCCGTCCCACCGCCGGCCGGGGGGTGATAGGCTTTGCCGGCGCGTGTCCCCCCACCGCGCGGAGGTCGAATCTCCCATGACGCGTCCCGTCCACGGTCCCTGCGTGGCCCTCGTCCTGCTCATCGCCCTCGCCGCCACCTGCCCCGCGCTGGCCCAGCCCGCCGAGCAGGGCGCACGCGAGACCGGCGACCGGCCCGTCATCGTCTTCACGCGCGGCCCGGCGATGCTGCTGCTCGAGCCGCAGGAGATCCTGGCCTACGACGGGATGGTGGACCTGACCGAGCGCCGGGCCTTCATCGAGAAGTTCTGGGCCGGCATGGCGAAGAACTGCCCGGCCGGCTCCAACCCGAACCGCGACCTGTTCTGGTCGCGCGTGGACCAGGCGAACGGGCGCTTCACCGACGAGGGGACCGCCGGCTGGCTGACCGAGCGTGGCCGGGTCCTGGTGCTGCTCGGCGCCCCGGAGTCGGAGAAGAAGATGACCGTCACCACGCCCGCCGGCCCGGTCGAGGCGCTGGTCTGGACCTACCCGTCCGCCCCGGGCCTGCCGACCAGCGTCGCGTTCGTGCACGACCGGCTGAACTGGGTCTTCGCCGGCGCCGATAAAACGGATCCCGGGGGCGTGCTGGCGGTCGCCGAGCGCGAGACGATCTACGACCCGCTCGCCCGCTGGGCCGCGGCGTTCCGCAACCGGGGCTGCGAGCTGACGCCGGAGATGCGGGCCGAGCAGGCGCGCACGCTCTGGCGCAAGGTCCTGTGGGACACCGCCGAGAAGGTCCACGCCGGCGAGGCGGTCAAGCCGGCCCGGCCGGTCGAGCCGCGCTGGTACTTCTTCCCGGCCGAGGGCGACATGACGCTGTCGTGGCTGGTCCTCGGGCTCGACCAGCAGCCGCCGGAGGGCGCGCGGCTCGTCGGGATGCTGCGCCCGCCCGAGGGCGACATGGGTTACGCGTTCGGCGGCGACATCCCGTTCGAGGTCCGCAAGTCCGGCTCGAAGTGGGTTGCGCAGTCGGCGCGCGCGGTGCCGCCGGGCAAGTACGCGGCGGTGGTCGGCATGACGACCGCCGACGGCGGCACCGAGGTGCTGTCCGCCGCGGAGCAGCTCGTGGTGCGGATGCCGCTCGACGTCTTCCGGCTGTCGAGCGCGGTCCTGGTCCAGGACGTGCGGCAACTCGCCGAGGGCGACGACCCGCATGGCCCGTTCCGCATCAGCGGCTACGAGATCGTCCCGCGGGCCACGCGGACGGTGACGAAGGGCGAGCAGGTGCGGGTCTTCTACGAGGTGCTCGGGGCCGGCGAGGCCACGTCGGGGGGCAACGACTTCGACGTGAGCTACGGCTTCGCCTTCCGGCCCAACGCCCAAGCGCCCTGGAAGAAGAACAACCCCAACGTCAGCAAGCACCAGAGCGGCGCCGCGCGGGTCTGGGAGTTCCAGGTCCCGGCGTGGCCGCAGGGCGAGTACCGGCTCGAAATCCAGGTCACGGACAACGTCAGCGGCCAGAAGGCCAGCGCCGAGGTCCCGTTCGAGATCCGCTGAGCGCCCGGGACGGGCGCACCGGCCCCGTCGCGGGGCGGCGGGACAGGTGTGCGGGCGGCCGGCATAATGGCCGCGGGGCGGTCGCCCCGGGAGAGAAGCGATGGCCGAGACGGCGGGGACCTGGAAGTGCGAGCGCTGCGGGGGCGCGGACCGCGGGCGGCTGGAGTACGCGCCGTGGCCCGGACCGATCGGCGATCGGGTTCGCTCCTCGATCTGCCAGGGCTGCTGGCAGGAGTGGCTCGGGCTGCAGACGAAGTTCATCAACGAGTACCGGCTGAACGTGCTCGACCCGAACCAGGCCAAGGCGCTGCGGGACCAGATGGAGATCTTCTTCGGGTTCAAGGAGGCCGAGCCGGCCCCGTGATCGCGTGCCAAACAGCCCGCTTGCGGACGCGCTTCACATAAATCGTGCGGTGAATTTGCAGCACGATCTGTGCTGCCAGCGTGATGGATTGACATGTCCGACCGGTACCCTGCTTCGCAAGATCCTCTTGACCGGGAAGCGCACCGGCGGGGTTCCACTCCCCCCAACCCTTCCGGCGCCAGCGTCCCGTGTGACCCACCGTTTCGTGGCTTCCTGCCCTCCGGCGCACCCCTCCCCGTTCCCGCGCCGGAGGGCGCTCTTCTTTCGCGGGCCCGCTGAGATGGCCGACGAGACCCAGGTCGTCCGCAAGGGCTTCGGGCTGCGCGAGCAGGTCGCGGGGCAACTCGCGGACGACTACCACTGCGACCTCGTCGATCGCGCGCGCGCCCAGGACTACCGGCTGGCGTGGCCCGGGCTCGACGTGCGCATCGCCCGCGAGTTCGGCTTCTGCTACGGCGTGGAGCGCGCGATCGACTACGCGTACGAGGCCCGGCGGCGCTTTCCCGACCGGCGCCTGCTGCTCACGGGCGAGATCATCCACAACCCGCGCGTGAACGCCCGCCTGCGCGAGATCGGCTACGAGTTCCTCGACGGCAGCTACGGCTCGCGCGCGGAGGTCGCCGATCTCGGCCCCGACGACGTGGTCCTGATCCCGGCCTTCGGCGTGTCGGTGGGGCAATTCGACCAGCTGAAATCGACCGGCGCGCTCCTGGTGGACACGACGTGCGGCTCGGTCCTGAACGTCTGGCGCAACGTCGAGCGCTACGCCAAGGACCGCTTCACCTGCCTGATCCACGGCAAGTGGAACCACGAGGAGACGCGTGCGACCGCCAGCCGCACCAGCGTCTACCCCGGCGCGCGTTACCTGATCGTCCGCGACATGGCAGAAGCCGAGATGGTCGCGCGCTACATCGAGGACGGGGGAGACGGCGCCGCGTTCCTCGAGCAGTTCCGGCAGGCCTGCTCGCCGGGCTTCGACCCGCAGAGGGACCTCGAGCGCGTCGGCATGGCGAACCAGACCACGATGCTCTCGTCCGAGTCGCTCGCCATCGCCGAGCGCATCCGGCTGGCGATCTCCCGCCGGCACGGGGAGGCCGAGGCCGCGCAGCGCTTCCGCTCGTTCGACACGATCTGCTCGGCGACCGAGGACCGGCAGCAGGCGGTCATCGCGATGCTGCAGGACCCGCCGGACCTCGTGATCATCATCGGTGGTTTCAATTCCTCCAACACCGGCCACTTGACGGAGATCTGCGCGGCCAAGGTCCCGACGTACCACATCGAGGACGCCTCGCACCTCGTCGACGCCGGCACGATCCTGCACAAGCCGCCGCACGCGGAGCCGCTGCGCAGCTCGGGCTGGCTCCCCGCCGGCCCGCTCAGGATCGGCATCACCGCCGGCGCCTCGACGCCGGACCGCGAGATCGGTCGCGTCATCGCGCGCCTGCTCGAGCTGCGCGGGATCGAGGACCGTCCCGAGATCTCCTGAGCTGCGGGGCCGGCGGCCCCGTACGTCACACGGCCAGCGCGGACTCCACGCGAGCGGTCGCGCGCGCGGTCGTTTCGCGCGCGGCCGCGAGCAGGTCGTCGAGGCGTGCGGCGGTGCGCTGCCGCTCCTCGGCGTCGGGCAGTCCCGGCAGGTTGATCCGCACGTTCAGCGCCGCACCCTCGGTGGCGGTGCGCGCGCACCACGCCGCGACGCCGGCGTCGGACATCGCTGCGGGCAGGCCGACGCTCGTCACCCGCTCGGCGAGCCGCGCCACGTCGCCGGCCAGCCCGACCACGGTGAGCGGCACGTCGATCGCGCGGCGGGTCGCGGCGAGGATCGCGGCGTCCCGTTCGGCCTGCTGCTCGGGCGTCTTCTTCGGCAGGCGTCGCGCCGCGCGGATCGCGTCGAACGCCGCCGAGTCCTCGTCGATCGCGCGCAGCAGCCGTTCCTCGAGTTCTTGCGCCGCCACGCCGAGCTGCTCGACCTCGCCGCGGGCCGTCGCGGTCGCGCCGGGGTGGGTCAGCGCCGCGACCATCGAGACCAGCGACGCCCCGAGCGCCCCCGCGAGCGCCGAGACCGAGCCGCCTCCCGGCGCGGGGGAGGAGCGCGACAGCTCATCGCAGAAGCCGACCAAAGACAGCCCGCGCAGGCCCTGCTCGCGCGCGGCGAGCCGGTACTCGATGATCGCCCGCGCGGGGTCGAACGGCTTGACGTCGTCGAGGCCGAGGCTGGTCCGCGCGGCGTCGACCAGGTCGGGCTCCGGCACCGCCGTGGTCTTGCCCTGCGCGGCGAGGTAGTGCTCGCCAGCCCGGCGCACCGCGGCGAGCGGGATCAGGCCGACCAGCTCGGAGCCGGTCACGCGCAGCCCGCGCGCGCGCGCCGCCTCGCGCACCGCCTCGAACGCGGCGTGCGGCGGCGTCTGTTCGAAGTCCAACAGGTTGATCGAGACCTGCGCCCGGCCGAACTCCGGGATGTACCAGCCGACGGCGCGCACCGCGTTCAGCTTGCCCGGCACGCGCAGCGGCTCGCCCGCCGCGTCGCGGACGATCTTGCCCGCCGCGTCGCGCGCGATCCGCCCCTGCTCCCGAATCTCCAGCGCGATGTCGTGCGCCAGCTTCTGGTCGCGGGTGTTGAGGTCGACGTTGTACGCGATGAGGAACGGCCGCGCGCCGACGATCGTCGCGCCCGAGCGCGGGCGGAACTCGGCCGGGCCGAAGTCCGGCTGTCCCGCGGGGTCCGCCAGCTTCTCCGGCAGCCCCTCGTACTCGCCCTTGCGCACCTCGGCCAGCGAGGCGCGTTCGGGGCGCGTCGCCGCGCGCTCGTACAGGTACACCGGGATGTCGAGTTCCTCGGCCATGCGCCGGCCGACCTGCCGCGCCAGCGCCACGCAGTCATCCATCGTCGCGCCGCCGCCGACCGGGACGAAGGGCACCACGTCCACCGCGCCGAGCCGGGCGTGCGCCCCGCGGTGCGAGCGCATGTCGATCAGGCCCAGCGCCGTCCGCGCGAGGCGGAACGCGGCCTCGGCCACCCCTTCCGGCGCGCCGACGAACGTGAACACCGTGCGGTTGGTTTCCGCGCCGGGGTCGACGTCGAGCAGTTCGACGCCCGCGACCTCGCGCACGGCGGCCGCGACCGCGTCGAGGACCTGGCGGTCGCGCCCCTCGGAGATGTTCGGCACGCACTCGATGATCTTCACGCGTTCTCACCCAGGGCGGACTGGATCAGCGCCGCGGCCTCGACGGCCGCGAGCCCGTCTTCCAGCGGGATGGGGGTGGGCTTGTCTTCGATCATCGCGTCGACGAACGAGCGCAGGACCTCGCGCACCGTCGGCACCGGGGGATCGACCGGCAGCGTGTGCCGGGTCCGGCCGTGGACCTCGGCCAACGTGCCGTGCATCTGGTCCGCGGTCAGCACGCCGGCCGAGCCGACGATCTCGATCCGGCCGGTGCGCGCCCCGGCGGCGCGCGTGTTCTCCAGCGTGGCGAGCAGGTCGCCCGGTTCGAGGCGCAGGACCGCCGCGAACGCGTCGGGGACGTTGCGCGTGGCGATGCGCCGCCCGAACGCGCGCACCTCGACCACCTCGGCGCCCGAGAAGAAGCGCAGCAGGTCCACGCCGTGCGCGGCGACGTTGAGCACCGGGCCGCCCTCGGCGGGGTCGTCGAGCCACGCCCGCGCCGCCGGTTCGTAGCGCTGGTCGATCGAGATCGCCTGGATCTCGCCGACGCGCTGCCGCATGTCCCACAGCGCGCGCACCACGCTGTTGTAGCGCAGCGTGTGCGCGACCATGGCGCGGATGCCGGCCGAGCGGGCGGAGTGGATCGCGTGTCGTGCCGCCGCGGGCGAGGTCGCGAGCGGCTTTTCGACCAGGACCGGTTTCTTCGCGGCGGCCGCGGCCGCGATCGCGTCCGGGTGCAAGGACGGCGGGAGCACGGCCACGAGGACGTCGACCGCCGGATCCGCGACCAGCCCCGCGACGCTGTCGTGGAAGGTCACGTCGCGCAGCCGCGCCCAGGCGCGGCCCGTCTCCGGATCGCGCCGGTGCACGGCGACGAGCCGCGCGCGCGGCACGTCGCCGGCGAGCAGGTGCTGCGCGTACCGCATCCCGTGGCGGCCGAGCCCGGCCAGCCCGATCCCGAGGCTCTTGGAGGTCATGCGCTTGGTCCCGCGGCACCCGGATCCCGGGGCCGCGGAAGGTTAACACGGGGGCCCGCGGCGGGAGCCGGGGCGCGTCAGCCGTAGATCAG
>JAGOJY010000120.1 GCA_017994815.1 Acidobacteriota bacterium
ATCCGGACGAGCGCAACACGACCGTGATTTCCGGCACGGTGTACGTCGGGTTCGGCGAGTCGTTCGACGAGACGAAGATCGTCGCCGTTCCGGCGGGAGCGGTCTACGTCGCCCCGGCCGGGGTGCCGCATTACCTGTGGGCCAAGGACGGCGACGTCGTGTACCAGGAGGCGGGCGTCGGCCCGACCGGCACCTCGTTCGGCAAACCGTAGCCCACGGAGCACGCGCCCGTCTGGCGCCCGCCGACCGCGCGCTTCAGAATGCGCGTTTCGCCATGCGAAACCGATCCGAGCAGCAGCCATGGTCGCCGGCGGCGCGCCCGCGGGAGCGCACCGCGGTCGTGCGCGGCGCGCGGGCCGGAGTCCTCGCGATCCTGCTCGGCGGCTTGGCCGGGTGCGTCCCCGCGCCGGCGGCGCTGCGCGGGCCCGACCCGGTGCCCGCCGCGCCGGCGCGGCTGGTCGCGGCGCCGCCCGTACCGCCGCCCCCCGCGCCGCGGCCTGCGCGCGAGCCGATCCCCGCCGCGCTGCTCGCGCCGGGAGCGCAGCTCGCGCTCCCGCAGATCATCGACATCGCGCTGTCCAACAACCCCGCGACGCGCGAGACGTGGCTGCGCGCGCGCGCCGCGCGGGAAGAGTTGGGAAGCCGGCGCGCCGCGTACTATCCCGAAGCGGACCTCCAGCTCAACGCCTCGCGCACCAGCCAGTCGGCGCTGGGTGGGCGCTTCGAGATCCTGCAGAACGCCTACGGGCCGTCGCTCGCGCTGCGCTACCTGCTGCTCGACTTCGGCGGGCGGCGGGCCGACGTCGAGGAGGCGCGGCAGCTGCTCTTCGCGGCCGACTGGACGCACAACGCGGTCGTCCAGAACGTCATCCTCGACGTGTACGAGGCGTACTACGGCTACCTGAACGCGCGCGCGCTGCGGGCGGCGGCCGAGTCCAGCCTCGGCGAGGCGCGGACCAATCTCGACGCGGCGCAGGCGCGGCACGACGCGGGCGTGGCCACGATCGCCGACGTGCTGCAGGCGCGCACCGCGCTGTCCCGGGCCGAGCTGACGTTCCAGCAGGTGGACGGCCAGATCCAGGTCCTGCTCGGGGCGCTCGCGACGGCGATGGGGCTGCCGGCCACGACCTCCCTCGACGTCGGCGAACTCCCCGAGGGCGCCCCGGTCGAAGCCGCCGATAACGCGGTGGACGAGCTGATCGCCGAGGCGACCGCCGCGCGGCCCGACCTGGCGGCGGCGCGGGCGCGCGCGCTCGCGGACTGGCAACACCTCGCGGCAGTTCGCGCCGCGCGCCGGCCGACGATCGACGTCACCGGCTCGGCCTCGCGCACGTACTTCGACCCGGCGACCGAGGCCGACTACGGCGACAACTGGTCGGTGCAGCTCGCCCTGCGCTGGCCGCTGTTCACCGGCGGCCGGCAGGCCCACGACGCGCGCCGGGCGCAGTTCGAGGCCGAAGCCTCCAGCGCCGTGGCCCAGGACTTCGAGCAGCAGGTCGTGCTGCAGGTCTGGACCAGCTACTACAACGTGAAGACCGCGCAACGACAGGTCGTGACCAGCCGCGACCTCCTGGCCAGCGCCACGCAGAACCACGAGGTCGCGCTCGGCCGCTACAAGGAGGGCGTCGGCACGGTGCTCGACCTGTTGACCGCGCAGGCCGCGCTGACCGGCGCCCGGGCGCAGGAGATCCAGTCCCGCTCGACGTGGCTCGTGTCGCTGGCGCAACTCCTGCATGACACCGGGATGCTGCTCCCGGTGGAGGGAAGCGCACCGTGAGATCGGCCGTCGCCCGCGGGCTGTTCCTGACGCTGTTGCTGTTCGGCGCCTGCTCGGAACGCAAGCCGGCCGCTCCGCCCGCGCCGCCGGCGGTGCCGGTCATCGTGGCGACCGCGGCGCGCAAGGACGTGCCGATCGAACTGCGCTCGATCGGCAACGTGCAGGCGTTCTCGTCGGTCGAAATCCGCTCGCGGGTCGGCGGCGAGTTGACGCAGGTCGGCTTCAAGGAAGGCGATTTGGTGCGGAAAGGGCAGCTTTTGTTCGCGATCGACGCCCGGCCGTACCGCGCGGCGCTGGAGCAGGCCGAGGCGCAGCTCGCGCGCGACAGCGCGGTGATGAAGAACGCCGAGGCCGACGCGGCGCGCTACGCCGACCTGGTGCAGAAGGACTACGTCACGCGCCAGCAATACGACGCCGCGGTGACCGCGGCCGCGGCCGGCAAGCAGACCGTCCGCGCCGACGAAGCGCTGGTCGAGAACGCGCGGCTGAACCTCGGCTACTGCGCGATCACCGCGCCGATCACCGGGCGCGTGGGCAGCCTGCTCGTGCACCCGGGCAACATCGTCAAGGCCAACGACGACCCGCTGGTGCTGTTGCTGCAGATCCAGCCGGTGTACGTCGCGTTCTCGGTCCCCGAGCGCGACCTGCCGGAGATCCGGCGGCGGATGGCGGAGGAGAGCCGCGGTGGGGAGCCGCTACCGGTTTCGGCCGCGGAGTCGGGCGGCGGCGCGGAGGTCGGCCGCGGGCACCTGACGTTCGTGGACAACAGCGTGGACGTCACGACCGGCACGATCCAGCTCAAGGCGCTGTTCGAGAACGAGGACCGCGCGCTGTGGCCGGGCCAGTTCGTCGACGTCGTGTTGCGCCTGGGCGAGCAGAAGGGCGCGGTGGTCGTGCCCGGCCCGGCGGTGCAGACCGGCCAGGACGGGCAGTTCGTCTTCGTGGTCAAGCCGGACCAGACGGTCGAATCGCGCCCGGTGGACGTCGCGCGCAGCCTCGGCGAGGAGACCGTGATCGGCAAGGGCCTCGCGCCCGGCGAGACCGTCGTCACCGACGGCCAGCTGCGGCTGGTCCCGGGCGCGCGGGTCCAGATCAAGCAGGCGGTACGCGAGGGGGCGGGGGCGCCGCGCTCGTGCACCCCTCCGCGACCTTCATCCGGCGCCCGATCGCGACCACGCTCGTCACGCTGGCGATCCTGCTGTTCGGGATCATGGCCTACCGGAAGCTGCCGGTCAGCGACCTGCCGAACGTGGACTTCCCGACGGTGCAGGTCAACGCCAGCCTGCCGGGGGCCAGCCCGGAGACGATGGCCTCCTCGGTCGCGACCCCGCTCGAGCGCCAGTTCTCCACGATCGCCGGACTGGACTCGATGAGTTCGACGAGCCAGCTCGGCAGCAGCTCGATCACGCTGCAGTTCAACCTCTCGCGGGACCTCGACGCGGCGGCGCAGGACGTGCAGGCGGCGATCGCGCGGGCGCAGCGGCAGCTGCCGCCCGACATGCCGAGCCCGCCCTCGTACCAGAAGGTCAACCCCGCGGACCAGCCGATCCTGTACCTCGCGCTGACCTCGCCCACGCTGCCGCTGTACCAGCTCGACGAGTACGGCGAGACGATCCTGGCCCAGCGCATCTCGACGGTCAGCGGCGTGGCCCAGGTGCTCGTGTTCGGCGCGCAGAAGTACGCCGTGCGGATCCAGCTCGACCCGGATGCGCTGGCCTCGCGCGGGATCGGCGTCAACGAGGTCGCCGAGGCAGTGCAGCGCGCCAACGTGAACCTGCCCACCGGGACGCTGTGGGGTCCGCACCGGGCGTTCACGGTGCGCTCCAACGGGCAGCTGAACGAGGCCGCGGCGTACCGGCCGGTGATCGTGGCCTACCGCGACGGCCAGCCGGTGCGGGTGCAGGACCTCGGCCGCGTGATCGACAGTGTCGAGAACGACAAGGTCGCGGCCTGGAACGTGGACCAGCGCGCCGTCGTCCTGGCGGTGCAGCGCCAGCCCGGGACCAACACCGTCGAGGTCGCGCGCAGCGTCCATGCGCTGCTGCCCTCGTTCCGCGAGCAGGTGCCGGCCTCGGTCGAGCTGCGCTTGATCTTCGACCGCTCGGAGTCGATCCGGCACTCGGTCGACGACGTCAAGCTGACCCTGGTGATCACGCAGTGCCTGGTGGTGCTGGTGATCTTCCTGTTCCTGAGGAACATCTCGGCGACGATCATCCCGTCCTTGGCCCTGCCGATGTCGGTCCTCGGGACGTTCGTCGTGATGTACCTGTTGGACTACAGCCTGGACAACCTGTCCCTGATGGCGCTCACGCTCTCGGTCGGCTTCGTCGTGGACGACGCGATCGTGATGCTGGAGAACATCGTGCGTCACATGGAGCTGGGGAAAGGCCCGCTCCAGGCGGCGTTCGACGGCGCGCAGGAGGTCGGCTTCACGATCGTCTCGATGACGATCTCGCTGGCCGCGGTGTTCATCCCGATCCTGTTCATGGGCGGGATCCTCGGCCGGCTGTTCAAGGAGTTCGCGGTCACGATCGGCGTCGCGGTGCTGGTCTCGGGGTTCGTCTCGCTCACGCTGACGCCGATGCTCTGCAGCCGCTTCCTGCGCCCGTCGCGCGAGGCGCACCACGGCCGCGTGTACGCCGTGACGGAGCGTGGCTTCCAGCGCGCGCTGGACTGGTACGGGGCCGGCCTGCGCTGGTCGCTGCGCCACCGCGCGGCGGTGCTGCTGATCACGGCCGCGGTGCAGGTGGCGACGATCTGGCTCCTGGTCGTGATCCCGAAGGGGTTCATCCCGAGCGAGGACACCGGCCAGCTGTCCGGCCTGACCGAGGCCGCGGAGGGGACCTCGTTCCACGCGCTCGTCGAGCACCAGCGGGCCCTCGCCGATGTCGTCAAGGCCGACCCCAACGTCGCCTCGTTCATGTCCAGCGCCGGTTCGCGCGGCTCGACCAACGGCGGCAGCATGTTCATCCGGCTCAAGCCGCGCGGCGAGCGCGAGCTGTCGGCGGACGAGGTCGTGCAGGAGTTGCGGGCCAAGCTGGCCCGCGTGCCCGGGATCAACGCCTACATCCAGAACCCGCCGCCGATCCGGATCGGCGGCCAGCTGACGAAGAGCCAGTACCAGTTCACGTTGCAGGACCCGGACACGGAGGAGCTGTACCGTTTCGCGCCGATCCTGGAGGCCAGGCTGCGCGAGCTGCCCGGCCTCGTCGACGTCACCAGCGACCTGCGGCTGCGCAACCCCGAGGTGCAGGTCGAGCTGGACCGCGACCGCGCCTCGAGTCTCGGGATCACGGCGTTCCAGGTCGAGGACGCGCTGTTCGGCGCCTTCGGCTCGCGGCAGATCTCGACCATCTACGCCGCCAACAACACCTACGACGTGATCATGGAGCTCTTGCCGGAACACCAGGCCGACCCGGCGGCGCTGTCGCGGCTGTACGTGCGCACGGCCAACGGGGGCAGCGGGCAGGAGCGGCTCGTGCCGCTGTCGGCGGTGGCGCGGATCCGGCAGGACTACGGCCCGCTGACGATCGCCCACACCGGGCAACTGCCCTCGGTGACGCTCTCGTTCAACCTGCGGGGGCACGTGTCGCTGGGCGACGCGGTCGAGCAGGTGCGGCGCGTGGCGCAGGAGGTACTGCCGGCGACGATCAGCACCAGTTTCCAGGGGACCGCCGCCGCATTCCAGTCCTCGATGCAGGGGCTGGGGCTGCTGTTGGTGCTGGCGATTCTCGTCATCTACATCGTGCTGGGCATCCTTTACGAGAGCTTCATCCACCCGCTGACGATCCTCTCGGCGCTCCCGTTCGCCGGCTTCGGCGCGCTGGCGACGCTGATGCTGTTCGGCACCGAGCTGAGCATCTACGCCTTCGTCGGCGTGATCATGCTGGTCGGGCTGGTGAAGAAGAACGGCATCATCATGGTCGACTTCGCGGTGGCCGCGCAGCGCGACGAGGGCAAGGGGCCGTTCGACGCGATCTACGAGGCGTGCATCGTGCGGTTCCGGCCGATCATGATGACCACCATGGCCGCGCTGTTCGGCACGCTGCCGATCGCGCTCGGTTTCGGGGCCGGCGCGGAGGCGCGCCGGCCGCTGGGGCTGGCGGTCGTCGGGGGCCTGCTGTTCTCGCAGATGCTGACGCTGTTCGTGACGCCGGTGGTCTACACGTACATGGACAGCTTCCAGTCCTGGAGCGCCCGCCGCCTCGGCCGGGCCCGGAGCCGTTGAGATCGGACGCGGCCTTTGCCAGCGAGCGTGGCCTCG
>JAGOJY010000050.1 GCA_017994815.1 Acidobacteriota bacterium
GACATCGCGGCCGCGATCGACCACGTGTTGCTGACGGACGCGACCGGCGTGTGGCACTTCGCCAACGGCCCCGGCGTCACGCGGCTCGAGTTCGCCCGCGCGGTGTTCGAGATGCTGGGCGAGGATCGCGCGCGCGTGGCGCCGCTCGACCCGGCGGAACTCGCGCTGCCCGCGCGCCGCCCGGACGCCACGCCGCTGTCCACGCGCCGGTTCGAGGAGGCGTTCGGCTGGTCCCCGCGCCCGTGGACCGACGTCGCCCGCGAGTACCTCGCGCGGCGGTTCAAGTCGGGCGCGGGGGACGCTCGCAGCTGACCGACCGCGTGGCCCGCGAGGGCGGGCCGCTTGCGGCTGACCCTACGAAACCGACTGGTTGCGGACGACGGCGACGAAGCCTTCGATGCGATCGGCATTCTCGGTGTCGCCGAGGACGCGCAGGCGCGCGGCGAGCGCTTCCAGCTCGCGCGCCGCCCCGGGGTACGCCGGGTCGGACATGAGCACGCTGCCGAGCGCGCGGACGGCGAGCTGCCAGCGTTGCGTCGTGGCCATCGAGCTGCCGAGCGCGACCAGGTAGTGCCGCGGCACGCCGAGGGCGGTGGCGTCGGCCTCGATCTCTTCGAGGATGTCGGCGGCGAGCAGACCCTGCCGGTGCTGCAGGCAAACGGCGAGCGCCTCGCGCGCGAGTTCCAGCGCGCCTTCGAAGTCCCCGGAGCGCTGCTTCATCAGGCACAGCGCGTGCAGGACGAACGGGTCGTTGGCGTGCTGCTCGCGCAGGCGGGCCAACTCGGCGAGCGCGGCGCGCGGCTCGCGCTCGAACAGGTCGCGCGCCGCCTCGATCCGCGCACGCACGTCGGCGTCGCGGACCTGCGACGTGCCGCCATGGCCCCGCACCGGGGGCGGGAGCGTCGAGACAGAACTCGACCTGCCCAACAGATCGCGCCAGGAACCAGCCACGCCGTCGTTCCTTCGATTGCCCGACTCTGCTGAGAATCTTGGGCGATTTAGCGGCCCGGCGCCACCGCGGTTTGCGGCCACGACCGGCGCCGGCAGGCCCGACCGCGGACCCGCGAACGCTCGCGGTATGCTTCGCGCGAGGGGCCCATGGAATCGACCCTGATCCTGCTGGCGATCGCGATCGTCGTGACCCCGTTCATCGCGCTCGGCGTGGCGATCGCGGCTTTCGCCCGCGTGCGGGCGCTCGAGCGCCGGCTCGCCCGCCTCGACCCGGGTGCGCTGCGCGGCGCGCCCGCGCCGGAGCCGGCCCCGCGGCCGGCGCGGGAACCGATTCCCGCCGGTCCGATCGTGGCCCGCGGCCCCCGGCCGGAGCCGCCGCTGCCCGCGGTGCCCGCCCCACCCGCGGCGCCGCCGCTGCCGGCGCGGCCGGGGCCGACCCTCGAGGAGCGGCTGACCCGCGGCGCGGTCTGGGTCGGCGCCGTGGCGCTGGCGCTCGCCGGGGCGTTCCTCGTGAAGCTGACGTTCGACCGCGGGCTGCTCGGCCCGGCCGCGCGGGTCACGCTCGGGCTCGTGTTCGGCGGGGCGATGCTCGGGGCGGGGGAGTGGATGCGGCGCCGCTCGGCGCGCATCGCGCAGGCGCTCTCGGCGGCCGGGATCGCGGTGGTCTACGCCAGCCTCTTGGCCGGGGTCAGCCTGTACCACCTGATCCCGCGGGGCCTCGGCTTCGGCCTCCTGGCGCTCAACACGGCGGTCGCGGTGGCGCTGTCGCTGCGCCACGGCGTGGCGATCGCGGTCCTCGGGCTGGCCGGCGGCTTCGTCACCCCGGCGCTGATCGGGTCCGAGGAGCCGAACGCCCCGGCGCTGTTCACGTACCTGTTCCTGCTCGAGGCCGGCCTCCTCGCCGCCGCGCGCCCGCGCCGCTGGTGGCCGATCGCGGTCCTGACGCTGGGCGGCGGGATCGCCTGGACGATCGCCTGGCTGGCGCTGTTCTGGCACCGCGCCGACACGCTGACGCTGTCGCTGTTCCTGGTCGCGACCTTCGGGGCCTTCGCGGTGGCGGCGCTGGCCCGCGGCGGGCGCGTGGAGTGGGGCAGCCCGCGGGCGGCGCGGGCGCTCGCCACGGCGGCGGGCGCGGCGGCGGCGGTGCTGATCGGCTTCGTCGCCGGGGCCGGCGGCTACACCGTGCGCGAGTGGGTGTTCGTCGGGATCGTCGCCGCCGGCTGCCTCGTGCTGGCGCGGCTGCGGGTGGAGCAGGAAGTGCTGGCGTGGCTCGCGTCCGCGGTCGGGCTCGTGCTGCTCGGCGCGTGGGCCGCGGCCCCGGGCCCGCCGCCGGCGGAATTCGGCTGGGTTGCGCTGGGCTACGGCTCCCTGCTCGCGGCCGGCGCGTACGCGGCGCTGTGGGGGTCGGCCAACCCGGCGCGTTGGGCCGCGCTCTCGGCGTTCAGCGCGCTGGCCTACTTCCTCGTGGCTTGGGGCGTCCTGCGCCGCGAGCAGCGCTTCGAGGCGTGGGGCGCGCTGGCGCTCGCGCTAGCGGGCGCGTACGTCGTCGCGGCCTGGCCCGTGGCGCGCCGCCGCGCCGGGTCGCGCGCGATGAACGAGGCGCTGGCCGCGCTCGCGGTGGGCGTGACGTTCTTCGTCAGCGCGGCCGTGCCGCTGGAACTCGACCGCTTCGGCCTGACGGTCGCGTGGGCGCTCGAGGTCGCGGCGCTGGCGTGGCTGGAGCGGACGCTGCGGGTCCCGGCGCTGCGCGTGCTGGCCGCCGCGCTGGGGATCGCGGTCCTCGCGCGGCTTTTGCTCAACCCGGCCCTCGTGAGCTACGAGTTCGGCCCGCTGCCGGTGCTCAACTGGCTCCTGTTCGGCTACGGCGTGCCGATCGCGGCGTTCCTCGCCGCGGCGTGGACCTGGCGCCGCGGGGGGCTCGAGCGCTGGGCCGAGCTGGCCGAGGGCGCGGCGATCGCCCTCGGGCTGGCGTTCATCGCGCTCGAGGTGCGGCAGTACTTCCACCCCGAGCGCCCGCTGCGCGCCGACTTCGAGCTGGCCGAGCTGGGGGCGATCTTCTCGCTCTGGGCGCTCCTCGCGTGGGGCCTGCTGCGCGGCGGGGCGCGACTCGGCCGCCGCGCGCTGCGGTGGGGGGGCCACGCCGCGGCGGGGCTCGCGATCGGCGCCGGGCTCCTGGTCCTGGGTGCGCTCGCCAACCCGCTGTGGACCCCGCTCGCCGTCGGCGAGCGCCCGGTGCTGAACGCGCTGCTGCTGGCGTACGGGCTGCCCGCGCTGCTCGCGCTGGCTTTGGCGCGCGAGTACCGCGGAGCCGGCGCGCCCGTCGGCGCGCGGCTGTGCGCCACCGCGAGCCTGGCCTTCTTCTTCCTCCTCGTCTCGCTCGAGGTGCGGCAGGCGTTCCACGGCGGCGCGCTGTCGGTCGGGCCGATGACCAACCCCGAGCTGTACAGCTACTCCGTGGCCTGGGTGCTGTTCGGGACGCTGCTCCTGGCGCTCGGGATCGTCACGCGCGGGTTCGTGCTGCGCTGGGCCTCGCTGGCGGTCATGCTGCTGGCAGTGGGGAAGGTGTTCCTGTTCGACATGTCGGAGCTGCGCGACCTGTACCGCGTGCTCTCGCTTTTCGGCCTCGGGGTGAGCCTGCTGCTGCTCGCGTTCCTGTACCAGCGCTTCGTGTTCCGGGTGCCGCAGCCATGAAGGCCGCGCGGCTGCTGGTCGCGTTGTCGTGCGGCGTGCTGCCGCTGGCGCTGGCCGCGCCCGAGCCGCTGCCGGCCCGCGCGGTCGAGGTGTCGGCGGCGGGCTGGGTGCGCGTCGCGCTCGACGCCGGGGCGCTGTCCCTCGGCGGCCCCGCGCAGCGTTGGAGCGTGCACGATCCCGCCGGGCACGCGGTGCCGCTGGCGCTGCTCGCGCCGGTGCAGGGCCGCGTGCCGCTGCGGACCGCTGCCGTCGAGCAGGTCTCGGGCGGTTGGCGGATCGTTTTCGACGCCGGCCCGGTGCCGCTGCGGCACGACCGGCTGGTGGTCGCGCCCTCGCGCGCGACCTCGGCCGAGGACTGCCGCGTCGAGGCCGGCGACGACCTGCGCGAGTGGACGCTGCTCGGCGTCGGGGACGTGTTCCGGCTCGGCGCCGCGGACGCGCTGTCCGAGGCGACGATCCGCTACCCGGCGAGCGCGGCGCGCTACGTGCGCCTGTGGTGGCCGGTCGGCGCCGGGTTCCCGGAGCTGTCCGGCGCGTGGGTCGAGGCGGTGCCCGGGGACGCGGCAGCGCCGACGACTCCGCTGGAGCTGTCGCGGATCGACGACTCGACGCTGCTGCTGCGCCCGGCCGAGGCGTGGTTGCCGCTTTCGCGGGTTGTCGTGCGTTGGCGCGGCGAGGCCCCGCGCTCGGCCCGGTTGTTCGTGCCGCAGGGCGGGCGCTGGGTGCCGGGGGCCTGGATCTCGATCGAGCCCGGCAGCGCGGAGTCGCGCCTCGCGCTGGCCGAGCGGCGCGAGCCGCTTCACGGCGCGCTGCGACTCGACGTGGCCGACGCGTCCGCCGTCGCGGCGGCGGAGGCGGAGCTCGAACCGCGCTGGCTGCTGTTCGAGGCGCCGCGCGCCGGCCGCTACCTCGTGGCGGGCGCGGCCGGCGTCGAGGTCCGCGCCGCGGACGTGTCGGGAGTCGGCCCGCTGATCGACGTCGCGCCGGGCGGCGCGGCGTCCGTGCCGGCGGCGCTGCCGCGCGACCTCGCGGAACCGCGGCCGCGGGAGGCGCGCGCTTCCGCACCGGCGTGGCGCGTCGAGGGCGGGGCGATCGAGACCGGCCAGGTCGCGCGGCTCGAGTTGCCCGGGGGAGCGCCGGCGGACCTCGCTCCCGTGACCGCCGCGGGCGTGCTCCCGCACGCGCGGCTCGACCTCGACCCGGCGCCCGGGCAGACGCTGGAGCTGCAGGGCATGGGGCTGGAATTGCCGGAAGGGGGCGGCCGTGTCGTGCAGCTGGAGCTGACCGCGGAAGCCCGGCAGGCGTTCCAGGGCGGCGTGACGGTGCGCGCGACGCGCGCCGGCCGGCCCGGGACTTCCGCGTTCGCGGTCGCGCCGCGGGCCGGGTGGTCGTGCAGCGCGAGCGAGGCGCCGTGCCGGGTGCTGATCGATCTCGCGCTTGGCGCGGACGCCGGGTCTCTGCAGCTCCAATTGGACGGCGAGATCCCGCGGCCGCTGCGCGCCCGCCCCTGGCGCGCGCGAACCGAGCTGGTCTTCGCCTGGCCGGGACAGGAAGTGCAACTCGCGCAGGGGACCGGTGCCCCGTGGGCCGGGAACCGGGACGCGCTGCTCGCGCGCCCGCAGCACACCGTCTCGGCCGTCGCCATCGCCGAGCCGCCGGGCCGCGCCACGTTGCGGCGCATCGCCCTCATCGCCGCGCTGGTGGTCATCGGCCTGTTGCTGCTAGCGCTCCTCGCGAGATCCCTCCGCTCGTAGAGTAGGATCTTCAAAGGCCACTTCTATCAGGAAAGCGTGCATCTTTGTGGCGGACGGCTCGCTTTGGTGGCTGAAGAGGGGGGTAGGCGGCCAGCCGGAAGGGCGATCATCGCTTGCGGCTGCGGCTGGCCGCCGTAGGGGCCGCCGCAGGCGGCCCGATCACGACGGCGATTCGAGGCACGGGATCGCGTCGGGCATCGCGTTGATGCCGGGTTGTCTGCGCCGGCTTCATGACGGCTGTTCCCGGTTGTGGTCATGCATCGCGTCGGTGCCGGGCCGGCGCAGCCGGCCCGACGAAGGCCGCAGGCGGCCCGATCACGACGGCGATTCGAGGCACGCGAATCCGGTCGATCCTCGCGCCGGTGCCGGGCCGGCGGGCCGGCACCTACCAGAGGCGGCGGATGTAGGCGCCGAGCAGCAGGACCAGGAGGCCGACGATGACGTCGACCGTCAACCACATCCGGCGGTTGCGCTGGAAGGCCGGGATCGGCGTGAACAGGAGCGCCGAGATCACGAAGAACACGACCGCCAGGAGGATCTTGGTGCCCATCAGCGCGTGGTACGGCCCGAGACGCTCCACCATGCCGACCGTGGCCATCCCGGCCTGGGCGCGCTCGCGCATGTTCATCAGGCGCGGCACCGCCACGCCGAGGTAGTTCCACAGGCCGGTCACCAAAGACAGCCCGATCGTGATGTGGAGCAGCCGCCGGAACGGGCGCTCGATCGACGCGAAGAAGTCACCGCCGCGGCCGAGCTTCTCCCATGCGGGCAGCAGGATGAACCGCGCGGCGAACAGGCTGCCGAGCGCCGCGGCGGCGGAAGCGACGTGCAACCAGCGCATCAGGACGTTGAAGTAGAACATGCGGGCCTCCGGTCAGGAGGCGAAGGATACAGGCAACCGGGGGTCTTGCGGGCCGGCCGGGCCGGCCCGCGCGTCAGGAGCCGGAGCCGGCCACGGCGGCCCGCTTCTGGGTCTCGCGCCGTCGCGCCTGCAGCCGCTCGGCGTCGCTGAACGACTCCAGCGCCTTGAGCAGCGCGCGGTTCTTCTCCAAGAGCACCCGCTCGCGGGCCGACATCCCGCCCTCGGCCAGGGCCAGCTCGCCCTGGAGCTGGGTCAGCACGTCCTCGCGCGCCGCCTGCAGCTCGTCGGCCTTGACCTCGGCGATCTCGCGCGCGGCGAACGCGCCGAAGGCGTCGAGGAGCTTCCCCGGATCGGTCTTGAGCTTCTCCCGCTGCGCCGCGTCCAGCCCGGTGACGAAGCGGCTGAACCCCGACGTGCGGGTGATCTGCAGGATCACCTCCGGCGGGTCGGGGACCTCGACCGGGATGTCCGGCGTGATGCCGCCGCCGCCGTAGACGATCCGGCCGGTGTCGGTGCGGAACACCGGCGAGTTCGACTCCGGCTGCGGCACCGCCTTGCGGTCGCGCAGCTCGAGGAAGTACGCCTCCTCCTCGTCGTTGGAGTACGGGCGCTGGATGCTGCGACCGACCGGCGTGTAGTACTTCTGCGTCGTCAGCGCCAGCCCGCAGTTCTCGCTCAGCGGGTACACCGACTGCACGAGCCCCTTGCCGAACGTGGTCTCGCCCACGACGATCGCCCGGTCGTGGTCCTGCAGCGCGCCGGACACGATCTCCGATGCCGAGGCCGATTCGCGGTCCACCAGCACGACCACCGGCCACTCGACCTTCGGCACGTCGCGCAGCGACGGGTAGTCCTGCCGGGAGCCGGCCATCCGCCCCTCGGTGTAGACGACCAGCTCGCCCGGATTGAGGAAGCGGCTGGAGATCTTGATCGCCTGCTCGAGCAGGCCGCCGGGGTTGCCGGTCAGGTCCAGCACCAGCCGCCGGGCGCCCTCGCGCCGCAGCTTGTCCACCGCCTCGTCGAACTCGGTGGTCGTCGTCTCGGTGAAGTTCGAGATGTGGATGTAGCCGGTCTCCGGCCGGATCATGAACGCCTGGTTCACCGCGGGGGTGCGGATCGCGTCGCGCACCAGCGAGAACTGCAGCGGCTCGTCCAGCCCGGGCCGGTCGATCGTGACCTCGACCGTCGTGCCGCGCGGCCCGCGCAGGTACTTGACGGCCTCCTGGATCGTCAGCTCCAGCGTCTCGATGTCGACCTCGGCGCGCGCGTCGCGGATGTGCGTGATGACGTCGCCGCCGCGGATGCCCATCCGGTCGGCCGGCGTGCCGGCCATCGGCGCGATCACGCGCAAAGGCTGGTAGCGGCCGCGCTTGCTGATCACGATCCCGAGGCCGTAGAACACCCCGCGCTGCTCCTCCCGCATCTCGCGGTACGCCTCGTCGTCGAGGAAGTTCGTGTGCGGGTCGAGCTGGTCCAGCATCCCGCTGATGCTGGAGTAGATGACCTTCTTGGGGTCGGGGGCGGGGACGAACCGCTCCTCGATCTTGGCCAGGATCTCGGCGTAGCCCCCCATCGAGCCGATGGCCGGGGCGTGCGGGGAGGACCCGCGGGCGCCGAGCAGCAGGGCGGGGATCGAGATCGCGACGGTCAGCGCCGCCAGAGCGGAGGCGCGCACCCGGGGCAGACGCGGCAAAACTCGCATGCCGGAAGTATAAGTGCCGGCCCCGGGGCCGGCCAAGCTGAACCGCCCCCGGCCGGCGTTTCCCGCTGTTTTCACGCCGCGCGCGGTTCGTTGACCATGCCTTACCCCGCGGATAGACTCCGGCAAGCATGTTCGACATCGGCGGTCCCGAGTTCATCGCGCTGCTCGTGTTGGCGCTGTTGGTGTTCGGCCCGCGGCGGCTGCCGCAGATCGGGCGCCAGCTCGGCGGGTTTGCCAACCAGATGCGGCGGGCGGTGAACGACTTCAAGGGAACGCTGGAGCGCGAGGTCGCGCTGGAGGAGGTCCGCACCGCGGCCCGCGAAGCCGTGGCGCAGGCCCGCGGCGAGGCCGAGTCGCTGACCAACGAGCTGAAGGGCGTCGGGCCGCCGGCCTACGCCGACCCCACGCGCGCGCGGCGGGACGTCACCCCGCCCGAACCGCCGGCCGGCTGAGCCGGGGATGGCCGAAACGAGCGTGGGGGAGCCGTCCCCCCCGACCGCGGGGCAGCAGGAACCGGCCGCCGCGGGGGGCCGGATGCCGTTCCTGGCGCACCTCGACGAGCTGCGCCGCCGGCTGTTCCGCAGCGCGTTGGCGATCCTGGCCGGTTTCCTCGTCTGCTGGTACTTCTCGACGCCGATCCTGAACTTCCTGCTGAAGCCGGTCACCGACTCCATGGGCACGCTGAGCGTGATCCGCCCGGCCGAGGGGTTCCTCAACAAGATGAAGGCCGCGCTGCTGGCCGGGATCTTCGTCGCCTTCCCCTTCGTCTTCTACCAGTTCTGGGCCTTCGTCGCGCCCGGGCTCTACCCGCGCGAGCGGCGCTGGGTCGCGCCGATCGTGGCCTTCGGCACGGCCCTGTTCGTGGCCGGCGCGGCGTTCTCGTACTGGGTGGCCGTGCCGAGCGCCGCCACGTTCCTCGCCAGTCAGGCCGAGGGCTTCGAGCAGCACGTCACCGTGGACAGCGCGTTCGGCTTCGCCTCGAAGCTGCTGCTCGGCCTCGGGGCGGTGTTCGAGCTGCCGCTGATCATGTTCGCGCTGGCCAAGTTCGGCGCGGTCACGCCGCGCTTCCTCCTGCGCAAGCTCGACGTGGCGGTGTTCATCTGCTTTGCCGTCGCGGCGCTGATCACGCCGACGCCGGACGTCATGACGATGACGATCTTCGCCCTGCCGATGATCGGACTGTACCTCCTCGGCATCGCGGTCGCGTTCGTCGCGGCCCCGCGGAGCGCGAAGTGACCGGCGCCGCGCCGTTGTCCGTCCTCGTCACCGCGCGTGACGAGGAGGAGACGATCGGCGCCTGCCTGGACTCGGTCGGCTGGGCGGCGGAGATCGTCGTGGTCGACTCGGGCTCGCGCGACGACACGGTCGCGATCGCGCGCGCGCACGGCGCGCGCGTGCTCGAGCACGAGTACGAGAGCCCGGCGCGGCAGAAGAACTGGGCCCTGCCGCAGTGCGCCCACGAGTGGGTGCTGATCCTCGACGCCGACGAGCGCGTGCCCGACGCGCTGCGGGACGAGATCCGGCAGTTGCTCGCCGACGGCCCGCGGGCCGACGGCTACTGGATCCGCCGCGAGAACGAGTTCCTCGGCCGGGTGATGCGCCACGGCACCTGGGCCTCGGACCGCGTGATCCGGCTGGTGCGCCGCGACCGCGCGCGCTACGACGACCGGTTGGTGCACGAGGAGATCGACCTGCCCGGCCCGCTGCCGCAGCTCGCGCAGCCGCTGCGCCACGCGGCGTTCCGCTCGTTCGACCAGTACTGGCCGAAGGTGGACCGCTACGCGCGCTGGGGCGCGGCCGAGGCCTGGCGCCGCGGCCGGCGCGCCTCGGCGGCGAGCGTGCTCGGGCGCACGGTCGCGCGCTTCCTGCGCGCGTACGTGGTGAAAGCCGGCTTCCTCGACGGCGGACGCGGGCTGGTGCTGGCATTTTTCAGCTCGTACACGACGTTCCTGAAGTACGCCCGGCTCTGGGAGATGGGCCTGGTCGAACGGCGCGCCGCCCCCGCCGCGGCCAAAACGAAACCCGGGGAGCGCGAGAGCGCGGCCCGGTGACCCGCGCGCCCGCCGGATTCGTGCGGATCGATTGCGACGAGGGCGAGTTCATCGCTCACCAGGACATCGCGGGACGCGTGCTGGCCGCCGGTCTCGACAAGCCGTGGGAGCTGGTGGAGCCGCGCCCGCCCGGGCCGGGGACCGGCCGCGGCCCGCGGGCCGTCGTGCCGCTGCCCGGCGGGCCGCGGTTGCTGGTCAAGCAGTACCTGCGCGGCGGCGTGCCCGCGCGCTGGAACCGCGAACGCTACGCGAGCCCGCGGCGCTTCCTGCGCGAACTGGAGGTCGGGCAGCTCGCGCGGGCCGCCGGGCTGCCCGTGGGCGAGGCGCTCGGCGTCGTGCTGGTGCCGGCGCGGCCGGGCTGGCGCGCCTGGGGCATGGCGCGCTTCATCGAGGAGGCGCCGGACCTCGCCAGCCGGCTGACGCGCGAGCGCGACGCGCGCGTGCGCGAGGCGATCTGGCGCGCGGCGCTCGACGCGGTCTCGCGCTGGCACGACGCCGGCCTCGACCACCCCGACCTGAACCTCGGCAACCTGCTCGTGCGCCCGCGCGAAGACGGCGCCGGCTGGGACATCTTCCTCGTGGACCTCGATCGCGCGCGCTGGCTCGGCGCGCCGCTTGCCGCGCGTCGCCGCGCCCGCGCCCGCGCGCGCCTCCTGCGCTCGCTGCGCAAAACGTGCGGCCAGCCCCCAGGTTCACCGCAAGAGCACCGGGCATGATCTCCAGTGTGCCCCCGAAGGGGTGCCTGATGCGCAAAATCCGTCGCGTCGCGGCAGTGAACATGAAAGCCAAGACAGTCGGAGCCGTTGTCGCCTTCGGCGCGACGGCACTCATCCTCTATGCCATCGAGTACGGCGTGCCGTTTGTCGAGGGCACCACCACGGTCGAATCCGGAGAAGCATTCGGATTCCGAATCGGCATGAGCAAGTCGCAGTGTGTTGAGGTCATCGACGCGCAGTACAGGAACGGGCAGTTCAGCGTCGTCGGATGGTCGGAATCGGATCGCACTTCGGACCCTGCCGGGTGGAAGCGTGTGACCAAACGCATTCCCATCGATGGTTCACGCGCGTGGGTCCAGAGCATGTCCGGTACGGGCATGTGGCAGGTGGTGTTTCCGGGTCGCGCCTCCGTCGATGCTGTACCTCAGGTTCGGCACGGGCCGGCTGGCGCAGATCAGTCGTTCGCGATGGCTGGCAGAGCGGTGAGACGAGAGCACCTGTTGGCTCTCGCCGGGCCGTCGAACGAACTGATCCGCATAGGGCGACGTTGCCCGACAAACGAGGCTCCCTGACCGGCACCGTCGATGTGGCAGCCCAGCGACGTAGCCGTCAGCGGTGTCAGTCGTCTTCGCGGAGGTGGTCGTACGCGTAGTCGTAGTCGAGGTCGTCGCCGTGCTCGCGCTCGTTCTCGTTCATTTCGTCACCTCGGGCGCGAGGTCGCCGGCAGGTTGCCGGGCCTGGCGCTGTGATTTGTCGCGGTACATTTCCTTGTCGGCGCGGTGGATCAGGTCTTCGAGGCTGCCGCCGTCGAGCGGGAAGCAGGCGAAGCCGGCGCTGATGCCGACGCGCGCCTCGCGGCCTTCGGCGACCTGGAACACGGCGGCCGAGATCCGCTCCTGCACGCGCTGGACGATCGGCCGGGCTTCCTCGGGCGAGGTCTCGGGCAGGAGCGCCACGAACTCGTCCCCGGCGTAGCGGCAGACGACGTCGCCGGAGCGGAAGACCTCGCGCAGCATCCCGGCCACCGAGCGCAGGACGAGGTCGCCGGCCTGGTGCCCGTGGGTGTCGTTGACCTGCTTGAAGCCGTCGAGGTCCATCACCACGACCACCAGCGGCACGCCCTTGCGCGCCGCCCGCGCCATCTCGCGGTCGAGCTGCGCGTAGAGGTAGCGCGAGTTGGGCAGCCCCGTCAGGGCGTCGGTCATCGACGTCGTGCGGGTGGCCTCGTACAGCAGCGCGTTGCGCAGCGCGCGGGTGATCTGCGGGCCGGCCATCTCGAGCACGCGGCGGTGGTCGTCGGTGAAGCTCTTCGCTTCCGGCGAGTAGAACGCGATCGTTCCCAGGACGCCGCCCTCGTCGGACAGCGGGAACACTGCCGCGCTGCGCGGGACCGGGTTCGCGCGCTCGACGTCGAGGCCGAGGTCCGTGCGCGGGTCCTCGTTCACGGCCGGCTCGCCGGTGTCGAAGACCCAGCCGGTGATGCCCTCGCCGCGGGCGAACGACCGCTGCTCGAGCAGGCTGGCCAACGGCCCGCTGGCCCGCCGCGGCGTGATGTACACGCCGGTGTCGTCGGGCAGGTACAGCGCGCAGGAGGTGCCCGGCAGCAGCTCCGAGGCGCGCAGCGTCACCAGCGCCAGCGTGTCCTCGAGGTCGAGGCTGGCCCCGAGCTGCCGCGCCAGGTCGTACAGCGCGACCGCCTCGCGCTGCGCCTCGCCGATGTCGGCCAGCGCCGCGCCGGCCGCGCCGGAATAGGCCGTCGCCTTGCTGCGCATCTCGGCCTCGCGCTCGGCGACGGCGCGCTCGATCTGCTCCGCGTGCTGGCAGTAGATGTCGGCGAGCCGCGGGTCGAGCAGCCCGCCGGACTCGCGCGCGACCTGCGCCAGGACCAGCTCGAGCGGCGGCCGCGCGGAGCGGCCGCCGGCGCGGGCGATGCGGTCCAGCGTGTCGGCCAGCCCGATGACGCGCGCCGCGAGCGGGATCGCCTCGCCCTTCAGCCCGTCGGGGTAGCCGGCGCCGTCCCAGCGCTCGTGGTGGTGGCGGATCATCGGGCCCAGCGGCGAGGGCAGCGCCAGCCGGCCGAGGATCGCCGCGCCCAGCGCCGGGTGCTGGCGCAGCTTGTCGCGCTCGCCGCGGGTCAGGACGGCGCCCTTCTGCAGCAGGTGGTCCGGCAGCCCGATCTTGCCCACGTCGTGCAGCAGCGAGGCCGCGCGCAGCGAGTCGAACCACGCCTCGTCCAGCGCTTCGTCCGCGGCGAACAGCCGCTTCTGCCCGCGGATCAATAGCGCGATCTGCTCGGTGTAGGCCTGCACCATCAGCGCGTGCCCGCGCGCGTCCGGGTCGCGGGCCTCGATCGCCAGCGCGAACGACTCCATCATCTGCTGGTACAGCCGGACCTTCTCCTCGAGGTGGCGGCGGTTCGAGTGCAGGCGCTCGACGTTCGACCACGAGAACAGGTAGATGAACGCGGCGACCGGCAGCGCCACGGCCAGCGCCAATGAGTTCCAGGTCGAGCTGGCGACCCACGAGAAGAGCGCGACGCCGGCCGACGCGAGGTAGGACAGCGAGGTCCAGGCGTAGTTCTCGAACCAGAGCCGCAACAGGGCGCCGCGGCCGCTCAGGTACCCGAGCAGCGCGATGGCCCACGAATTGACGAGGAAGTGCGCGACCGCGGCGGCCACGGTGGCCGGCACGAGCGAGCCCGGCGCGACCCCGGCCGAGCGGAAGCCGCGCGGGGCGAGCAGCTCGAACAGGTAGCCGGCCGCGAGCGCCGAGACCAGCATCACCGAGGCGCTGGTCAGGCGCGTGCGGGTGCGGCGGCTGTGGGCCGCGGTGCCGCTCCAGCCGTCCACCGCCGACAGGAACGCCGCCGCGTGCGGACCGCTGAAGATCATCGCCGCGAACACGAACGGCTCGCCGATCGACAGGAGCGCGCCGGTCAGCGGGATGCGCAGCGTGAACCGCCCGGTCAGCGCGATCACGACGATGCCGCCGACCAGGCAGGCGAACACCGCCGGGTCCTGTCCCGCGACGTGCGCCGCGCACCAGAACAGCAGTCCCACGCCGGCCGCGATGAGCGGAAGCTGGACGGCTGTTTCCCGGTGCGGCTGCGAACCCATGGACGGACCTCCGCCCATGGAGTAACAAGCGATGTGCCAGCGGCGCGGACGGCGGCGGGCCCGCGCGGACCCGTGCCGCGGCCGAATCCCGGACGTTTCGCCTGCGACGCGGCGGTCCCCGCGGCCACCGCGACCACCTGACCGGAATCCGGTCGATCTGGCCGGGCTCCTGCCGCGAACCCATATTCACCGGGCGGGGAGTTCTCGGGGCGTCGGTTGGTCACGAACGAAGTCGCGGTCTGGCCGGTCGGTTCGGCGGCGCTCGCGGAGTCGGCGCGCACCGCGGGCGAGCTGGCGTGCGCGCGCGTCGTCGCCGGTCCCGGCGAGGGCGCGGTCGCGCTGCTCGGGTGCGAGACGGGCGCGGGGCCGGCGCGGGTCGCGGAGCTGCTCGCCGCGGGCGCGGTGGCGGTGATCGGCGTCGCGCCGGCCGCCGACGTCGCGTCGCGCGCGGCGTTCTTCGAGAACGGCGCCGCCGACGTGGTGGACGAGGGCGTGGCGCCGGCCGAGCTGGCGCAGCGCCTGCGGCTCGCGGCGCGCCGCGCGGCGCTGGCGCAGCGGGCGCGCGCGCAGGACCGCGAGCTGGTGCTGGCGACGTCCCTGGCGCGGCGGCTGGTGCGCGGCGCGGAGAGCCTGCCGGCGACGATCCGCGAGGCGCTGGAGGGGCTCGGCCGCGCGCTGGGGCTGGCCGAGGCCGAGGTGCGCGTGCTGCGCTCGCCGTGGCGCGCGGAGGCGACCAGCGAGCTGACGGTGACCTGGACCCCGACCGGCACGCAGGTCCTCGACGGCCAGCCGCTGGAAGCGGCCGATCTCGACGCGCTGCGCGGCCGGCGGCCGGTGGCGCTCGGCGAGCGCGGCGCGGTGCTGCCGCTCATGTCGCGCGAGCGCGGCGTCGCCGTGTTGCGCGTGACCGCGCGCGAGGCGCGCCCGCTGGGCGAGGAAACGCTGCGCCTGCTCTACGGCGCCGGCTCGATCCTGGCCGGCGCGATCGAGAGCGCCGACCGCGTCGCGGGCCTGCGCGGGCACTCCCGCGAGCTGGAGGCGCTGCTCGCCGAAAGGGCGCGCGAGGCGGAGGAGCAGCGCGCGCTCTTCCAGGCGGTGATCGACGCGATGCCGGTCTCGCTGCACGCCATCGACCGGGCGTTCCGGGTCGTGGTCTGGAACCGCGGCCGCGAGGACGGCCCGCTCGGCCGGCCGCGCGGCGAGGTGCTCGGCCGCAGCCTGTTCACCGTGACCGGCGAGGACGCCGAGCTGCGCCGCGAGTACGAGGAGGTGTTCGCGACGGGCCGGCCGCGCGTCACCGAGGTCGAGCGGGCCGGGCCCGGCCCGCAGCGGCTGTTCCGCGTGGAGAAGGTCCCG
The DNA here is from genome assembly GCA_017994815.1 of Acidobacteriota bacterium. Classification (GTDB taxonomy): domain Bacteria; phylum Acidobacteriota; class Polarisedimenticolia; order J045; family J045; genus JAGOJY01. The sequence goes on from JAGOJY010000050.1 coordinate 15,200, forward strand.
ATGCGGCTCGGGCCGGGTGCCGACGTGACGCACGTGATCACGTTCGCCCGCGATGTCACCGAGCAGCGCTCGATCGAGCGCACGATGGCGCAGACCGAGAAGATGGCCGCGGTGGGGCGGCTGGCGGCCGGCATCGCGCACGAGATCCGCAACCCTTTGGCGACGATCGCCAGCTGCGCCGAGGCGATGCGCGGCCGGCTGTGCGAGGAACTCGACGACGCCGCGCGGGGCGAGGTGCGCGGGGACGCCGAGCTGGTGATCGAGGAGGCGTACCGCTGCAAGGAGATCCTCGACGGCCTGCTCGACTTCTCGCGGGCGGCGCCCGACCGGCGCGAGCTGTGCGAGTTGGAAGCCGTCGCGCGGCGGGCGCTGCGGTTGCTGCACCACAACCCGCGCGTGCGCGGCGTGCGGCTGGAACTGCGCTGCGAGCCGGGCGTGCCGCCGACCTCGGCCAATGCCGACCAGCTCGTGCAGGTGCTGCTGGCGCTGGTGCTCAACGCGGCCGACGCGGCCAGCGGCGGCGGGAACGTCGCCGTGCACGCGCGGCGCGGGCCGGCCGGCGAGGCGGTGCTCTCGGTCGAGGACGACGGGCCGGGGATTCCGGCCGAGCTGCGCGAGCGCGTGTTCGAGCCGTTCTTCACCACCAAGCCGCCGGGGCAGGGGACCGGCCTCGGCCTCGCCGTGGCCTACGGCATCGTGCAGGCGCACGGCGGGCGGCTCGAGCTGATGTCGCACCCCGGGCTCGGCGCCCGGTTCGACGTGATCCTTCCGGCCGCGGCGGAAGTGCCGGCCGCGACAGGGGAACCCCGATGAGCGACGGCGACGAAACCACCGTGACGAACGACAGCGGCGAGCCGCGCGAGGCCGGCGACGAGCGGCCGATCCGGCTCTTGTTGGCCGACGACGAGGAGCCGCTGCGGCGGATCCTCTCGCGCGAGCTGGTGCGCAAGGGTCACCTGGTCACGCCGGCCGAGGACGGGCGGCGTGCGCTCGGCTTCTTGGCCGAGGAGGAGTTCGACGTCGCGATCCTCGACGTGCGCATGCCGGGCATGGACGGCCTGGCCCTCTTGCGCACACTCAAGGAAGACGTCGCGCCGCCGGAGGTGATCCTCCTGACCGGCAACGCCACGGTCGAGATCGCCGTCGAGGCGATGAAGCTCGGCGCGTACGACTTCGTCACCAAGCCCTGCCGGATCGAGGTCCTCGACGCGCTGGTGCGCGGTGCGGCGCGCAAGCGGGGCCTGGCGCGGGAGAACGACCGGCTGAAGCGGCGCGAGGAGCACCGCGCGCCCTCGCCGTTGGCCTTCGGCTGGAACTCGCGCGCGATGGGGCCCGTGCTGCGGCTGATCGACCGGCTCGCGCCGTCGGACCTGCCGGTCCTGATCCTCGGCGAGTCCGGCGTGGGCAAGGAGCTGGTCGCGCGCGAGATCCACCGCCGCAGCCGGCGGGCCGGCGGGCCGTTCGTCGACCTCAACTGCGCGGCGATCCCCGACACGCTGCTGGAGAGCGAGCTGTTCGGCCACGAGAAGGGGGCGTTCACCGGGGCCGCGACGGCCCGCCCCGGGCTGATGGAGGCGGCCGACGGCGGCACGCTGCTGATGGACGAGGTCGGCGAGCTGTCGGCCGGCCTGCAGGTCAAGCTGCTGCGCGTCCTGGAGACGATGAGCTTCTTCCGGGTCGGCGGGCGCAAAAAGGTGACGGTCAATGTGCGGCTCGTCGCCGCGACCAACCGCGACCTCGGTGCCGAGGCGCAGGCCGGGCGCTTCCGCACCGACCTCTACTACCGGATCAACGCCGGGATGATCCTCGTCCCGGCGCTGCGCGAGCGCCGCGACGAGATCAAGCCGCTCGCGGACGCGTTCCTCAACGCGATCGACCCGCGGCTGTCGCTCGGCGAGGGCGTGCTCGGGGTGCTCGGCGAGTACGCGTGGCCCGGCAACGTGCGCGAGCTGCGCAACGTCCTCGAAAGGGCCTCGCTGCTCGCGCGCGACGGGGTGATCCGCATCGAGGACTTGCCGCGCGAGATCGCCGTGCGCCCGCCGGACGCCGGCACCGTGCCGCTGCGGCCGATGCGCAGCGGTTCGCCGGTCCCGCCGCCGATGAGCGACGCGCGGCAGGCGGGTTCGCTGCAGGACCTCGAGAAGCAGCGGATCATCGAGGTGCTGGAGAGCACGCGCTGGCACCGCGGCCACGCCGCGGACCTGCTCGGCATCTCCGTCCGCACGCTCTACCGCAAGATCAAGGCCTACGGCCTCGACCACGAGCTCGTCGGCATCGACTGACGGGGGACTGCGGGCCGGCTGCGCCGGCCGCTACGAATCGAGGGCGTCGCGGACGCAGTCGAGGAGGGCCTCGGGGGTGAACGGCTTCTCGACGAAACGCGCGTCCGGCTCGATCACGCCCTGGTGCGTGATCGCGGCTTCGCCGTAACCGGAGGTGAACAGCACCTTCAGGTCCGGCCGCTCTTCCACCAGCGTGCGCGCGAGATCGGGCCCCGGCATCCCGGGCAGGATCACGTCGGTCACCAGGAGGTCGATCGTGCGGTCGCTCGCGGCGCGCGCGAGCCCGAGCGCCTCCTCGGGGTCCTTGGCCTTCAGCACGTCGAAGCCGTTCTCGGCCAGCACTTCCGCCGCGAGGCCGCGCACGAGCGGGTCGTCCTCCACGACCAGCACCGTCGCGCCGCGCGACGGCGCGCGCTCGGCCCGCGCGGCCGGCGCGGGGCGCGTCGCCGGCTGGTCCACGCGCGGGAGCAGGATCTTGAACTGCGTGCCGCGCCCGGGCTCGCTGTAGACGTAGATCTCGCCCCCGCTCTGCTTGACGATCCCGTACACGGTGGCCAGCCCGAGCCCGGTGCCCTCGGGCTTGGTCGTGAAGAACGGCTCGAAGATGTGCGCCAGCGTCTGCGCGTCGATGCCGTCGCCGGTGTCGGTCACCGAGAGCGCGACGTAATGCCCCTTGGGAGCGCCCAGGTGCCCGAGCGCGTAGCGGTCGTCCAGCTCGACGCTGCCGGTGTGGATCGTGAGCTTGCCGCCGTGCGTCATCGCGTCGCGCGCGTTGACGACCAGGTTCAGCAGCACCTGGCCGATCTGCCCCGGGTCAGCCTTGACCCGGCCGAGCGCCGGGTCCAAAGCCGTCCGCAGTTCGATCGGCTCGCCGATCAGCCGCTTCAGCAATCGCTCGAGGTCGAGCACGACCTCGTTGAGATCCACCAGTTGCGGCTGCATCACCTGCCGCCGCGCGAAGGCGAGGAGCTGCCGGGTCAGCGCCGCGGCCCGGTCGGCAGCGCGCTGGATTTCCAAAACGCGCCCGCGGCGCGGGTCCTCCGGCTCCAGCTCGCAGGACAGAAGCTCGGCGTAGCCGAGGATCGCGGTCAGAAGGTTGTTGAAGTCGTGCGCCACGCCGCCGGCCAACTCGCCGATCGCCTCCAGCTTCTGCGACTGGCGCAGCTGGTCTTCCAGACGCCGCCGGCGCGTGATGTCGCGGACGATGCCGACCAGCCCGACCACGCGCTCGCCTTCGACGCGCGGCGTGATCGAGAACTCGCCGATCCGGTGCTCGCCCGACGCGGTGACGATCCGCAGTTCGTAGGTCGGCGGGTTCTCGCCGGAGAGCGCGCGGCGGAACATCTCTTCGGCCCGTCGCCGGTCGTCGTCGTGGATCAGGTCGGTCAGCGGGCGGCCGATCCAGTCGGCCGGTTCCCAGCCGGTGATCCGGTGGAAGGCGGGGTTCAGCGAGGAGAAGGTCCCGTCCCGCGACACGGAGTAGATCGCGTCGTGCGAGGCCTGGGCCAGGCTGCGGTACAGGTCCTCGGCCTCGCGCATCGCCTGCTGGTGGCGGGCCCGTGCCAGCGCGGAGCGCACCGCCGCGCTCAGCCGCGAGGACTGCCGCGGCGAGGTGAGGACGTAGTCGTCGAGGCCGGCCTCCAGGGCCTCGGCGGCGCCCCGCTCCTCGGCCGCGACGGCCAGCATCAGCACCGGGCAGTCCGGGTGGCGGGCCTTGACGTCGCGCAGGATCGCGATCCCCTCGGCCCAGCCGAGCCTTTGGCCGGTGATCACCAGGTCGAAGCGGTCGGTCTCCAGCGCCCGCGAAAAGTCCTGGCGCGTCGTGATTTGCTGGACCCGGAGCGGGCCGAATTCCTGCTGGAGTTCCCGGCTGACGAGGGCCCGGTCCCTCGGATCCTCGTCCACGAGCAAGACACGGAGCCCCTGTTCCATGGCCACCCGGAGCTGTCGGTTGGGGCGGTTTCGGGCTCCGCCGGGGAGAGCATATCCCGGCGCCGTATCGAAGTCACCGTTCACGTAAAACCGCGCCGAAAGAGGCAATGTGGCGAACCTCGGGGCCGGCGGCTTGCCGCCCGCCCGCCGCGGCCGACATATTCCGTGGGGGCTGTCCGCCCCGCGAGGGTCCATGGCGCGCGTCCTGATGCCGCACCGCACGTCCTCGGCCGTGCTGGCCGAGGCCCAGCCGGGCGATCTCGTGATCGCGCCGGGGGAGCTGCCGCTGCCGGCGATCCGCGGCGTGCGCGAGGTGCGGCGCGAGGAGCTGGTCTCGCCGGAGGAACTGGCCGCCACGGCCGCCGCCGGGGCCGCGGTGCTACGCGACTGGTGCGCCCGCGCCGCCGAGGCGTCGTTCGTCTACGGCATCCCGCTCTCGGACGCCGCGGGCGGCCCGCTGCTGCCGGCGTACCTGCAGGCGCTGAAGGCGTCGCTGCTCCTGGCCCGCTTCCGCGCGCGCTTCGGCGACCCCGCGGAGGTGGTGGGCGCGGGCGGCTGGTCGGCGCTGCGGCTGGGGCTCGCCGGGTCGCGGCGGCCGCCGGCCCTGCACCGCGTCGACGAGCACGGCCGCCGCGCCGTGCTGCGCGCGGGGCCGCTGTTCTGGCTCTGGCTGCGCCGCTGGCGCGAGCAGCGCGCCGGCGAGCCCCCGGCCCCGCCGGTCGCCTCGACCGGGGCGATCCTGGGCCTCGCCAACCACCGCAACCGCGCGCTGCTGCGGCGGGCCGAGGTCGCGGGGCTGCGCATCGCCCGCCTCGAGCGGCTGCGCGGAAGGAAGTGGCTGCGCTTCCTGCCCGAGGTGCCGGTGGAGGCCAACACCGTCCCCGCGGCCGACGCGGCGTGGAACGCGGCGCTGGAGATCGAGCCGGACGAATCGGTCGGCTCGTTCCCGCGGGCCCACGACTGGTCGCCGGGCGCGGTCCTGCGCGCGACGCTCGCGCAGGGCGGGCCCGACCTCGCGCGCGGCGTGCTGCGCGAGGCGCTTTTGTGGCGCGAGCTGATCGCGGCGGTGCGCCCGCGCGGCGTGCTCGGCCCGCTGCCGTGGGGCGGCGACCTGCGCACCGTGTGCTACGTCGCGCGCGCCACGGGGGTGCCGTTCATTGCGGTCCAGGATGCGATCGTCTCCGAGCTGGGCGCGAGCGATCCGCTGGGTCCGTCGCGCGCGCTGGCGTGGGGCCCGTCGGGACGCGAGTGGTTCGAGGAGCGCGGGCTCGCGGGGAGCGACATCGCCGAGGTCGGCGAGCCGTACTTCGAGGAGTGGGCCGCGCGCACGCGCGAGATCGATCCCGAGCAGGCGCGCCGCGTGCTGGGGCTGCCGTACGGCCGGCGCATCGTGCTCTGCGCGCTGATGCCGAGCGCCGCGCACTCGCTGGTCCTGGACAACGATTCGCCGCTCGCCGACGTCGAGGAGATCGCGCGCGGCGTCGCGGCCGCGCGCGGCTGGCTGCTCGTGATCAAGCCGCACCGGCGGCTGGCGACGATCGACGGGTTCGCGCGCGTGGCGGAGACGTGGGCCCTGGCCGGACGCCACGGCGCCTGGCTGCTGCCGCCCGACACCGACCTCGGGCTGGCCGTCGCCGCCTCCGACGTCTACGTCAGCGCGGGCGACACGCTGTCGCTGCACGCCGTCGCCACCGGCCGGCCGGCGGTCGTGCTGCGCCGCGCCGGCCACGCGGCGCGCGCGCCGGAACTGCTCTCGGGCGACCTGCCGGTCGCGCCCTGCGCCGGCGAGTTGACGCGCCTGCTCGAGGAGGGGCTGCGGCGGCCCGAGGTCGGCGCGGTGCTCGAGCGGCACTTCCTGCTGCAGGAGCCGCTGTCCGAGGCGATCGAGCGCCTCCTCGCGGACCGCGTCGCGCCGGACGAGCGCGAGCCCACGGCGGTCTGCCTCCCCACGCTGGCGCCCCGGTCCCGCTGAACCGGCCGATACTCGGCCATTCCTGATGACCTATGATCTCCCCGGGCGCCGAGTGCCGCGGCGAGGAAGCAGCTTGGAACCTGCCGACTGGATCGATGCTTGCATCAGCACCGTCGCGCGACGTTATCCCCACCTGCGGGGTCGCGGTCGGCTGGTTCGCTTGGCAAAGCACTTCCGCAGCGGACGCGAGGTCGTGCATCAGGTTTGCTTTGGCGACGACACGTTCCCGCTGATCCTCCGGCCGACCGACTGGATCGACGAGTGCCTGCACTACAACGGCTATTACGAGCGTGACGAGGCTGCGCTGTTCGACAGCCTGCTGCGCCCTGGTTCGACCGTTCTGGATATCGGCGCGAACATCGGGTACTACGCGGTGGCTGCTGGACGAAAGGTCGGTGATGGGCGGGTGATCGCGTTCGAGCCGGTTCCCGCCACGTACGAACGTCTCTGCCGGAACCTCGAACTCAACCGGTGCGCGCGAGTGACTCCGGTGTTGTTTGCGGCCGCCGACTCTGCGGGAGAACGCACGATTTACCTCGTGGACGGGGATCCCGGATCCAGCTCGTTCGGTCCCCGCGCGGCTGGTCAGTCTGTATTGCGCGTTGGCACGCGTCGCGTGGACGATGTACTGGCGGAACTCGGGATCGGGCACGTGGACCTCGTGAAGATGGACGTCGAGGGTGCGGAGCGAGTAGCGCTTGAGGGCATGCGGGGCGTGCTTGGCCGATCGCGCCCGGCGATCCTGATGGAAATCAATCCTCCGCAACTCCGGGCCGCTGGCGATTCGCCCTCGGCGCTGCTCCAGCTTCTCGCCGCTTACGAGTACCGGTTGTCACGGGTCGGACCGGGGGGTGTCGTACCCTTTGATGCAAGTCAAGTGGACCAACTCGAGCGCAATATCAACGTCCTTGCGGTCGCGTCGAGAGACAGCCGGTGACCTCGCCCCCGAACGTCGCGGCCGCGCGCGACCCCGTGAAACGGAGCGTGCCCCACACGGTACTCGTTCAGGTACTCGGATTTCCACTCGCGCTGGCTCATGCTGTGCTCGTTGCGCGCACGTTCGGACCGGTCGGCCGCGGTACCTACGACCTCGGCACGACGACGGCGGCACTGGGCGTGTCGCTGCTCGGCCTGTCGCTGCCAGCTGGCGTCACGTACATCGTTGCGCGCGATGACGTGGCCCCGCGGCGAATCATCCGGGCGGTCTTGCCATCCGTGCTTGCAGTGACGGTACTGTTCACCGTTAGCGCGGTCACCGTCGCGCACTTCACCACGACGTTTCCTTCGTGGGTCGCGCTACGGCCGCTGGTGCCGCTTGTCGTACTTTCGTTCCTGGCGATGCTGCTCGGCGGGATTCTCCGCGGGACCTTGGTGGGCCAGCGTCGGATCGTGCTCGCCAATTACCTGGAACTCTCAGCGCGTGCCGCGTCGCTCGTGATGCTGGTCGTGGTTTGCGGCGCCGTTGCTTTGAGCGGGCGCGGCTCCGTCGTCACTGCTTATGCCGCAAGCACGGCCGCGGCGTGGTTATGCGCTTTTCTGCTGGCTCGCGCCAGCTTCCGCTCCGGCGGCGCCGATGTGCCCGTACGCGGGCGCGAACTGGCGCGCTTCCTGCTACCCGTGCACCTCGCGAATCTGGTGCAGTTCCTGAACTACCGTCTGGACGTGTTCATCCTCGCCTCGCTCGCGGGGCCGGCCTCGATCGGGCTGTACGGTGCGGCCGTGGGCGCTGCGCAGTTGCCGTGGCTTGTCGCCGGCTCGATCGCCAGCGTAGTATTTCCCGAGACCGCCGCAACGGCGGGACGACCCGGTGAGGCCGGACGCGCGCGGTCCACCGCGCGTCTCGCCCGCGTCACGTTGTGGGCCAGCGGCATCGTCGCGATCATCCTTGCGCTCGCGGGACCGTCGTTGATCCGTTTGCTTTACGGCCGCGCATTCGAGCCCAGCGCCGCGGCTCTGTTGCTGCTCTTGCCGGGGACGGCGTTGCTCTCGGCGGCGATGGTCCTGAGTTCGCACGTGGTCGGAGCAGGCCATCCCAGGGTCAACCTCGCCATCGGGTGCGTATCGCTCGTGGTCACCGTCACGCTTGACCTGTGGCTGATCCCGAAGATCGGGATTCGTGGTGCCGCAATCGCGAGCACGTGTTCCTACACGGTGTGTGCGATCCTGATGGCGGTCGCGTTCCACCGCATGACGGGGATCGGGCTCGGCGAACTCATCCTTCTGCGCCCCGGTGACCTCAAGGTCCTGGTCGGGGCGCTGCGCGCGGTCCTGCCCCGATGAGGATCCTCGTTATCGCTCCCGGTTGGCCATCGCTCGCCAACCCGGCCAAGGGGATCTTCGTGCAGGAACAGGTCCGCGCTCTCGCGCGGCAACACCAAGTCATCGTGTTGGCACAGGAATCCGGCACTTGGCGCGAGCGCCTGCGCGAGCCGCTGCGTTTCGCGGTCGAGCACTTTCTCGATGACGGCGTCCCGGTTTACCGCACGCGATCCACCCTCCCGCCGCAACGCCCGGGCGCGCTGGTGCGGCGCGTGACCCAGCGGCGGTCCTCCTCGGGGTTCCGCGCGCTTGTCTGCGCGAACCTGCGCCGGCTCGGCGATCTCGCCGATCGGGTATTGGATCGCGCCGTGGCCGAGCATGGCCCGCCCGATGTGATCCATGCCCACTTCGCGCTGCCTTCGGGATGGACGGGAGTGCGCCTGTCGCGGCGCGCGGGGGTGCCCCTCGTGATCACCGAGCACCAGGCGCCGTCACCGGCGTACATCGGCGATCGGCTCCAGCGCCGGCTTGTTCGCGAGTCCCTGAACGCCGCTGGAATCGTGCTCTGCGCGGGGCCCGCGCTGGCCGAGTGGATGCGTGGTTTTCACGCAGACCTTCGGCCACGCGTGGTCGGCAACATCGTGGATACGGGGTTCTTCGCGTTCGTTCCGCAGCGGCAGCGTGCCGCCGACGAATTGCGACTCGCCACGGTTGCGCTGCTCACACCGGACAAAGGTGTGGCGGACTTGATCGACGCGGTGGCGCTGCTCATTGCGCGAGGGCGCTCGGTGCGATTGGAAGTCGTGGGTGATGGTCCGGCACGCGCCGCGTTGGAGCGGCTCGCCGCCCAGCGCGGTGTCGCGAACCGGTGCACATTCAGAGGAATTCTCGCGCGCGGCGGCGTACGCGACGCGCTTGCCGCGTGCGATGTGTTCGTCCTGGCGAGCCTGCACGAAACATTCGGCGTTGCCGTTGCAGAGGCGATCGCTGCGGGCCGCCCGGTGGTCGCCACTCGCTGCGGTGGGCCGGAGTATTTCGTCGGCCCGGAGGCAGGTCTGCTGGTCCAACCTGGACGACCCGAAGAACTCGCGGAGGCAATCGAGGCGATCGCGTCGGGCGAGCACGCGACCGACCCCTCACGGGCGCGTGCGGCACTCGACGCGCGGTTTGGCCCGGCCGCCTACCTCGAACAACTCGAATCCGCCTACCGCGACGCGCGCACAGGCGGCAAATCCTGAGAACTCGCGTCTGTTCGGAACTTTGCCGAAATCGCAGCCGCTCCGAGTACAAGCGCCAGCGTCACCGGCCCCGCAGGATGCGCGCGATCGCCTCGCCGGCGTGGCCGTCGCCGTAGGGGCGCGCGCCCTCGACGCCCGGCGCGGCCGCGCTGATCGCCTCCAGCGCCGCCGCGGTGTCGCGGCCGACGAGCCGGTTCCAGCCCAGCTCGACCGTCTCACCCCACTCCGTCTCCTCGCGGAGCGTCACGCACGGCACGCGCTGGTAGAACGCCTCCTTCTGCAGGCCGCCGGAGTCGGTCACCACCGCGTGCGCCGCCCCCGCGAGCCGGATCGAGTCGCAGAACGGCAGCGGCTCGACGAGCTGCACGTGCGGCGCGTCGAGCAGGCCGGCGAGGCCGAACTCGCCGATCACCTGCCGCGTGCGCGGGTGCACGGGAAACACGATCGGCAGCGGCGAGCGCCGGGCGACCTCCAAAAGCGGGCGCAGCCGCTCCGCGCTGGCGGTGTTCTCGGCGCGGTGCAGCGTGAACAGGCAGTAGCGCCGCGGCTCGACGCCGAGGCGCTGCCACGGCGGCGGCGCTTCGCGCGCCAGGGACGCGACCTCGAGCACGACGTCGTACATCACGTCGCCGACGTCGTGGAGCTCGCCCTGCACGCGCTCCTCGCGCAGGTTGGCGACGGCGAGCGCGCTCGGCGCGAACAGCAGGTCCGCGGCGTGGTCGGCGGTGATGCGGTTCAGCTCCTCCGGCATCTCGCGGTTGCGCGAGCGCATGCCGGCCTCGACGTGCGCCACGCGCACGCCGGACATGTTCGCGGCCAGGGCGCCGGCGAGCGTCGATGTCGTGTCGCCGAAGACGATCACGACCTCGGGGCGCTCGCGCTCGATCGCGTCGGTGATGCCGGCGATCATCGCCGCCGCCTGGCGCGCGCGCGACTGGCGGTTGACGCCGAGGTTCTCGTCGGGCGCCGGCAGCTCCAGCTCGTCGAAGAAGCGGGCCGACATCTCGTAGTCGAAGTGCTGGCCGGTGTGCAGGACGAACTCCGCGATCCCGGCGCGACGCAGCGCGCGGCTGACCGGCCGCAGCTTCACGAACTGGGGCCGCGCCCCGACCACCGTGATGACCTTCACCCCGTCCTCCGGAGCGGGGCAGGTGGAACACCTGTCCCCGTCGTCTCGCTCCCGGCCCCGTCCCCGCGGCCCACCGGGTAACTTTCGACCGCGGCGGGTCCCGGATCAAGGGGAACGCGTGGCACCGGGGGCGAACAAGGCCCCATTGTTCTCCCCGTGGACGTTCCTCCCTCGTTCGGCCGGCCGGGGTTGGCCCGCGTGGACCGCGACGCGGCCGCGGGCGGGCGCCGCGCGCGGCGGCTCCGCGAGCGGGTGCGCGAGCGGTTCCCGCGCGGCGCGCTGGCGGTCTTCTCCGGGCGGCGGGTGCTCGAGCGGCCGGATCGCTCGCGCGGCGCGGTCGTGGCCGCGGAGCTGGACCGCACGTTGGACGCGCTGCGCGAGGCTGGCACGCTCCTGCAGTTCGAGGAGGCGCTCGCCGCGCTGCTGGCGGGGCAGTTGCCACCCGGGCTGTCGTTCGCGCTGAGCTGGGACGGCGGCTGCGAGGAGCTGTGGCTGCACGGCGTCGAGGTTCTCGCGTGGCACCGGCTGCGCTCGGCGGTCTTCGTCAGCGGGGCGGCCGCGGCGCCGGGCGGCCGCTTCTGGTGGGACCGCGACGGCGCGTGCGGCCGGCGGGCCGCGCCGCAGCTCTTCCAGCGGCGGCGCGAGCTGTTCGTGCTCGGCCACGGCGGCGTGGCGCACCGCTCGCTGGAGGCGCTGGCCGAGGAGGAGCAGCGCCAGGAGCTGGGCCTGCTCGAGGTCACGACCGGCCCGTGGCTGGCCTACCCGTTCGGGGGGCCGGGGGACGCCGGCGAGCGCGCGGCGGCGGCCGCGCGCGCCGCCGGCTTCAGCGCCGCGTTCACCGCGCAGCCCGGGCTCGCGCTGCCCGGTGCCGACCCCTACCGCCTGCCGCGCATCCCGCTTGGGCAGGGCCGGGCGGCGGAGGTGCTGCGGCGGCTGGAGGCGCTCAGCGCGGGGGCAGGATCGTGAGCGCGATCGGCTGCGAGGAGAACTCGGTCAGCCGCCGGTCGCCCGCGAGGTCCACGCGCACGATCCAACGCGCCTCGTAACGCCCGGGCGGGCCGAGCCCCTCGGCCTTGGTCCACGTCGTCCCGTCGCGCGAGACGTGGATCCCCGTGAGGCGCGGGTCGAACGCCGCGAGCAGGGCGGTGCCGCCGGGCTCGATCTCGCGCGTCCCGAGCAGCCGGCGCCGGTGCAGGACCTGGCGCAGGGCGACGTCATCCGACGTCGCCGCCAGCCCGGTGAACAGGTGCGCCGAGCGGACGTGGAGCACCTGGCCGGTGTCGTTGCGCATCCAGAACCACGTGCGCGGCCGGCGCCCCTCGCGCAGCTCGATCGCGCCCGGGCTGGCCCCGACACTGACGCCCGCGACCGCGGGACCGAACCCCGGCGGGGCGGGGGCCATCGCCAGGAACATGCGCACGCCGTCGAACTGCGCCGCGAGCGCGACGAGCGCCACGAGCACGCCGGCGCGCGAGCGCAGCGCGATCCGCCGCTCGCCGAGCCACCAGGCCAGCAGTCCTCCCGCCGACAGGCTCGTTGCCACCGCGCCGTAGCTGGCGAGGTCCCAGTCCCAGGGGAACGCGATCCCGTGCACGATCGTGAAGGCGTAGGCCATGATCGCGCCCGCGGCGGCGAGCGGCGGCAAGATCTCCGGTGCGGGTCCGCGCCGCCGCGACCACGACGCGATCGCCGGCGTCAGCAGCAGCGCGAGGCCAAGCAGCCCCGCGCGGTCGCCGAGCCACGCCTGCTGCGCCGCGTCGGCGAGGTGCCAGCCGGCGAACCAGTAGCGCGGGTGCGTCAGGTTCGTCAGCAGCGGCCAGTGGACGTCGTCCGGCAGGAACCAGGCGGTCTTCGGCTGCCGGTCGGCGAACGCGCCGATCTGCTCGGTGAGCGCGTCCTCGATCGGGTGCGCCGGGGCCGGGCCGAGGCGGGTCACGCCCAGGAACAGGACTGGCACGATCGCCAGCCCCGCGAGCGCCGCGGTGGCTGCGCGGACGTCGCGGGCGCGCAGCGCGCGGCCGGCGGCGATCGCGGTCGCGACGAGCCACGCCGGCAGCGCGAGCACGAGCCCGATGTAGACGGTCAGCGCGAGGCCGGTGACGAGGTGCAGCACGATGACGGGCGCGGGCGGCGGCGCCTGCAATGCGCGCACCGCGGCCCACAGCACCGCCGCGAACGCGAGGGCGACGACCGCGTAGGTCTCGAGGTGCCCGAGCCCGATCCCGACCGCGCCGAACGCCGCGACGTACAGGAACGGCCACGGGCGGAACGCGCGCGCGAGGCCGAGCCGGACCGCCAGCAGGCAGTACAGCCACGCCACGAGCGCCCCGCAGATCGACGAGAGCCAGCGGATCGACTCCGTGGCGGGCCAGCCGAGCGGCTCGCCGAGCGCGCGGTGGAACCCGATGTACGCCAGGCTCGCGCCGTACCAGCGCCCGAACGGGTGGTGCAGCTCGGTGACGGCGACGAGGAAGTCCCAGTCGCCGCTGTAGGCCGGCGGCACCGCGAAGCGCAGCAGGACCGTGAGCCCCGCGAGCAGCGCGAGCGTCGGCGCGAGCCGGCCGGCGGCGCGCTCCAGCCCGAACAGCGCGGCGCCGATCCCCGCGGCGAGAACGAGCGCGCGGGCCGCGGCCTCGACGGCGTGACCGCGCGGGAACGCCCAGCCGGCGCCGGTCGCGAGGACCGGCACCAGCGCGCACGCGACGAGGAGCACCGCGGCGGCCGCCTCGAGCGGCCGGACCGTCGTGCCGCCCCCGGCGGGCGCCTGCTGTCTGCTGCGGGACATGCGCGGGCCCGGACTATACGACAGCCGCGCGCGCCCTTGTCCGAACGACGCCCGTCGGGCAAGGTGATCGGCATGCGGCTTCGATCCGCACCGGACTCGGCGCGGGTGCTCGCGCCGCCGCCGCTCCTGTTCGCCGGGGCGCTCGCTCTCGGCGCGGGGCTCCACGCGCTCTGGCCGCGGCCGCTCGCCCGCTCCCGGGCGGTCCGGCGGGTAGCCGGCAGCCTGCTCGCCGCCG
>JAGOJY010000121.1 GCA_017994815.1 Acidobacteriota bacterium
GGCAGGAAACAGGCGGTCGCGGCCGTGGAGGTGCGCCTATGAAACGCTCGCTGCTGCCGCTCGTCGCCGCGCTGCTGCTGGGCGGGTGCTCGCTCGTACCGAAGTACACGCCGCCCGAGCCGCCGGTCCCGGACACATGGCGCGCGCCCGAAGCGGCCGCGGCGGGGGCGACGGCGGTGGCCGACACCGAGTGGCGCGAGTTCTTCACCGACGAGAAGCTGCGTTCGATCATCGGCGCCGCGCTCGAAAACAACCGCGACCTGCGCGTCGCGACGCTGAACGTGCAACGCGCGCAGGAACTGTACCGGATCCAGCGTTCCGAGCTGAACCCGGGGATCGGCGTGCAGGCGATCGGCGACATCAACCGCGTCCCGGAGAAGACCACCGGCACCGGCCACGGCCGCACCGCCGAGACGTACACGGTCCTGGCCGGCACGCTCAACTGGGAGATCGACTTCTTCGGCCGGCTGCGGAGCCTGAAGGAAGCGGCGCTCGAGCAGTACCTCGCCACGCGCGAGGGGGCGGGGGCGGCACAGATCGCGCTGGTCTCGGCCGTGGCCCGGACGTACCTCGCGCTGGCCGCCGACGCCGAGAACCTGCAGATCGCACGGGGCACGCTCGAGGCGCAGCAGGCCACGTTCGACCTGATCCGGCAGAGCTCGGAACTGGGCATCGCCTCCGACGTGGACATGCGCCAGGCGCAGAGCCAGGTCAACGCGTCCCGCGCGGATGTCGCGCACTTCACCGGGCTGGTGGCGGTGGACCGCAACGCGCTCGAACTGCTGGCCGGCACGCCGCTGGGCGACGAACTGCTCCCGGCCGAGCTGGCCGAGGTCGCCAGCGGCGACGCACTGGCCCCGGGCATCCCGTCCGAGGTCCTGCTGCGTCGGCCCGACATCCTCGCCGCCGAGCACCAGCTCAAGGCGTTCAACGCCAACATCGGCGCCGCCCGCGCCGCGTACTTCCCGCGGATCAGCCTGACCGCCGGCGCGGGCACGCTGAGCAACGACCTCTCGGACCTGTTTTCGCAGGGGACCGGGACCTGGACCTTCACCGGGCAGCTCCTGACGCCGATCTTCGCCAGCGGCTCGCTGCGCGCGGGCGTGCGCGCGGCGCAGGTCGACCGCGAGATCGCCGTGGCCCAGTACGAGCGGACGATCCAGGCCGCCTTCGCCGAGGTCAGCGACTCGCTGACGCTGCGCCGGACCCTCGTGGACCAGCGCGACGCGCTGGAAGACCTCGTGTTCTCCCTGTCCGAGACGTTCCGGCTGTCGGAGGCGCGCTACAACGCGGGACTCGACGGGTACCTCAACGTGCTCGTCGCGCAGCGGTCGCTGTTCGCCGCCCAGCAGGCGCTGGTGCAGGCGCAGTTCGCCGAGCAGGCCAACCTGGTCACGCTCTACGCCGCCCTCGGCGGAGGCCGGGCCGCGGCGACCGAGGAGGACTGACATGCGCCATGTCCTGTTCGTCGCCTGTGCCCTCCTCTCGGCCACGTACTGCGCCCTGGCGCAGGCTGTCCCCGAGCCGGCGCAGACGTTCGAACCGCGCACGAGGCTCGAGGAACTGCAGTACCGCGAAGGCGCGGTGATCGTCACCGGGTCGAGCTTCGTCGGCCGCTACGCGCCACCGACCGGCGGCGGTCCGCTGATCGTGACCGCCCGCGAGCTGATCGACCTCTCGACGGGCGCGCGGACCTACGGCATCACGGTGCGCGTGCACGACGTGGAAGACGTGCGGGGCATGGCACTGGTCGACGACGACGAGATCGGCCCATTGATCGAGGCGCTCGACGACCTAAGCAGCCTGGACAAGAAGATCACGAAGCTCGACCGCTTCGAGGCCGCCTACCGCACGCGCGGCGGTCTCGAGATCCTCGTCTTCACCGACCGCAATGCCGACGCGATGTTCGTCGCGATCTCGGCCGGTGACGCCCCCCGCGCGCGGATGGAGATCCCCTACCGCGAGTTCCCCCGCATCCGCGAGCTGGTGGCGAAGGCGACGGAAGTGCTGGACAAGGCGCGCCAGTGACGCGTGGCCGCCCTACAATGGCCGCGCTCGAAGGGGAGGTTGAAATGGAGTTCAGCGAGGTCGTCCAGCGCCGCGCGAGCGTGCGCCAGTTCCGACCGGACCCGGTCGATCCGCGACACGTCGAGGAGATGGTGCGCCTCGCCGGCCTGGCGCCCAGCCCGAACAACCAGCAGCCGTGGCGCTTCGTCGCGATCAGCGACCGCAAGCTGCTCGCGCGGATGGGCGAGGCCGTGCGCCACAAGCTGACGGTGCTGTTGCCCGAGCCGGCGGACGAGGAGGGCAAAAGGGCCCGCGCGCGGGTCGAGTGGTTCTCGACGTTCTTCGCCGAGGCGCCGCTGGTCGTCGCGGTCGCGATGTCGCCCTACCACGCGATCGTCGACGAGGCGCTGGTCGGCTCGGACCTCACGCACGACGACATGAACGCGCTGCGCGGCCGACCGGACATCCAGTGCATCGGGGCGGCGGTCCAGAACCTGCTGCTCGCCGCGACCGACATGGGGTACGGCGGCTGCTGGCTCTCCGGTCCGCTCATCGCGCGCGCCGAGCTGCAGCAGCTCTTGGGCCTCGGGGCCCCGTGGGCGCTGATGGCGATGGTCGCGATCGGCAAGGCCGCCGCGATCCAGAACGTGCACCGCGAGCGCAAGCCGCTGCCGGAGATCTTCGAGCGCCGCGACGGCTGATGCCTCGGGGGACAGGTGGCACGCCTGTCGGCACGGTCGTCGCCGCCAGGACCACCGGAAGAAGGCCGAGGATCAAGCCGGCGCAGGCGAGTCGCAGCACAGGAACTAGGCGACCGGGAGCCGCACGCATGGCGTTCCTCTTTCTTGCCGGGCCGGTCAGGGTGGGCGTACGGTCCGGACTTGTTCGACTAAATACGAACACTTTTCGCCAAACGTAGGCGTGCGGCACACGAGTACGACCGGTAACGAGTCGCAGCAACTGATTGGGTTCGTTCTGTAAGCAGACGGGCCGCTTCCGTCGGGATGCCGAAACGTGCCCGGGCCTGCATGATGGTCGCTTCCCGCCCAAGGGCTCGCCGAAGGAGAGCAGTCGATGAAGTTGTGGCACGTGGGGAGCTTTCTCGCGCTCGCGCTCGGGGCGGTCGCCGTGCCTCTCGCGCAGGAGGCGACCGCGCTGGAAGAAGTCGATCCGCAGGTGATCCAGCAGTTGCTGCAGGCCCGCGACCCCGAGGTGCTGCGGCAACAGATCACGCTGTCGCGGGAGGCGCAGCAGCAGGCCGAGCAGGAACTCGCGGCGCTGCGGCAGATGGCTAGCGTCGCCCGCAGCCACGTCGACGTGAAGAAGAAAGAGCTGTCGATGCTCAAGGAGCGGGAGAGCCTGGCCCGCAAGCAGAAAGACGACGCGGGCCGGAACGCCCTCCGGGCGACGCGCGCGCTGGAGGAAAGGCAGCTCGACGTCTTCGAGGCGATCAGCGACACGGTCGACGCCCTGGTCGATCGCGCCGGGCGGACCGTGGACTACTCCAAGGCGCAGGTCCGGCTCGCCGAGATCGAGATGAAGCTCGGCGACCAGCGGCGCGAGCGCGCGGAACTCGCCCTCGCCGTGGGTCAATCCGGGACGATCGCCGAGCCCGCGACGACCTCCAAGCTCGAGAAACTCAACGAGCAGATCCGCCGCACCGCCCGCGACATGGCCGAGGCCGCGCGCGACGTCGCGTCGAAGAACGCGAAGCTCGCCGACGCCTACGACGATCACGCCAAATCGCAGCTGGAGCTGATGGACGTCTGGCAGAAGTTCCAGGAAGCCAAGAAGCGCTGATGCCGGCGGGGGCAGGCGGAAGACCTGCCCCCGGCCGCTACTCCTCGGGCTTTGGTGTCGTCGCGGTGCTGGGCGGGAGCTGCGGCGGCTTGATGTACTCCGGGTCGATCTTGCCGGTCAGGACCGACAGGAAGTCCACGATCCGTGCCGTCTGCTCCGCGGTCAGCGATTCGCCGAGCTGGTGCTCGGCCATCGCGCCCACCGCGTCGGCGAGCGGCCCGACCTTCCCGTCGTGGAAATACGGCCCGGTCTTCTCGACGTTGCGCAACGACGGCACCTTGAAGACCGCCTTGTCCGCCTCGTCGTGCGTCACCTTGAAGCGGCCCGGATCGGTCAGGCCGGGGAACGGCTTGGCCGTCCCGAGCTGCTGGTAGGAGGTGCCGCCGAGCAGGGCGCCGGCGTGGCAGGCCTGGCAGCCCGCGTCGAGGAACGTCTGCAGGCCGAGCCGCTCCTCGGCCGTCAGTGCCGAGGCGTCGCCGTTGAGCAGCGCGTCCCAGCGGCCGGGCGTCATCAACCTGCGCTCGAACGCGCCGATCGCCCGGGCCATGTTGTCGTAGGTCACGGGATCGGCCTCGCCCGGGAACGCGCTGCGGAACAGGTCGACGTACTCCGGCATCGACGTCAGCACCGCGACGACGACCGGCTCCGCGGGCATCGCCATCTCGACCGGGTTGAGGACGGGCCCCTTGGCCTGCTCCTCGACATCGGCCGCGCGCCCGTCCCAGAACTGCGCGAAGTGCGCCGCGGCGTTGTAGACGGTCGGCGAGTTGCGGTCGCCCTTCTGACCCCTGTGCCCGTCGGAAGTCGGCTCGCCGTCCACGCCGTACTTCGCCAGGTCGTGGCAGGTGTTGCACGAGATCTTCTGGCTCTTCGACAGGCGCGGCTCGTAGAACAGCATCCGGCCCAGCGTGATCATGTCGGCGCTCGGCTCGCCCGCGGCGCCGGGAACCGACGCCGGGAGCGGGTCGAACATCTCGCGCACCGATGCATCCAGCGGCTCCGGCGCGGGCGCCTTGACCTCCGTCGGCTGCTCGGTGCAGCCGACCATCAGGTAGACCGCGACCAGGGTGACGAAAGCAGGGACCGCCCCTCGGAAGACGCGCATCCAACCCTCCCTCGGAGACGCAGACTAGCAGAAGGCCCTCGCGCGAATAGGGGAGAAGCAACCGGGGACGGGTGGATCACCCGCCCCCGGTAGGGGGTCAGCGGCAGTCGAAACCCTGCGCCGGCCGGCACGCGTTGGGGCTGCCGGGCGGCCGCTCGCTGCCGTTCGAAGCACGTCCGTAGGAGCCCTCGACGTCGTCATTCAGTGCGACGACGAGGTAGTAGGTGTTCCCTGCCGCGGGGGCGACGTCCTCGACGCGATTCCCGCCGGCGTCCGAGCAGTCGATCGCCGTGTGGCTGTACCAGCTCCCGAGTGCACCCTCGTGGATGCCGTAGTCCTCCGCGCCCGCCGAAGTGCTCGCGGTCCAACTGAGGGTGAGGTTGCCCGGAACCAACATCGACTTCGCGACCTTCACCATCGGCACCTCACCGGGGTCCGGGGGAAAGGTCCAAGCGTCGATCCTGCTCGAAAGCGGCCAATTCGGATCCGCGTTGTAGGAGGCGAACGCGACGCCATTCCACGACACCAGTTCGCCTGGCAGGTACGTCGCGGCGCCGAGGGTCGTCGGCACGTCGAACGTCACCACGCGCAGCAGACCCCGGCGGTCCGCTCCCGTCACGTTGACGACCTGCGGGATCGGCGGGATGGTCGCCGATGCGTCGAGGTAGAGGGTGAAAGCACCGCCGGCGTAGCGGACGAGGTCCGCCGGATCGTAGGTCACCGCGCCGATGGTCGTGGGCACGTCGAAGCTCAGGACCAGGTCCGAGAGGTCGCCGGACACGAGGAACAGGGCGTCCACGTTGGAGCCCGCAGGCACGCCGGCGACGGCACCCCCGAAGTACAGCGAGTAGGCGCCGACCACGGGGCTGTAGCGGATGACGTCGGCGGGTTCGTAGGTCGCGGCGCCGAGAGTCGCCGGCGCCTCGACCGAGAACAGCCAGTCCCCATTGCACATCTGGTGCAGGCCGTCGATCGCCGTTCCCGGCGGCAGCGTCAGCTTCCGCGAGTAACCGCCCGGCCCGGACCGGACGGTGTCCCACGGGAGGAAGATGGTCG